>CAWHZO010000010.1:0-557193 GCA_963833915.1 uncultured Actinomycetota bacterium
CGAGCGCTACCTGCGCCGTCGACGTCCGGGCTTCGGGCGTTAGTCACCAAGTCCCGCGATGATGGAGCGCACGGCCTGGCCTGGGTTGTCGCTCGTCCATGCGGAGTCCAGGACTGAGCTGTCGAAGTTCTCTACACCGGGAACCGGCGCAGAGAGGTGGCGCCGCATCATCGCGATTCTCCGGGCGACCTCGTCGGGATGCTCACGACGACGGAACCACTCGAGATTCGCTTTGTAGACGGCGTCCTTTTCGGTAGAGCCGGTCACCGTCCACCCACCGCTGGCGAACCATGCCCGCCAGGAGCCATCGCTGAATTGTTCGGTCTGCGGGTGGAATCGCCACACCCAACCCACGCGAGGATCATCGGCTTCGAACGTTATGAGGCCGCGCGGCGCGTTGCGCGCCAGCTCATCGGGATTTTCGCCGCGTTCGATGGCTTGGTCGATGGCGCTGTCCTGGGCCTCCTGCTCCGTGGCACCGATTGCTGACCAGGCTCCGGTCGGCGACCAAGCACGCCAGGACCCGTCGCCGAGCTGTTCGGTTTCGATGAGGAAGCGCCAGATGTGACGCATGTCTGAATCGCTCATCTATGCAACCCCTGACGTGTCGAAAGGAGAGAAAAAGGCATAAGGTCCCTTGCCTTCCTCGTAACCCTCACACCACCAATGATCTGGACGAGCACTCGGGTAACAGTAGATCAAATTCGGGCCATCAGAGACCCCCTGCCCGTCCTGTTGGCGCGAGTCTTGTTGCAGGTTGTCGACCGGCTGAATCTCGTTGTGGACCAGCAGCGGCGGTCGTCTGACGATTTCGGTGGAGGCAGCAGCCTCGGCAAAGCCGACACTGCGTATCCCGCCGAGGGCACCGCTCACGCCGCCGGCGACTCGCTGATCGACAGCGATGAGGTGCACTGCGCGCCCGCGGATTTCGGCGGCCAGTACATCCGCCTGTACGTGGCGGGCGGCTGTTCCGCCAGCCGAGCGGTCGGTCACCGAAAGATGTTCGCCGACCTCGAATCCGGCTGCACGGGCTACATCGACCGCGTAACGCACTCTTGAACGAGCCGCTGACAAATCCGATGCCCCCTGGCGAGCGACCGTGGCGCCCTCCTGCAATTGGTCGACCAAACTGCTGACCTGAAGCTTGTCAGCGTAGGTCCGGGCTCGAAGAGCGTCGGCGGCTTCCCCCTTCCAGTCAGCCGACAGCGATTCCTGCCAGACCCGCGTGAACGCCTCGTACCACCGCCCGGCGACGGCTTCCCAGTACGCGGCCCCCTCCGTCAGGTGGTCGGTCGGCCACGCCAACAGCTCCGACAAACCCGGTAACACCGCGACACCCGGCATGGCTATACGCCCCTCACCGGATCTACCACCGCGGAGAGCGTGGCCGCCGAATCAGATTCGTGGACGACAAACCGTGCATTGGCCGCAGCGACCCGATCGGCCGCCTCCCGGAGTCGGGCGGCCATGATTGCCGTCCCTGCCGTGACATCGCCATGGCCGACGTGCACCGCCGCGGCACTGGCTTGGCATGACAATCCCGACATCGCTTCGGGCTCGCGGCGTGCGCCCAGATCGGCGGCCAAGGCCTGCCACCGGCTTGCCATGACATGCACGGCTCCGGTGTCGATGTGAAGGTCATGTTCCATGGTCCGAAGTTTAGGTAGCGGAGTGACTTTCACAAGTCACCCCGCTCGACCCCGGTTTCGAGCGCTAAGGCCTTTCCAGCGCTTGGGTGTGGGCGCTGGTGGAGCGCCCGAGCGCGGCCACTTCGGCGTCCATTCGGGCCAACAGATCGCCGGCGGTACTTTTGCGGACCGGACGTTCGCCAAGCCGGGTAGACAAGACCGGCTTGAGCCAGCGGAAGACACCCACCCACTTCGGGCAGTACACGCGTTTTTTGCGGCCCTCGATGCCATCGATGAAAGCCGCGGCGCACTTGTCGACGGAGGTGGTCTTGTTCAACGGCCAGGGGAACTTCGCCAGTTGCTCATTGACCGTGGGCAGGTCGGACTTGCTGTCCCGGACCATGGCGGTATCGATCCAGGACATGTGGGCCGAGCCGACGGCGACGCCGAGGTCCGCGACCTCGAGTCGCAGCGCGTGAGCGAGATGCTCGTTGCCGGCTTTGGACATGTCGTAGGGGGCCATTCCCGGCGCCGCGGTGAATGCGGCGAGTGAGGAGACGATCAACACGTAGCCGCGGCGCTCGATGATCGACGGCAACGTGGCACGCACGGTGTGGAAGACACCGAGCAGGTTGACGTCCAACACCCGCTTGACCGCCTCGGGGTCGACCTTCAGCACGGAGCCGTAACTGGCGATTCCGGCATTGGCGACGACGGTGTCGATACCGCCGAACTTCTCGACGGCCCGGTCGGCTGCGGCTTGCATGGCGGCAAGATCACGAACGTCGGCAACCACGGTAAGCACGTGCTCGTCGCCGCCAAGCTCGGCGGACCTGGCCGCCAGAGCGGCCTTGTCCAGGTCGGTCAGTACCAATTTGTCGCCCTTGGCGTGCAGCCGACGGGCCACCTCGGCCCCGATGCCCTGCCCTCCGCCGGTGATGAATACGACTTGCGAGTCAACAGACGTCATGGCCGCAACCTACCTCCTAGCGTCGCGGTGCTGACAGGTCGACTCCCAGCAGCGCATCCACGGCGATTGCGACCGACCGCGGCGCCTCGGCGTCGTGGCCACCGTATTCCAGCCCATCGGTAGTCCAACCATCAAGTGCGGCAAGTGCTTTGGGTGTGTCGAGGTCGTCCGCGAGATAGCGGCGCACTCGGGCGATGACGTCGGCGGCGTCGGGGCCGGCGGGCAGTGTGGTCGCGGCCCGCCACCGCTGCAGCCGCGTGCCGGCGTCCTCCAGCACTTGCGGCCCCCAGTCGCGATCGCTCCGGTAGTGCTCGGCCAGCAGGCCCAGTCGGATGGCGGCCGGATCGACGCCCTGAGCGCGCAACCCCGATACCAAAACCAGGTTGCCGCGGCTCTTGGACATCTTGTGCCCGTCCCAGCCGATCATGCCCGCATGCACATAGTGCCGCGCGAATCGTCTTTCACCGCTGACGGATTCGGCGTGCGCAGCAGTGAACTCGTGGTGCGGAAAAATCAGATCGCTGCCACCGCCCTGGATGTCCAGGCCGGTGCCGATGCGGCTGAGCGCAATCGCCGCACATTCGACGTGCCAACCCGGTCGGCCGAGGCCGAACGGCGAGGGCCAACTCGGCTCTCCGGGCCGCGCCGCACGCCACATCAACGCGTCGAGTTGATCGGTCTTGCCCGGCCGGCCCGGGTCGCCGCCACGTTCGGCGAACAGCGCGAGCATGGTGTCACGGTCATATCCGGATTCGTAGCCGAACTGCCGGGTGGCGTCGGCGCGGAAGTACACATCTGGGAATTCGGGATCGTCGACGACGTAAGCCGCTCCGGAGGCCAACATCTTCTCCACGAGTTCAACGACCTCGGCTACCGCCTCAGTCGCCGCTACGTATTCGCGCGGCGGTAATACTCGCAGTGCGGCCATGTCATCGCGATACAGCGCAACCTCACGGGCCGCGAGGTCACGCCAGTCAAGGCCATCGCGGTTGGCGCGCTCGAACAGTGGATCGTCGACGTCGGTGACATTCTGCACGTAGTGCACATCGTGTCCCAGGTCCAGCCACACCCGGTGAATCAGGTCGAACGCCACGTAGGTGGCGGCGTGGCCGAGGTGGGTCGCGTCATAGGGCGTGATCCCGCAGACGTACATGGCGGCCTTCGATCCGGCCGCCACCGGGCGCACCTGGCGGTCGGAGGTGTCATACAGGCGCAGCTCCGGGCCGCGCCCCGGCAGGGCTGGTAAGGGTGCCGAAAGCCAGGACTGCATACCGTCGACTTTAAGCCCGGCGACGATGCGGGCCGCGCAACGGCCCGAGGAGAAGCCGGGCAATCAACTGGCGCCGGCGACGATGCGGGCCGCGCAACGGCCCGAGGAGAAGCCGGGCAACCCAATCGGGGGCGCGTCGATTCAGCTTGCCAACCGGATGGCGCCCAGCAGCAGATCGGCGAGTTCGGTGCGACACATCAGGAAGTCGGGTAGATACGGGTCGGGACGGTTGTAGACCATCTCGGAGCCGTCCAGCCGCGAGGCGTGCAGTCCCGCCGCGAGAATCACGCCCGCCGGAGCAGCTGAATCCCACTCCCACTGCCCGCCGGCATGGATGTAGGCATCGGCGTCGCCGCGCACCACCGACATCGCTTTGGCTCCGGCCGAACCGATCCGCACGAATTCCACGTCCAGCTGTCGGGCCAGGTAGTACAGCACGGCGGGCGGGCGGTTGGAGCTGGCGGTGATCCGGATCGGCCCGGAATGCGCTGTCGTAGGCGCACTTACGGTGTCGCTGCGGTACAGCTGCCTCATTGCGGGCAGGGCGACCGCAGCGTCGGTGATCGCACCGTTGGGGCCGCCGTGGCGCTGCCATAACGCCACGTGCACGGCCCAGTCGTCGCAACCCGGCACGGAGAATTCGCGTGTTCCGTCCAATGGGTCGACGATCCAGACCCGGTCGGCCTGCAACCGGGCCAAGTCGTCGTACGCCTCTTCGCTGAGCACCGCGTCGGCCGGGCGTTCGGCGCGCAGCCGCTTCAGCAATAGCGAATTGGCTTGGCTGTCGCCCTCATCGCCGAGCAGCCACGGATGGTTGAAGCCGACGCGATCACGCACTGCCAGCAACAGCTTTCCTGCCTCTTCGGCAAGGTCCGCGGCCAGCGCTGCGTCCGTCACGTCAGGGCTCATCCGGTCCAGTATCGCCGACCGGGCGCATCGCCGTGCGAAACGCGAGCCCCGCGCGCCCACCGGGTCAGCGGTTTTCCGTAATCCACTCGCCGGTGAAGTGGTGGTACTTGTTGATGTCGTCACCGACCCGGCTGGCGATGGCGCTCTCGATGGCGCCGCCGACCACGGGGATATTGACCGCTACGGTCGTGGTCATCGTCAGCCGCGAACCGTGTTGGGCGGGGGCGAGCAACGCCTGCCCGAGCGCCGTCACGGGCGCCCCGGAGACGTCGACTCGTACCTCTCCGCGGACTCGGTCGCCGCGGAGACGACTCCATTTCTGGTGATGCACGAGTGCGAGCTCACTGCGCTGGAATCTGGTGATCACTTCGGGCAGCCGGTCGCGCAAGAGGCTGACGGTGAAGCCAACATCAACCGTGTTGTCTGAACCAACGGTCAACACATCCAGCGTGCCGGCGCCGTCGTCGAATGCGCCCAGCCTCGCCTGCCAATAATCCGCTTCGCCGAATGCCGCAAGTATTTCTTCGACGCTGGCTGGCGAGTCGACCGATACGTCGAATGAACGCGGCATAGCCGGCTTCCTTAAAACGCGGGCCAGGGAATCGGACGGTGCCGATCCGGGCCGGGCATCACCGGGTTGTTCAGCAGTGCGCGAGCGCGCAAGCGTAACGCTGCGATTTCGGCGCTGGTGATGTGGCTGGCCAGAGCATCCCCGAGCGAGTCGCCGAGCCCGTCGACCAGACAGGCAACCTTGTCCAGAGTGTTGTCGTCGATCGGCTTGCCGGCCCACCCCCACAGCACCGTGCGTAGCTTGCCCTCGACGTGCAGGCACAGCCCGTGGTCGACACCGTAAACGTCGCCATCAACGCCGCGCAGCACGTGGCCGCCCTTGCGGTCGGCGTTGTTGACCAGCACGTCGAACACCGCCATGCGCCACAGTCGGATGTCGTCGGCATGAATCAGCGATACCGGTTCGCCGGCATAGTCATAGGCCCGCAACACCGGGAGATAGCCGGACGGCAACCTGTCAGCCGGAACCAGGTCGACCAGGTCCAGTTCAGGCCCGGGATCTGAACCAGACGCGTCGCCAGGTTGGTCCACCCATAGCTGCAGCATGCCCGGACCGGCGGGCCCGTGGCGAATGATGGTGTAGGGCACAATGTTCCAGCCCAAATGTGTCGACACCAGATACGCGCCGAGTTCACGGCCGGCCAGTGTGCCGTCGGGAAAGTCCCATAGCGGCTGCTCACCGGACACGGGCTTGTACACACAGTGCACGCTGCGGTCATCCAGCGTTGCTTCGCATAGGAAGGTGGCGTTACTCGCCGACCGAATGCGTCCCAGGACCGTCAGCTCACCGCGCCGCAGGACCTCGCGATTGTCAACCCTCGGCGTCATCGTCAGGCCCGAGAAACGCGCTGCGCCGGTAACCGTTCGTCCGCGCACAGATGTGTCCCTCGGAGTCCAGCGGTTCGTCGCACAACGGGCACGGCGGACGGCCCGCGGAAATGACGCGGTTGGACCGGGTGGCGAACTCGCGCGCCGACTCCGGCGTCAGGAAAACCCGCACGGCGTCAGGACCCTCGTCGGTGTCGTCCAGCACCACCGACGCGTCGAACTCGGTGTCGCTGACGGCCAGCAGTTCCACGACCACGGTTTGCGCCTCGGAATCCCAGCCCAGACCCATGGTCCCCACCCGGAATTCCGCGTCGACCGGTGTGATCAACGGGCTGAGGTCTCCAACCTCGCTGGTTTCTGGAGGAACCGGCGTGCCGAACCGGCGATTGACCTCCACCAGCAGGGCGCCGATGCGCTCGGCGAGCACCGCCACTTGCTGCTTCTCCAGGATCACCGACACCACCCGGGCGTCGTGTACTGCTTGCAAGTAGAAGGTGCGATTTCCGGGCTGGCCAACGGTCCCGGCGACGAATCGGTCGGGTGAGCGGAAGACGTGGATAGCACGAGACATGGCAGTTCCCAAAATACCGGCAGTTGCAGCAGAGTCGTAAATCCGGAGCGGGACTAGCTCGGACGACGAGTCACTCAGTAGAGCCGCCGACGACAGCATCATCGGGCGGCGTTCCACCGTCAGAGGGCGGAGCAGCCGTCAATGCGGGCGTCAGCCGTTTGCCGGTGTGGTTGACGTGCAGCACGAACGGGCGAAGCCGGGTGTAACGGATCACACTGATCGATGCCGGGTCGACGGAAACACGCTGGAAGCCATCCAAATGCAAGCCAAGCGCGTCGGCGACGACCGCCTTGATGACATCGCCGTGAGTGCAAGCCAGCCACAGCACGTCACCGCCGTGCTGCTCGGCCAGCCGCGCGTCGTGGTCACGAACCGCGGTAACGGCACGGGTCTGTACCTCGGCCAATCCCTCGCCGCCGGGGAAGACTGCCGCGCTGGGATGCGCCTGAACCACGGACCACAACGGCTCCTTGAACAGATCGCCGAGTTTGCGGCCCGTCCATTCGCCATAGTCGACCTCGGCGAGTCGGTCGTCGACTTTCGCCTGGACACCCAGTGCCTCAGCGAGCGGCTCGACCGTGCGCCGACATCTCAGCTGCGGTGAGCGCACCACCGCCCGGATCGGCAGCTCCCCGATTCGATCGACCAGCTCCGCGGCTTGCTGACGGCCTTTGTCGTCAAGGTCGACGCCCTCGGAACGACCAGCCAGCACGTGCGCCGTGTTGGACGTGGACCGGCCGTGCCGCAACAGGATCACGGTCATATGCGCCACTCCTCAGCATCGCTCCGCTCTGCATCGTCATCGGCGGTCATACCGCGCTCACCACCCCGGTTGCCAACAGGATCAGCACGCCCGCGGCGGCGATCACCCGATAGCCGACGAACCAATTCATGCTGTGGCGCACCAGAAATCGCAGAAACCACGCCACCGCGGCCAGCCCGACCACGAACGCGATCACGGTAGCCACCAGCAGCTGCGGGCCCGTCGCGCTCATTCCCTCCCGGACCGGGTGAAAAGCGTCCGGCAGCGAGAACAACCCGGAGGCGAATACCGCCGGAATGGCCAGCAGAAATCCGAACCGAGCGGCCAACTCACGCTCGAGACCGAGAAAGAGCCCAGCACTGATGGTGGCCCCAGACCGGGAGACCCCGGGCACCAGTGCCAGCGTCTGAGCAATGCCGACGACGACGGCATCGCGCCAGGTCAGCTGATCGATGTCCCGGCTCTGCCGACCAAGGCGCTCGGCCAGGGCGATCACCGCCGAAAATAGCAGCAGCGCCGAGGCAATCACCCACAGGTTGCGCACGCCCGAGCGGATCTCGTCCTTGAAAAACAGACCGAGGAGGCAGATCGGGATTGTGCCGATGATGACGTACCAACCCAGCCAGTAATCGACGGTGCGATGCGCGGCATCGTGTAGGCCTTGAAAAAGGCCGCTGAACCACGCTTTGACGATCCGCACGATGTCTCGGGCGAAGTAGACCAGCACGGCGACCTCGGTGCCCAATTGCGTGACGGCGGTGAACGACGCGCCAGCGTCGCGACCGCGGAAGAAAACCCGCGACACGATCGCCAAGTGGCCCGACGAGGACACCGGCAGAAACTCGGTCAGACCCTGCACAACGGCCAATACGACAACCTGCCACCAAGACATCGCCGGCGCCGCAGTCACGACGACGACCGTACCGGGTGCCCGCCGGAGCTACCCCAAACAGCCCTGCAGTCGGAGCTATTTGGAGGCTTCGGCTAGGGCAATCGCGTCGCGCACGGCCGCGGCCAGGCTGCGCTCGTCGGTGATGTCGACATCAACCACGTTGCGCCGGCCCGTGGCGACGACGTCTTCGGGCTGTGGAACCGGGCCTCGCAGCCGCGGCCGATACACCTCGACCACCAGCCACTGACCTTCAATGCAAAAAGCAAAGCTTCGGCCGTCACCGACCTGCCCGAAACCGCTGGCCAGGATCTTGGCTGAGAAGACTCCCAGCCACATGTCCTCAATAGCAAACTCTCCATCGGGCAATTGGCCGTCTCCGGCGACGCTCATACGGCGAAGCTACCTCGCCGCCCGCCCCGGGCCACCTTTACGGACCCGAGCCATACTCGACAATGTTCCCTAGGATCGAACACCAATCGGACCACCCCTTCTAAACCGGCTAGCCCCCTGAGTACCCGAGAGTTACCCTGTGCCAGCACACCGCAAACATTGTGAACACCTGCCTCGCCTACAGTCCATTGGACTGGTGTTTGTCCTGGTATTGGTGGTCGGGTGTTCGGCGAAAACCCTTGACGAAACCCCGGCCGCGATTGCGCCGGCGCAGCCAGCACAATCCCCGCCGCTATCGCAGGCTCCGGCGGGCGTGGTCCGTCCGTTGGATAGCCGACCGCAATCCGCGCTGTTCGACGGACGCACCGCGCAGCTGGCGATCGTGACTGCCGGGTCAACCCCCTCGGCACCGGCCGGCCTCACCGTGCTGGGCCTTCAGCAAACGTCTCAGCGCGTCATTGATTTGCCCGGCCCCGCGACCGGACTGACCGGCGACCACGGCGGCACCGCGTATCTGTCTACCCGCGGCGGCTATTTCGTGGTCGACCTGGCTGCCGGACGAGCCGTCCGGGTAAGCGTCCGCGACGCGGAAAACGTCGATTTCACCGCGATCACCCGGCGCTCCGACGGCGCGGTGGTGCTGGGTAGCGCCGACGGCACGCTGTACACACTGTCGCCCGGCGCAACCCACGCTAACCGCACAAGAGTCAACGCGCACGTCGATTCTCTTGCAGCACAAGGAAATATCGTCGCCGTGTTGGATCGCGGGCAGACGTCGGTCACCACGATGGCCGCCGACGGCAAAGTCGGCCAGTCGTTGCGCGCCGGCCAAGGCGCGACCACGATGGTGGCCGATCCGGCAGGCCGATTGCTGGTGACTGACACCCGGGGCGGTCAGCTGTTGGCGTTCGGCGTCGACCCACTGCTTCTGCGTCAGGCCTACCCGGTAGCGCAGTCTCCCTACGGCGTGGTCGGATCTCGCGGGCTGGCCTGGGTGTCGGAGACGTCGGCGAATATCGTCATTGGTTACGATCTGTCAACTGGAATACCACTGGAAAAGGTACGGTACCCAACCGTGCAGCAACCCAACACGCTGGCCTTCGACGACGCCGCGGGCACGTTGTATGTGGTGTCCGGCGCCGGCGGGGGCGTTCAGGTCATCGAACACGCGGCGATGGGCCGACGTTGACGGCAGCGCGAGACGGCCGACCGCCGACAGGTTGGGACACCGAGTTGTCCGACGAGTACGAGTGGGCGCCGTTGCGTCTTCCGCCCGAGGTGACCAGGCTCAGCGCCTCGACCCGGCTGTCCATCGAAGCGGAGTACCGCGGCTGGGAACTGACCCGGGTACGGCTCTACACCGACGGGAGTAGGCGGGTGTTGTTGCGCCGTAGGAAGTCTCGTATCGAAAATTTTGACAGCGTTCGGCCCGATCAACCGGATCTGTGACGGTGAGCCTCCGGCGCGACGACCGTCCCGCAGTGTATGCGGCGCTGCGCCGGTTGCTGTTCCTGGTGCCCGCGGAACGTATCCACGGGCTGGCGTTCGCCGCACTGCGTGGCGCCGCCGCAGCTGCACCGGTCCGGCGGCGACTGAGCGGTCGACTGGCGCCGATCGACCCGGTGCTGGCCAGCACGGTATTCGGGGTGCACTTTCCCGGGCCGCTGGGTCTGGCCGCCGGCTTCGACAAAGACGGCACCGGGCTCAATGCTTGGGGTGCAATGGGTTTCGGCTATGCCGAGGTCGGCACTGTCACCGCGCACGCCCAACCAGGCAACCCGGCTCCGCGGCTGTTCCGGCTGCCCGCCGACCGCGCCCTGCTCAACCGGATGGGTTTCAACAACCACGGTGCCGCCGAACTGGCCAACCGGCTGGCGCGCCACCGGCCCGAGGTACCCGTCGGGGTCAATATCGGCAAGACCAAAACCACAGCACCCGAGGACGCCGCTGAGGACTATGGGGCCAGTGCCCGGCTGGTCGGGTCGCGGGCCGCATACCTGGTGGTCAATGTGAGCTCGCCGAACACGCCAGGGCTTCGTGATCTGCAGGCGGTCGAGTCGCTGCGAGGCATCCTGTCCGCCGTTCTGGCGGAGACCTCAACACCGGTTCTGGTGAAGATCGCGCCCGACCTGGCCGACACCGACATCGACGACATCGCCGACCTGGCAGTCGAACTCGGTTTAGCCGGCATCGTCGCCACCAACACGACAGTGTCACGCGATGGGTTGAGCACCCCGGATGTCGACCGACTGGGCAGCGGCGGCATCTCGGGGCCGCCGCTGGCGCGCCGGGCCGGCGAGGTGTTGCGACGGCTCTACGGCCGGGTCGGTGACCGGCTCGCGCTGATCAGCGTCGGCGGCATCGAGACGGTCGACGACGCCTGGGACCGGATCACCGCGGGAGCGTCGTTGCTGCAGGGCTATACCGGCTTCATCTACGGCGGAGGCTTGTGGGCCAAGCACATTCACGACGGCCTCGCTCTTCGGTTGCGTGAAGGCGGGTTCGCCTCCTTGACCGAGGCCGTCGGATCCGCGCCCAGGGAACAGTCCGGTCAGTCGAGCTAGCGCGCTTAGTCGCCGGTTTACCTCTGTTCGTAGGTTCCGTAGATCACGGCTCGCGCGATCGCATGGTCAAAGAGGTTGAAGCCCAAAAACGCCGGGCTGGCATCCTCACTCAGATCGAGCTTGTCGACGTCCACCGCGTGCACGGCGACGTAGTAGCGGTGCGGTCCGTGGCCCGGGGGCGGGGCCGCTCCGATGTAGCGACGCGCCCCTGCATCGTTGACGAGCGTCAAGGCGTCTCCCGGGAGGTCGCTGCCGTCGCCGGCGCCGTCGGGCAATTCGGTGACCGAGACGGGCAGATTGGCCACCGCCCAGTGCCAGAAGCCGGACAGCGTCGGGGCGTCCGGGTCATAGACGGTCACCGCGAAACTGCGTGTCTCGTCAGGAAATCCTGACCAGGACAGTTGCGGGCTGACGTCCTCGCCGCCTGCGCCCAAGATCCCGCTGATTTGTGGCGTCGCCAACGGTTGCCCGTCGGTGATCGACGCCGACTCCAGATGAAACGACGGCAGCTTGGGTAGCGCGGCGTAAGGGTCGGGTGGTGCGATCATGATTGGTCCCCTCTCGTTTTATCGGCTCAATGTGCGGCTAGCAGTGCGTCAAGAAGTGTGTCAGCACCTCCGTGCCGAACCTCAGCGCGTCAACGGGTACCCGTTCATCGATGCCGTGGAACAACGCCGAGAAATCCAGATCTGGCGGCAGCCGCAGCGGGGTGAAGCCGAAGCAGCGAATACCCAAGCGCGCGAACGCTTTCGCGTCTGTACCGCCAGAAAGCATGTACGGCACGGTCCGGGCCTCGGGATCGACGGCCAGCAGCGCCGCATTCATCACTTCGACCAGATCACCATCAAAAGTGGTCTCGTACGAGGGCAGGGTAGTGATCCATTCGCGGGTGACATCGGGGCCGATCAACTCGTCGACCTCGGACTCGAACGCCGCTAGGCGGCCGGGAAGCACCCGGCAGTCGACCACGGCCTCCGCAGTCGCCGGAATCACGTTGGCCTTGTAGCCGGCCTTGAGCATCGTCGGGTTGGCGGTGTCGTGCAGGATCGCTTTGAGCATGCGGGCCATCGGACCGAGCTTCTCGATCGTCCCCTCCAGGTCGGAGGACGCGGTGTCGAACATCAGGCCCGTTTCCTCGCCGACAGCCGTCAGGAACTGCACGACGCTGTCGGTCAGCACCAGCGGGAAGCGGTGGCGGCCCAGCCGCCCAACCGCCTCGGCGACCGCGGTGACCGCGTTGTTGTCGTGGGTCATCGAGCCGTGCCCTGGTCGGCTCCGCGCCGTCAACCGCATCCAATGCAGCCCCTTTTCCGCGGTCTCGATCAGATAGAGCCGACGCTCGCCACCGTCGCGGCGCGGCACCGTCAGGGAGAACCCGCCGACCTCGCCGATCGCCTCCGTGACGCCGTCGAACAGGTCGGGTCGGTTGTCCACCAGCCACTGCGCCCCGTACTTGCCGCCGTTCTCTTCGTCGGCAAGGAACGCGAACACCAGATCGCGCGGCGGCACGACGCCGGCCCGGCGGAACTGGCGGGCTGTCACGATCATCATGCCGACCATGTCCTTCATGTCGACTGCACCGCGGCCCCAGACGTAGCCGTCCTCGATCGCCCCGGAGAACGGATGCACGCTCCACTCGGCCGGCTCCGCGGGCACCACGTCAAGGTGCCCGTGGATCAGTAGCGCGCCGCGCGAGCTGTCGGCGCCTTTCAGGCGGGCGAATACATTGCCCCGTCCGGGGGCGCCGGACTCCAGGTACTCGACCTGATAACCGGCGTCCTCCAATTGGGCGGCAACCCACTGGGCACATTCGGCCTCGCCCTTGGTGGTTTCGAGCTCGCCGGTGTTGGTGGTGTCGAACCGGATCAGCCTGCTGACAACGTCCACGACGTCGTCGATGGGAGTCTCGGCTGGCACCGTCACAGTCACCTTTCCTACCATTGCCGGCGACAGCCCGCGCGGCGCTCATGTCGGCGTCCCTACCGCCGTCGTGACAATCCTTGCGCAGCCGACCACCAGCTGGTCATCGCCGAGGCAGGTTTGGGTGCTAGCAGACCAATCCGATAGCCTTAGCTGCCAATTGATTGGCCTCGGTCCGAGTGGCGGAATGGCAGACGCGCTAGCTTGAGGTGCTAGTGCCCTACTAATGGGCGTGGGGGTTCAAGTCCCCCCTCGGACACCGCTGTGATGAGTCGGGTCATAGGTGACAGATGAGTCGCGTCATGGGTTACAGATTCCCCGGCCAGCGGCCGGGGTTTTTGTTTTGGTTGCGCCAGTAGTTGCGGTCGGGGTCGACGTGGTGGCTGCTGAGGACGTGGTGGTGGTTTTTGCTGACGACGGTGACGGTGGTGGTGGTCACCAGGATCAGTACGGGGGTGTGTGGGTGGGTGCGGCCGATGCCGAGGTGGTGCAGGCGGCTGCCGTGGCGGAGGGTGAGTTTGCCGAATTGGTCGACGACATGGTGGCGGATGCGGAAGTGTTCGGCGGCGGTGTTGGGTGGGCTGGCTTTGGGCCGGCCCTGGTAGGCCTGCGCTGGTGCGGTGCCTGGTAGACCGATCCGTTGTCGGTGAGGGTGGAGGCCGGCAGGCCGGAGGTGGCGGCGGTGGCGGTGAAGCTGGCCACCACGTCGGGGCCGGCCACGCGCCGGTAGGCGGTGCAGGACAGCAGGTATCGCGAGTGATCATCGAGCCAGTGGAGGATCTCGACGTCGCTGCCGTCGGACAGGGTCCAGTGGGTGAAATCGGATTGCCAGCATTCATTGGGTTGCTCGGCTTGGAAACGGATGTAGGAGCTTTTGGGCCGTTTACGCGGCTGCGGGGTGATCAGGGCGTGGTGATGCAGGATGCGCCGGATCGTCGACGCCACCTTCCGGCGGGGGAGCCGCCGTGGATCCCTGTCCAGCGGCGACGGTGACTGTTTCGCGCGCCGGCGTCGGCGTCGTGCTCATCGGCGTGCAACCTGCCAACGCTATTGCCGCGACCAAGAACAGAATCCCACGCATCACGCCGCGAAGCGTAAAGCCCTCAAGCAATCTGGAACCGCCGGATGCAGGCACATTCACAGAACAAGGGCGAACTCACAGCGAGACGTCTAGTAATTACCTTTGTGCCAAGTTGGGTCGCCTATGTGCCGGAGCCCTAATAGTGCAGCTAGCGGGCGTAATTCGGCGCAAACAATGGCCCTTGTCCGTTGAATGGCGCGGCCTCGTTTCGTCGCTCTAAGGCTTCGTAGTCCTCAATGTGTACTCGCCTTGTACGCCTTCGTGGTCGTAGCGTCGCGTGCATGGTCAAAAGGCACGACATTTCGCACATACCGGTGCGAAAGGTGCAGTCCGGTTTCACGCTACTCATGGCGGCCGATCAGGAAGGTAAGCCGCCCTTCGCAGTCCAGGTGGACCGTGTCAGGTTCAACCACAAGGCCGGCGAGACGCCGACGATAACGATCACCGCCACGCCACACGTCGACACTGGCGAACCGGTGATCCTCGACGGGCTGCCGTTTAGCACGATCGTCACCAGAGTGCTCCGAACCTACGACGACGGCACCTAACCACGGGCTAATGCTTGGCCGGGTCTGACCGATTCGAGCACCGGGCGCCGCAGGCCGGTGTCACCGACGTTGGCTGCGGTCTAGGCGTTCCCCGACACCCCTCAACGAACTACCCTCTACCGCAATGGGGCGGTACGGGCACACCTCTGCTGTCGAGGGGCTACCAACCGGCTCGGCGCTGCTGGTCGTGAAACGGGGCCCGAACGCCGGAGCCCGATTCCTGCTGGATCGGCCGATCACGTCGGCGGGCCGACATTCCAGCAACGACATCGTTCTACACGACGACACGGTGAGCGGCCGACACGCGGAATTCAGGTGGGAGAACGACGAACTGCATGTGGTCGACGTCGGTAGCCCCTAGGGCACCTACGTCAACCGGGACCTAGTGGAGTCGGCGACGCTGACCAACGGGGACAAAATCTATATTGGCAGGTTTTGCCTGGTTGTATTGAAATCCCGGAACGACTGAGAACGCAGCGAAACCCCTCTGCGGCCGTAGGGTTGACGTTCCACGCCTACGCGCAATCATGGCTGCGGGACGTAAAACTGGCAGGGCGACAGGCTGGCGCCGCCGGGGCAGATCTGCGGCATCGTGGTCAAACCGTGGGACCAAGTGTTCTGCAACGGCCCGTTGTATTGCGGCGGTCCCTCGCAGTCCCAGTCACCTTGGAACCCACAGCGAGGCTCGGCGACGGCCGGCGCCGAGGCGGTCACGCTGGCCGACAGCGCGAGCACCGCGGCGGCCGCGCACAACACAAAGCGATTCGTGCTCATCGCCGCCCCTCGAACCTGTCGATCTCGTCGGCTGCGGCCAGGAGCGCCGCAGCCAGTCTGCGGGCACGCTCCGCGGTCAATTGATCCTCGTCGCCATACACCTTGACGTGCAGACCCTCAACATGGCCGTCGGCCAATTGAAGACCGACAACGACGACCTCGATTCCCTTGGCTTCCGCTTCGCTCTCGATGATCGAGCTTGTCCCCTCGAATTCGCGGAATGCGCCTTGGCTGCCGATATCGCACCAGTCGTAGACCTTGGTGGCGCCGGGGGGCGGCGGCACATCGGCGGGCGGCGTGGTGGATGTGGTCGTCATGGCGTGACTCCGTTCGTGTTGGCGATGCGTGGATGATGCCCCAGCGTTGTGAGATTCGAACAATCTGCGATTTTGTAACGCACGCGGTGACGTGGACGCTCACTGCACCTGCCTGGAGCGATTCCAGTTCGACCCGACCTCGAGTGTTTTATCCTCTGCCGGTGGACCGCGATCAGATCTTTGCGGCAACGGCGCAGGCGCGTCGTCGTATTGCGGATCTGATTGACGATCTTGATGAGGCGCAGCTAGCGACGCCCAGCTTGTGTTCAGGGTGGGACGTTAAGACCGTGGCCGCGCATATCGCGTGTTCTGTCGCCGACGGATTGCCGGCGCAGTGGAAGACGGCTCTGCGCCGCGGCAGCTAGCTCGCGCGACCGACGAGTTCGCTCGGCGCCGCGCGCAGCTTCCGGCGGCCGATCGCCGCTACCCTCCGTGAGCGCGCCGACTACCGCTTAAGTCCGCCGGTTGTCGGCTCGGTGGGACCACTCACCGACATCTTGATCCACAGCGGCGATATCCGAATCCCTCTCGGCCTCCCGTTCGAGCCCGATGCCGGCCAGGTTGCAAGTGCGCTGGACTTCCTCACCGGAACGTGGCCGTTGAATCTCGTGCGTCGAGGCCGACTTTCGGGTATTAAGTTGACCGACAGCCGAACTGGTAGATCCTGGCGCAAGGGAGCCGAAATCCGCGGAGCTGCGGCAGCCTTGATGACGGCAGTCAGTGGGCGCACCGCACTGTTCGACACTCTCGACGGGCCAGGCCTCGAACTGCTGGCCCAACGGCTGGCATCTCGCTGACCCGCGGGACGGGGGGCAAAAAAGTTTTGATTCGGCCCGCGAGAGATTTCGATTGGACACTGGGCCGACGTGACCGACCCCCAAAAACCCGAAACGTGGCGGACGGCTAGGCCCTACGCTGCCTTTTATGTGGACCGACTTCGTTCATGCCGTGGCGCATTGGCCGTGGGCTGCCGGTGAGCGAGGCAGCGATCTTGCGCCCGCCTGAATTCTGCTAAAAGGTCACCTTTGGTGTCGCCTGGCCCGTGGCCGAGCGGTCAACTTCCGCCCCGGTGCGTTAGGCGCTCGTCGAGCAGTTCGTCGACCTGGCGACTCGACGGCTCGCCACCATGCTCACGGATCGACCACGGCGGCCAGTAGTCAGAGTTCGGAGTCGATGGTCTCCCGGTCGCGCATAGCCGGCCAGTGTGCCGCCCGTTCAGCGCAGTGTGCAACTCACCCCCCAGTTATTCGGTGAGGTCAACCACCGCGGCTCTAGCTGCGTTCGTCTTCACCGACTCAATGCCCTCTCAAGTGGCCGTCGAAACAAGAACAGGTAGTGGACTACTCGCGTCCAGTTGCACTGCTTTGCCGCACCATCGAACGGTGAACCATTGGCCCCACTCCAAGGGTCATTCAAACGGTTTAAGGGAGAAGCATGGGAAATGTTTAACAGCACAGACGAAGTCTGGCCGCCATGAACGCATACGTGACCACCACCGACGACCGCGGAACCGAACTGCTAGCCGACGCGCTGGCGCAGACCTACTCCGACGCGGTATGGGCGCAAGTGGGCGACCATCTTCCGCTTACCGACGAGGTTTTCAAGGTTGCCTGGTACCGCGTGGCCGAGCGGGCGAAAGAACTAGGAAACGCCGCCATGACCGCATGCGAGTTGCTGGACTTACTCATCGCCGAACTCGACCAGCTCCGCGCCGACAACCGCAGGCTCAACCTCGAACTCGCCGCCGCACGCAGCCAGCGTGACGGCGGTTCAAGTGCCAGGCCGCTTGTAGGCGTCACCGACCGCCCCGAGTTGTGGTAGAGGCGGCCCGATCAACTATTCAGACGCGGACTAAGACGATCCGGTTCCGTTCACCGTCGACGGGCGAGGTATACGAGGTTGCCAACCTCATCGGCGGCCCGGCGCGCCTCAACGATGGCCTCCAGAAGGTTCACAAGCGCGCGTAACTCTTCCATGGTCCATTCGCGGGAAGGAACCGCGCGTAGCGCAGCGTCGGCCCTGTCGCACAGGGCTGCTTGTTCGGTCATCGCGGGAGATCCAGATCGGTCGTGTCGAGCTGGACGCGCATAATGGGCCTGTTGCCGGGCAGCCGGGCTTCGGCCAGCCCCAAAATGGCGATGGCCGCCGCTAGCTCCGCATCGGCCAGGTCCTCTGGCTTGACGCGGCTCGTAATGTCCTTGATCTGCCATATCCGAAGGTCGCGCCGATCAGTGCGTTCGGTGGTGGTCATCGTGGTCCCCTCTAGCCCGTCGCAGTCCTGGGCGTGGTTGCCGATGCCCTGGCAGCAAGGGCGTGTTGTCGAATCGACGGGATGTGACGTGGTCATAGCGGCACCTCCTAGGAGTTGTCACCCGGAGTGTGCCCGCGCCGATCGCGAGGAGAGGATCCCTGCATGCCGGGTGGATCGTCAAGGGTGGGTTAGTGGGCAAGTCCCCCTCCGGGACACCCGCGCACACCGTTGTCAGATCCGCGTTCTTGGTACAACGCTTTGAACGAGCAAGGTGCACTGGATACTTCGCTGGGGTTTCCACCTGCGTCCGGCCGGGAATCCTACTGCGAGCATTTGCGGCACTCATCGGCGGCACCTACGACAGACAACGGCGGGCACGACCCATGGACCGACCCAACGGCTTTCTGCGGCGGGCACCGCGACGCACCTTCCGCGACCGCCGACAAGCCGGTCGTGTGTTGGCCGAGGAGCTGGCGCGGTACCGCGGCAAAGACGGGCTGCTGGTCCTCGGGTTGGCCCGGGGCGGTGTACCGGTTGGCTGGGAGGTTGCCGCGGCGCTGGGCGCTGAGCTCGATGTCTTTCTGGTGCGGAAGCTGGGCGTGCCGCAGTGGTCCGAACTGGCGATGGGCGCTTTGGCCACCGGCGGCTGCCTGGTGATGAACGACGGTGTGCTGTCGAGCCTGCAAATCAGCGACGAGCAGGTGCGCGTGGTCGTCGATCGCGAAACGGCCGAACTCAATCGCCGCGAACACGCGTACCGGGGCGGGCGACCGGTCGCCGACCCGCGCGGCAGGACCGTCATCGTGGTTGACGACGGGATCGCCACCGGTGCGAGCATGCTCGCGGCGGTGCGCGCACTGCGGGCCAGGAGCCCCGACTCGATCGTCGTCGCTGTCCCAGTGGGGCCCCAGTCGGTGTGCCAATTGCTGGCCCGGGACGCCGATGAAGTGGTGTGTGCAACCATGCCGAACGACTTCGAGGCCGTGGGGCAGGTTTTCGCCGACTTTGATCAGGTCAGCGACGACGAGGTTCGCGAGTTGCTGGCCACCACGCCGACCCCGGCTAACTGAGCCCAGTGGGTTCTCGCAGCGTTCTAGTGGTCTCTGGCGGTGTTGTGGTCGTCGCTGACGCTGTCGTTCGCGTCGCTGTCCGAATCGGTGTCAGTTGAACTCTCATCGCTCGCGTCCTCGGGATAGTCCGCGGCCCCTTCGTCAGCGTCCGACTCCCGGTCTTCTGCCAAGCCGGAGTCGTCGGTTGCCGCACCCGCCTCGCGTCGCTGGCGTTCCTGCAACGCGTCGACGATGAGCAGCACCACACCCAGCACGCTGGCACCGATACAAACCCAGGCGATCAGCTCATTGCTGGTGATCACGGCGAACACCAATGCGGCAAGGCCTATCACCGCTAAAACCAGCGAGATAATCAGCACCGGTAAACCTCCAGCCGACGGGGCGACACTGCCAACTGTGCACGATACCGACCGCCGGTGCCGGTACCTTCGGCCGAGTTAGTTATTGCCTCGATTGAATTGGTTGAACCCGGCGTCATTGGTTGCGCTGGAATCGACCGGCGCCGCCGATCCACGTTGGCCGAGCTCCTCGAGCTGGGACTCCAGATAGGTCTTGAGCCTGGTGCGGTACTCGCGTTCGAATGTGCGCAGCTGTTCAAGGCGACCCTCGAGCACGGTGCGTTGCTGGTTGATCGTGCCCATGATCTCGGAGTGTTTGCGCTCGGCGTCGGCCTGCAGCGCGTCGGCCTTCTCCTGAGCCTGGCGGAGTTGAGTTTCGGAACGCGTCTGCGCGTCGGCCAGCAGCGCGTCGGCGCGCTGGCGGGCCTCGGAGACCGTTGTTTCCGCCTCGCGACGAGCATCGCCGAGGATCTGGTCGGCATTGGCCCGGGCGTCGGATAACAGCTTGTCGGACTCCGCCTTGGCGGTATCGGTCAGCCGGTCGGCGGTGTCCTGAGCCAACGCGAGCACCCTGGCGGCCTTGATGGCCTGCTCCTCACCGAGCGAAGCCGAGACTGGCGCTGCAGCGGCGACGGGAGCAGGCTGAGGCGGCGGCTTGACCGGCTCAGGCTCGGGCTCATACAGCGGAATGGCTTGGGTGGCTTGTGCACTGGCGCCGGCGCCGGCGCCGGCCCGGGCGCTGGCCAGCTCCTGGTCCAACTCGGCGACCCGCTGGCGCAGATCGGAGTTCTCCTCGATGAGCCGCGTGAGCTCGTTTTCGACCAGGTCGAGAAAGGCGTCGACCTCGTCCTCGTTGTAGCCTCGCTTGCCGATCGGCGGCTTACTGAACGCCACATTGTGGACGTCGGCGGGTGTCAGCGGCATTCGTAGCCCCCTCGAGTGTGGACAGTTAGACCGACCAGGAAAGTGTAAGTCGGTCTGAACGTTGTCGTAGCCATACTGCAACTGCGGCCCATCCTGTCACACCAGACTCGCCGGTTGCCGAATCGATCGATAAATAAGACCGAATTTCACAGTTTAAGAGGCGACAAATCAACGCCTTAACATATCCAAATCTCGACCCCGGCAAACCGCCTCACGTCGGCGGAGGATTCAGGCGTGGTAATCCAGCGCCATGGTCATGCCGACGAACGCCACCAGCAGCAGCACCATGATGGACAGGTCAAAGCGCACGGCACCGACGGTCAGTTGCGGTATCAGCCGACGTAGCAGCTTTACCGGCGGATCGGTGATCGACAGGATGATCTCGAGAATCACCACGGTGAAGCCCCGCGGGTGCCAATCTCGGCTGAATGATCGGATGAATTCGACGACGACCCGCGCGATCAGCAATAGCCAGAAGACGAACAGCGCAAAACCAACGATGTGCACGAACAGCGTCAACTAGAGCCCGGCCTTAGTGATGAAGATGTGACTTTGGTGACAGCCCCAGCTGCTGCCAGCAGGGTAAAACCAGCTTACCGGCTCAGACGCTGAGCCGCCCCGCGGCTACTGGTAGGCGTAAAAGCCGGTCTCGGCGATGCGTCGACGCTCTTCGGGGGACACGTCCACATCGGCAGGTGAGAGCAGGAACACCTTGGTCGCGACCTTGTCGAACGAACCGCGCAGCGCGAAGGCCAACCCGGCCGCGAAGTCGACCAACCGCTTGGCGTCAGCGTTGTCCATCGAGACCAAGTCCATGATCACCGGGGTGCCGTCGCGGAAGCGCTCTCCGATGGTGCGGGCTTCGCTGTAGTCCTTGGGGCGCAACGTGGTGATCTTCGACAGCGGGCTGCTTTCATCGAAGAGCATCGCCATCCGTCGCGGGTCCATCGCGAGTGCGCCGCGGGTGGAGCCGCGCAACGACCCGAAGCGCGGCCGGGCCAGCTCAGCGCGGTCGAATTCGTGTCCGCGGAACCGGGGTTCTTCGGGGTAGCTGCCGCGATAGCTGCCCGAGCCGTAGTCGCCGGGCTCGGCACGCGGATCGTCGTACTCACGTCCTTCGTAGCGGCCGTACCCGTCTTCGGCGAACCGCTGCCGCGGATAGCCGCCCCGGGTCGAGGCGTGGTCGTCGTAGTACTCGTCGTCGTAGTCCTCCATCGGAGCCATACCGAAGTAAGCCTTGACCTTGTGCAGTGTGCTCATCGCTTGACCCTTCTACGGCTCTGGCAATTCCGGTGTCTGTGATGAAGATGTGACTGGAGTGACTATTGACGGTGACGGTAGCGGTCGCTGGCCCAATAACGCGGTACCGACACGCACACAGGTCGAACCATGTTTGACCGCAATTTCGAGATCATTCGACATGCCGGCCGACAAACCCACCGCGGCCGGGTGCGCTCCGCGCACTCGGTGGTGTTCTGACTGCAGGCGCGCGAACGCCCTATCCGGATCCCAGTCCATCGGCGGGATGCCCATTAGGCCCACCAGCTCCAGGGATTCGGCGGCCTCGACCTGCGCACAGATTTCATCGACGGCGCCGGTGTCCGAGACGTCGACGCCGCCGCGCGACACGTCGCCATCGAGGCTGATCTGGACGTAGATCCGCAGCGGATCCGCCCGACGGCCGTCGCCCAGTGCGCCGGCGACGGCGCGGTCAAGCGCCGCCACCACCCGGGCACTGCTGACCGAGTGGGCGGTATGCGCCCAGTTGGCCAGTGAGCGAGCCTTGTTGCGCTGAATCTTGCCGACCATGTGCCACTGGCGGCGAGGGGATGCGGGATCACCGCCTGCCGAGCCGTCCAGCAACCGAGCGACTTCGTCCACCTTTGCCGCCGCTTCTTGGTCGCGGGATTCGCCGAAGGCCGGGCATCCCAATCGCGACAAAATCGCGACATCGGTTGCCGGAAAGAATTTGGTAATAGGCAGAAGTTGAATTTCGTCGAGTTTGCGATCGGCCGCTTCGGCGGCCGCAACGAGCCGCGATCGTAACGCCGCCAAAGCGTCGGCCAATTCCATTTCCCGCTCAGGTCGGGCTGAAAGTTTTACCGCCACCGCACTCATTCCATCCACACCACCGAGGCCAGCCGCCCGGTCGGCGCGCCACGGCGGTGGCTGAACAGGCTGGCCTCGTCGACCGTGCACCGCGGGTCGACATCGATGGCGCTGACACCCAAAGTCGTGAGCTGACAGGCGATTCCGGCGCGCAGATCCAGCCCGGCGGTGCCGGTCGACGTGGTGGTGCGACTGCCCGGCAACGCCGTCTCCACCTCGTCGGCCATTGCCGCGGGCACTTCGTAGTTGCGGCCGCTGACGGCGGGCCCCAGCAGCACCGAGATGTCCGGTTCATGCGCGCCCACGGCCAGCATGGCCTCCACCGCCCGGGCCACCACGCCGTCGCGCGCTCCGACACGGCCGGCGTGCACGGCGGCGACCACGCCGGCCCGCGCGTCGCCCAGCAGCACCGGAACACAATCAGCGCTCACCACCGCCAGGGCCAATCGCGGTGTGCGCGTGACCAATGCATCCGCATTCTCGACCGGGGTAGCGCGTGGACCGTCAACGACCTCCACGCGGTCACCGTGGACCTGGTTCATCCACACCACCCGGTCGGGACCAAGACCGATAGCGGCGGCCAGTCGCGCCCGGTTGGCCGCCACGGCGGCCGGGTCGTCGCCGACATGGTCGCCGAGGTTGAAGGAGTCGAACGGCCGGGCCGAGACGCCGCCCGTTCGGGTAGTGGTCACACGTCGGATGCGAACGCTCATTCGCCCAGTATCCGGCGTGGGCTGCGCCACCTCGCCCCGACGCCGCGTCGTGGCCCCCATCGCGTCGCGGGCTAACGCCGCATGAAGGGCGGCACGTCGACGTCGTCGTCCTCACCGCCGATGTCCAAGGTTTTGCCGTTGGTGTGCAGCGGCACGCTGACCGCGTCGACAGGCTCGAACAAGCTCGAACTGACCTTGCCCGCCTGTCCGGGCGCAATGCCGGCCGCGTTGCCCACGATCGGCTTTCGGCCCGGCCCGCTCGCGTCGAAGCCCGCCGCGATCACCGTGACCCGCACTTCGTCGCCCAGCGAGTCGTCGATGACCGTTCCGAAGATGATGTTGGCGTCCTGATGGGCGGCGTCCTGCACCAGCGACGCCGCCTCGTTGATCTCGAACAGTCCCAGGTCGCTGCCGCCGGCGATCGACATCAGCACACCCTGCGCGCCCTCCATGGAGGCTTCCAGCAGCGGCGAGTTGATCGCGATCTCGGCGGCCTTGAGCGCGCGGCCGTCGCCGCGAGCCGAACCGATGCCCATCAACGCCGTGCCCGCACCCGACATGATGCCCTTGACGTCGGCGAAGTCGACGTTGATCAGTCCGGGCGTGGTGATCAGGTCGGTGATGCCCTGCACACCGTTGAGCAGCACTTCGTCCGCGCTGCGGAAGGCATCCATAAGAGATACCGCGGCATCGCCCATCTGCAGCAAGCGGTCATTGGGGATGACGATCAGGGTGTCGCAGCTTTCCCGCAGCGCCGCAATGCCGGTTTCGGCCTGGTTGCCCCGCCGCTTACCCTCGAAGGAGAACGGCCGGGTCACCACGCCGACGGTCAGCGCGCCCAGCTTGCGGGCGATGCTGGCTACGACGGGCGCGCCACCGGTGCCGGTGCCACCTCCCTCACCAGCGGTCACGAACACCATGTCGGCGCCGCGGAGCAGCTCCTCGATCTCGTCCTTGGCGTCATCGGCGGCCTTTCGGCCGACCTCGGGATCGGCACCGGCGCCGAGCCCGCGGGTCGAGTCGCGCCCGACGTCGAGTTTGACGTCGGCATCGCTCATCAACAGCGCTTGCGCGTCGGTGTTGATGGCGATGAACTCCACCCCCTTGAGCCCCTGCTCGATCATCCGGTTGACGGCATTAACACCGCCGCCGCCGATCCCCACGACTTTGATGACGGCCAAGTAGTTGTGCGGCGGGGTCATCATGGTGTCTTCCTCCCTGGTGGGGCTAAGCCTGATGCGAACTGTCTGGCAAACCTCAACCTCAAGTAAAGAGTTAGAGTTATGTCAGGTTGTTTCGCGCAAACAGAACGGTATTGCCGCCGCGCACACGATCGACGCAGGCGCGCCGAGGAGCCGCGGGCGAATTTCGGTCGAATTTCTTGCACGGCCGACACCGCGCCGGGCGACGCTTACTTGAGGGTGGGCAGATCCGGGCTGGATACGTCGTAGGTCCGCCCGGGCTGGGTCAGCAGGGCCGCCAGCTTCTCGGCTTTTTCCTCGGTGCGCTCGTTGGTCCCCCAGATCACCGTGCGTCCGTCGGCGAGTGTCAGCTTGATCGACGCGACCGACGGCGCGGCAATTCGACCCACCTGTGCGGCGATTTCGGGTCGCAGTGCGGTCAGTACCGCGAGTGCGGCTTTCGTCGCCGGATCGGTCGGCCCGGGATTGTCGACGTCGATGTAGGGCAACGCCGGTGGTGGCGGCGCGGTCGCGAAGTCGACACCGTCGCGGTCGAAGAGATGCGGACCGTCAGGAAAGTCCTTGACCACCAACGCAACCCGCTCGACGACGGTGATCCGTAGCGCGGACGGGTACTGGCGTTGCACCCGTGCGCTCGCCACCCGGCGGATCGCCGCCACCCGGTCGGCGATGCCGTCGGTGTCGACCTGCAGCAGGGGCGTTCGGAGCCGGACTTGAGCCGCATCGAGCACCTCATCACGGGTCACCGCCCCGATTCCGGTGACGATGATGCTGCGTGCGGACATCACCGGCGTGAAATAGAGGATCAGCCCAACCGCGGTGGTGGCCACGATCAGCAGCAACGACACGAGGACCAGCTTCAAGCCCCGCACGGCACCGCGCGGAACGGGCTGGGTCGCGGCCCCGGCGTGCCCTCGCGCCAGGCGTTTCGCCTCGCGGCGGGCCTGTTCGATCGCCACCGCGCGCTCCTGAACCTCGCGGCGCTCGGCGCGTTCCCGACGCGCCCGCCGCCGGGGGCCCTCGACGACGTCGGGTTCGCCGGTCTGCCCCTGCTCTGCGGTGCTGGCGTCATCGCCGCCCGTGTCGTCGCCGGACGGCCCGGCGGCTGCGATCGGTTCGGTCACCGCGGTATCCGCGCGGGGATCGTCGCGGACCTCGCCCGGCGTCGTACCGTCCGGCTCGGTCACCACGACACCCCCGGCCGGCCCGGTGCACTGCGATTGGCCCGCACCTGCAGGGCGGTGACGATCTCGGGCGCCAGCATGGTGACGTCGCCCGCCCCCATGGTGACGACGACATCACCGGGCCCGGCAGCCTCGGCCACGGCCGTGGCGACCGAAGAGAAATCCGGCAGATACTGCACCGGGACGCTGACGTGCTCTGCGACGCTCGCCCCACTCACCCCGGCAATGGGCTGTTCACGTGCGCCGTAGACGTCGAGCACGAAAACCTGATCGGCCCCGCCGAGTGCGTGACCAAATTCAGCGGCGAAAGCTTTTGTCCGCGAATACAAATGCGGCTGAAACACCACCAGTGACCGGCCGGTGCCGGTTTGCTCCACCAGCGTACGCACCGCCTCCAGCGTGGCACTGATCTCAGTCGGGTGGTGGGCGTAGTCGTCGAAAACCCGCACCGTACCCGCGGTTCCGATCAGCTCGAAGCGGCGACGTACCCCTTCGAAACCGGCCAGCCCGTCGAGCACGCACTCTGCCGGCGCACCGATCTCGACGGCGGCCAGCAGCGCGCCCAATGCGTTGAGCGCCATGTGGCGGCCCGGCACTGAGAGCCGCATCACCCACGGATGAATTTCTCCGTTGAGCTTGACGTGTGCGACCGCCTCGGTCCCGCGCTGTTCCCACGACAACAGCGTTCCGTCCAACTCGTAGTCCGGGCCGTCGTAAGACGAGCCATACCGCAGCACACGGATCCCCAGCGCCGCAGTGCGTTCCGCCAAAGCAGCCGCCCCAGGGTCATCCGTGCAGACGACGAGCGCACCGCCCGGGGCAATGCGCTCCGTGAAGGAGTCGAAGACCGCCGTGTAGGCATCGCTACTACCGAAGAAGTCAAGATGGTCGGACTCGATGTTGGTCACCACCGCGACATTCGGGGTGTACTCCAGCAGCGAGCCGTCACTCTCGTCGGCCTCGGCGACGAAGCAGTCGCCGCTGCCGTGATGAGCATTGGTGCCGGCCTCGCCCAGCTCACCGCCCACGGCGAAGGACGGATCGCGGCCGCAATGCTGCAGAGCGACGATCAGCATCGACGTCGTGGTCGTCTTGCCGTGCGTACCGGTCACCATCAGCGTGGTCCGCCCGGCCATCAGCTTGGCCAGCACGGCCGGCCGCAGCACCACCGGGATCCCGCGACGACGGGCCTCGACGAGCTCCGGGTTGGTCTTCGGGATCGCGGCGTGAGTGGTAATCACCGCGGTCGCGCCGCCCGGCAGCAGATCCAGCGACGACGCGTCGTGGCCGATCCGGATCAGCGCACCGCGAGCCCGCAGCGCGCGCACACCGCGCGACTCCTTGGCGTCCGACCCCGACACCATTGCGCCCCGGTCCAGCAGGATGCGGGCGATGCCCGACATGCCCGCTCCCCCGATGCCGACCATGTGCACCCGCTGCAGTTCGGGGGGCAACGACGGGGTGTTCACCGTCGGCCTCCTTCGCGGGGGCGCTCGTCCCGCGCTGCGCGCGCGACGTCCAGCACACTGTGCCGTTTCTTCGCGCGCTTCCCGTCCCGCGCTGCGCGCGCGACGTCCAGCACACTGTGCCGTTTCTTCGCGCGCTTCCCGTCCCGCGCTGCGCGCGCGACGTCCAGCACACTGTGCCGTTTCTTCGCGCGCTTCCCGTCCCGCGCTGCGCGCGCGACGTCCAGCACGACGCGGGCCACCCGCTGCGCCGCGTCCGGATGGCCGATCAGCGCCGCCGCTGTCGTCATCGCCGCCAGTCGCGGCGCGTCGTTGAGCAGCCCGGCAACGTGATCAGCCACGAAACCCGGCGTCAGGTCGGCATCGGCGACCAGCATGCCGCCGCCGGCATTGACCACCGGCAACGCGTTGAGCCGCTGCTCGCCGTTGCCGATCGGCAGCGGCACGTACACCGCGGGCAGGCCGACGGCCGTCACTTCGGCGACCGTCATCGCGCCGGACCGGCAGATCGCCAAATCGGCGGCGGCGTAAGCCAGATCCATCCGGCTCAGATACGGCAGCGCGACGTACGGAGGGTCGCCGGCTTCCGGGATGCGCAGGTCGATGGCGTTCTTGGCGCCGTGCGCGTGCAGCACGGCCACACCCGCGGCCGCCAGGCCGCCGGCCGCCGCGGCGACCGCCCGGTTGATGGACGCGGCCCCTTGCGAGCCGCCGAACACCAGCAACACCCGTGCGTCGTCGGCGAATCCGAAGTGCGTGCGCGCCGTTGACCTCAGTGCGGCACAGTTCAGCGAGGTGATGGCTGCCCGAACCGGCACGCCGACCACTTCGGCGTGCCGCAGGCCGGGATCCGGGACCGCCGAGAGCACGCGCTGCGCGCTGCGCGCCCCGACCCGGTTGGCCAGCCCGGCGCTGGCGTTGGCTTCGTGAATCACCACCGGCACACGTCGCCGGCGCCCGGGTACACCCCGGGCAGCCAGATACGCGGGCAGCGACACGTATCCGCCGAACCCGATCACCACGTCGGCGTCGACTTTGTCCAACACGGCACGGGTCTGCCGAATTGCGCGCAGCACCCGTGCCGGAAGGCGGGCCAGATCACCGCTGGGTTTGCGGGGCAGCGGCACCGGGGTGATCAGCTCGAGCTGGTAGCCGCGCTCGGGCACCAGCGTGGTCTCCAGACCTCGCGCAGTGCCCAGCGCGGTGATCCGGACCGCAGGATCGAGCGCGACCAGGGCGTCGGCGACGGCCATCGCGGGCTCAACATGGCCGGCTGTACCGCCGCCCGCGAGCACAACCGACAACGAGGAGTTCCCGATTGGCTCTTTGACCGAGTCGTTCACCCGTAGCGTTGACCTTCCAGTACGCGGCCCTTTGCACGCCCACGCCCAGTACTTGAGTGACGCTGGCCGGTGTGCCGCTGTGCGCCTCCATGATGCCTCCCCCCTGCGCGGCCGTTGCCGTCAGACTGAGAGTGCCGCCGATCCATCGCCGATACTCCTGCCGACCGCCCGACCCGACCGCCGGACGCCTTACGGGCTGCGGTGCGCTGTGGCTTGGCCGACTGTGGTCGACTGCGCAGCCGGTCGCGCAACGCCTCGACCCGGGTTGGCGCATACGGCTCCGGCAACGGCAGCCGCAGTATGCGGTTCATCCGGTCATCCCGCCCGGCTCGCAGCGCAGCAACGGCCTCAGGTTCGTGCCGGGCCGCGTTTGCCATCATTCCGATCATCAAAAGAGTTGTGGCCGAAGATGTTCCACCCGCAGAGATAAGGGGTAGCTGGATACCGGTGACGGGCAGCAGGCCGATCACGTAACCGACATTGATGAACGACTGGCCGATCACCCACATCGTGGTGGTGGCCGTCAACAGCCGCAGGAACGGGTCGGCGGATCGGCGCGCGATGCGCATCCCGGTGTAGGCGAACAGCCCGAACAGACCCAGCAGGCCGAGCGCACCGACCAGGCCGAGTTCCTCGCCGATGATTGCGAAGATGAAGTCGTTGTGCGCGTTGGGCAAGTAGTTCCACTTCGCGGTGCCCTGACCCAGACCGTCGCCGAAAATGCCGCCGTTGGCGAGTGCGTACTTCGCCTGTTTGGCCTGATATCCCGAGTCCTGGGAATCCTGGCCCGGGTTCAGCCAC
Source organism: uncultured Actinomycetota bacterium (assembly GCA_963833915.1). Lineage (GTDB taxonomy): Bacteria > Actinomycetota > Actinomycetes > Mycobacteriales > Mycobacteriaceae > Mycobacterium. The sequence continues at coordinate 29,397 of CAWHZO010000010.1, forward strand.
GACCGCACCCGGTCGGAGCGATAACCCGCCGACACCGCCAGAATCGCCGCCGCCACGATCGCGGCGAACAGCGAACTCAGGAACACCCGCAGCGGTAGTCCGGCGTACCAGAACAAGCCCAGCAGGATGATGCTCAGCGACACCGTCTGGCCCAGGTCGGGTTGCGCCACGATGAGGGCCAGCGCGATGACCGCCGCCGGCACCAACGGGATCAGCATCTCGCGCAGCGTGGCTCGCTCCATGCGCCGCGCCGCCAGCAGATGCGCGCCCCAGATGGCGAAGGCGATCTTGGTCAGCTCGGAGGGCTGCATCGAGAATCCCGCGATCACGAACCACCCGCGAGAGCCGTTGGCTTCCTTGCCGATTCCCGGGATCAGTACCAGCACCAGCATCGCAATCGTGAGCGCGAAACCCGAGAACGCCATCCGCCGCATCAACCGCACTGGCAAGCGCAACGCCAGGTAGCACGCGAACAGGCCGACGATCGTCCACAGCACCTGGCGGCCGAAGATGACCCACGCCGACCCGTCGTCGTCGTAGGAACGGACTCCGGACGCCGAGAGCACCATGATCAGGCCCAGCGTGGTCAACAGCGCGGCCACCGCGATGATCAGGTGAAACGACGTCATCGGTCGGCCCAGCCAGGCCCCGAACCGGGTGCGCGGACCACCGGCAGCTGCGGCCGGCGCCTTGGCGGCCACCTCCGGGTCGTCGCTGTGCTCTGGCGCAGCGGCCTCAGCGGACGTGTCAGGCGTGCTCTCCGTCGACTGGCCACCCTTGGTCCCCCGGCGCAGGAGCCGGGCAAATGTGTTCGTCACTCCAGCTACCGGGACGTGGCGCGCACGGCGGCTGCGAACGCGTCACCGCGGTCCGCGTAGCCGGTGAACTGGTCAAATGAGGCGCCGGCCGGTGCCAGCAGCACGGTGTCCCCGGGGCGGGCCAGGTCTCGGGCGGCGGCCACGGCAGCGTTCATCACGCGAATGCCGACAGTCTCGTCCGACGAAGGAATCACTTTTGCCACATAGGTAACAGGAGACTCAGCAGTCGCATGCATATCGATATCCTCGCCTGTCACAACCTGCACAACCGGCACATCCGGCGCGTGTCGTGATAACGCCTCGGCAACCATGGCCCGGTCCCGGCCGATCAGCACCGCGCCGACCAGCCTCGATGCGATCCTGGACACGGTCTCGTGCACCGATGCGCCTTTGAGCAGACCCCCGGCGATCCACACCACCCGCGGGTACGCCAGCACCGATGCCTCGGCAGCGTGCGGATTAGTGGCCTTGGAATCGTCGACGTAGCTGATCTGGTCGACAACGGCCACCACCTCGGCGCGATGCCGGCCCACCCGAAACGACGCCAACGCCTCCGCTATCGCTCCGGCGGGCACCCCGATGCTGCGCGCCAAAGCGGCGGCCGCCAGCGCGTCGAGCACGCCCACCGGGCCCGGCACCGGGATCGACGAGACTGCCGCCAGCGCCAGGTCGTCGGCAAAAGCGCGGTCGACCAGCATGCCGTCGCGCACCCCGAGTTCCCCGGCAGCGGGCTCGCCGAGCCGGAAGCCGACCCTTATCGGTGCCGTGGCAGCCGACAGCAGCGCGGCTGCGCGCGGATCATCCAGCCCGGCCACCGCTACCCGGCCACGCAGCACGCCCGCCTTGGCGGCGGCGTAGTCGGCGAGGGTGGAATGCCAGTCCAGATGGTCTTCGGCGACGTTGAGCACCACCCCGGCCTCGGGTCGCACCGACGGCGCCCAGTGCAGCTGAAAGCTGGACAGCTCGACGGCCAGCACCTCGGCGGGCTCGCGCAACACGTCCAGCACCGGGCTACCGATGTTGCCGCACAGCCGGCTGCTGCGGCCCGCGGCGACGAGCATCGCATGCAGCATCGACGTGGTGGTCGTCTTGCCGTTGGTGCCGGTGACCGCCAGCCAGCGCCGGGGCGGCCCGTAGTAGCCGGCGGAATCCAGCCGCCACGCCAGCTCGACGTCGCCCCACACCGGCACACCGGCCGCCGCGGCGGCGGCAGGTACCAGCGCGGTCGGTGAGAAACCGGGACTGGTGACCACCAGGGCATAATCGGCGATGTGCTGCGCGGCGGTCACCGAATCCACCATCGCCGTGCCGACGTCGGCGAACTGCCTCCGGGTGGTCGGGTCGTCGTCGCACAGCGTTGCCGTCGAGCCCAGCGCGCGCAGCGCCGCCAGCACCGCGCGGCCGGTCACCCCACCTCCGGCGATCAGCACCGGCGACGCCGCCGACAACGGCTCGAGGGCGGGGTCGGGGCTCATTTGCGCCGCTCCTCCCCATCGCTGCGCTCTGCATCGTCGCCGGCGCCGCTCATTTGCGCCGCTCCTCCCCATCGCTGCGCTCTGCATCGTCGCCGGCGCGGCTCATCTCAGCCGCCACCGGTGGCGGCGAGCCACTCGCTGTAAAACAGCGCTACCCCCAAGCCGCAGCTGATCGCAGTGAGCAGCCAGAACCGGATGATCACCGTGGTCTCGGCCCAGCCGACCAGCTCGAAATGGTGGTGGAAGGGCGCCATCCGAAACACCCGGCGACCGGTCGTGCGGAAGGCCACGATCTGCACCACCACCGAGACGATCTCCGCGACGAACAGCGAGCCCAGCACCACCGCGAGAATCTCGGTGCGACTGGTTACCGATATGCCGGCGATGATGCCGCCCAGGGCAAGCGATCCGGTGTCGCCCATGAAGATCTTGGCCGGCGCGGCATTCCACCACAGAAACCCGATGCACGCACCCGCTGTCGCGGCCGCGATGATCGCCAGGTCCAGCGGATCGCGCACGTTGTAGCAACCCAATCCCGGCGCGGTCGCACACGCGTTGCGGTACTGCCAGAACGTGATCAGCACGTAGGCGGCGGTGACCATGGCCATCGAGCCGGCGGCCAGGCCGTCCAAGCCGTCGGTGAAGTTGACCGCGTTGGACCAGGCGCTGACGACCACCACGCAGAACAACACGAAAAGCGCGGGAGCCAGTGTGACGGTGGCGATTTCGCGCACATACGATAAATCGGAGGTGCCCGGCGTCAACCCGGCGTCGTTGCGGAATTGCAAGACAAGCACTCCGACGAGAACGGCCGCAGTGATCTGGCCGACGGTCTTGGCCGTCTTGTTCAGTCCCAAATTGCGTGATCGCCTGAGCTTGATCAGATCGTCGACGAATCCGACGGCGCCCAACGTGGTGGCCAACAACAGCACCAGCAGACCGGAGGCCGACGGGCCCTCGCCGTTGAAAGCCAGACCGGCCAGGTGGGTGCCGAGGTAGCCCGCCCAGATGCCGGCCAAAATCGCCACCCCGCCCATCGACGGGGTTCCGCGCTTGGTCTTGTGGCTCGGCGGCCCGTCCTCGCGGATCTCCTGGCCGAAGCCCTGCCTGGTGAACAGCCGGATCAGCATCGGGGTCAAGAGGATGGACACCATCAGCGAGATGCCGACGGCGATCAGGATATCGATCATCGGGTATCGGCCTGGCCGTCGGCGGTGTCGGCGGCCAGCGCGTCGGCCAGTGTTCCCAGGCCTGCGGCGTTGGAAGCCTTGACCAGCACCACGTCCCCGGGCTGCAGTTCAGCCCGCAGCACAGCCAGGGCGGCGTCGGCGTCGGCGACGATGGCGGCTTCTGGTTCGCCCTCCAAGCCCCGTGCCCCTTCCATGACCGCGCCGTGGTGCATGGCGCTCATAGACCTCCCCATTCCCACGACGATGAGTCGAGACACATCTAATCGCACCGCCAGCCGGCCGATGCGGTCATGTTCGGATATCGCGTCGTCACCGAGCTCGGCCATCTCACCCAGCACCGCCCAGCTGCGGCGAGGGCCGGCCCCGCTGCTGCGGGAAATCCACGCGAGTGCCTGCAGCCCGGCGCGCATCGAGTCCGGGTTGGCGTTGTAGGCGTCATCGATCACCGTCACCCCATCAGCGCGGGTGCTGACGCGCATCCGGTGGCCCGACACCGGGCCCGCGCCGGCCAGCGCCTTGGCCACCTGTTCGACGGTGGCGCCGCATTCCAGCGCGACGGCCGCCGCGCACAACGCGTTGCTGACCTGGTGTTCGCCGTGGACAGCCAGGCTGACGTCAGTAGCGGTCTTGGCCGAGTGCAGAGTGAACCGCGTCCTGGCCAGCTCGTCGAGCGTCACCGGCCCGGCCCACACGTCGGCGGGTCCGGCGGCGGTCTGGCTGTGCCGGCTGATCCGAACCACACGGGCAGCGGTCACCTCGGCCATCGCCGCCACCGCCGGGTCATCGACATTGAGCACGACCACTCCGGACCGCGGAACAGATTGCGGCAGTTCGCCTTTGGTCTTTGCGATGGCTTCGCGCGAGCCAAATTCACCGAGATGCGCGGTGCCGACGTTGAGTACCACCCCGATGGCCGGCGGCGCGATCGCGGCCAGCGCGGCGATGTTGCCGGGATGGCGTGCCGACAACTCCAGGATCAGGTAGTCGGTGCCGGCGGTGGCGCGCAGCACTGTCCACGGGTGGCCCAGCTCGTTGTTGAACGACCCGGGCGGCGCCACCACCTCGCCGAGCGGCGCGAGCACCGCGGCCAGCAGGTCTTTCGTCGATGTCTTGCCCGACGACCCGGTAATCCCGACGATCGTCAGCCCCCCGGCCACCAGCTCGGCGGCTACCGCGGCGGCGAGTTTGGCCAGCCCGGCCAGCACCGCCGCGCCCGACCCGTCGGTGTCGTGCTCGAGCACACCGGCCAGTCCCCCGTCGCCGCGCTGGGCGGCGTGCGCGTCGGGGGCGACCACGATCGCGGGCACCCCGACCGGCCGGGCGGCCAGCACCGCGACCGCGCCGGCGGCCACCGCCGAGGCCGCATGGTCGTGCCCGTCGGAGCGGGCCCCCGGCAGCGCCAGGAACAATCCGCCGGAAGTGACTTTGCGGGAGTCGAATTCGACGGTTCCGGTGACGTGCAGACCCGCGGCGTCCTCGGCCGAGATGTCAGCCAGCTCACCGCCGACGATGGCCGCGATCTGCGCGACGGTGAGGTCAATCATGGTTGCCGGCGGTCACGTGCGCCGCTCCTCTTCGAGCGCGGCGGCGAGCTCGACCCGGTCGTCGAAGGGGTGGGTGCGTCCGCCGCGAGTCTGGCCGGTTTCATGGCCTTTGCCGGCGATCAGCACCACATCTCCGGCGGCTGCCCAGGCCACGGCATGGTCGATCGCCTCGCGGCGGTCTCCGATCTCGACCACTTGTGCGACTGCGCCGGCTTCTGCTGCGCCGGCCAGGATCTCGCGGCGAATCGCCGCGGGATCCTCACCGCGGGGGTTGTCGTCGGTCACGACCACCAGATCGGCCAACTCGGCGGCAATGCGGCCCATCGGCGCACGTTTGCCCGGGTCGCGATCGCCGCCGGCCCCGAACACCACGGCCAGTCGGCCGCTCGGGCGCCGCAGTGATCGCAGCACCTCACGCAGCGCGCCCGGCTTGTGCGCATAGTCGACCAGCGCGAGAAAGTCCTGGCCGCGGTCGATCTGCTCGAGCCGCCCGGGAACTTGGGTGTGCCGCAGCCCGTTTGACGCCTGCTCGGGGGAAACCCCGACAGCATCAAGGATCGCCAGCGCGACAAGGCAATTGGCAATGTTGTAACCGCCGGGCAGCCCAATGCCGATCCGGTGATGGACACCGGCCGGGTCGACCGCGGTGAACTCCTGTGCGCCTGCCTCGGCCATGACATCTTCGGCGCGCCAGTCCGCCGGCCGACCCCGCGCGCTGACCGTGATCGCCGCGTCGGTGCGGTTGGCCATTGCGTGGCCGGCATCGTCGTCGACGCACACCACCGCGCGACGGGCACGCAGCGGCGACGCGGGGTCGAACAGGCGCGCCTTGGCCTCGAAGTAGTCCTCCATGGTCGGGTGGAAGTCGAGGTGGTCACGGGACAGATTGGTGAAACCGCCTACCGCGAAGTGAATGCCGTCGACTCGGCCCAGTGTCAGCGCGTGACTGGACACCTCCATCACCACGGTGTCGACACCGCGCTCGGCCATCACCGCCAAGAGGGCCTGCAGTGCGGGCGCTTCGGGTGTGGTCAGCGTGCTGGGGATGTCGACGCCGTTGATGCGCAGGCCGACGGTGCCAACCAGTCCCACCGCCCGCCCGGCCGACCGCAGACCGGCTTCGATCAGATAGGTCGTCGTGGTCTTACCCGATGTCCCGGTGACGCCGATGACCGCGACGTGCTCGGAGGGACGCCCGTAGACGGTGGCGGCGAGTTCGCCCAGCACGCTGCGGGGCTCGGGATGAACCAGCACGGGCACAGAGCAGGCATGGTCGGTCAGCCTTGCCAACCCGGCCGCATCGGTGAGCACCGCGACGGCCCCGCGTTCGATCGCGTCACCGTAGAAGCGGGCGCCGTGGGTCGACGCGCCGGGCAACGCGGCGAACAGGTCGCCCGACCGCACCTCCTGGGCGCGCAACGTCACACCGGTGATGCGCGGATCGGACGCCGTGCTGCCCGCAGCGGGTATTGCGCCCACTTGAGCCGCCAGGGTCGAGAGCGATATCCCCGCGCCGGCGGTGGGGCGCAGCGCAGCGGGCACCGATGTCACCTTCCTCCGTCCTGCCTGATCGGCCATGACACTACCCAGCAACCGGTGCTGGTTGCTCTACAGCGGCGATTCGCCTGACCCCGCATAGACCGATGACGACCGGGGTAATCCGCCAGATGTGACCTCAACGGGACTGATCGTTGTCGGCAGCGGTCCGGCAGGCGTAAGCGCCGCCGAGGCTTTCCGCCGGCACAATCCAGAAGACACCGTTCGCATTCTGACCGACGACCCGGCTCTGCCGTACGCCCGACCGCCGCTCAGTAAAGAATTTCTGCGTGGCGACGCCGAGGTGGCTGACGCCGAGCTGCATCCCGCCCAATGGTTCGAAGAAAGGGCGATCGAACTCGTCGCAACGGGCAGTGTCGAAACAGTGGACGTCGTCGAGCAATACGTATCGGCGGACGGCAAACGTTATCCCTATCGACGGTTGGTGCTGGCGTGCGGCGCGAAACCGTCGCCATTTCCGGTTGCCGGTGGTGAGAAAGCGCTGCAACTGCGGACGCTGGCCGAGGCGCAAGTGCTGCGTAACACCGCGGCCCACGCTGAATCCGCCGTAGTGATCGGAGCCGGGTTCATCGGCTGTGAGGCGGCGGCATCTCTGGCGATGCGTGGGGTGCGCACCACGCTCGTCGCTCCTGATCCCGTACCTCAGGCCAAGCGGTTGGGCGAGGAGGCCGGCGCGCGCATCGTTAGTCTGCTCGGCGACACGGGTGCGCGTTATATCGGATCGGTTTCCGTCAGCGGCATCGGCGACGGAGCGGTGCACCTGGACAATGGCGTGACGATCGACTGTGACCTGATTCTGGCGGCCACCGGTGTCCAGCCGCAGTCAGCACTGGCCGCGGCGGCCGGCATCAAGACCAGCGAGGGGCGAATCGTCGTCGATGCCCAGATGCGGACCTCGGCTGAAAATGTCTATGCCGCTGGGGATGTCGCATTGGCGTATAACAGCACCGCCGGCCGGTCCGTGGCGGTCGAACACTGGCAAGACGCCGTCGACCACGGCGAAGTCGCGGGCGCCAGCGCAGCAGGTCAGACGGCCGAATGGGACGGTGTGCCCGGCTTCTGGACCACCATTGGAGAGGCGACTTTGAAGTACCACGCGTGGGGCGACGGGTTCGAGCGGTTTCGGTTCGTCGAACACGACGACGGCTTCACCGTCTGGTACGAGTCCGATGGGGCGGCCGTCGGGGTGCTTACCTACAACGCCGACGACGACTACGACCGGGGTGAAGATCTGATCCGGCGCCGTGCCCCGATCCCGTCCTAAGTCGGAACACCGGTGCGGGCGGCCACGGACGCGTCATCGGCGTTGTCGAACACATCGATCGCGACGTCGGCGTCGCGGTAGCTGCCGATCAAATGCAGTCCGGTGGTCGCGGCAACAACCTCGTTGACCTGGTCCCCCGACATCAGATAGTCGTCGACCGGGTGGCGCCAGTGCGCGGCGATCACACTTGCCCCGACTGCCAGTCGCGGGCATTGCCGGTCGAGTATGCCGCGCAGGGCGTCGGGTGGCAGGTAGTAACCAATTTCGGAGAGCACCAGCAGATCGAAAGGATCCGGCGGCCACGGCTCGTCCACCGACTGACGCAGCAATGTCACCTGATCGCGGCGACCTGAACCATGCAGTCGCCGCTCCGCATTCGCAAGCGCCTCCGCGGCGACGTCGGTGGCGGTCACCCGTCCGCACCGCTGCGTCAACAGCGCGGTCAGCACCCCCACCGAGCAGCCCGGCTCGAAGGCGTGCGCGTAACGATCCTTGGGCAGCATCGCAAGCGTGATCGCGTACTTCCGTTGCTCGTACCAGCGAGTTCCCAGTTCCCAGGGATCGCCTGACTGTGAGTACATCTGACCGAAGTACTCATCGGGCAGCCTGTTCAGACGAACACCACCTCCCCCACCGTCAACAGCCGGTGCACCACGGCAGGCGGCAACACCGTCTGGCCGTCGGGCCCCGGCTGGGTCTGACTCGAAAAACATTCAACAGCATGCTGTTTCGAATTCAGCGCCTCATCGGTCAACGCCACTCGGCGGGCACGATTCCACGGCACCGCCGGATCCCCGGGCCTGGCCCAGTGCCACATCCATACCGGGTATTCGAGGAGGACCGCGCCGGTTTGCGCCGCAGCGGCAGCTGAGGCGCGGCCCACCGCCTCGTGGTCGGGGTGGCCGTCGCCGCGCCAGGTGGCCGCGCACCACCTGCCGGCCGGGAAGTCGGCGAGCAGTGTGGCAATCCGATCTGTCAGCCGCTGCTCGTGGCGGGAAAGCTCACCATCGGGCATCGCTAGCCTGATCGGCTCGCCGGCACCCAGCAGCCCCACCGATCGGCGAACCTCGGTCCCGCGCACCCTTTCCAGCTCCGCGCGATCTGCGGCGCTCAGCCCCGGATAGGCGGCCCCACCGTCGGAAACCGACACCACTTGCACCTCGACACCGGCCGCGGACAGCATCGCGACGGTTGCTCCCAAACCCAGGGTTTCATCGTCGGGATGCGGCGCGATGACCGTCATGCCGGGGCAGTGCCCGAGATCAAGTGGCCCGAAGTTCTGGTCCCAGTCGGTCCACAACTCGACGGGGGTGCCGCCATCGGCGACCGGGCTGGCCTGCAACCGCGCGCCAGTCCCGGACCCGATCTCATGCATCGATGCGGCCCAGGGCTGCGAGCAGGCCGAGGGCGGCGAGGTCGCGCTCGGCGTGGCTTTGCCTGACGTACACGGTCAGATCGGCGACGGCGCGGGCGTGCTGTTCGTCAAGGCACAGCGGGCCCGGACCGAGCGCCCGATCCGTTCGCCCGAGCGCTTCGTCGACCGCTTTCTCCACGACCGCGCGGGCGCGTCTGGCCGTCAACTCCGCCAGCCCCGAGCGGTTGTATGGATCCCTGTCGACGTGGTCGGCAGCCACGGCGAGGGTGGCTTCGGCTGCTGTGATCGCCGCGTCGACGGCCCCGAGGTGGGCCAGCAGGTGATCATGGGCCGAGCCGCGGGCGGCGCGCTGGTATAGCGGCGCGGTAACCGCGCGCGCACCACCCAACCAGCACGCCGCGACCCCGATGGCGCCGAACCAGAAGCCCGGCCGGTTCAGGTAGTCGTCGGGATGGCCGACGGGAACTGCTGGCGCACTGCTGAATTGGACCGATCTGGTGTCACTGTCGGCCATGCCTGCGTTGCGCCAGGTAGCTTCCAGCGGTCGCACGGCCGGACTGTGCACGCCCACAGCGAACAGCCCTCGCCGCCCGTCGCCGAGGTGAGCGGTCACTAGCGCATGCGTGCATAGCCCGGCGCCGGAACACCACGCTTTGGTGCCGTCGAGGACCAGTGCGTCGCCTGCCCCACGGGCTGTCACGGCCGAGTCGGCACCTTCGGCGGCCCAAACCCCCCACAACTCATTAGCACGCGGAGCCCGACCGCCGAGTTCGGCCAAGATCGCGACCGCGTCGGTGTGCGCCTCGGCCAGCCGCCCGGCGACCACGTCGACTTCGGTCAGCTCGGAAAGCCGCCGCCAGCGCTGCACGGTTCGGCCTGAACCCGGCAGCGGTAATTGCAGTTGACCGGCGCCAAGCCACTCCAGCACTAAGCCAGCCGTCATGAGGCCTCATTCGCTGTGTCCTGGCCGCCCTCGACTTCTTGCGACACCTCCGCAAGGTGATCGGCGAAGCCGCCCGGCGCCCGTCCGTTCCGGCGGTCAGATGTAGTGACCCAGAGCGTGTCATCCCAATGGATTCGATATCCGGCGGCGTCGAAACGTTCGACCAAATCCACATCTTCGCCACTTGCCAGCGCAGCGAATCCACCGACGCGCCAGTAGGCGTCGGAGCTAAATCCCATGTTGGCGCCGTGAACGTGCTGGTGACGTCGCGCCTCGGCGCGGTAGCGGGCCTCGTAGAGCTCGGCAACCTGCTCGGAATGATGCCGCCACTGACCCACCCGCACCACACCCAAGACCATGTCGGCGCCACTACCGAGCTGACGCACCAACCAATCGCTATCAACTTCGGTGTCGGCGTCGGTGGTCGCGTACCAAGTCCGGGTACCCGCGCAGCCGAGCGTCGACCTCGCGTAGCGGAAACCAGCCGCGCGCGCCGAACCGACGTTGCGCTCGTCGATCCGCAGGAAATGCACGTCGTTGCCCAATTGCCCGGCAAGACTTTCGCTGTCGTCGTCGCAGGCGTCGAGCACCACAACCACCGTGGTCGGGGCGGCAACAGCGATTGCGGCTATCCGGATCGCGCTCAAACACCTATACAACAACGAGAACTCGTTGTGGGCGGGAACCACGACGATCGCGCCGGCCTTGGTTGTCACTGATGAGAAGTAGCCGTTGCCGACGAATTTGACACCCGTTACATGGCTTGCAATGTCAGCGGCGGCCCAGATCGGGTGTGGCGTGGACAGTTGACATCGAGGCGCAGTCGGATTTACGTGGGTCCGACACGATCCTAAGAAGCTGTTTGTTGCGCGGAGGCCGCTCTATGCAGATCCTTGCAGTTTCAGGCGTCGTCGGCGCATTTGCAGTGATCTGCGTCGTGATCTACTTGGTCGGACGGTCGCTACAACGCCGCGGGCACGATCTGACATTTGTCGATCCCCGCTATCCCGACTCCCTGCAGGCGGTGCCGCCGAAAGTGGATATCACTCCACCGCGGCCATACCCGCATGATGACACCAGCCTTTTCACCGACACCGACGGCAAGAGCCCGGCGCCGCAGGATCCAGAAGAATAATCGTAGCTACCGAGCTAAGTTCGCGACTATTGCGAAATACTAAGCCGGACAAGATTTTTCCATCGGCATCGACGATTTTGAGTTTTCTTGCCTCTTCCGTGAATTCATGGCTTCCACGCCATATTTATCGGGCAGCCGATGATGCCGCCCAAGTCGCCTGTGCCCCGCAGAACGCGACGCCTCGAACGTCGCCTGTGCACGCACGCCGGCCGCGTGGAACACCTCTCGCACCGCCTCGGCGCTCCACCGATCGATGTCGGCCACCGTCAACGTCACGGATCACGCGCGGGCCGCACCAGCCGACCCCTCGCCGCCGCCGAGCTCACGAATCTTGTCAACATTCTCGCGCTCCACCGCCGAAAAATTGATCCCGTCGTTGTTGAGCTTCAACGCGTGATCCCCCACGCTGGTCAGCAGCCGGCGCGATGTCTCCAACCACGTCGCCGTCTTGACGTTGAGCGCTGCCGCAGAGCTACCAACCCAACCCGACTGTGCGGCCGTCATCCGATTGTCCGACGACACATGGGCGGTCGCCAAGTCCTCACCCTGCCCAGACACCTGCGCCGCCGAAGACGCCAAAGCCTCCAAGTCGACCCGAAATTCTCCTGAAGCCGCCATGCCAATGCCTCCCGCCGTAACCCGAATATTCTCCCTAGCAGCAGCGAGTCACCGGTCACAAGTCACCCGGACGTCATTTGGCAGCTGTGCGCCGCGGTGCGGTTTACGGGTGAGCAGTCGAGGCCGGTGTCGGGGTGTCGGTTTCGCGCATCCGGCAGTCGGACTTCGCGGCGAGGATCGTCTGCACGGCGGTGCCAAAATGGAACTGCGCGCCGGAACCCGAGATGGCCAGGTCTTTGTTGCCGGGCCGGTCGACGAAGACGTTGACGGTGGTGGCACCGAAAGGCGCGGCACCGTCCTTGACGATTTGCAGCGCCTTCGGCCAAATATTATCGGGGACCGCGCGATTGAACACAATGCGGTAGTAGACCTGGACGGCACGAGTCCACACGTACTCACCACCGCAGCCATTCCAGCTGTTCTCGTCGACCTGCCACGTCATTCCTGGCACCAGGGCGGCGACCTTGTCGGCCATCTGGTTCGTCGCCCCGACATACTCCGCACGCGCAGCTTCAAACGAGGGTTTGGACCGCAAACCATTTTCCAACCCTGCCACCCGCTGCGGCCCAGGATTGCCCTGCGACCCCGAATCTGTTGCTCCGCAACCGAAAACTGACATGCACATCACCACCATCCACACACTCTTTGCAGCCACCCGAACTGTCATCATCGCCCCGGATGCGGATAAGGCGTTAACAGCGTCGGCGCGATCACCAGCTGTTGACCGCCGTCGGGCGAATCAGCGATCCCGGCGGCGATTATCGCCAGGTTGTAGCCCGACATTCTGAGCACCTGTTCGCCTCCCGATCCTGTAACGGCGCGTGGATAGTCCGCATGGCTTTCCACGCCCGCCCGCACGACACCATCGGGACTGATACCGGCTTGAGAAGATAGCTCCGGCATCATTCCGCCATACGGATCTGCACCCCAGCCGTGCAGAGGTGCGAGCGGAGCTACCTCGGGAATCCAGTCATCGCCGGGCGGTGCCCGCATCACGTAGCCGTGCCCATTGGCCAGCCCGAGCTGGCTTGGATTCTCGAGCGCCAAACCGGGCGAGCCGTAGAACACCGCATCATTAACCGGATGCAAGCCCGCAGCGTTGAGCTGCTGTAAAGCCAGCGACGCCGTCAGCGAGCCGTAAGAGTGCCCGAAGAGGCTCAGATGTGCGGTGGGGTTGTTGGCGCGCACCTGTTGAAGATACGGAGCCAAACTCGCCGCGCCGGCCTGGGCCCGGTCAGCGCCCATCGTGCGCCATAAGTCGCGCGGGCTGGTGGTATTGAGCAGATTCGCCGGCGGGTCATAGCCCATCCACGCGATGGTGGCCACCGACCCCGGACGCCCGAGCCGTCTGAGCTCCTCCTCTGCGGTCTGCTGAAGATTACGGGCCTCGGTAACCATGCTCGGCAGGGAATCTCTTGTGGTTGAACCGATGCCGGGAACGGTGACCGTAACGTCGGCAGCGGTGTCGGGGTTGCCAACGGCCACCGCCGCGCGGACTTTTTGGCCCGGATCACTCGGAATATCAAGCTGGGCCAGATAGGTCTCCGGCGCCCTGCGCAGCGCATCGTCAACGGAGTCGAATTCGGCCATCCGGTTTTTGGCCGCGTTCAGTTGACCTGTGAGGTCCTGAAGTCGGCCCTGGTCACCCTGCGCTCGCGCTCGATCAGCCTGCGCCTGCAAGTCGTTGATATGAGCGTCGAGTTTAGCCTTTTCCTCGCGCAACGTTTCCTCGTTGGCGTCGGATTGGCGCTGGGTCAGGGTCAATCCCGCAGGACCGACCGGCGGACCGGCGTCAGGCGGAATTGGGGCGACGCCCTCGGCCATATTGATCGCACTCGCCAGCTCGTGATCGACCGCGTTGGCCTCCGCCAGGATCGCATCCAGGCGAGGCTGTAGCTGCCCTTCGGCGATGACGACCTCCATCGGCAGACCGTTGAACGTCGAACTGGGAACTACCTTGTTGGTCATTGCGTCGATCGTCATATGCAACTTCTCGGCATCGTCACGCAGCGTGCGCAACTCAGACTGCACATGCTCGATGCCGTCGGCCGCCTGGTCGGCCGCGCGAGCCACCACCAAGGCCTCGTTGCCGTGCGCGTCAAGGTCCTGCCGGATCGAGGCATTCGCGTGTTTCCTAGCCTCGGCGGTTACACCCTCCCAGCCGTCAAACACCGCCAACGTGCTCAACTGTCGCGACGCCTCCAACGTCGCCCGCCCGCGCGCACTGGCCGCCTGAAACACCTCGCGCACCGCCCCGGGGCTCCACCGATCAATGTCGGCCACGGTCAACGTCACGTGTCACACGTGGGCCGCACCAGCCGCCCGCTCGACCTGTGCCGCTGAGGACGCCAAAGCCACCACGTCGACCCGAGAATGTTCTCGGCCGCCATCGCCACCACCTTCTGCCACAACCTCACCATTCTCCCATAGCAGCGGCAGGGCACCCGTCACGAAGTCGCCCCTGGCCGCTACATGGCTTGCAAGGTCAGCGGCGGCCCGGGATCAGGTGACAGTGGGACGTTTTCACGCTGCAGCAGCCAGCCGGCGATGTTGTGGAACAGCGGGGCTGCCGAATGGCCCGGCGTACCGTCCGCGTTGCGGTCCGGGTTGTCCATCATGATGCCGATGACGTAGCGCGGATCGTCGGTCGTGGCCATACCCGCGAAGGTGATCCAGTAGACGTTGTCGAAGTAGCATCCGCACGCCGGGTTGATCTGTTGCGCGGTGCCGGTTTTGCCGGAGATCTGGTAGCCGTCGACCGCGGCCGCGGACCCCGTGCCCTGCTGGTAGCCCATAGGATCATGTTGCACAACAGCGCGCAGCATGTTACGCACGGTCCGCGCCGTCTCGGGCGATACTACCCGAATGCCTTCTGGGCGTGGCTCTTCGGTGCGTGCACCGTCTGGCGCGATGGTGGCCTTGATGATCCGCGGCGGCATCCGCACTCCGTCGTTGGCAATCGCCTGATACATGCCGGTCATTTGCAGCAGGGTCATTGAAAGGCCCTGCCCGATCGGCAAGTTGGAGAATGTGCTGCCCGACCATTGATCGATCGGCGGCACCAGCCCGGAGCTTTCGCCGGGCAGGCCTACTCCGCTGCGCTGACCCAGACCGAATTTGCGGACCATGTCGAAGTAGCGTTGCGGCCCGACGCGCTGCGCCAGCATCAGCGTTCCCACGTTGGACGATTTCCCGAACACGCCGGTGGTCGTGTAGGGCGTCACACCGTGGTTCCAGGCGTCGTGCACCGTGACGCCGCCCATGTTGATCGAGCCCGGCACCTGCAGCACCTCATCGGGATTGCTGAGCCCGTACTCGATCACCGACGAGGCGGTGATGATCTTGTTCACCGAACCGGGCTCGAACGGGGAGGACACCGCCGGGTTGCCCAGCTGTTTCTTGCCCTGACGGCCGATGTCCTGGGACGGGTCGAAGGTGTTGTCGTTGGACATGGCCAACACTTCACCGGTCTTGGCATCGAGCACGACCGCCGAAACATTGCGCGCCCCGGAGAGGTTCTTGGCCTGCTGCACCTGCTGCTGAACATAAAACTGGATGTCATCGTCAATGGTGAGCTGGACCGTCGAGCCGTTGGCGGCCTGGTGCTGGTTGCGGTAGCTGCCCGGGATCACCACACCGTCGGAACCGCGGTCGTAGGTGACCGACCCGTCGGTGCCGGCCAGCTCGGCGTCCATGGAATCCTCCAACCCGAGCAGACCGTGCCCGTCCCAGTCGATTCCGCCGACGAGGTTTGCTGCCAGTGATCCGCCGGGATACTGGCGCAGGTCTTGGCGCTCGGCGCCAACCTCGGGAAATTTCGTGGTGATGATGGTGGCGATGGCTGGGTCGACCGCGCGGGCAAGATAGACGAACGTCTCGTCACTGCGCAGCTTCTTTAGCACAGTGGCCTTGTCCGGCTTGTTGTTCAGCCGAAGCGCCACCTCCTTGGCGATGTCCTTCAATCGCTGTTGCGGGTCTGGGGCTTTCGCATTCTTCTGTTTTGCCTCGGCCAGCTGCTTGTGAATCCGGCGCGGCTGAAAGGTCAGCGCGCGCGCCTCGATAGTGAAGGCGAGTTGGTTGTCGTTGCGGTCGATGATGCTGCCGCGCACCGCCTTTTCGACGTCGGTGACCTTCAGCTGTCCTGCGGCCTCCGCGCGCAGTCCGGACGCCCGTGGTACCTGCAGGTAGAACAGCTGGACGGCGGCCACCAGCAACGCCAGGAAGATGACCGCATTACCTGTTTTGTGTCGGAAGGCGAAAGACGCGCCGCGCGTGCCGATCTCCACCGCCTGGCGGGTACGCCGGTCACGCGCCGAGCGAGCAGGCGGGCTCGTCTTTCCCCGCGCATCGGCGGTCGCTTTCGTCGGCTTATTGTCTGACTTCGCACCGTCGAGATGCGTTGCCCGCGTTGGCTTGCGGGAATGACTTGCACGCTGCGTCGGCCGCGACGATCGCTGGCGCGACCGGTCTGCGCGACTCAACGCGGAGCGCCGGGTGTCGTAACGGTCAGGGGACCGAACTGCTCGCCCACCAGCGGCCCGGTGGGGGCAGCGTGGTGCGGGACGCCGGCGGGCGGTGCGGTGACCGGGGGCTGCGGCGCGTCGGGAGGCATCACGGGACCGGCTACCGGCGCGGGTCCTGCGACCTGCGGGGGCACAACCGGGGCGGCCGGAGCCGCGGGCGCGGGCACAGCCGGGGCCGCCGGAGTCAACCCAGGCCCGGATGGCAATCCCGGCGCGAGCGGCGGCACCCCGGGAGCGGGCACCGGCCCTGCGCCCGGCAATTGGGGCGGACCGAACGGTGCGGGAATGTGCTCAGTGCCCAGCGTGGCGGCGCCGTCGGGGGTGCGGACCATCATGTCGGGTCCGGGCGCCAGCGGTACGGGCGGAGCGCCGTTGCCGGGCAGTACCTGCGTCGGCACTTCAACCGAACTTCCCGGCGGAGCCTTTGGCGGCAACGGCTTTTCATCTGGCAGCTTGACGTTCAGCGGCGGCGGCGGAACACCCTGGGCCGGCTTGGGGGTACCAACCACCAACCAGTTCCCCGCGGGATCCTGGATCAAATGTGCGGTGTCCCTTGTCGGGATCATTCCCAGGCCGCGGGCTGCCTCGGCCAATGCCGGCGCGGACTGTGCCTCCTGCACGTCCCGTTGGAGCGCTTCCTTTTGCTGCTGCAGCAGCTCGGTACGCTGACGGGCACTGCCAAGCTGATAAGAACGCTCGGCGGCGGCGGTGGACAGCCACAACGTGAGGCCGAGCCCGGCGCCGAGCGAACCGATGACCAGCACTACGAACGGGACTTTGGCCGCCAAGGTTCGCGGCCGTAGGTCGATCGACGCCAGCCGGTTGAGTAGACGTTCCCGCAGAGGTAGCCTAACGACTCTGGGCGCCTTGGCTTTCCGCGCTTTCGACCGCGCCTTAGCCTGTTTGGCGCTTTTCGGTCGAGCCGGCCGATCGACGGGCCGGGCGATCGGCGTGGTCTGGGGTGCCGATCGCGACATCCGTGGCTCGCGGGCCGGCGCTGTGGCTTTCCCGGCGCGTGGACGACTGCTGCGTGCGGGTGTCGGGTCGGCCGCCCGGCGCCTCGTTTTCCGGGAAGCGTTGTTCTGCCCGCGAAGCCGATCGCCGGCGCGGGGCGGTTGAGCTTCGCGCTTGGCTTTCATGAGCCTCCCTTCCTCGCTGCCGCTGGTTTCGGTTGCACGCGTTGCATGGCACGCAGTCGCACCGCAGCACTGCGCGGGTTCTGCCGGATCTCGGTATCGCCGGCACGTTCGGCACCACGCGTCAATGACTCGAATTGCGGTTCGTGCCCAGGCAGTTCGACCGGTAGACCCGACGGTGTGCTGGAGGTGGTGGCCTCAGCGAACACCCGCTTGACGATCCGGTCCTCCAACGACTGATACGCCAGCACCACGATGCGCCCGTCGACAGCCATGGCGTCCAGCGCCGCGGGGAGTGCGCTGCGCAACGCATCCAGCTCGCCGTTGACCGCGATGCGCAACGCCTGGAACGTCCGCTTGGCGGGATGTCCACCGGTTCGCCGGGCCGGCGCCGGAACCGCTTGGTAAATAACCTCTACCAGGTCGCCGGTCGAGGCGAACGGTGTGCGCGCACGGCGGCGAACGATATGTGATGCGATGCGGCGGGCTAAACGCTCCTCGCCATAACGGCGCAAGATGTCGGTCAGCGCGTTCTCGTCATAGCTGTTGACGATCTCGGCTGCGGTCAGCGCCGACGTGGGGTCCATGCGCATGTCCAGCGGTGCGTCCTGAGCATAGGAGAAACCCCGCTCAGTGCGGTCGAGCTGCATGGACGAGACACCGAGATCGAAGAGCAGCCCGTCTACGGATCCGGTTGGACCATAGCCTGATTCGGCCAATGCGGCATCGATTCCGTCGTAACGGGTTTGGACCAAGGTGAGCCGGTCGGTAAAACGCGACAACCGTGCGCGGACGATGTCCAGTGCGGTCGGATCGCGGTCGACGCCGATAAGCCGCAGCCCGCCAAGCTCGGTGAGGAATCGTTCGGCGTGCCCGCCCGCACCGACCGTCGCGTCGACGAGCACCGCCCCTGATCCGTCAGGGTGGTGGCGTGTCAGTGCGGGACGCAGCAGTGCGACGCAGCGGTCGAGCAGGACGGGCACATGGCCGAAACCACCAGTGGCGTCAGGCATGACAACACCTTCCCGCCCGATACGTCCGCGGGCGACCCGCTGCACCCGGCTTCGCCGCGCTTGCGATCGCTCGAAACCTCCGCGGCCCCTTGCATCGAGGTCCCTGTCCGATGGCACGAACCTGGCGTTGGGGAAGTACGTCAGGGTCGGTTCGGGCAGAGGCCACGGTGCACGGGCACGCGCCTCAGATAATGTTGCCGAGTGCTTCATCGCTGGCTGCGGAGAAGTTCTCTTCGTGGGTCTCTTGATATTGCTGCCAAGCCTGCGCATCCCAGATCTCCAGGTAGTCAACCGATCCGATCACGACGCAGTCCTTCGAGAGGTTCGCGTAGCGACGGTGGTCGGCCGACAAGGTGATCCGGCCTTGCGCGTCGGGATGCTGTTCGTCGGTGGCGGCGGCCAGGTTGCGCAGGAACGCCCTCGCATCCGGATTGCTTCTTGACGCGCTGCTGGCCCGGCGGGCAAGTTGCTCGAATTCCGCTCGCGGATAGACGGCAAGGCTGTGGTCTTGGCTCTTGGTGACCATCAACCCTCCTGACAGCGCGTCGCGAAACTTGGCGGGCAGCGTCAGCCGCCCCTTGTCGTCGAGCTTGGGCGTATAGGTGCCGAGAAACATCTGGCCACCTCCACGCCTTTCGACTTCCGCCACCATACCCCACGTTCCCCCACTGCGGTCCATTTAACGGCACGAATATCACCATTAGGTGTCGTTTCCATAGGTTCTCGGCAACTGCAGCGACCCGGGACACACCCGTGTACTACCGATAGCTGCAGCTCAAACCATCTCTGAGCTGGAGCTATAGCGAAGTGGGGCGCAGTGGGTCAAGTGAAACGCCGTGCCGAGTCGCGGCGGCGCAGCTAGGTGTTGCGGCGCGAACCGGGCCGAACCGGCGTAAACAAAAAGGGCAGCCGGCGGCTGCCCTTTTGTCGTCGTGGACGCTATTCCTCGAAGCGGCGGCGGAACCGGTCTTCCATACGGCTGGTGAACGATCCGCCGGCACCTTTATTACGGCGCTGGCGGGCATCTGCCGAGGGTCCGGAGCGCTCCCCCCGGCCGGCGAGTCGCGGACCGGTGACGGCATACACCACGCCGCCGAACATCACGACAAAACCGAGCACGGACAGGACCGGAAATGTCCCAATCATCGTGGCCTTAAAAGCCACCCCGGACACCAACATTGCGAGTCCGAGCAAAAACAGAGCCGCGCCCTGCAACCGTCGCCGCGCCGTCGGCGCGCGCAACCCTCCGCCGCGCACACTCGAGGCGAATTTAGGGTCCTCGGCATAGAGAGCGCTCTCGATCTGGTCGAGCATCCGCTGCTCATGATCGGAGAGTGGCATTCGTCCCTCCTTGCCAAAAACCTGTCACGTTAATACCGATAGCACGTTGTTACCCGCTGTGGGTGCAACTAGTAAGCATGATACGAGGTCAATCTGCGCCTTACCACCGGTTCGCTCGCTGATTGTAGTCGCGGCCGGTCGGCGATCGACGCATCGCCACCACGCCTGATAATGGGATGGCAGCACCGCACTGGACGACTGACGAGGAGACCGCGAGTTGGCGACATTCCTCATCAACCTGCCGCCGCAGGACATGCAGCGCCGGCTGCCAGATGCCCTGGGTGTTTACGTCGACGCAATGCGCTATCCGCCCGGGACCGAGAACCAGCGCGCCGCCATGTGGCTCGAGCACACTCGGCGGCACGGGTGGCAGGCGGTGGCAGCCGTGGAGGTCGACGCACAGGTCGGGACCACGCCGTCGTCCGTCCAGCTAAGTGACGCACCCTTGCTGGGCGTGGCCTACGGCTACTGCGGCGCGCCCGATCAGTGGTGGCAACAGCAGGTCGTGGCCGGGTTGCACCGCCGCGGCCTCCCCGGCCCGGAGATCGCGAAGCTGATGGCCAGCTATTTCGAGCTGACCGAGTTGCACATTCATCCCCGGGCACAGGGCCAAGGACTCGGGGAGGCGTTGGCCCGTCGGCTGCTTACCGACCGCAGCGAAGCCAACGTGCTGCTGTCGACCCCGGAGACCAACGGCGAAGCCAATCGCGCATGGCGGCTCTACCGGCGGCTGGGCTTTATCGACATCATCCGCGGCTACCACTTCACCGGCGACCCACGGGCGTTCGCGATTCTGGGCCGGACGCTGCCGCTGTAGTCGCCCCGGCGCCGTCGCAGTCTGGCACGATGACCTGGTGCGCGCCAGCGGTATACAGCTCTTACCCCGGGATTTCACAGCGGGTCGTCGCCACCGTCTGATGGCGTTGGCGATGCTGCTGCTGGTGATACCCGTGCTCGCCGGATGCGTCCGGATCAAGGCGTCGATCACCATCTCCCCTGACGATCTGGTTTCCGGAGACATCATTGCCGCGGCCAAGCCACGCAACGACAAAGACGACGGCCCACAACTCGATCCCAACCTGGCCTTCAGCCAGAAAGTCGCCGTTTCCAAGTACGACCGCGACGGTTACGTGGGGTCGCAAGCCGTGTTTTCCGACCTGACCTTCGCTGAGCTGCCAGAGCTTGCGCATATGAACTCCGACGCACAAGGCGTGAACCTGTCTCTGCGCAGAGCCGGCGACCTGGTGATCCTGGAAGGGCGCGCGGACTTGACGTCGCTGACCGATCCCGACGCCGATGTGGAGCTCACCGTCGCCTTCCCCGGCGCCGTCACATCAACCAACGGCGACCGCGTTGACCCGGAAACGGTGCGATGGAAACTAAAGCCCGGCGTGGTCAGCATGCTGACCGCCCAGGCCCGCTACACCGACCCGAGCACCCGCTCCTTCAGTGGCGCAGCTCTGTGGCTGGGTCTGTCGTCACTCGTGGTGGCGGCCGTGGTGGGGTTGCTGGCCTGGTACGGACGCGACCGCTCGCCTCGGGTCGCCCAGCCGAGTGACCCGCCGTCCGACTGAACGAGGGATCAGCGCCCTCAGCTCGTCGGCGACCAGTAGGCCAACATCTCGGCGAACGTGTCGAATGCCGGCGTAGAAATGCCATACGTAGCCTCGAGATGGACGCTCAGCGGATAGCCCAAGTCGACGACACCGTCGATCACCCTCTTGTATAGATCGAGGGTCAGCTTGCGCCGTTGGGCCGGTTCGGTGTTCGCCAATGTCTTGACGAATGCCTGCTCCTCGGCGACGGCGACGTTGCCCGGATCTTGGATGAGCCAGTTGATGAAACCAACCTTGTCCTCGACCTTCGGCACGAAGCCGAACGACAACAGGATCTCCGGGCGGTGGTCGGTCTTCTTGGCGAAATCGGTCAAAAAGCCCACGATCGCGTCGGAATACAACAGTTGCGTCTGCGCGAACGTCGCACCTTGATCGCACTTGAAATTCAGCCGGCCCACCTCACCGTCCCGGGTCGGGATCAGGATCACGCCGCGGTTGGCCACCAGCGGCTGATAAATCGACAGGGCATCGGTCGGCGCCACACCAGAACCCTCTCCGTCGGCCATGGTGCGCGGTACACCGACGAACACGATGCCCTCGATCCCGGCCCCGATCAGATCACCGAGCCGCTGACGCAAGGTCGGTTCGTCCATGAAAGCGGTGACCTGGCTACACAATCCGCCGACCCCGGGCAGCTCCGATTTGATGATCGACCAGAAATCCAGCACGTCCAGCTTCGGCTTCATCTCGACTGGCCGGTCATCTTCTTCTGCGATCAACCCTGGCATCATCAAGTGCCCGATCCGGTCTTCGATCCCCGATTTCGAGGCCAGCTGCAGCGTTTTGTGGGCTTCGTCGATCGCCTGCTCCGCACCGCGATCGATATTCGGCGGTACCAGCTCAAGCGCGATGGTGTTCAAGGTCAACGAGTTGCTCCTCATCCAACGACTAGTTCCCCGCCGCAGCAGGTCAGGTGCCGCGAACCCGCGTCCGCCCAGAACCGGCGCCGGCCAAACGGCCCGCGCCAAGCACCACGACAGCATAGGTGGCAGAAACTGAGGCGGTCGAAGCAACTGCCCGGCGACGGTCGACCGGGCCGTCCGAGCCGACCTGAGTCCGGCAAAACCCGCTGGACATCGCCGCGCCGAATAGACTTGGCGGGCTACGATCGCCCGCGCGATGCGGGCCGAAACGGCCCGAGGAGAAAGCCGGGCCACTGAACCGGACCGGGAAGGGGTGTCGCGCTGAGCGTAGAAGCAGCGGCAACCGTGGAGCTGGCCGACGCAGTCACCGACCGGTTGCGGAGATACTTGCATGGCCGCCGCGGTGAGGCCGCTTACATCGGAGAGGACTTTGACGGCTTGATTGCCGCCCTGGAAGAGTTCGTCCTCGGTGGCGGCAAGCGGCTGCGCCCGGCCTTCGCCTACTGGGGCTGGCGGGCGGTATCAGATAAAGACGCCGACGCGCAGGTGCTGCTGCTGTTCTCCGCGCTGGAACTGCTGCACGCCTCGGCGCTGCTGCACGACGACGTGATCGACAGCTCGGCGACTCGCCGGGGTCGGCCGACGGCGCACAGGCAGTTCGCTGCGTTGCACCGCGACCGTCAGTGGCGTGGACCGGCGGACCAGTTCGGAATATCGTCGGCGATTCTGCTCGGGGATCTGGCGCTGGTGTGGGCCGACGATATCGTCGCGGGCGTCGATCTGGCGCACGATGCTCGCCACCGGGTGCGACGGGTCTGGGCCGACATCCGCACCGAGGTGCTCGGCGGCCAATACCTCGACATCGTGGCCGAGGCCAGCGCCGCCGAGTCGATTGCCTCGGCGATGGCCGTCAACACATACAAGACCGCCTCCTACACGGTTTCGCGGCCGCTGCAGTTGGGGGCCGCCGCCGCGGCCGATCGGCCTGACGTGCATGCCCTTTTCCACGAGGTCGGCAACGACCTGGGCATTGCATTCCAGCTGCGGGACGACGTGTTGGGCGTGTTCGGCGACCCGGCGGTCACCGGCAAGCCCTCCGGAGACGACCTGCGGTCCGGCAAGCGCACAGTCCTGCTGGCAACCGCCGTGGAATATGCCGACAAGTCAGATGCGGCGGCCGCCAAGCTGCTACGTGCCTCGGTCGGCACCGACTTTGGTGATGCCCAGGCGCGCGAACTGTGCGGCGTGATCGAACGGGTCGGTGCACTGACCGCGGTCGAGAACCAGATCGACGCGCTGACCCGCCGAGCGTTGGCCTTGTTGGCCGACGCACCTATCCATGCAACGGCAAAGACCGGGCTGTCCGAGCTCGCCAGACTTGCCGCGAACCGAACCACCTGACGGCCATGTCGATCCCGACGTCTACCCCGACCTCCACTTCAGCTAACGCCGCTGCCGAACCTTTTTCACGACTGAGGGAATTCGCCACCACGTCCGATGGCCGGCCGGCACTGCTGGGCTTCCTGGGTGCGGCCTTGATCACCGTGGGAGGACTCGGCGCGGGCAGCACCAAACAGCATGATCCGCTGCTGGACTCGCTGCACCTGTCCTGGCTGCGTTATGGCCACGGGCTCGTGCTGTCCTCGGTAGTGCTGTGGATTGGCGTGGCGTCGATGCTGATCGCGTGGATATGGCTGGGCAGACGCGTTCTTGCCGGCGATGCCAACGAATTCACCATGGTGGCGACCACCGGCTTCTGGCTGGCACCGCTTTTGCTGTCGGTGCCCGTCTTCAGCCGCGACACCTACTCGTATCTCGCTCAGGGCGCGCTGCTGCGCGACGGCCTGGACCCGTATGCAGTCGGGCCGATTGATAACCCGAATCCGTTGCTGGACAATGTGAGCCCGATCTGGACCATCACCACCGCACCGTACGGCCCGGCGTTCATCATGATTGCCAGGCTTGTCACGACGCTGGTCGGCAACCATGTGATCGCCGGGACCATGCTGCTGCGTTTGTGCATGCTGCCCGGACTGGCGTTGCTGATCTGGGCGACCCCGCGGATTGCGCGGCATCTCGGCGCGAATGCGCCTACCGCGCTGTGGATTTGCGCGCTCAACCCGCTGGTGATCATCCACCTGATGGGTGGAGTGCACAACGAGATGTTGATGGTGGGCCTGATGGTCGCCGGCATCGCCCTGACCTTTGAGCGCCATCATGTTGCGGGCATCACGGTGGTCGCCATCGGGGTCGCGGTGAAGGCCACCGCCGGAATCGCGCTGCCGTTTCTGGTCTGGGTATGGATGCGCCATCTGTGCGAACGACGCGGATACCGGCCGCTGCGGGCCTTCGCCGCGGCCGCCGCGACGTCGGTGCTGATCTTCGTCGCCGTGTTCGCGGTGTTATCCGCGATGGCTGGGGTGGGCCTCGGCTGGCTGACCGCGCTAGCCGGTTCGGTGAAAATCATCAACGCGCTGAGCATCCCGACGGCGACAGCGAACCTGGTTCATGCCATCGGCGGATTGTTCTTTTCGGTGAATTTCTATGCGGTGCTGCAGGTCACCCGCGCCGCCGGGATAGGAATCATCGCGGTGTCACTGCCGCTGCTGTGGTGGCGATTTCGTCACGACGACCGCCAGGCGCTCACCGGCATCGCGTGGGCGATGCTCGTCGTAGTCTTGTTCGCACCCGCCGCGCTGCCATGGTACTACTCCTGGCCGTTGGCGGTGGTAGCCCCGCTCGCCCAGTCACGCCGGGCGGTCGCGGCGGTCGCCGCGTTCTCCATCTGGATCATGGTCATCTTCAAACCCGATGGCGCCCATGGCATGTACTCGTGGCCTCACGTCTTGGTGGCGACGTCGTGTGCGTTCATCGGGTGGCACACGTTGAAGCGACCGGCGAGCATCGAGGCGACCGAAGCCGCCTGATCTCGCAGTCAGTACGCCATCGCCTGCGCGCGGCGCAACACTTCGCGAGCCTGGTGGGCATTTAATGCGTCGACCGGGCGCGCGTTGCTGATCGCGTCGCGTGTTCCGTCCCGAGTCACGGTCAGCGAGGGGTCGGGAGTGAACAGCCAGCGCAGGATTTCGGTCTCGCGGTAGCCACCGTCGTGCAAGACAATCAACAACCCCTGCAGGCTCTTGACCACTCCGCCGGAATTAGTGAAGAAGATCTGCGGTATCACCACATCACCGGCGCGCCGTACTGCGACAAGATGGCCTTCCCGCAACTGCTGGTGCACTTTGGTGACCGGCACGCCAAGCAAGTCGGCGACATGGCGAAGGTCGTAGGTCGGTTCGTCGGGGTCCAGGACGTCGTCGCCGGCCGGAATCCTGCTCACCGAATCAGTGTACGGCCGGGTGCGGGAGCTTGTTTGGGCTCGCTGAGCGAAGGTTTCAGGCGCAACGCGCGGTGCCGCCTACGATAAGCGCGTGGCTGCCGCGGCGAGTGACGACCCCCTCGAGGGCGCACTGCTGGACGGGCGGTATCGCGTTGCAACCAAGATCGCCACCGGCGGCACCTCGACGGTGTATCGCGGCCTCGACACGCGATTGGACCGACCGGTCGCGCTGAAAGTGATGGATTCCCGCTACGCGGGCGACCAGCAATTTCTGACCCGCTTTCAGCTGGAGGCCCGCACCGTAGCCCGACTCAAGGACCCCGGGCTCGTTGCCGTCTACGACCAAGGCCTGGACGCCCGGCACCCGTTCCTGGTGATGGAACTCGTCGAGGGCGGCACACTGCGCGAGCTGCTGGCCGAGCGTGGACCGATGCCACCGCACGCGGTCGCAGCGGTGCTCCGTCCGGTGCTGGGCGGGCTGGCCGCCGCGCATCGCGCCGGCCTGGTGCACCGCGATGTCAAACCCGAGAACGTGTTGATCTCCGACGACGGCGACGTCAAGATCGTCGACTTCGGGTTGGTGCGCGCCGTTGCAGAGGCCGGGATCACCTCTACCAGCGTGATTCTCGGCACCGCCGCCTACCTGTCCCCCGAGCAGGTGCGAGACGGAACCGCGAGCCCGCGCAGCGATATCTATGCCGCGGGGATCGTGGCCTACGAGCTGCTGACCGGGCAGACGCCGTTCACCGGCGACTCGGCATTATCAGTCGCCTATCAACGCCTGGACGCCGATGTACCGCCACCCAGCACGGTGATCAACGGGGTTCCCGCCCAGTTCGACGAGCTGGTCGGGCGGGCGACCGCCCGCGATCCCGCCGAGCGCTACGCGGACGCCCAGGACATGGGCACGGATTTGGAAGCGATCGTCGACGAGCTGCAATTACCGGAATTTCGGGTGCCGACGCCGCGCAACTCGGCTCAGCACCGCTCAGCCGCGCTGTACCGCAACCAGATCGACCAACATCGCACCACAGAACAACATCAGCCGCCGGCGGGGCGGGCACCGGTACACCATCCGACTCGTCAGCTGACCCGGGGGCCCCAGGACTGGCCGGCTGAGCCAAGCACGCGAAGCGATGACGAAGACCCAGAAATATCAGGCCAATTCGCCGGAATCGACATGATCGAATTTGCCCTCGAACGCCAGCATGCTCGACGCATGGTGCCGATCTGGGTAGCGATCGTGTTGTCGATCACCGGGATGATTGCGGCCGCAGCGTGGACCATCGGCAGCAATGTGAGCGGACTGCTCTAACCGCCCTCGGGCCGAACCCAGTTCAGTCGCGCAACATCTCCGCGACCAGGAACGCCAGCTCCAGCGATTGCTGGGTGTTCAGCCTTGGGTCGCAAGCTGTTTCGTAACGGCCGCTCAGATCGGTGTCCGAAATGTCTTGAGCGCCGCCCAGACACTCGGTGACGTTCTCTCCGGTGATCTCGACGTGAATACCGCCGGGGTAGGTATCGAGCGCCCGGTGCACCTCGAAGAAACCCTGCACCTCGTCGACAATGCGGTCGAAGTGTCGCGTCTTGTAGCCGTTGGACGACTCATGGGTGTTGCCGTGCATGGGATCGCACTGCCAGATCACCTGATGCCCGGTCGCCTGCACCTTTTCGATGATCGGCGGTAACAGGTCACGCACCTTGTTGTTGCCCATCCGGCTCACCAACGTCAGTCGGCCCGGCTTGTTGTGCGGGTCCAGACGCTCGACGTATTCGACGGCTTGATCCGGTGTCGTCGTAGGTCCGATCTTGACGCCGATCGGGTTGGCGATCACCTCAGCGAACGCGACATGCGCACCGTCGAGTTGCCGGGTCCGGTCTCCGATCCACAGGTAGTGCGCCGACAGGTCGTACAGTTGCGGCTCACCGTCCTCCGCGTCGGACAGCCGCAGCATGGCACGCTCGTAGTCGAGCACCAAAGCCTCGTGGCTGGCGTAGATTTCGGCGGTTTGCAGGTTGCGGTCGGCCACCCCGCATGCGCTCATGAACTTCAGGCCGCGGTCGATCTCGCCAGCCAACGCCTCGTAACGCGCGCCGGCGGGCGAGGTCCGAACGAATTCCCGGTTCCAGTCGTGCACCAGATGCAGCGACGCCAGCCCCGAGGAGGTCAACGCGCGCACCAAGTTCATCGCTGCGCCGGCGTTGGCGTAGGCCCGTACCAGCCGCGAGGGGTCGTGCTCGCGCGCCGCGGCGTCCGGGGCGAATCCGTTGATCATGTCGCCGCGGTAGGAACGCAGGCCCAAGGCGTCGAGGTCGACCGAGCGGGGCTTCGCGTACTGCCCGGCGATGCGGGCCACCTTGAGCACCGGCACGCTGGCGCCGTAGGTCAGCACCACCGCCATCTGCAGCAAGGTGCGGATGTTGCCCTTGATGTGCGGCTCGGTGTTGTCGAGGAAGGTCTCCGCACAGTCGCCGCCCTGCAGCAGGAACGCCTTACCCCTGGCGACCTGGGCCAGCATGTCCTGCAACCGCACGATCTCCGACGGCACCGTCACCGGCGGGACGGCCTCCAGGAGCGTCCGCACCGGCTTGACCTGATCGGCCGTCCAGCTCGGCTGCTGTGCGGCAGGTTTGGCCAGTGCGGCGTCCAGCCGGGCCCGCAGATCCGCCGGCAGCGGGGGCAGCGACGGCAGCTGCTCGATCGGTACGTCAACGGTCCAGTTCACCCGTCTATGGTAACCGGGCAACGCGGGTCCTCAATCAGGCCGCGATCAGGGCCGATGCGCAGCCGGTGCGGCTACCGTCCGTCGTCATCCGCCGTCATCACTTGGTATCGCTGTAGCTGGTCACGAGCGTCGACGAGCGCGTCGTGTGCATTCGGCGACCGGCGCGGCATCCGCGGGCGTCCGCGGTCCTCCCACAGCTGACGCAGCTCGCGGGTGAACCGCGGTATCGGCGGCGGCAGATGGGTCATCGGGCCCCACAACTGGCACAGCGCCACGTGGTCGTAGGCGCCGACCCACGCCCACAGTTCGATCGGCTCGGAACCGTCGACATCGAAGAACGTCTCCAGGTCCGAGCGGATCCGGGCACGCGGGCGCCACAGCTGCGAGGCCGGCGGCGGCAGTTTCGGCAACACGTTGGCGCGCACCCAGCTTCCGGCCCTCTCGGGATCGAATTCGGTTGAGATTGCGTAGTATTCGCGGCCGTCCTCGGCCACCACCCCGATCGAAATCAGCTCGATGGTGCGGCCGTCATCGATGAATTCTGTGTCGTAGAAATACCGCACGAGTCACTCTTCCGCCGACGTGGGCCAGAACTGCCCGCGGAGAAGGGATGCCATCAGATTGGAGCCCAACCGCCGGTCACCTGACACCGGCACCGCCGGCGAGCACGCTCGGCGACGGCGGCGGCGCTGGACGCACTTCGCGGTCCAACTGCGCATCGACCACCCGGTGCGACGGCAGGCGAGGCGTACCGGCGATCGTGTACTGCAGCCACAGCTTGGCTCGTACGACGGGGCGGCGCAGCATCCGTTCGCGTTGCAACGCGCGACTCATCTTGTCCAGCCGCCTCATGTAGACGTAGCGGGCCCACGGGGCCTGCGGGCGAGACAGCCGGATCGCCCCGATGACCAGCAGCGGGACGAAGAACATGCCGATCAGGCCGGTCCACACCTTGCCCTTGAGTACCACCAGTACCGCCAGTGGCAACGTCAGCACCATCGCGAAAACCAGGCCGGCTCGTAACACCAGCGAGTGGGTGGTGTCGTGCCACAGGCTGATGAAAAACATCAGCGGATGCAATCCGAGGACCAGCAGTCCACCCACCGCAACAGCGGCGAAGACCGCGTCGACCGACGTCCGGCCGTCTTCCTCCCAGTACACGTCGGACAGGTGCAGGATCAACGCGTACTCGTCAAGGACCAGCGCGGCTCCGATGCCGAAGACGATGGACCCTGCGGTGAATTCGGGTTCGTGCCCGTTGACGGACAAAGCCACCAGCGTCACGCCGGAGACCATGACCAGGAGGACCCCGACCACCACATGGTGGATGTGCTTGGACCCGATGTGGATGTTCCGCGGCTCCCACCACATCGGCGGCCTGCCGGTGGTGGTGCGACGACGGATCAGGCGGACGAATGTGCGCGCCACGAAGAAGGTGAGGATAAAAGCGATCAGACAGCACAGCAGCGGCAGTCGACCGCGGCCGACGATGTCGTCTGCGAACCAGTGGAGCACTCTAGAAAACCTACGCCCACTTCGGCTCATCGGCCGTCCGCGACACCGGCTGGCACGCCGGCACCGATAGGCTGTTTATCGACATGAGTAGTTGGCGCGGGCGGGTAGCCATGGCACAGCCAAGTATCTGGCGAAACGCCGGGTGGTGGCTGCTTCAGTTGCTGGCGCTGGCGGCATTGGGTTACGCCGTGTGGCGGCTGATCGGGCGCACTCCCTACCGGATCGACGTCGACGTCTACCGCATGGGCGGCCAAGCGTGGCTGGATGGCCATCCGCTGTACAGCCACGATGCCAAGTTCCATACGCCGATCGGCTTGAACCTGCCGTTTACCTATCCCCCGCTGGCCGCTGTCATTTTCTGCCCTTTTGCCTGGTTGGGGATGCCGGCTGCCAGCGTCACGATCACGCTGATCACGCTGGCGCTGCTGTTGGTCTCCACGATGATCGTGCTGACCCGACTCGATGTGTGGAATACCACACGCGCGGTCCCGGGGCCGGCCTGGTTGCGCCGTTGGTTATTGACCGCCTTTATCGTGGCCGCAGCGGCGTTGTGGCTGGAGCCCATCGAGTCGACTTTCGCCTTCGGACAGATCAACGTCGTGCTGATGACGCTGGTGATCGCCGACTGCGTGCCGCGTCGCACTCCGTGGCCACGTGGGCTGCTGCTGGGGCTGGGCATCGCGCTCAAGCTCACTCCGGCGGTGTTCCTGCTCTATTTCCTGCTGCGCCGCGACCGCCGCGCCGTATTCACCTCATTGGCCTCCTTCGCGGCGGCGACCGCGGCCGGGTTCGTGCTGGCCTGGCACGACTCCTGGGAGTACTGGACCGACACCGTGCGCAACACCGATCGGATCGGTTCGGCGAGCTTGAACACCAATCAGAACGTGGCCGGCACCCTGGCGCGGTTGGGGCTGAGCGAGCATGAACGTTTCCTGCCGTGGGTGGCCGCCTGCCTGCTGGTGCTGGCGCTGACGGTGTGGGCGGCGCGCCGGGCGTTGCGGGCCGGAGAGCCGACCCTGGCGGTGATCTGCATCGCGCTGTTCGGGCTGGTGGTTTCGCCGGTGTCGTGGTCGCACCACTGGGTGTGGATGTTGCCGACGGTGTTGGTGACAGCAGTGCTGGCCTGGCGGCGGCGAAACGCCGCACTGGCTTTAGTCAGCGCCGCCGGGGTGGCCTTGATGGTGTGGACACCCATCGACCTGCTGCCCAAACACCACGAGGTGACCGCCGCGTGGTGGCGTCAGCTCGCCGGGGTGTCCTATTTGTGGTGGGCGTTGGCGACGATCGTCACGGCCGGGGCCACGGTCGCGGTCGCCGCGGCCACCGTCGCTGCGCCACGGGCATCGACTGCGCCGGCGCCGGCCTCCGCCGTCAGCTGATCAGGGCGGCGATCGGTTAACCTGCCGCCGTTTCGGGGATCCGAGGCGATTGACTTCCCGACGATTCAGACCCGTCGCCGTTTTTGAGGGTCGCGGCATAGATGTCGACGTATTCCTGACCGGAAAGCCCCATTAGTTCGTAGATCACCTCGTCGATGACGGCGCGTTCGATGAAGCGGTTACCTGCCAGACCCTCGAAACGAGAGAAATCCATCGGCTTGCCGAACCGGACGGTCACTCGGCCAAACCGCAACATCCTCGTGCCCGGCGGATTCACGACGTTGGTGCCGATCATCGCTACCGGGATCACCGGAACCCCGGTGTGCAGCGCGAGACGAGCCATCCCCGTCTTGCCCTTGTACAGCCGGCCGTCCGGCGACCGGGTTCCCTCGGGATACATGCCGAGCAACTTGCCCTCGCCCAAAACCCGCTCGGCGGTGTCCAGTGCGGCCTGAGCTGCGTCGGCGTTACTGCGATCGATAGGCACCTGGCCGACCGCGGTGAAGAACCAACGGCTGAGCCAACCCTTCAGACCGGTCCCGGTGAAGTATTCGGACTTCGCCAGGAACGTGATCCGGCGCCGCACTACCAACGGCAGGTAGAAGCTGTCCATGACGGCCAGGTGATTGCTGGCCAGGATCACCGGGCCGGACTGCGGGACATATTCCAGTCCTTCAATTTTCGGCCGACCAAGGATGGCAAGCAACGGGCCGAGGAGGATGTACTTGAAAATCCAGTACCACATGGAGCCTCCTCCTCCTTACCCGCGCCGACTGTGTCCTGCGCCAGCGTACCGACCCAGTGTGGAGCAGACCACATCGACGCGTGCGACCTGCCTACTCTCCGACACTGAGCCCCAAATGTCGTTAGCCCCGGCCGTCGCGGCTACTCGTCCACGGTGACGCTGATGGGCTGGTAACGACTTGTCGGGCCGACGTCGTCAGCTGTCTCGACCCCGCCGCCCGGCGGATCGTCCGGTGGTGTCGCCGGCCGGTCGACTTGTTCGACGATGGCCCGAATCACCGCCAGCAACGCGACGCTGTGCTCCGCGACGACGGTCAGCAGCGGATGTTCCTCACCGGTCACCGCTGCGGCCAACGCGCACACCGGACACCACACCTGCTGGCACTTGCCGGTGCCGGCGCCGCCGCCGACCGCCCGCGAAGCCGCCAAACGCACCGCGGGGTCGATCTGATCGAGAATTTTCTGCGCGAGTTTGCGTAACTCCGGAGCGATGTCGGGGTGCACGCCAGTCATCTGCGCCGCTCCTCAGCATCGCTTCGCTCTGCATCGTCACCGGCGGTCATCTGCGCCGCTCCTCAGCATCGCTTCGCTCTGCATCGTCACCGGCGGTCACTTCGGCCACACCTCCGGATCAGGTCGAAAACGCACCGTCAATTGGCTACCTCGAAGATGCGCGTCCAGCACCGTGCATCGCCGCAGAACGGACGCCAATCGAACTCTGCGCCGCATCCCGCCGGCACCGATGATCAGATCATCGCCGACCCGGCCCAGGTTAAGCGCGCCGGAATCGATCTGCGGCAACTCTAGTCGCAATCGGTAGACCGACTGCAGTCCGGATCCTGATTCCAGGTCCACGACGGGACGCAACGGCCCGGGTGGTGCCGATCCGTCGCGACGACGCGCACTGTCCAGCAGTTCAGCCAGCGCTTTGGCGCCGATCGGCTCGCCGGCCAGGTGCGGGGTGAGGACCAAGGCCACGTCGCCGATCGCGGCATCCAGTTCGTCCAGCACGGTTCGCTGTTCACTGATTCGCTCCGAATACCAGTCAAAGGCCGGATGCGCGGGCAGGTTCCGGTATTCGTATGAATCGTCCTGCATCAGAATCTGGTTGACGATTATTTCCTCGACGCGCACGCCCATCAATG
Source organism: uncultured Actinomycetota bacterium (assembly GCA_963833915.1). Lineage (GTDB taxonomy): Bacteria > Actinomycetota > Actinomycetes > Mycobacteriales > Mycobacteriaceae > Mycobacterium. The sequence goes on from CAWHZO010000010.1 coordinate 62,657, forward strand.
CCAATGAGCCCAGCGTCCGGACCGCCTCGGCCGCCACCACCCGCTCCGCGGTGAGGACCAGGTGCGCACCGACTCGCGTTCCGTCGGTCAGCAATGCACTGAGTTTTTCGACGCTGCCGCTGATGCGTTCCAACAGTTCCACCACCGCGGTCGACCGCACGTCGTCGGTGCCGGTAGAGAGCCTGCGATGCCGCGGCCACGCGCGCTCGACGTAGAGCGCGAAGGTCGCCGGCAAGGTCAGCATCCGCATTGCATCGGCGGTGGAAGCGCAGTCGACCACGATGTGGTCCCATTGCCCGGACCTCGCCAGCTCCCCGACCTCGTGCAGACCGAGCACTTCTTGAACGCCGGGCAGCGCCGAAAGTTCTTCGGGCGCAATCTCCCCGAGCTCCGACTCAGGGAAGCGGCGACCGAGCGTGTCGACCACACTGCGCCAGCGCGCCTCGAGCAGCGCCAGTGTGTCCACTGCCAGCGCGTCGAGAAGGCCGCCGCCGACGTCCACGTCGTCAGCGAGCACCCGCACGGGGTCGCGTTGTCCGGACGGCGAGACTGCGACGCCGAGCACATCACCCAGGGAGTGCGCTTGGTCGGTGGATACCAGTAACACCCGCTGACCGGCGCGCGCTTCTCCGGCGGCGGTGGCCGCCGCCAAAGTAGATTTCCCTACCCCACCCTTGCCGACGAAAAGACTGATCCGGGCCAGGGCGGGCGCTGCGGACTCACTCAGCCTCGACTCGTTTCTTCAGATCCTTCAACGCGGTGTCAATCAATCTGCGCTCAGCCTTGCGCTTGAGCAATCCGATCATCGGAATAGCTATGTCAACAGTCAATTCATAGGTGACGTCTGTGCCAGATCCCTTGGACGCCAATCGATATACGCCGTCCAGGGACCGCAGCAGCGAGCTGGAAACCAGCGACCAATGCACCGAGCCCCGATCTTTCGGCCACTGATAGGACAGCACCAGCGTGTCTTTGAGGACAGTGGCGTCCAGCACCAGCCGCGCCACCTTCGGATAGCCATCGGGGTCGGCTTCGAGTACTTCGGCCTCCTTGTACTCCGTCACCCAATCGGGGTAGGAACCGATGTCAGCGATCACGTCCATGACCGTGCTGGGGTCCGCGTCGATATAGATCGTCTGGGCCGTCTTCTCCGCCACCTGGTCGCTTCCTTCTCCGCCTCGCGCGGGTCGTACTCCCCTGCCCGCCGGGTATGTCTACGTCATATGAGCTACAGCGTCAGCCCACGCCAGAAACGGTACTCCCCGACAGAACTCAGGCCTGGTCAAGCACCGGAGAAACCCCAACCGGGCGGGTGCGCTCCAGCGTCGTCTTCACCTCGAAAGCCATTTTCTTGCCCGCGACCCGACGCCGATGCGTCATTTTCGTGAGATTCATCCTGACCAATTGCCATGCCGCCGCCCCGGACGGCTCGGCGTGCAGAAAGTAGTGCAGCAATACTCCGTCCAGCGATGGTTCCAGCCAGATTTCCATGGTGCCGGTGAGCGGTCCGGTCACTGTCCACCGAACGCCCAGCGGGCCGCGATCTTCGACGACCTGCAGCCGCAGATCGGGCCACCAGCGCCGCCAGTTGGACGGATCGCCCACAGCAGCACCGACGCGTGCAGGATCGGCGGCGACAAATGTCACGTCAGCAATCTGAACGCTATGCACAGCTCCTAGCTTCACATAAAGCGGTTCCGGCCGGGTACCACCCGCAGGCAATTCAGCCGACCGAGTCACATTGTCCGACTCCTCAACGGGCCCTCCAGGCCCGCATCGTCGCCGACCGAGTCACATTGTCCGACTCCTCAACGGGCCCTCCAGGCCCGCATCGTCGCCGACCGAGTCACATTGTCCGACTCCTCAACGGGCCCTCCAGGCCCGCATCGTCGCCGACCGAGTCACATTGTCCGACTCCTCAACGGGCCCTCCAGGCCCGCATCGTCGCCGGACTAGGCTAAATCCTGCCTAGTCGCCCGGAATCCCTAAAGCGAGGTCAGAAGAGTGCGTGAATTAAGTGTTCCCGCTCCGTTCACGGTAGGCGAGCACGACAACATCGTTGCCTCGGTGTTCGAGCACGAGCGCAATGACCCCGACGCGGTGATTTTTCAGCGACTGGTCGACGGAATCTGGACCGATGTTACGTGCGCAGCTGCGGCATCCCAAATCCGTTCGGCTGCATTGGGTTTGATCGCAGAAGGGGTGCGGGCCGGCGATCGGGTGGCGATCTTCTCGGCCACCCGCTACGAGTGGGCGATCCTCGACCTCGCCATCCTTGCGGTCGGCGCGGTCACCGTCCCGATCTATGAAACGTCGTCGGCAGAGCAGGTGCGCTGGGTGCTGACCGACTCGGGCGCGGTGGTGGCCTTCGCCGAAACCGACGCTCACGCGACGATGGTCGCCGAGCTGACCGGCGAGCTGCCCGAACTGCGGCGCGTGCTGCATATCGACGGTTCGGGTCCTAAAGCACTAGAGCAACTCGAGCAGCAGGGCGCGTCGGTCGACCCGGCCGAGCTGACCGGTCGCGTCGAGGCGCTGCGCAGCGAAGATCCGGCGACGTTGATTTACACCTCGGGCACCACCGGACGCCCGAAGGGCTGCCAGCTGACGCATTCGAATTTGGTCTATGAGACCCGCGGCGCCAAGGAGGTGCTCCCGACGCTGCTGCAGAAGGGTGAGCGGCTGCTGGTGTTCCTGCCATTGGCGCACGTGCTGGCCCGCGCGCTGACGTTGTGCGCGTTCCAAAACAAAGTCGTCGTCGGATTCACCAGCGACATCAAGAATCTGGTGCCGATGTTCGCGGTGTTCAAGCCGACGGTCGTGGTGTCGGTCCCGCGGGTGTTCGAGAAGGTCTACAACACCGCCGCGCAAAATGCCGCCAACGACGGCAAGGGCCGCATCTTCCAGATCGCCGCGCAGACCGCCGTCGACTGGAGCGAAGCGTCCGATCGCGGCGGCCCGGGTCTGGTGCTGCGGGCCAAGCACGCGCTGTTCGATCGGCTGGTGTATCACAAGCTGCGCGCAGCGCTGGGCGGTGACTGCCGCGCGTCCATCTCCGGCGGCGCACCGCTGGGTGCGCGGCTGGGCCACTTCTACCGCGGCGTCGGCCTGACCGTCTACGAGGGCTATGGCCTGACCGAGACGAGCGCGGCGATAACCGTCAACCAGATCGGCGCCCTGAAGATCGGCACGGTCGGAAAATTGTTGCCGGGCAACAGTATGCGCATCGCCGATGACGGCGAGTTGCTGTTGAGCGGCGGCGTGGTGTTCCACGGCTACTGGCACAACGACCAGGCCACCAGCGAGGCGATCGACGACGGCTGGTTCAAGACCGGTGACCTGGGTGCGGTCGACGAAGACGGGTTCTTGACGATTACCGGGCGCAAGAAGGAGATCATTGTCACCGCAGGAGGAAAGAACGTCGCCCCCGCCGTACTCGAAGACCAGTTACGGGCTCACTCGCTGATCAGCCAGGCGATGGTCGTCGGGGATGCCCGGCCGTTCATCGGGGCGCTGATCACCATCGACCCCGAGGCGTTCGAGGGTTGGAAGCAGCGCAACAGCAAGCCCGCCGGCTCGTCGGTGAGCGATCTGGTCGACGACCCCGACTTGCTCGCCGAGGTGGACGCGGCGGTCAAACAGGCCAATTTGTCGGTGTCGCATGCGGAGTCGATCCGTAAATTCCGCATCCTGCCCGTCGACTTCACCGAGGACACCGGGGAGCTGACCCCGACGATGAAGGTGAAGCGCAAGGTGGTGGCCGAAAAATTCGCCGACGATATCGACGCGATCTACACCAAAAGTTAGCCGCGTATCAGATCGCCCAGCCGCGCAGCCAGATCGTCCCACCGCCACTGCGCGGTGACCCAGTCCCGGCCGGCGGCGCCCATCGCGGCGGCACGATCCGGGTCGGCCAGCAGCTCGGTGACGGCGTCGGCGACCTGGTTCACCGAACGGCCGTCGACCACCAGCCCAGTCTTGTTGTGCTGCACGGTTTCCGGCGCACCGCCCGAGGATCCGGCGACGACCGGCACGCCAGTCGCGGAAGCTTCCAGGAATACGATGCCCAGCCCCTCAACATCCAGTCCGGCACCGCGGGTACGACACGGCATGCCGAACACATCGGCCATCGCGTGGTAGGCGGGAAGGTCGGCGGCGGGGACGCCGCCGGTGAACGTGACGTGGTCGCTGACACCAAAGCGCTCGGCCAACTGCCGCAGCGCCGCCAGATATGGACCGCCACCGGCGATCACCAGTGCGGCCCCGTCCACCCGCTGCCTAATCGATGGGAGCGCCCGGATCAGCACGTCCTGGCCCTTTCGGGGCACCAATCGGGACAGGCACACCACGGTGGGTCGCTGGCCCAATCCGTAGCGAGTGCGTAACTCGGCGCGGCTGACCGGATCGGGACGGAACCGCTCGGTGTCGACGCCGGGAGGTAGGTGCTCCAACGCGGCTTGCGGCCCGAACGCCGACGCGAAACGCCCTCGCGTATAGCGGCTGACGAACGTGACGACGTCGCTGTCCTCGCCGATGCGGCGCAACACCGATCGTGCCAACGGAAGCATCGACCACCCCACCTCGTGACCGTGGGTGCTCGCCAACACCCGGGTCGCTCCGGCTTGACGAGCGCGGTGCGCAAGCAGGCCCAGTGGCGCGGCCGCACCGAACCAGACGGTGTCGATGCCGTGCTCCGCGATCAGCCGGCGCATCCGGGCGTCGACGGTGGGGACGGGCAACATCAACGTCCCGGGGTGACGCACGACGTGATAGCCGGTGGCTCGAGCATCGAAGGTCTCTGCGTCCTTCCACTGCGGCGCGTACACCGTCAGCGTGTGCTCCCCGGTGGTGGCCAGCCGTGTTACCAACCCGGCCAGATAGGACTGGATGCCGCCGAGCCGAGGCGGAAAATCGTTGGTTACCAGCAAGACCCGGGACACCTACGAAGGCTAGCCTGAAGTCTCCGGCTGTCGAAATCGGCATTTGGCCCAGACGTGAATCTCTTTGCGCACTGGGCGTTTTGAAAGCCGGACAGCATTCAGTGCACGTGCTGGCGGATCAGCCACTGCCGCCAGCCGGCGAGTATGTCTGCCACGTCGACGCCGAGCACGTTATGCACAGCAGTGGGTAGGTCGCTGTGCCCGTCACCACACGCGGCCCGGTAGAGCGCGCGGAGCGTGGGGGTTCCGCGGGTATCAGCGATGAAACGGGCGAACCACCATGCCCGGTCATAGGTCTGCGAGCGCTGCGGCCCCGGGGCGGCGAGGTCAGCGTCGGACGGCAACGCGGTAGGGGATGACACCACCTCGGGCAGTGGGGTGTGCGGCCGGGCCACGTAGTCGGCCACTCCTTCGGTCAGCCATCGGGGCGCATCCACCGCAGTGTCGGCGCGTGCAGCGTAGTGAAAAAGCTCGTGGCTCAACACGATTCGCAGCGCATCCTCGCTCATGCCCGCCGCGCCGGGCGCGAAGACTATCCGCTGGCCAATCGCGATCCGCCGAGCGGGATCGACACGGTCGGCAACGGCGATCGCGGCGATATCGGCCCACTGCGCAGCAGGGCCGCCGCCGGCCTGTGCCTCGAACTGCCGCTGTGAGCCGGTAGCAACTACGTCGATCTCGCGCGGCCAGTCGGGACCCCAGAAGGTCTCCACCGCGTCGACAGCCGGACCGATGTCCGCCGCGACGCGCGTCAGCAAGACCTGCGACTGCGGGCCGCCGAGGTTGATCATCCGCAGGGTGCGATCGCCGACTTCTACGTGCCGCGGCGCGCTGGCGTGCACGGACGGAGGCTGGGATGGCTGCGCCGGGGAACCCTGGCCCGGGCCGACTGCCGCGAGGGTGCCGAAGATCAGCTCGGCGGCTAGGACGCAGGCCAGCAGCCGACGTCGATGCCCGGGGTTAGTAGCGGCGGGCGTCGTAGATCGGGCCGGACGAGTTCATCGGCACCACCCGCACCGGCACGCCGAAGGTGGACGAATGGACCATGAGGCCGTCTCCGATGTAGAGGCCGGCATGAGAGGCGTCGGAATAGAAGGTCAGCACGTCACCCGGCTGCAGGTCCGAGAGCGAGACCGGCTGCCCACCGTGCGCCAACGCCTGGCTGGAATGCGGCAGCGCAATGCCGGCCTGCTGGAAAGCCCACATCACCAAGCCCGAGCAGTCGAACCCGCCAGGCGCGGCGCCTCCCCAGGAATAGGGCGCACCGACCTGGGTCAGCGCCGCCTGGACAACGATCGCGCCCTGACCGCTGCCGGGTCCGGCGCCCGGCCCGGGACCACCCGGCTGTCCATCGCCCGGTGGTAACGCGTCCGGAGCAGGAGCAGGCGCGCCAGGCAGCGCGGCGGGCGGCGGCGGGACCGGCCCGGGCGCGGCCAACGCCGTGCGTTCATTCGGACCCAGCGCGAGGTACTGCGACTTGACGATGCCGATCTGCAGCTGCAACCGGCTCTGTTTGGACTGCAGGCTCGCGCGCACCGCGGCGGCCTGTTCGGCCGCCGTCTTGGCGTCGGCGGCCGACTTCGCGGATTCCATCTCGGCTTGGGCGGCCTGCTCGCGGGTGGCGCGGTAGGCCGCCATCTGCGCGCGCATCGCGGTGGAGATCACCCGCTGCACGGCCAACTTGCCGATCAGCTGCTGCGGCGACTCGGCGGTCATGATGGCGGTCATACCGTCGGTACGACCACCCATGTACATCGCTGCCGCAAACTTGTCGATGCCGGCCTGAAACGTTGCCAGTCGCGCCTTCGCTGCGTCTGCAGCAGCCACGTCGTCGGTGTGTTTCTTGTCGGCTGTCCGCTGCGCAGCCAGCTTGTTGTGCAGGTCGAGTTGCGCGCTGTGCATCGCTTCGGTGGTCTGCTCGGCCTGCCGCGACAGTTCATTGAGCTTTGCCATCGCGTCATTGGCCGGGTCAGCCAGCACATTGCCGGCGGCGATTCCGGATAGGGCGATGAATCCGGCTAGTGCTGCACCAGCAAAGCGCTTAGCGACGCGCACGGACACGCGTTCACCGTTAATCCCCAACCGCAAGTTTTGTATCCTTAAACCCGTTCGGCGTAAAAGCCGAGTCTGTTTTAGGTCTCAGATAGGTTACGAAAAGGCATCGCGGTTGTCCAACGCTGAGTCATTAAGAAAACAGCCAGATTTCAGAGTAACGCCGTTAGGCTACCCCGGGTCGCTGCCGATGGATCGGAACCAGCCGCAATCTGGGCGCCAGTCCTGCGTCGGCGAGCACCTCCAACGCGACGCGCTCATCCTCCAGCAAAGTTTCCGGTACCCCGAGTATCACGCTGACGACGCAGTCATGGCATCCGGGACCGCGTACCGCGCAGTCGTCGCAGTCGATGACCACTGGTTCTGAGGGCTCGGGCGGGACTGCCGCCGCCCAATCAGGCTCGCTGCCGTGCGCCATCTGGCTGGTCCTCTCCGTCTTCTTGGTCGATCTTGCCGTCACGCTAACCGCGAGCACCGACATGTTTCGCCCCCGCCGTTTGTCACCGACCCGCCGCGCTGAATCCGGCCCCTGTCGGTGCGACCGCTTAAGGTCGCGGCCATGGGCGCGCCCGCTGCCGAGCAGCTGAGCCTCCCCGACCTCGACGGGGCTACCGAAATGTCGCTGCGCGAGACCACATTCGTCGTCGTCGACCTGGAGACCACCGGCGGCCGCATGACCACCCGTGACGGAAAGGTCGCTGACGCCATCACCGAAATCGGGGCGGTCAAAGTACGCGGCGGCGCGGTATTGGGCGAGTTTGCGACCCTGATCGACCCGCAGCGCAGTATTCCGCCACAAATCGTTCAGCTGACCGGCATCACCACAGCGATGGTGTGCGATGCGCCGACCGTCGCCGCGGTGCTGCCAATGTTTTTCGAGTTCGCCCGCGGCTCGGTGCTGGTCGCCCACAACGCCAGGTTCGACGTCGGATTCCTGCGGGCCGCCGCCGATCAATGCGGTATCAGTTGGTCGCGGCCACAGGTGCTGTGCACCGTCCAGCTGGCCCGGCGGGTGCTCAGCCGCGAGGAAGCCCCGAGCGTGCGACTGGCGGCGCTGGCGCGGCTGTTCGCCGTCGCCAGCGAGCCCACCCACCGGGCCCTGGACGACGCGCGGGCCACTGTCGAGGTGTTGCACGCGCTTATCGAACGAGTGGGTAACCAAGGTGTGCACACCTACGCCGACCTGCGCTCCTACCTACCCGATGTGACGCCGGCACAGCGGCGCAAAAGGGTGCTGGCCGAGGGCTTACCGCGCCGGCCCGGGGTCTACCTGTTTCGCGGGCCGGGGGGCGAGGTCCTTTACGTCGGCACCGCAATTGACTTGCGGCGCAGAGTAAGTCAGTATTTCAACGGTTCGGATCCGCGCAGCCGGATCAAAGAGATGGTCACGCTGGCCAGCACTGTCGAGCACGTCGAGTGCGCGCATGCGCTAGAAGCCGGTGTCCGAGAACTGCGGATGCTGAGTGCGCATGCCCCGTCCTACAACCGCCGGTCGAGATTCCCGCACCGCTGGTGGTGGTTGGTGCTGAGCGACGAAGCCTTCCCCCGATTTTCGGTGGTCCGGATGCCGCGGCATGACCGCGCGGTCGGCCCGTTTCGGTCCCGCGCCGACGCCGCCGACACTGCGGCCCTGCTGGCGCGGTTCACCGGTGTGCGCACCTGCACCAGGCGGCTGGCCCGTTCGGTGCTACACGGGCCGTCGTGCCCGCAGCATGAGGTATCGCCGTGTCCCGGTGCACGCGATGTGACTGCGGCCCAATATGCCCCGGCGGCCGATCGCGCCGCAGCGTTGATCGATGGCCTGGACAACACCGCGCTGACCGCGGCGGTCCAGCGGATCACCGGCCTCGCCGAGCGTCAGCGTTACGAGAGCGCCGCACGGCTGCGCGACCACACGGTGGCCGCGGTGGAGGTGCTCTGGCGCGGCCAGCGCCTGCGCGCGCTGGCCGAGCTGCCGGAGCTGGTGGCCGCCGCCCCTGATGGCGACGGCGGCTGGCAGCTCGCCGTCGTCCGCTATGGACAGCTCGCCGCGGCCGGCACCGCCCGCCGCAGCGTGCCACCGATGCCCGTCGTCGACGCCATCCACGCCGGCGCGCAGGTGATCCTGCCGCAGCCCGTACCGCTGGGCGGCGCGCTGGTCGAGGAGACGGCGCTGATCGCACGCTGGCTTGCGGCGCCGGGGGTGCGCATCGTGTGCGTCAGCGGTGCCGACGAAGCGACGGGGTGGTGCACGCCGTTGCGGTCCGCGGGGCCGTGGGCCGAGTGGGCCGCATCGGCGCGCTCGGCGCGGGTGGCAGCCGAACAAGCCGTCACGAGCCGCGACTCAGAGCTGCTGACCGAACCGCACCCATCGCGCGAGCAGCTGTTCGGCCGCACCGCTGTCGATCGCCTCGACAGCACGGCTGAGCCCGTCTTCCCACGCCGGAAGCCACTCGGCGCGACTGGATAGCCCGGCATGGGCCACGATCGCGCCTGCGGCGTTGAGTACGACGGCGTCGCGCACTGGGCCTTTGGCGCCGGCCAGCACCGAACGCGCCGCCGCCGCGTTGGCTGCCGCGTCACCGCCCATCAACTCATCGAGATCAGCGCGTGCGAAGCCGAATCCGGCGGGATCAAACTTCAGTTTGTCCACCGTGCCGGCTTGTACCCGCCAGATGGTGCTCGTCGTGGTGGTGGTCAGCTCGTCGAGGCCGTCGTCACCGTGTACCACCAACACGCTGGACTGGCGCGCGGCGAATACCCCCGCCATCACCCCGGCCAGGTCGGCGAATGCGCAGCCAATCAGCCCGGCTCGCGGCCTTCCCGGATTAGTAAGTGGCCCAAGCAGATTGAAGACTGTGGGAACGCCGAGCTCACGCCGCACGGCCGAGGCGTGCCGATACGACGGATGAAACTGCGGCGCGAAGCAGAACCCGATCCCGATTTCGGCGACACTGCGCGCGACGTCGTCGGGATCCACGTCGATGCGCACCCCGAGCGCCTCTAAGGTGTCGGCGCCGCCGGCCAGCGACGACGACGCCCGGTTGCCGTGCTTGACCACCGGAACGCCGCTGGCCGCCACGACGATCGCCGCCATGGTGGACAAGTTGACGGTGTTGACGCCGTCACCGCCGGTACCGACCACGTCGACGGTGTCGGTGCCGATCTGGTCGGTGGGCAGCCGGCGTGCGTGTTGCAGCATCACCTCGGCCAACTCGGCCACCTCTGCTGCGGTCGGCGCCTTCATCTTCAGCGCCACGGCGAACGCCGCGATCTGTGCCGGCGTCGCGGATCCGGTCATGATCTGCTCCATGGCCCAACCGGCCTGCCCACGCGGCAGATCCTGGCCCGCGGTCAAAACCGCGAGCACCCGCGGCCACGACAGCGCCACCTCCTGGGGCCGCTGAGATGACCCGGACGATGACACCGCCACACCACAGATGGTCCCATGGCGACCGCAAGGCCGGCGCAGCCGGGCGCAGCGGGTCGCCATCGGGGGCAGCCCAGCCGACCGCAAGGCCGGCGCAGCGGGTCGCCAGGCCGCAGCCCACGGCAATCGGGCGCCACCAATTTCCGCCCCGAGTGGAGCTCGACAACTACAAAGCGTCATACTTGCGGATGTGACGAGTGCGGTCGGGACCTCGGGTACTGCTATCACGGCGCGCGTACATTCGCTCAACCGCCCCAACATGGTCAGTGTTGGCACCATAGTCTGGCTTTCCAGCGAATTGATGTTCTTTGCTGGATTGTTCGCCTTCTACTTCACCGCGCGTGCGCAGGCGGCTGGCAACTGGCCGCCCCCGCCGACCGAGCTGAATCTCTATCAGGCGGTGCCCGTCACGCTGGTGCTGATCGCCTCGTCGTTCACCTGCCAAATGGGGGTGTTCTCGGCCGAGCGCGGCGATGTGTTCGGCTTGCGCCGCTGGTATTTGCTCACGTTTGCGATGGGGTTGTTCTTCGTCCTCGGGCAGGGCTACGAGTACCACCACCTGATGAGCCACGGGACCACCATCCCCAGCAGCGCTTATGGAAGCGTTTTCTATCTCGCGACCGGTTTTCACGGGTTGCACGTCATCGGCGGGCTGATCGCCTTCATCTTCCTGCTGGCCCGCACCACGATGAGCAAGTTCACCCCGGCGCAGGCGACCGCGTCGATCGTCGTCTCCTATTACTGGCACTTCGTCGACATCGTCTGGATCGCGCTGTTCGCCACGATCTATTTCATCCGATGACCAGCGTGCGTAGGAACAGGAGTGCTCGGTTGAAGAGACTGAGGTTGAACCGATCGCTCAGTGACCGGGCGCGCCGTCGCCTGCGTCGCCGGTTCTCGGCGGGACTGCTCCTGGTGGTTGCTTTGGCGACGGCCGGTGGGCTGGCCGCCGTCTTGACCCCCAGCCCGCAGGTGGCCGTCGCCGACGAGTCGTCCTCGGCGCTACTGCGAACGGGCAAGCAGCTTTTCGAGACCTCGTGTGTGACCTGCCACGGTGCCAATCTGCAGGGCGTACCCGACCGCGGACCGAGCCTGATCGGCGTGGGCGAAGCCGCGGTCTACTTTCAGGTGTCGAGCGGCCGGATGCCCGCCGTGCGCGGGGAGGCCCAGGCGGTCCGCAAAGACCCGATTTTCGACGAGTCTCAGATCGACGCGCTGGGCGCCTACGTGGAGGCCAACGGCGGCGGGCCGAACGTGTTGCGCAACCCGGACGGCAGTATCGCGATGAAATCGCTGCGGGGCGACGACCTGGGCCGCGGCGGCGACCTGTTCCGGCTCAACTGCTCCTCATGCCACAACTTCACCGGCAAGGGCGGCGCGCTGTCGTCGGGCAAGTTCGCCCCGGACTTGGAGCCGGCCAACGAGCAGCAGATCCTCGACGCGATGCGGACCGGACCGCAGAACATGCCGAAGTTCTCCGACCGTCAGCTGTCGTTCGACGCCAAGAAAGACATCATCGCCTACGTGAAATCCGTTACCGAGGAACGTAGTCCGGGCGGCAACGGCCTGGGCGGCCTCGGACCCGCCCCTGAGGGCATGGCGATGTGGATCATCGGGATGGTCGCCGTCATCGGCGCGGCGCTGTGGATTGGGGCGCGGTCGTGAGCAATGACGTGAAAGGCACGGATTCACCCGGTCAGCCAAGCCAGCCCAGCGACGCCGAGCTGAATGCGCTGTCGCGCGACGAACTTGTTGCCCTCGGCGGCCGGATCGACGGTGTCGAAACCGTCTACAAGGAGCCGCGCTGGCCGGTCCCCGGCACCAAAGCCGAAAAGCGCGCCGAGCGACTGGTGGCGGCCTGGCTTTTGCTGGGTGGGCTGTTCGGGTTGGCGTTGCTGCTGGTGTTCCTGTTCTGGCCGTGGGAATACCAGCCACACGGGTCTTCCGGCAACCTGGCGTACTCGCTGGCCACTCCGCTCTACGGCCTGACCTTCGGGGCATCCGTCCTGTGCATCGCGATCGGCGCAGTGCTCTTCCAGAAAAGGTTTATCCCCGAAGAGATTTCGATCCAGGACCGCCACGACCGCGCGGGCGCTGGGTCCGCCGAGATCGACCGCAAAACCGTGACCGCCAACCTGACCGATGCCTTCGAGGGCTCGACGCTGCGTCGCCGCAAACTGATCGGCCTATCGCTCGGCGTGAGCCTCGGCGCTTTCGGGCTCGGCACCCTGGTGGCATTTGCCGGCGGCCTCATCAAGAACCCATGGAAACCCGTGGTGCAGACCGCCGACGGCAAGAAAGCCGTGCTGTGGACCTCGGGATGGACGCCACGCTTTCACGGCGAAACCATCTACTTGGCCCGGGCCACCGGCGAACACCTGGGAGCGCCGTTCATCAAGATGCGCCCCGAAGACATCGACGCCGGCGGCATGGAGACCGTCTTCCCCTGGCGCGAGTCCGACGGCGACGGCACCACGGTGGAATCACACGAAAAGCTGACAGCCATTCTGACCGCCGTCCGTAACCCGGTGATGCTCATCCGTATCAAGCCCATCGACGTACCGAGGGTGGTGAAACGCAAAGGCCAGGAGAGCTTTAACTTCGGCGAGCTTTTCGCCTTCACCAAGGTCTGCTCGCATCTGGGTTGTCCCTCATCGCTTTACGAGCAGCAGTCCTATCGAATCTTGTGCCCATGTCACCAGTCGCAGTTCGACGCGTTGCATTACGCCACACCGATTTTCGGCCCGGCCGCCCGCGCGTTGGCACAACTGCCGATCACCATTGACGCCGACGGTTATCTAGTCGCCAACGGCGACTTCATCGAGCCCGTCGGACCGGCATTTTGGGAGCGCACAACATGAGTCCGAAATTAAGTCCGCCCACACCGCCCAAGATCGGTGATGTCCTCGCCCGTCAGGCCCAGGACATCGACTCGCGATATCACCCCTCGGCTGCGGTGCGCCGCCAGCTCAACAAGGTCTTCCCGACGCACTGGTCGTTCCTGCTCGGTGAGATCGCGATGTACAGCTTCATCGTGCTGCTGTTGACCGGCGTGTACCTGACGCTGTTCTTTGAGCCCTCCATGCAGGACGTCACCTACAACGGCGTCTATCAACCGCTGCGTGGCGTGGAGATGTCGAAGGCCTACGCGTCGACACTCGACATCAGCTTCGAGGTGCGCGGCGGTCTGTTCGTACGCCAGGTCCACCACTGGGCGGCACTGATGTTCTCCGCGTCGATCATGGTGCACTTGGCCCGGATCTTCTTCACTGGAGCGTTCCGCCGGCCGCGCGAAGCCAACTGGGTCATCGGTTCACTGCTGCTGATCCTGTCGATGTTCGAGGGCTACTTCGGCTACTCGCTGCCCGACGACCTGCTGTCCGGAATCGGTCTGCGCGCCGCGCTCTCGTCAATCACTATGGGAATGCCGGTGATTGGCACCTGGTTGCACTGGGCCCTGTTCGGCGGCGACTTCCCGTGTGGCGGTGTGGGAGATGACTGCACTGCGGCGGGCTACATCATCCCGCGTCTGTATGGGCTGCACATCCTGTTGCTGCCGGGGATCATGCTGGCGCTGATCGGCGCGCACCTGGCCTTCGTCTGGTTCCAGAAGCACACTCAGTTTCCTGGTCCCGGCCGCACCGAACACAATGTCGTCGGCGTACGCGTGATGCCGGTCTTCGCCGTCAAATCCGGCGCGTTCTTCGCACTGACCACCGGCATTCTCGGCCTGATGGGCGGCCTGCTGCAGATCAACCCCATCTGGAACCTGGGCCCCTACAAGCCATCTCAGGTCTCGGCGGGCTCGCAGCCCGACTTCTACATGATGTGGACAGAAGGCCTGGCCCGTATCTGGCCGGCGTGGGAGTTCTACATCGGCCACCACACCATCCCCGCCGTTGTCTGGGTCGGCCTGCTCATGGGCCTTATCTTCACTCTGCTGATCATTTATCCGTTCCTGGAGAAGCGATTCAGCGGCGACACCGCGCACCACAACCTGCTGCAGCGCCCGCGTGACGTACCGGTGCGAACCTCGATCGGGGCGATGGCCATCGCCTTCTACATGGTGCTCACCCTGAGCGCGATGAACGACGTCATCGCGTACAAATTCCACATCTCGCTCAACGCGACGACCTGGATCGCACGCATCGGCATGGTCGTGTTGCCGCCGATCATCTACTTCATCGCCTACCGGTGGTGTGTTGGCCTGCAGCGCAGCGACCGTGCCGTGCTCGAGCACGGTGTCGAGACCGGCATCATCAAACGCTTGCCGCACGGCGCTTACATCGAACTGCACCAACCGCTGGGGCCCGTCGACGACCACGGCCACCCCCTGCCGCTCGAATACCAGGGCGCTCCGGTACCCGTCAAGATGAACAAGCTCGGCTCCGGCGGTTCCCCCGGCTCGGGCAGCTTCCTGTTCGCCGACCCGGTCTCCGAGGACACCGCGCTATCCGAAGCCGCCCATGCCGCCGAACACCGCGCCCTCACCGCGCTGCGGGAGCACCAGAGCGACAGCAATGGCTCATCGAACGGCCACCACAACGGCAGCAACGGTTCATCGAACGGCCACCACTAGCCCAAGGGCGGGTTACGCGGCAAGCACGCCGCGTAACTGGCGCACGTGACGCCAGGGGACCAATGGCATGGCCAGCGTGATGGCGCCGGCGATCCCGTAGCCGGTCCACGAGAAGCCGTCGTGGCCGATGGCCATCAGATAGGTCGCCGTCGCAACCGCGAATAACGCCGCGCCCATGGTGCCCATCAGCGCGGCAGTGCCGCGCAGCCAGACCCGGTCCACCGCAGCCTCCGACAGCGTCGGCCGCAGGGTGGTCAATCGCTCGGTGGCGCCCTGCGAGGTTTGCGCCGTCACCTGCCCGGACCTGATCGAGCGTGCAGTCGCGGTGCGCGTTGAAGATCCCGCCGATCGCGGGACTGGTCCGTCCCGGGTGATGCGCCGGGCACGCAGCAGCATGGGGATCGCCGCCAGGATAATCAGCGCGGAGATGATGATGATCGCATAGAGCACCGACGAGGTATGCGGGTTGCCCTTTGCTGCGTGGAAACCCCGACCCAGGTCCATCAGCGCAACCAGCGCAGCCACGCTCATCCCCACCAAGGCCAGCCAGATGGCGGCGCAGGACCCGACCAGGATGCGATCGGCGGTAATCGGTGTGCCCTTGCTGCGTGCGCCCCAGACTTGGGTGTACTTGTCGACCATTAGCAGTTTGCCTGCGGCTGGTTGTTTTGGTTCGACGACAACACGGTGCCGTCACTGCTGGTGATCGAGCAATTGAGCCTGCTCAATCGCAACAAGCTCGTCGCTTCGATCGAACCGACGTCAGACGTCGAGATCGGTGTGAGCGTGATCGTCCACGGGATGTACTGGTTGGGGAGGACCCTGCGCATTCCCGACGCGTCGGTGTAGGTGATCGTCACCTGATCGAACGGCGCCTTGGTGCCGGTCACCGAGTAGGTGACCTGCTTGGGAGCGGCGGGAGCGGGCGGCGGTGCGGCCGCTGCCGGTGGCGCCGGGGCCGGGGCAGGAGCCGGGGCCGGAGCTGGGGCCGGGGGCGGTGGTGGCGGCGCCTCGCTGGTCGGCGGCGGCGGTGGTGGCGGCTCGCTGGTCGGCGGCGGGGGTGGTGGCGGCGGTTCGCTGGTCGGTGGCGGATGTGGCGCGGGCGGCGGCGTCGTGACGATGATCTCGTCCTGCA
The DNA here is from genome assembly GCA_963833915.1 of uncultured Actinomycetota bacterium. Taxonomy (GTDB): domain Bacteria; phylum Actinomycetota; class Actinomycetes; order Mycobacteriales; family Mycobacteriaceae; genus Mycobacterium. The sequence goes on from CAWHZO010000010.1 coordinate 78,772, forward strand.
TCGGCGGCGTCGACGTAGGCGCGGTACCGGGCGTGGCCAACTTGCCGGTGTCGGTGCGCGCGAACAGCAGCGATACCGAAACCACCAGGGCGATCGCCGCGACAATAGCGGCGACACCGACGATCCACGGCCAGCGTGGAGTGGCCGCCTCCTCGTCTTGAGCTACGTCGCCGTAGCTGTCGTAGTCGTACAGGTCCCGATCGGCAGCCACATATGGCCCGCTGCTGAAATGTTCGGACTCCGGAGCCGAGTATGCCCGGGAATAGACGTCGGTCTGGCCCGTCTGGCCGTCCGCGTCGGCCTCCACTGGCCCCTCACCGAATTCGCTGCCGCCCCCCTCGAATTCGCTGTCGGCTTGGCTGGGCGCGACGCCGGGTTCCAGTTCTTCGGACTCTGGTCCTGGTGGATTCGGCCCGCTCATCTCTGCCTGTCCTGTTCGACTACTTCACCGGCGCACGCCGCACGGCGGCTGTGGTGTTCAGCGCACGCTCCGATGTTCCTCATTGTGCCTCGGAAACCCTACCCAACCGGAACTCGCATGACATTCTCGGCGACCAGGTCACGGATCAACTGATGCCCTGATTGTGACCTTTGCCAGCGCCGATCAGTGCCGCTCGGGACCCACGTAGTACTCGAAGACCAACCCGGCCGCCGAACTCAGAACAAACACCACGCCGGCGCCGATCAACCACGGCAGCCACAATGCGATCCCGACGGCCGTCACCGAGCCTGAGAGCGCGATCAGAATCGGCCACCAGCTGTGCGGGCTGAAGAAACCCAGTTCTCCTGCGCCGTCGCTGATCTCAGCGCCCTCGTAATCCTCGGGACGGGTGTCGAGCCGACGAGCCACAAAGCGGAAGAAACTCGCGATGATCAACGCCATACCACTGGTCAGCGCCAGTGCGGTGGTGCCGGCCCACTCGATGCCGCCGGTGGCGAACAGGCTGGTCAGAATCCCGTAGAGCACGGTGCAGAAGACGAAGAATGCCGCAACGAACTCGAACAGCCTGGCTTCGATGTGCATGGGTTTCCCTACTTACTCGCCTGGGGCGAGCGCTCGCCGCGGCGGGTGTCGAACGGGTGAGTGGTGACCGCGACCGGAGACTGGGCGATGGCCTGCAATGCCTGGGCGTTCGTCTTCCCGGCGATCCGCTGCTGCAGGTAGGCGTTGAAGTCGTTGGGCTGCACCACCCGGACCTCGAAGTTCATCATCGAGTGGTAGGTGCCGCACATTTCGGCGCAGCGACCCACGAATGCGCCGGTCCTGGTGATCTGATCGACCTGGAAGACGTTGACGGAGTGGTTGGCGGCGGGGTCGGGCATCACGTCGCGCTTGAATAGGAACTCCGGCACCCAGAACCCGTGAATGACGTCCGCCGACGCCAGTTGGAACTCGATCCGCTTGCCCGCGGGCAGCACCAATACCGGAATCTCGGTGCTGGTGCCCACCGTCTCGACCTTGTCAAAGTTGAGGTAGGTCCGATCCTCGGTATTGAGCCCACGAATCGGTCCGACGAGTTCCTCGCCACGCTTGTCTTTGCCCTCGGGCTTGGAGACCATCGCCGCTTTACGGGCCGGGTCGGCGCCGTCGAATTTGAGCGTGCCGTCCTTGAAATCGACCTTCTGGTATCCGAACTTCCAATTCCACTGGAACGAGGTGACGTCGACGACGACCTCCGGGTCGGATGCCAAGTGCAGCATCTTTTCCTGCACCACCACGGTGAAATAGAACAGCACCGAGATGATCAGGAACGGCGTCACGGTCAGCACCAGCTCCAGCGGCATGTTGTAGCCGAACTGGCGGGGCAATTCGGTGTCGGTGGCTTTCTTGCGGTGAAACGCGCTGGACCAGAAGATCAGGCCCCAGACGATGACACCAACCACCAGGGACGCGACCACCGCGCCGATCCACAGCTGCCGGTTGAAGTCGGCCTCCGGGGTAATACCCCGTGGCCAACCCAGCGACAATGCTTCCGACCAACTACATCCGCTGAGGGTCACCGTCAGCACGCCCAGCATGCCGGCCAGCACCGCTAGCCGAAGCCGACGGAAGCCTGCCGAGCGGCTTCCCAACAAGCCCTGCGAACAGCCTGGCCCGCGAGATGTCACGGTCGCGCCTCCTGAATCACAAGCTGGGCCGACTCCGCGCATCCCCCGGTCATGGGGACTGTCGGCTGATTCGCAATCGAATACTACGCAGCGTAGACCACGCACGCAGCGAAGCCGTGTCGAGGCCCGCCGCTCTGCGGCAGCCATGAGCGTCGCCGCTCTGCGGCATACTGAACGCGATGTGTGGACTGCTGGCCTTCGTGGCTGCCTCGGCCGGCGCCGAGCCGTCCAGCAGCGCCCACGCCACGGCCGAGGCGATCGCCCACGCGTCACACCTGATGCGCCATCGCGGGCCCGACGAGCCGGGTACGTGGGCCGATCCCGCCGGGGCCGTCGTGTTCGGTTTCAACCGGCTGTCCATCATCGATATCGCCCATTCGCATCAACCGCTGCGCTGGGGGCCGCCGGAAAGCCCAGACCGGTATGAGTTGGTGTTCAACGGCGAGATCTACAACTACCTGGAGTTGCGGGCCGAACTCGCGGAGCGCCACGGCGCCGTTTTCGCCACCGATGGCGACGGCGAGGCCATCGTCGCCGCTTATCACCATTGGGGCGCCGACGCCCTGACGCGGCTGCGGGGCATGTTCGCGTTCGCGTTATGGGACACCGTGGTCGGCGAATTGTTCTGCGCCCGAGATCCGTTCGGTATCAAGCCGCTGTTCGTGGCGACCGGAACCGGTGGCACCGCGGTGGCCAGCGAGAAGAAATGCCTGCTGGAGCTGGCCGACCTGATCGGATTCGACACCGCAATCGACGACCGCGCCGTGCAGCACTACACGGTGCTGCAGTACGTCCCCGAACCCGAGACGCTGCATCGCGGCGTACGCCGGCTGGAGTCGGGGTGCTACGCGCGCATTCGTCCCGGCCAGCAGCCGCAGACCACCCGCTACTTCGTGCCGCGTTTCGAGGCGGTCCCGATCTCACGCGACACCGAGCAGGCCCGCTACGACGAGATCACGGCGGTTCTGGAGGACTCGGTGGCCAAGCACATGCGTGCCGACGTCACCGTGGGCGCGTTTTTGTCCGGTGGCATCGACTCGACCGCGATCGCGGCGCTGGCCATCCGGCACAACCCGCGGCTGATCACCTTCACCACCGGCTTCGAGCGCGAGGGGTTCTCCGAGATCGACGTCGCGGTGGCATCGGCCGAGGCGATCGGTGCACGGCATGTCGCCAAGGTGGTCACTCCCGACGAGTTCGTCGCCGCGTTACCCGAGATCGTCTGGTACCTCGACGAGCCGGTAGCCGACCCGGCGCTGGTGCCACTGTTCTTCGTTGCCCGCGAGGCGCGAAAGCACGTCAAGGTGGTGCTATCGGGCGAGGGTGCCGACGAGCTTTTCGGCGGTTACACCATCTACCGGGAACCATTGTCGCTCAAGCCTTTCGACTACTTGCCCCGACCGCTTCGGCGCTCGATGGGGACGTTGTCCAAACCCCTTCCGGACGGCATGCGCGGCAAAAGCCTGCTGCACCGCGGATCGCTGACCCTCGAGCAGCGCTACTACGGCAATGCCCGCAGTTTCTCCGACGTGCAGCTGCGCGACGTGCTGCCCGGATTCCGGCCGGAGTGGACCCATACCGACATCACGGCACCGATTTACGCCGAATCGGCCGACTGGGATCCGGTGGCCCGGATGCAACACGTCGACCTGTTCACCTGGTTGCGTGGCGACATCCTGGTCAAGGCCGACAAGATGACGATGGCCAACTCGCTGGAACTGCGGGTCCCGTTTCTGGATTCCGAGGTGTTCGCCGTCGCCTCCCGGTTGCCGGTGGATGCCAAGATCACCCGCACCACCACCAAGTACGCGCTGCGCCGCGCACTGGAGCCCATCGTCCCGCCACATGTCCTCAACCGGCCGAAACTGGGCTTCCCGGTACCCATTCGGCATTGGCTGCGCGCCGGCGCGCTGCTCGACTGGGCGCACGAAATGGTGAACTCGTCGGCGACCGATCACCTGATCGACGCGTCGGCTGTTCGGCGAATGTTAGACGAACACCGTTGCGGCACAGCCGATCACAGTCGCAGGCTGTGGACCGTACTGATCTTCATGCTGTGGCACGCGATCTTCGTCGAGCACAGCGTGGTGCCCCAGATCAGCGAGCCGCAGTATCCAGTGCAGCTGTAGGCAATTAACCTAGGCCAGTACGGTAGCGATCTCGGCGGCGGCGTCGTCGCCGTAAGCGTCCGCTAACCGCGTCTTCGCAACCTCACGATCCCACTCCCACTCCTGGGTCCCGGTCGACTCCAACACGAGCACTGCAACCAGTGAACCCAGCTGCGCTGAGCGCTCCAGGCTGAGACCGCCGCTGCGTCCGGTCAGGAAACCGGCCCGGAACGCGTCGCCGACGCCGGTGGGGTCGGTCTGGCTGGTTTCGGGCACCACGCCGACGTGGACACTAGTGCCGTCGCGGTCCACGATGTCGACACCCTTGGCGCCGAGCGTGGTGACCCGCAGGTCGACCTTCTCCAGCACATCGGCTTCCGACCAGCCGGTCTTCGTCAGCAACAGCTCCCACTCGTAGTCGTTGGTGAATAGGTATGCGGCACCGTCGATGAGCTTGTTGATTTCATCGCCGGACAGCCGGGGCAGCTGCTGCGAAGGGTCGGCGGCGAAAGCCAGGCCGAGCTCGCGGCACTCCTCGGTGTGCACCACCATGGCGTCCGGGTCGTTGGCCCCGATGATGACCAGGTCCGGCTTACCGATCGACGACACGACGTCGGCGAGCTTGATGTTGCGGGCCTCGGACATCGCACCCGGGTAGAACGACGCGATTTGGGCCATGTCGAGGTCGGTGGTGCAGACGAAACGCGCGGTGTGCGCGGAATCCGAGATCAGTACATGGTCGGTGTTGACACCGTGAGACTGCAGCCACTGACGGTAATCGTCGAAATCGGCACCGGCGGCCCCCACCAACGCGACGTCGCCACCAAGCACCCCGATGGCGTACGCGATGTTGCCGGCCACCCCGCCACGGTGAATCACCAGGTCGTCGACCAGGAAACTCAGCGACACCTTCTGCAAATGCTCGGCCAGCAGGTGCTCGGAGAATCGACCCGGAAACCGCATCAAATTGTCGGTGGCAATAGAACCGGTTACCGCAATCGTCACGAACATCCACCCTTCGTTTTCCAAAGTTCGGCTAGCTAAGGGTACCCGTGGGCGTGATTAGCCCTGCATCGCGGGCCGACGCCCGCTAGCCTCCCTAGGAGAACCTCGCAGCGACGTTGGTCGTCTGGTCCGCCACCCGAGGAGATCCACCTATGTCCGGTCCGCACTCGTCGGACCATCGCCTGGGCTCCGACGGACCGCCGTTCACCGACACCCATCCCAGCGAACCGATTCCCACCCAACCGGCATACGGGCCGCAGGGCGGGACGGGTGACGCGGCACCACCGTCTGCCGCCTATCCGGGGCCGCAGACGGTGGTACCGCCACCACTGCCCTACCCGAAACCCCGCCGTCGACGGCTGTTCGTCGGCGCGGTGGTGGCGCTGCTGCTGATCGCGGCAGTGACCGCGGCAATCGTGCGCGGATCGCACGGCGGCCCCACAACCGAGGGCGGCGCATTCTCCGACGCCACGGCCAAATCAGCGATCCAGCACTACCTGGACGCCCTTGAGCACCGCGACACCGAAACCATCGCCCGCAACACGCTGTGCGGCATCTACGACGCCGTGCGAGACCGACGATCTGATCAGGCGCTGGCCAAACTCAGTAGCGATGCGTTTCGCAAGCAGTTCTCCGAGGTGCAGGTGACGTCGATCGACAAGATCGTGTACTGGTCGAATTATCAGGCCCAGGTGTTGTTCAGCATGCGCGTCCAGCCGGCTACCGGCAGCGCCACCCGCAATCAGGTTCAGGGCATCGCGCAACTGCTCAGCCAGCACAACCAGATCTTGGTCTGCTCTTACGTGCAGCGAACAGCAGGAACGTACTAGACCTGGCTGTGGTGTCCCGGCGTCAGTTGAAGGAGTCGCCGCAGGCGCAGGAGCCGGTGGCGTTCGGGTTGTCGATGGTGAAACCCTGCTTCTCGATGGTGTCGACGAAGTCGATGGAAGCGCCCTGGATGTACGGCGCGCTCATCCGGTCCACGGTCAACGTCACACCGCCGAATTCCGCAGTGAGGTCACCGTCGAGCGCGCGGTCGTCGAAGAACAGGTTGTAACGCAGGCCGGCGCATCCCCCGGGCTGGACCGCGATACGAAGCGACAGATCGTCGCGTCCTTCCTGCTCCAGCAGTGACTTAGCCTTGGCTGCCGCGGCGTCGGTCAAGGTCGCGCCGTGAGTTGTGGCGGTTGACTCTTCCTGAACAGTCATTGCTTCTCCCTGTATGTGGCGACATGTCCAAATTCTTCTTGGATCAGTGGATGGGTTCGTCCGCTGGAGCGCTGGCACCCGCTGAATGAACCCATCCCCTCAAAGGTACCTTGTTGCGCCGCTATTCCCGAGTCGCGCCGCGACCTGAGACGCCAGCCCCATCAGCTGGTTGGCGGCATCGACCAGGGCCAGCCGCACCGAACCGGCGTAATCGGAGATCGCGAAGGCCGCCAGAATGCCCGCTGACTGCAACGCCAAGTTGTCAAGAGCCACCTGACCGGCCAATACAACCACCGGCACTTGCGACGATCGCGCCGCTGCGGCCAGCGCGCCGACCACTTTGCCGTGCAGGGATTGGTCGTCGATTTTTCCCTCACCGGTGATCACCAGATCGGCGGCGGAGATGTCGTCAGCCAGGGCGGTGTACTGGGCGATGATCGACGCGCCCGATTCACACCGGCCGCCGAGTGCGAGCAGCGCCGCCCCGATTCCGCCGGCGGCCCCCGCGCCCGATTCCGCGCTCACCGGGCGCCCGGCGGCGGCGTCCAATTCGCCGGCCCACGCGGCGACGCGCTCTTCGAGCGCCGCCACAGTGGCCGAATCGGCACCCTTCTGCGGCCCGAATACCCGCGCCGCCCCCCATGGCCCCACCAGCGGGTACTCGACGTCGCAGGCCGCGATCACCTCCACGCCGGTAAGCCGTCGGCGTCCCGCATCAAGGCCGCCGAGTTCCTCGATCAGTCCCCGACCGCCGTCGGTGCTGGCCGTACCGCCCAAGCCGACGACGATGCGCGCGGCACCCGCGTCCACAGCCGCGGCGACGAGCTGGCCGACTCCCCTGCTGTGTGCCGCGATTGCTGTCCGCGGTGTCGCCGGGCCGCCCAGCGCGGCTAATCCGCATGCCTGCGCGCTTTCCAGGTATGCGGTCGCGGTCTGGGGATCCAGCACCCACTCGGCTCGCACCTCGTCGGCCAGTGGGCCGGACACCTGCAGGTGCCGCCGTTCTCCCAGCCGGCTGGCCAGTACATCGACAAATCCCGGGCCACCGTCGGATTGCGGGGCGACCATGAACCGGTCGCCGGGACGCACCCGGTTCCAGCCCGCCGCGATGGCGGCAGCCGCCTCGACGGCGGTCAGGCTGTCGCCGTAGCTATCGGGGGCGATCAGCATCCGCAGGCCGCCGGCATCGGGCGCCGACGTGCTCATCTGAGCAACAGTAGGGCCGGCTGGGCAGACGCGCATCCAGCGCGGTCGAACCCGGCCGTGTGCCAGACAGATCTGCCGCGAAGTAACCTGGCCAACGTGAAACTGCTGGGTCGTAAGAAAGATGAGGGCGTCAGCGGAGACCAGCGCGAGGCAGGAGATGCCTCCGATTCCACGCTGTCGTCCCAAGGATCCCGGACGCCGCAACCGACCGCCCCCAAGGGCCGGCCCACGCCGCGGCGCAGCGCCGGGCGCAAGGGCCCCGTCGCGCCGGCGCCGATGACCGCCGCCGAGGCCCGGGCACGGCGAAAGTCATTATCGGGACCCAAGCTCAGTCGCGAGGAACGCCGGGCGGAAAGTACTGAGCGGCGCGCGCAGATGGCGGATCGGCGGGAGCGCATGATGGCCGGCGATGAGCGCTACCTGCTGACCCGCGATCAGGGCCCGGTGCGCCGGTTGGCCCGCGACGTGGTGGACGCCCGCCGCAACGTGCTTGGGCTGTTCATGCCGTCGGCCCTGGCGCTGCTGTTCATCATGTTCGCCGTCCCACAGCTTCAGCTCTACATATCGCCGGCGATGATGGGCCTGATGGCTCTGATGATGCTCGACGGGATCATACTGGGCCGCAAGGTCGCCCGACGGGTGGACGAGAGATTTCCAGACAACACCGAAAGCCGTTGGAAGTTGGGCCTTTACGCAGCCAGTCGGGCCTCGCAGCTGCGCCGGATGCGGGCACCGCGACCCCAGGTCAAGCACGGCAGCAGTGTCGATTAGACCTCGCCTGAAAGCTGCTTGATCTATCGTGCGAACTCTGGTGCTCGGCGGAATCAGGTCAGGAAAGTCCCGTTGGGCGGAAGCCGCCGTCGCCGAGTCGCTGGAGGCGGACCAGCCTGTGCACTACCTGGCGACCGGGCACTTCGGCACCGATCCGGCGTGGTGGCAGCGCATCGCTGAGCATCGCGACCGCCGACCGCCACATTGGTCCACGCTGGAAACCGACGACATCGCAACGCAATTGCGGCGATCTTCCGAGATACCGACGCTGGTCGACGATATCGGCGGCTGGCTGACCGCCACATTGGATCGGCACCAAGCCTCGGAAGGCGGGTCCGTGTCGGCCGACGTCGACGACCTGATAGCCGCGGTCGCGGAATTCAGCTCGCCGCTGGTGCTGGTCAGCCCGGAGGTCGGGCTGACGGTGGTGTCCGCCACCGAGTCGGCCCGTCGGTTCACCGACGAGCTTGGCACACTCAATCAGCGCTTGGCCGTGCTCTGCGACCGGGTGGTGCTGGTGGTGGCCGGGCATCCGCTGCCGATCAAGCTGCCGAGGACGCGATGATGTTTCCACCGGTAGCGCCCCCCGATACGACTGCCGCGGCCGCGGCCCGTGAACGCCAGGACGCACTCACCAAACCGCGCGGTTCCCTGGGCCGCCTGGAAGATCTGTCGGTCTGGGTTTCGTCGTGTCAAGGACATTGTCCACCAAAACAATTCGAACGCGCCCGGATTGTGGTGTTCGCGGGGGACCACGGCGTCGCTCGATCGGGGATATCGGCCTACCCCCCAGAGGTCACCAGGCAGATGGTCGCAAACATCGCCTCGGGCGGCGCGGCGATCAACGCGCTGGCCGAAATCGCCGGGGCGACGGTGCGCATCGTCGACCTCGCCGTGGACGCCGATCCGTTGTCCGAGCAGATCGGCGCCCACAAGGTGCGGCGCAGCAGCGGCGACATCACGAAAGAGGATGCACTCACCGAGCAGGAAACCCGCGACGCGATCGACGCCGGCCGACAGATCGCCGACCAGGAGGTCGATACCGGTGCAGATCTCCTGATAGCCGGTGATATGGGTATCGGAAACACGACTGCGGCAACGGTTCTGGTTGCCGCGCTGACGGGCGTTGAGCCGGTCGCGGCGGTCGGCTATGGAACCGGAATCGATGACGCCGGGTGGGCCCGCAAAACCGCGGCGGTGCGCGACGCGATGTTCCGCGCCGAGCCCGTCTTGACCGATCCGATAGCAACGCTGCGGTGTTGCGGCGGGGCCGATTTGGCGGGACTGGCCGGTTTCTGTGCGCAGGCCGCGGTGCGGCGCACGCCGGTGCTGCTGGATGGCATGGCGGTGACGGCTGCCGCCTTGGTCGCCGAGCAACTGGCGCCGGGCGCCCGACTGTGGTGGCAGGCTGGTCACCTCTCGACCGAACCTGCGCATGCGCTCGCGCTGGCTCAGCTTGGTCTGGATCCGATCCTGGACCTGCGAATGAGGCTTGGCGAGGGCACCGGCGCGGCGGTGGCATTGCCGGTGCTGCGGGCCGCGGTGGCCACGTTGTCATCAATGGCGACTTTTGCCAGTGCGAAGGTCTCCAATCGCGTCGATGATCCACCCTTCTCGTCGTGATCCATTCGCTGGCAACGGCTTTCGCGTTCGAAACCGTTGTCCCGGTGCGCGCCAGATCGGACCGGCCGTTGGGCGGTGGCGCCATGACCGCGCTACCGGTGGTCGGCGCTGCACTTGGCGCGCTGGCCGCGTCCGTCACATGGGCTAGCGGGCTGGCGTTCGGACCGGGCAACCCGCTGACCGGCCTGCTCGCGGTCGCCGCACTGCTGGCGGCAACGCGCGGCCTGCACATCGACGGCGTCGCCGACACCGCCGACGGACTGGGCTGTTACGGACCGCCCGAACGCGCGCTGCAGGTGATGCGTGACGGGTCGACCGGACCGTTCGGGGTGGCAACCGTCGTGTTGGTGATCGTTCTTCAGGGGCTGGCGTTTTCGGCGCTGTGCGCGGCCGGCATCGTGGTCGCCGTCTCGGCCGGGCGGGTAGCGGCAGTGCTGGCCTGTCACCGGTCGCTGCCGGCGGCACCGGGAAGCAATTTGGGCGCCCGAGTCGCAGGCACCCAGTCGGCACCGGCCGTCACGGCCTGGGTTGTCGTGCTGCTCGCGGTCTCGTCGGCGGCGGGTCGCCAACCGTGGCAGGGCCCGGCAGTGGTGCTGGCGGCGCTGACCTGCGCCATGTTGCTGGTCCGGCACTGTGTGCGCCGTTTCGGCGGCGTCAGCGGCGACGTGCTCGGTGCCGCAATCGAATTGACCACGACGTTGACCGCGGTCCTGCTGGCGGCGTTTGCGCGGTTCTGACGGCGAATGTCACGTCATAACGATGCGCTGCGCGACTAGAATCAGCACCCTAACCGGTTCCATTCTGCGCTCGGCACATTTCGTACCGTCCGGCTGAGACCACTCAGCGTGGCGAACCGCCTTAGGGGGTCGACGTTGGTCAGTGCAGTACCGATTGAGTCGATAGCCCAGGCTATCCACGAGCGTTGGCGCCAGGAAGCAATCGCCAACGGCGACACGGCACCGCAATGGCAGGACCTCGACGAATCCCGCAAAGAGTCCAGCCGCGGCCAGGCCCGTCACATCCCGGCACACCTGCACAAGGTCGGCTGTGCGGTTGCACCGCTACCAGCCGGCGAAGCCACGAATTTCGCCTTCACCGATCCCGAAATCACGCTGCTGTCCATCGCCGAACACGACCGCTGGAACCGCGAACGCATCGCTGATGGCTGGACCCTGGCCGAAAAGAAGAACGTCGAAGGCAAGCAAACCCCGTATCTGCTGCCCTGGGAGCAGCTGGACGAGCGGTATCCCGACATCGCCGAACTAGACGCGGTGTTCATCAGGGCACTGCCGGCGATACTGGCTTCGGCGGGCCTGCAGATCATCCGCACCACCGTCGCGTCGCAGCCCCCCTCGTAGCCCTGCCCCGCATTTCAACCCGAGCAATCAGCTTCGATGCCATCATCTTTACTGCGTCCCGAGCAGGAAGGAAGGTCGAATGCAACGTACGGCCGGACCTTCCCGCTCGCTGCAGATCCCGCTGTTCGCTGTCGCTCTGGTACTCCTTGGGTGGCTGTGCATTCTCGCAGCGCGTCCCCCCTCGTCCAACTGGCTGCCGATCTGGTTGAGGTGGTTCGGCGAGCCGGGATCGTCCACCACGATCGCGATCGTGGCAACTGTGATCGTCGCGCTGTGCGTGTCGAGCTTTCGTTCCCACCGTGCCCGCCGGTCAGGCAACGTTCCGGTCGTGGTCGTCGCCGGCTTGGTCGCGACCAGCGCGGTGCTGGGCTTGAGCTCGTACTGGCACTGCCACGATTCCACCCATCCGGTCTTCTTCCAGCCGCTGCTCTGGACCGTCTCATTAGTCAAAGGCGGCGTAATCGATTTCACTCTGGATAAGCAAAACTGCCCCAGTACTGTCCCGGATGCCCTGTGGGTTGCACGGCTGACCGCGCTCGGGGCGATTTTCACCGGTCTTGCCGGCGTGGTGATCGCATTGTTCCGGTCGCAGGTAGACCGGGCGCGGGCCAGCCTCGCCAACTCTGTCACTGCCGTCATCGGCATCGACGACGAAACCCGATCCATGATCAGCGCGATCGCGTCGACGCTGGACCGCTCGAGCACACTGGTCCTGGTCAGCGGTGGTCCCGACGAGCCGGGCGTGCCAGAAGCCCGAATCCACGGTGGTCGGGTGATCTCTGTCGACCTCAACGCCGCCGACAGCCTCAAGTCGTTGTCGCTGTGGCGCAACCTCGAGCGCCTCTACCTCATGTCACCCGACCCGCCGACCAATCAGTCAAGGCTGGACACGATTACCCGTGCGCTGGCCGAGGTCGGTCACCGGCAACGGCTGCCGCTCACCGTGCGCATCGACGATCCGTGGCAGGCCGAGGCGTGGCGCGCCGAGCAGCTCGGCGGATCGGACACCCGATGGGCAGCCGACGCCGTTGGCAAATATGAAGTCACCGCCCGCTGGTTGCTCGAAAACATAATCGCAACCACAACTGTTCAACATGTATTCGTCTGCGGCGCATCGGAATTGACCCTGGCACTGTGCGCGGACATGACTCGCCGCAAGTTGGAGCATGACTACTACTCCGAACCGGGCGAAACTGCGCTGCCTGCGCTGAGCCTGGTCGGCGAAGACGCTGAGGAATACCTGCATGATCATGAATTCCACCGTCGGCAGGTCGGATTCGCGTCGGCCGGGCCGATCATCGACGCCACAACGCAGGCGCCGACTGTGTCGGTATTAATGCGCCTGATCGGCGAGAACGGCGGACCGAGCAATGCGGTGATATTCGTCGACGACAAGATGCGCGGGCCGTCGAACGCGAGGTCGACCGGTACCAGGCTGGCCGCGCGGTTTCCGACGATGCCCATCTACATTTGGGACGCCGACGCCCAAATGGCGCAGGACCCGTTACCTATCGTCGGCCGTCTACGCACTTATCGCCTGGCGCTCGACGTTCCCGAGGGACAAGCCCAAGACGTCTGGGAACGCGCGGCGAAGCTGATTCATCAGCGCTACATCGCCACGATCGCACCGGAACCGAACCCTCCGCCGACGAGGTTGCCGTGGGCCGAGCTCGACGAGTTCTACCGGGAGTCGAATCGGCGCCAGGTCCGCAATGCGCTGTGGATGGTCGAGCAGATCGCCGAACACACCTGGAACACCTGGGGCGATCCGCCGAAGCCGCTGAGCGTGCATGACATGGCCGGACTGACCGCCGGTGCAGACGGCTTGGCGCGCATGGGGTTTGACCACGACTCCGCGATGCAAATGGCGAAAGCGGAACACGAGGACTGGTGCCGCTACTATCACCGCAATCATTGGAAATACGGCGCGGTCCGCAACGATAAGGACCGAATCCACAACAAGCTCGTTGACTGGCCCGCGGTCACAGACGACGAGCAACTGACCGAAGCCCAAAAGGACGTGCTCAACGCCGCAGTGACAAGTCTGGCCGCCACCCTGTGGAGTCTTCGCCAGCTTGGCTATCGGTCGCGTCCGGTATGGAAACGGTTCACCCGCATCGGAACGGTCACCGCCGAACAGCGAAGCACACCGTGGACGTGGACGTCGCATTCGGGTCAGATCATGCAGGCGAACGCTGGAGACTGGCAGATCCAGGCCGATGGGCGGACTTGGTCGGTACGCGACGATATATTCCGAGCCAGCTATGAGCATGTCGATGGCGACCAATGGCGTAGGCGCGGAGATGTTTTCGCTCGGCTGGCGCAGCCGGGCGAGATAGTCGAAACCCTCGAGGGCCCCACCGACAGCCGCCGACGGCGACTGGGTCATACGGGGTGCCGACAGTGAGGAATGGCCAGTTCCCGCCCAGGAGTTCGCCGAGCGGTATACCGAACTCGATCCAGCAGCAGACCCGGCGTCCGCCAAGTCCTAACGGCCACCAAGTCCCCCGACGGCGTGATTCTGGGCTATCCGGGTTCATTCGACGGCGAGATAAAGCTTTTCGAGACGCCGGCTCATACCCGGGCAGGTTCACCTGGAATGAGAAGGGATCATCCAGGTGACGCGGTGGGGGCTTTCAGCCCAGCCGTGACATCCAGCCGTGGGTGTCGGCGAAAGTTCCGCGCTGGATGCCGGTCAGCGTGTCGCGCAGTGCCATCGTCACCTCACCGGATTCGCCGTCGCCGATGGTGAATTCGCTCTCGCCGTACTTGACGAGCGAAATCGGCGTGATGACCGCGGCAGTGCCGCAGGCGAACACCTCGGTGATCTCGCCGGCGGCGGCCTTTTTCTGCCACTCGTCGATGTCGATCTTGCGTTCCTCGACGGCAAAGCCGGCATCAGTTGCCAACTGCAGCAGTGAATCTCGGGTGATACCCGGTAAAAGCGAGCCGGACAGCTCAGGGGTGACCAGCCGCGCCGATCCCCCGCTGCCGAACACGAAGAACAGGTTCATCCCGCCCATCTCTTCGATGTACCGGCGTTCGACGGCGTCCAGCCACACCACCTGTTCGCATCCGTTCTCGGCGGCTTCGGCCTGCGCCACCAGCGACGCGGCGTAATTGCCGCCGAACTTCGCCGCACCGGTACCGCCCGGGCTGGCGCGCACGTATTCCGTTGAGACCCAGACAGTTACCGGCTTGATGCCGTGCTTGAAGTACGCCCCCGACGGCGACGCGATCACCAGATAGCGATACTGCTTCGCCGGGCGGACCCCCAATCCCGGCTCGGTGGCAAAGATGAACGGCCGTAGATATAACGACTCCTCGCCACCGGCCGGCGGAACCCAGTCGTTGTCGACGGCGATCAGTTGGCGAAGGGATTCGATGAAAAGTCCATCGGGCAGTTCGGGAATCGCGATCCGCCGCGCCGAGGACCGCATCCGCGCGGCGTTCGCTTCGGCGCGAAACGACACGATCGACCCGTCTGCCCAACGATAGGCCTTGAGCCCTTCGAAGACTTCCTGCGCGTAGTGCAGCACGATCGCCGAGGGATCCAATTCGATCGGCCCGTATCCGCTGACCCGCGCATCGTGCCAACCCCGGTCATCGGTGTAGTCGACCGACACCATGTGGTCGGTGTGATATCTGCCGAAGCCGGGGTCGGAGAGGATCGCTTCGCGCGCGTCCTCGCTTGTCGGGTTTGTTGTGCGTGACACCGTGAACTCGAGGAGGTCGCTGGTCATCAGGCGATTGTATAACCGGGCGCTAGCGGGTTTTTGGTTCGACAAACGGGGGGCGCACCACTTCGCACTCGACGCCCCGGCCGCGGACGTCGACGGTGACATGCTGGCCGTCCTCGATGCCCGCATCGACATCGATCAACGCCAGCGCGATACCAATTTTCAGCGTCGGGGAAAACGTGCCCGACGTGGTGACCCCGACCTTGGTGTCCCCGTCGAGAACGCTCAACTCCGGCCGAAGTACGCCGCGACCCACCACGCGCAGACCCCGTAGCAGCCGGCGCGGACCCGCCTCCTTTTCGGCCAGCAGCACGTCGCGGCCGAAGAACGCGTTCTTCTTCCAGCCGATCGCCCAGCCACACCGGGCCTGCAGCGGCGAGATGTCGGCGGAGAGTTCATGACCGTGCAACGGATAACCCATCTCGGTCCGTAGCGTGTCGCGCGCCCCGAGTCCGGCCAATTGTCCATCCGCTCGCGTGACCGCGGCCAGCAGCGCGTCGAATACCACCTCGGCGGAGTCCCAGGGCGGCAGCAGCTCATAGCCATGCTCGCCGGTGTATCCACTGCGGCAAACCCGCACCGGCACGCCCTGCACGGCTGCATCGGCATAGCCCATGTAGTCCATGCCGGTTGGCAGCCCCAGTTCGGTGAGTACGTCCGTCGACCGTGGGCCCTGCACGGCCAGCACCGCATAGGAACGATGCTCGTCGCTGATGCTCAGCCCCGCGGGCGCAGCTTCCTGCAGGGCGGCGACCACGGCGGCGGTGTTGGCGGCATTGGGCACCAGGAAGATCTCGTCGGGCCCGACGTAGTAGGCGATCAGATCGTCGACGACACCGCCAGATTCGGTGCAGCACAATGTGTATTGGGCCTTGCCCGGCTGGATTCGATCGAGGTCGTTGGTGAGCGCGGAGTTGACGAACTGCGCGGCCCCGGGTCCGCGGACCAGCGCCTTACCCAGGTGGCTGACGTCAAACAAACCGACGGCATTACGGGTTGCGGTGTGCTCGGCGACCGTGCCGGCATACGACACCGGCATCAGCCAGCCGCCGAACTCGGCGAAACTCGCGCCCAGCTCGCGATGGCGGTCCTCCAGCGGTCCGTGCAACAAGTCGCTCACGACATTTCACCCTAATGCGAGCGGCGACTGGCACACTTGGCCAGGTGGTCGATTTCGATGCCATGGCGGCAGCGGGAATCGATAATCCACGCGCGCGGGCTGGGCTGATCGAGTATTTGGCGGGCCTCGGTTTCACCGCCGAAGAGATGGCCCAGGCCGAGCGCCGCGGTCGCCTGTTCGGACTGGCCGGCGATGCCATGTTGTGGTCCGGTCCCCAGACCTTCACCCTGCGCACCGCCGCGGATTCGATCGGTGTGGCGGTCGAGGATGTCGAATACGCCTGGGCCATGCTCGGCCTGACGGTGGCCGACCCGGATACGCCTGCGTTGAGTCAAGCCGATGTCGACGGCCTGGCGACCTGGGCTGCGATGAGGACGCAGATGGGAGCTGACGCCGCAGATGGTTTCCTACGCGTCCTCGGAGCGACGGTCGCCCGGCTGGCCGAGGCCATCTCGTCGATGATCCGCACAAGCACGCCCAGGCTGTGGCTCGGCCACACCGGGGACGAGCTCGCCACCGCGCTGGCCTATCGGGAGGTCGCGGAGTTCGTCCCCCGCGTCGGGGCGATGATCGACGCCGTCCACCGCCAGCATCTGGTGAGCACCCGAACGTTCATCGAGGGCATGGCGCAGGGTCCCTCGGCGAGTCTGGTGTGCGGCGTCGGGTTTGCGGATCTGTCCGGCTTCACGGCGCTGACCCAAACGCTGACACCCGCGGAGTTGTCGGCGATGCTCAGCGAGTTCGGGGCGACCGTAAGCGACGTGGTGCATGCCGACGGCGGGCGGGTGGTGAAGCTCCTCGGCGACGCCGTGATGTGGGTGTGCTCGAAACCAGAGCGGCTGGTGAAAGCGGCGCTTGACCTCGTCGACCATCCGCGGGCGCGCGAGGCCGGACTGCAAGTTCGCGCCGGCCTCGGCTACGGCGAGATCCTCGCCATGAATGGTGATTACTTCGGCAACGCGGTCAACCTGGCCGCCCGGCTCGTCGCCGCGGCGGCCCCAGGGCAGATCCTCGCCGCAGCCGACGTCTGTGAGCAACTGCCGCACTGGCCGGCCGCCGTTCAGGAACCGTTGCAGCTCAAGGGTTTCGACGCTCCCGTGATCGCCTACGAGCTTGGTCGCGCCGGCGGCTGACTCGGTTGATCGGCGTCGGCGTCGGCAAGCTCGACACCCTGCTGCAATGACAACGCCGTGCTTTGAATCAGCATCAGGACCGCAAAGACGGCTACCCAGAGCCACGCTTCGCCCGGAGCGAGATGTGCGGCCGGGTTTCGTACCGGCAGCACCGTGACGGCGCGTACGACCACGGCGATAACGACGACGACAGTGACGTACGGAAAGGCCGTCCGGAGTCGTTGTGCATGATCGCCGGGAAACGACGGCGAACCCCGCCTCTTCCGTCCGATGCGCCACACCGCTGCGCAGACGATCAACACCCCCAGCGCTATCGGAACCGAGAGGCTGTTGGCCTGGTCCCACAACGGCTGAAGGGGCTGATGCGTTTTCGGGTCAGCCCGGGCGAGGGCTAGATCCGAGAGCGTCGCTTCGATGAAGAACACCGCAATCGGCGGAACGAGCACCGCGACAATGAAGACGCAGTGTTTGGCGAGCGTCCCTGCTGAACCCGACACGAACTGCACGACTGCGTAAAGCAACATGTAGACCGAAGCCACAAACGAGACTCCACCGAGCAATTCCGCCGACGCGGCCCGGCCGCCGGTGAGCGCGCACCCATTCTCGCCGGCCAGCAGGCTGTACTGCACCGCGGACAGAAACAGGCCGAGAAACGCATTCATCAGGGCAACGCCGGTCAGCGTCTCGTGCTCAACCTCCCGGGCTCCCCGTGGCTTGCCATCGCTGCGACGTCGATACGCACGGTCAAGAACGAGATTGATGACAACAAACGCAAAACCAGCAAGGACGCCGGCCAACTGCGCGTAATTCCGAGCCACGATCGATATGTCGAAGCCAGTCCAAAGCACGCAAGAATCGCCAATTTGTCCTGTGGGCATCGGCGAAATAGTAGCCGTACCGAATCCTGCGACCGGGCCAAGACACGAGCGCACGCAGCTGTCGGCAGCGATGCGGCGGGGGCTTGCCGCCATCACCGGCAGGCAACCCAAACCAGTGGTCGTTAGGGTTGATGTCCGTGAGCACACAACCCGGTTACCAGACCCCAACTGTCTCCGTCGCCTCCTCCCTGCCCCGGCGCGGCACCGGATCGGCGGTGTTGATCGTGCCGGTGGTTTCCTCGGGACCGGAGGACACAAGTGACGAGCGGGGCGCGGTCCTCGCCGCCGCCGAATCCTTTTTGCCAACGGATGCGGTCACCGAGATCCAGGAAGGCTTGCGCGCACTGAGCGCCACCGGCGCCAGCGATCAGGTGCACCGGTTTGTGGTCAAGTCGCTGCCGGTGGCCAGCGTGCTGACGGTCGGCTTGGGCAAGCAGCTCGACGAGTGGCCGGCCGACGTGATCCGCCGCGCGGCCGGGTCGGCGGCGCGTTCGCTAGGTAGCGCCGAGACCGCTGTCACCACGCTGGCTGAGTTGCCGGGAACCGGCGTCCTGGAGGCAGCCGTCGAGGGGCTGATCCTGGGCAGCTACCGATTCACCGCGTTCCGCACCGACAAGACGGCCCCAAAAGACCCGGGTCTCGGCACCATCACGGTCTTGTCCACAGCCAAGACCGCCAAAACGCGGGCCGCTCATGCAGCGGCGGTCGCGACGGCCGTCGCCACCGCCCGTGACTTCGTCAACACCCCGCCCAGCCACCTGTTTCCGGCTGAATTCGCCCAGCGGGCCAAGGCTTTGGGCGAATCGGTTGGACTCGAGGTCGAAGTGCTCGACGACAATGCGCTGCAAAAACACGGTTACGGCGGCGTCATCGGAGTCGGCAAGGGTTCGTCTCGGCTGCCGCGGCTGGTCCGACTGACCCATCGTGGGTCGCGGCTGGCCAAAAAGCCCAAGCACGCAAAGAAAGTCGCGTTGGTCGGTAAGGGCATCACCTTCGACACCGGCGGCATATCGATCAAGCCGGCCGCGTCGATGCACTACATGACCTCCGACATGGGCGGCGCCGCGGCGGTCATCGCGACCGTGACGCTCGCGGCTCAGCTGGAACTGCCGATCGATGTGATCGCCACCGTGCCGATGGCCGAGAACATGCCGTCGTCGACCGCCCAGCGCCCCGGTGACGTGCTGACCCAGTACGGCGGAACGACCGTTGAAGTGCTCAACACCGACGCCGAGGGGCGACTGATCCTGGCCGACGCCATTGTCCGGGCATGCGAGGACAATCCCGACTACCTGATCGAGACGTCGACGCTGACCGGCGCGCAGACGGTGGCGCTCGGCTCGCGCACCCCAGGAGTGATGGGTAGCGACGAGTTCCGCGACAGGGTGGCCGCGATCTCACAGCGGGTCGGCGAGAACGGCTGGCCGATGCCACTGCCTGACGAACTGAAGGACGATTTGAAGTCGACGGTGGCCGACCTGGCCAACGTCAGCGGACAACGGTTCGCCGGGATGCTGGTGGCGGGCGTGTTTTTGCGCGAGTTCGTCGCCGACGGGGTCAATTGGGCGCACATCGATGTCGCTGCGCCGGCCTACAACACCGGCGGCCCCTGGGGTTACACCCCCAAGGGAGGTACCGGTGTCCCGACCCGCACCATGTTCGCGGTGCTGGAGGACATTGCGGAGAACGGCTAGACGCGGGTCAATGCTCGCAGGCTAGCGATGCAGCGCCGGCCGGTGGAACCATCTGACCTTCTGCCGCCAGGATTGCGCAGAGGTCAAGGCGAAACCGGCGCCACACAGGCACGCGAACAGCCAGACCAGCCCCACAGTCAGCGGACTTTGAAGCGGCGGGATCAGCGCAGTGATGATCCGCACCGCGCAGGCAGAGATGCCGCTGGCCGAGGCAACCAGATAGAGATTGGCGATGCCCCTGGAGCGCGGATCCTGCCGCAGCACCAGCAGTGCGCGCGAGCCGAACGCCAGCAGGTAGGCCAGGGTTCCGCAGAGCAAAACCCAATACACGCTCAGCCAGAAGTCAGTGGGTAGCGCGAAGAAATCGCGCGCATAAGTCCTGCTGCCGTAGCTGAGCGTAAACGTCGCCAGCAACAGCGGAATACACAACGTTGCCGGCCGCTCCACATACTGCTTGAACGATGCCTGCAGCGCGTGGTCGTCAGCAAGCCGGCCGACCGCGTTATAGACAATCGCCGAGGCCGCGACGATGTAGCAGTCGTGCCCGATGTAGTTCTGCAGATTCCATTCGCCGGTCATTTTGTGCAGCGCAACCCCGAGCCTCTCGGAGGCCAGCGGCGACATCAGGGCGACCGCGGAACCCTGCAGAGCGATGTTGAGCGTCGCGGCCACTTCCCACCGGCAGTGCCAGGTGACTCGCCTTATCCAGAGGCTCCACGAGATGGATGCCAGTGTGATGAAGATCAGAACGGTAAGAGCCACAGCAGTACCCACAAGTAGTTACGGATTACAGCGGGGGCGCGTCTTGGCGCGGTCGCCATTCCGCGAGCTTCGTCGGTGCGACGGCGGTCTTCACGTGACCGTTGGACGCAGCATGCAGGGTGCCGCCACGAATCTCTTCAGCGAGCGCGGTGACTTCTTCGGGATCGATGAACCTGTAGCGCGTCAGCAGCTCGGCACGGTTGATACCGAGGTTGGCTGCGGCAACACGCAGATTGTCGGCAGTGATCAACGTTCCCTTGTCCAACTGGTCGTAGTAGGTCGACCGCGGAAGTTCCATCGCCGTCCAGATCTCTTCCCTGCTCAGGGAACGACCTGCGAGATATGAGAGCACTGTGGCAAGTTCCTTGCCGCTGTCATCGGGATACACGAGGAACAAGATATCCAGTTTTTCGGCTTTTTGAAATCCGAATCGCGTTAAATGCCTATTGCGTAGGGCCTCAGTAAACACGCGCATCCATGTGGCTGGATCAAAAGTCCAATAGACCGGACACCACTTATTTGTTCCGGTCTCCCGTGAGTCGCGGGGACCATTGTTGTTTTGCCGGACCCGCTCACATCGTTGAGGGGGCGGCGTTCGACCCTGCCCGAGGCGGCCGAAGCCGGGCGCCATCGACTCGCCCTGGTTGTGTGCCGACGGCGTCGCAGTGACAGGATGGCTTCGGTAATCCCGGGTGCAGCTTCGATACACCACGCTGTGGTAAGCCAGAGGTCGACCCGTGCCCACCGACCGATCGATCGAGGAGTCGACAGAGATGGCCTTCTCAGTTCAGATGCCGGCACTCGGTGAGAGCGTGACTGAGGGAACCGTAACTCGCTGGCTCAAGCAAGAAGGCGACACTGTCGAGCTCGATGAGCCTCTGCTGGAAGTGTCCACTGACAAGGTGGACACCGAAATCCCCTCGCCCGCAGCGGGAGTACTGACCAAGATCGTTGCCCGTGAAGACGACACCGTCGAGATCGGCGGTGAGCTGGCCGTCATCAGCGATGCGGCCGAAGGCACCCAAGACGGCGCCGGGCAACCGGCCGACCAGCCTGCCGCGCAAGCGGCACCAGAACCACAACCGGAGCCGGAGCCGGCACCCGAGCCTGAGCCAGAAACGCAGCCGCGGGCCGAGCCGCAAGCGCCCCCTGCGTCGGCAACCAGCGAACAAGACACGACTGGCGGCTCTCAGCCGGTGCTGATGCCCGAACTCGGCGAGTCCGTCGCCGAGGGCACGGTGACCCGCTGGCTGAAAAAGGTGGGCGACACCGTCGAGGTGGACGAGCCGCTGGTCGAGGTTTCCACGGACAAGGTGGACACCGAGATCCCGTCGCCGGTGGGGGGCACGCTGATCAGCATCACCGCCGAGGAAGACGTCACAGTCGCGGTCGGTGGCGAGCTGGCCAGAATCGGTACCGGTGCCACCACGGCTGCACCCAAACCCGAGCCCGAGCCCCAGCCCGAGCGCGAGCCAGCGCCCGCAGCGACGCCCGAGCCGCAGCCCGAGCCCGTGGCGAAACCCCAACCGGCGCCCACGCCTCGAGCCGCACCCGAGCCCGCACAGCGGCCCGCCGCCGAGTCTGCGCCGACGGCCGGCGCGACGAGCACTCCGTACGTAACTCCGCTGGTGCGAAAGCTCGCTGCCGACAACAACATCGATCTCAGCGAGCTGGACGGAACCGGGGTGGGCGGACGCATCCGCAAACAGGATGTGTTGTCAGCCGCTCAGCAGAAGGAAAAAGCAAAGACGGCACCGGCGCCCGCCGCCGCGCAGGCCCCCTCCGCGCCGAAGCCAAGCGCCCCGGCGCCGGCTCCTGCATTGGCCCATTTGCGCGGAACCACGCAGAAGGCCAGCCGGATCCGCCAGATCACGGCCAAGAAGACCCGCGAATCACTACAAGCGACCGCGCAGCTCACCCAGACTCACGAGGTCGACATGACCCGGATCGTTGCCTTGCGGGAAAAGGCCAAAGCCGGGTTCGCAGAACGCGAGGGCGTGAACCTGACTTTTCTGCCGTTCATAGCCCGCGCCGTGATCGATGCGCTGAAAGCGCATCCCAACGTCAACGCCAGCTACAACGAAGACACCAAGGAGATCACCTACTACGACGCCGAGCATCTCGGCTTCGCAGTCGACACCGAGCAGGGCCTGCTCTCCCCCGTCATCCACAACGCCGGTGACCTGTCGCTGGCCGGGTTGGCGCGCGCGATCGCCGACATCGCCGGCCGCGCCCGGTCCGGTGACCTCAAGCCCGACGAGCTGTCCGGCGGGACGTTCACCATCACTAACATCGGCAGCCAGGGCGCGCTGATGGACACTCCCATCCTGGTACCGCCGCAGGCTGCGATGTTGGGCACCGGGGCCATCGTCAAACGACCCCGTGTCGTCGTCGACGACACCGGCAACGAATCGATCGGAGTGCGGTCCATCTGCTATCTCCCGCTGACCTACGACCACCGGCTGATCGACGGCGCCGACGCCGGACGGTTCCTGACCACCATCAGACATCGTCTCGAAGAAGGCGCGTTCGAGGCCGACCTCGGTCTCTAGGAGGGCTTGAATCGTGGCCTTTACCGTCGCGATCGCGGGCTCGTCCGGCCTGATCGGCTCGGCTCTGGTAACGGCGCTGCGCACCGCGGACCAGCAGGTACTGCGCATTGTCCGTCGGACACCGGCGAATGCCAGCGAGCTGCATTGGGATCCCGACAGCGGTGAGCTCGACGCCGGCGCATTGACCGGCGTCGACGCCGTGGTGAACCTGTGTGGCATCGGTATCGGGCGGCGACGCTGGTCGGGGGCGTTCAAGCAGAACCTGCGCGACAGCCGCATTACGCCGACCGAAGTGTTGTCCGCGGCGGTGGCCGACGCGGGCGTCGGTGTGCTGGTCAATGCCAGCGCAGTCGGCTATTACGGCGACACCAAGGACCGTGCGGTCGACGAAACCGCTTCGGCGGGAAGAGGTTTTCTGGCCCAACTGTGTAAGGACTGGGAAGCGGCCACCGAGCCCGCCCGGGACGCCGGCACCCGGGTTGTGCTGGCCCGCACCGGCGTGGTGCTGGCCTCGTCGGGCGGTGCGCTGCGCCGGTTGCGGCCGGTGTTTTCGGTGGGCCTCGGAGCCCGCCTGGGCAGCGGCCGCCAGTACATGGCCTGGATCAGCCTCGAGGATCAGGTGCGAGCGCTGCAATTCGCGATCTCCGACCGCCGGCTGTCCGGGCCGGTGAACCTTACCGGCCCGGCACCTGTCACCAACGCCGAGTTCACCGCGGCACTGGGCCGAGCGGTGAACCGGTCCACCCCGCTGATGATGCCGGGTTTCGCGGTACGCGCCGCGCTCGGCGAGTTCGCCGACGAAGCCCTATTGAGCGGGCAGCGCGCAATTCCGGCCGCATTGGAACGGGCCGGCTTCGAGTTCCACCACAACACCGTCGGTGAAGCACTGCGGTACGCCACCGCGACGCGTGATGTCGCCTAGGTGCTGCCAGGTTGTCGCCAGGTTGGCGTTGTAGCGTCGCCCCGGTGAGTTCGATCCGCTCGAGCACGGCTCCTATCGACGTTCGTCAGCTGGACGCCGTGGACTACCGCGTCGCGCGGCAGCTGCAACAAGAATTGGCCGACGCCCGAGCGGCCGGCGGCTCAGACACGTTGCTATTGCTCGAACATCCGTCGGTCTACACCGCCGGACGACGCACGCTGGCGCACGAGCGACCAACCGACGGCACGCCGGTCATCGACACCGACCGTGGCGGCAAGATCACCTGGCACGGCCCGGGGCAGCTCGTCGGCTACCCGATCATCGGGCTGACCGAACCGCTCGATGTGGTCAACTACGTTCGGCGCGTAGAGGAATCGCTGATCAAGGTGTGCACCGACGTCGGTCTGCATGTCGGCCGCGTCGACGGCCGCTCCGGAGTGTGGGTGCCGGCGGGCGGCGGCCGGCCGGCGCGCAAAGTCGCCGCCATCGGCGTGCGAGTGTCGCGGGCAACGACCCTGCACGGGTTTGCCCTCAACTGTGACTGCGATCTCGACGCGTTCGAAACGATCGTCCCGTGCGGCATCAGCGACGCCGGCGTGACGTCGATATCGGCCGAACTAGGCCGCCGCGTTGCGGTCGACGATGTCCGGTCGGCGGTCGCCGACGCGGTGAGCGACGCCCTGGACGGCTGGCTGGCGGTCGACATGACCCCTTGCCCGGCTCCTCAGGCCGCCGTTTCGGCGCCCGTCGTCGCCGGGCGCAACACACTGCCGCCCGCGTAGCATCGACGCCGTGACCGTTGCCCCCGAAGGTCGGAGACTTCTGCGTCTGGAGGCACGCAACGCGCAGACTCCGATCGAGCCAAAGCCGCCGTGGATCAGGACCCGGCTGCGGATGGGGCCGGAGTACACCGAGCTGAAAAGCCTGGTCCGGCGCGAGGGTCTGCACACCGTGTGCGAGGAGGCCGGCTGCCCCAACATCTACGAATGCTGGGAAGACCGCGAGGCCACCTTCCTGATCGGTGGTGAGGTGTGCACCCGTCGTTGTGACTTCTGCCAGATCGACACCGGCAAGCCCGCATCGCTGGACCGCGACGAACCGCGACGAGTGGCCGAGAGCGTACAGGCGATGAGCCTGCGCTACTCCACGGTCACCGGGGTGGCCCGCGACGACCTACCCGACGGTGGCGCATGGCTTTACGCCGAGACCGTGCGCGCGATCAAGAGACTCAACCCGTCCACCGGCGTTGAGCTGTTGATCCCCGACTTCAACGGTGACCCGGATCAGTTGCGGCAGGTCTTCGAGTCTCGGCCGGAAGTTCTGGCCCACAACGTCGAAACCGTGCCACGCATCTTCAAGCGCATTCGTCCGGCCTTCTCCTATCAGCGCAGCCTTGGCGTGCTCACCGCGGCGCGGGATTTCGGGCTGGTCACCAAGAGCAACCTCATCCTCGGTATGGGCGAGACACCCGACGAGGTGCGTGGGGCGCTAGCCGATCTGCATGGGGCGGGCTGCGACATCGTCACCATCACCCAATACCTGCGCCCGTCGGCACGGCATCATCCGGTCAAGCGCTGGGTCTCCCCCGACGAGTTCGTCGAGTTCGCCGAGTACGCCGAGCAACTGGGATTCGCCGGGGCGCTGGCGGGTCCACTGGTGCGCTCGTCGTATCGGGCCGGACGGCTCTACCAGCAGGCCAGCCAGCGACGGCACGAGATGCGCACCGCGCAGCCAGGCTGAGTCCGGCTTCCGTATCCTTGGCGATTATGGCCAAATCCCGCGATGCCAAGCCGACCAAGGCTGCCAGAGCTGAGGCGAAAGCCGCTCGCAAGGCGGCCGGTAAAGAGCGCCGCAGTCAACTCTGGCAGGCGTTCACCGTTCAGCGCCAAGAGGACAAGCGGCTGCTCCCCTACATGATCGGCGCGTTCGTGTTGATCGTGTCGGTGTCGGTGGCGGTCGGGGTGTGGTCCGGCGGATTCACGATGATCACCATGATTCCGCTGGGCGTGGCGCTCGGCGCGCTGGTGGCGTTCATCATCTTCGGTCGACGAGCACAGCGATCGGTGTATCGCAAGGCCGAAGGCCAAACCGGGGCCGCGGCCTGGGCGCTGGAGAACCTGCGCGGCAAGTGGCGCGTCACCCCCGGGGTGGCGGCTACCGGACACTTCGACGCCGTGCACCGGGTCCTCGGCCGACCCGGGGTCATTCTGGTCGGCGAGGGGTCGGCGGGCCGGGTCAAACCGCTGCTGGCCCAGGAGAAGAAACGCACTGCGCGGCTGGTCGGTGAAGTCCCGATCTACGACATCGTCGTCGGCACCGGCGACGGCGAGATTCCGCTGGCCAAGCTGGAACGCCACCTCACCCGGCTGCCGGCCAACATCACCGTCAAACAGATGGATTCGCTGGAGTCACGGCTGAGCGCACTGGGTTCGCGGGCTGGGACCGCCGCGATGCCTAAAGGTCCGCTGCCCGGCACCGCCAAGATGCGCGGCGTCCAGCGGACAGTGCGCCGCCGGTAGCCCGGCGACGATGCAGAGCGCGTAGCGCGATGAGGAGGAGCTGGGCAATCCGGCAGTAGCCCGGCGACGATGCAGAGCGCGTAGCGCGATGAGGAGGAGCTGGGCAATCCGGCAGTAGTCAGCGCCGCACGACGGCAGTGCCGGTCACCCGGTCCTGGAGTCCGCGCCCGTCGACGTCGATGAACAACGCGGGTATCACGAACGCGATCATCGCCCCGCGCACCACGGCACGACCTAAGCCGACATGCAGTCTGTCGTCGACGGACGCCACCCGCAGTCCCAGCGTGAACTGGCCCGGTGTGAACTCGAAGAACCGGACGGCAAGCACTCCGAGCACCAGCCAGACCACCAACACCGCCGACGACAGCAATCGCACGGAGATCAGACCGAGCGTCATGCCGAGCGCGGCGATGCCGTAGGCGAGCAACCAGTCGACGAGCAGCGCCGCCAGCCGGCGACCCATGCCGGCCAGCGAGCCCGGCCCGTTCTCGGGCAGGCCGAGCGGCTCACCCGGAAATCCCTGCGGCTGTCCCGGTTCGACTGGTCCCTGGCCGGATAGCCGGGGTCGGTTGCTGCGGGCCATAACTCCCACAATAAGGTGAAATCTGCCCAGACTCGGGCGTCGAACCGCGCCGTCGCGTAACGTCGGCGCAGCGCAGGGTTGACTCAGGCAACACCGCGTCCTTGGCGTCTGGTCGGGCGAACAGTTGCGGCCGCGCAAAGGAAAGCCCTTCAGTGACCGCAGTAGATTCCAAGCTCGCAGCAAAGGAGAGCGCTTCGGTGTCCGAAAATACGGCCGACGACATCATCAAACTCGCTAAGGACGAGCACGTCGAATTCGTCGACGTCCGGTTCTGTGACCTGCCAGGCATCATGCAGCACTTCACTATTCCGATTTCGTTCTTCGACGAGAGCGTATTCGAGGAAGGCTTGGCCTTCGACGGCTCATCGATTCGAGGATTCCAGTCGATCCACGAATCCGACATGCTGCTGCTCCCCGACCCCGACACAGCGCAGATCGATCTGTTCACCCAAGCCAAGACGCTGAACCTGAACTTCTTCGTGCACGACCCGTTCACCCTCGAGCCGTACTCGCGCGACCCGCGCAACATCGCCCGCAAGGCGGAGAACTACTTGATCAGCACCGGCATCGCGGACACCGCGTACTTCGGCGCCGAGGCCGAGTTCTACATCTTCGACTCGGTCAGCTTCGACTCGCGCACCAACGGCTCTTTCTACGAAGTCGACGCGATCTCCGGATGGTGGAACACCGGCGAGCCGAAGGAGATTGACGGCAGCCCCAACCTTGGTTACAAAGTCCGCCCCAAGGGTGGCTACTTCCCCGTCGCCCCGGTCGACCATTACGTCGACCTGCGTAGCAAGATGCTGCAGAACCTGATCAAGGTCGGCTTCAGCCTGGAGAAGGGCCACCATGAGGTGGGCACCGGCGGCCAGGCCGAGATCAACTACAAGTTCAACACGCTGTTGCACGCGGCCGACGACATGCAGCTGTACAAGTACATCGTCAAGAACACCGCGTGGGCCGAGGGCAAGACCGTCACGTTCATGCCCAAGCCGCTGTTCGGCGACAACGGCTCCGGTATGCACACCCACCAATCGTTGTGGAAAGACGGCAGCCCGCTGATGTATGACGAGACCGGTTACGCCGGCCTGTCCGACACCGCCCGGCACTACATCGGGGGCCTGCTGCACCACGCGCCGTCCCTGCTGGCCTTCACCAACCCGACCACGAACTCCTACAAGCGGTTGGTTCCCGGTTTCGAGGCCCCGATCAATCTTGTCTACAGCCAGCGCAACCGGTCAGCGTGTGTGCGTATCCCGATCACCGGCAGCAATCCGAAGGCCAAGCGGTTGGAGTTCCGCTGCCCCGACTCGTCGGGCAACCCGTATCTGGCGTTCTCGGCCATGCTGATGGCCGGCTTGGACGGCATCAAGAACAAGATCGAGCCGCAGACGCCGGTCGACAAGGACCTCTACGAGTTGCCGCCGGAAGAGGCCGCGAACATCCCCCAGGCTCCGACTCAGCTGTCCGCAGTGATCGACCGTTTGGAAGCGGACCACGAGTACCTCACTGAGGGGGGCGTTTTCACGCCTGACCTGATCGACACGTGGATCAGCTTCAAGCGCGAGAACGAGATTCTGCCGGTCCAGATCCGGCCGCACCCGTACGAGTTCGCGCTCTACTACGACGTGTGAGCAGGATAGGGTTCTAGTACGCAGCAGATTCGCGTGAGGCTAGCCGCCGCGCGATGACAGCACTCACTGCTGTGCGGGTCGACTCATCAGCATCTAAGGCCTGACGGTTCCTTCTGGCCGTGACCCGGGCAGTGAGGCGAGCGGGCTGGAGAGCCTGCCGCTGCGCTGGCAGCTCTAAGTTCTGTCTTGGTCCCATTTCCATTTCTCGGCGTGCCGTTCAGCAGCTTCCTGGGAAGGGAAAGGGGAAGCCAGGGTAGTTAGTTTGCCGTCGACTTCTACGGCGAGCCACCAGCCATCTTCGAGCGACCCGATCAGATACTCGCGGTTGTCGCCCCAGGCATGCTCGACAGGACTCAATGAGGCCGCAACAGAGCCTGTATCTTTCGTCACGACTAGCGACCAACGACCTTCGGTGAGCGCGGTCCACGTCAACGCCACGGCGCGTTCAGCCCTTCCGCGCAACAATGTTGGGATAGTTCACAAGCTACGACCCTGCCACAGGACCGAACTTACTGTCATTAACTTCGTATTGCGCTGGACCGTCAAGCACCGAACACGACGGGGTCAAGCAGGCTCATAGGTGAGGTCACCCTACGCAAGACACAGCAGAACCAGCCCAACTCGTCCACCCGGCTCACGCAACTAGATGACGCATTGCAGGCTGGTCTGATCACCCAGCAGGACTACGACAAAAAGCGCGCCGACATTATTGCCTCCGCCTGATCGCGATTTCCTGGACGCCACTTAACGAGTACCGACTTGCTTGCGACCGCTTGTGCAGACATGACAGCACCGATTGCCGATCGGGTGGACTCGTCGGCATTCGGCATTCGGCAGGAAATATGAGTAGCCAACTACTCACGCCGATCCATCGGGAACGGTCGAGGATTGGAGAATCCCGATCAAATACCGAGGAGAAACGCCATGAAGTATGTGGTTTCCTGGACATTCCGGTTGAACGGCTCCATGGCAGAAAATGAAGCAGCAGTGAAGCGCATCCAAGCGGTGTGCTCGAAGTGGACGTCGCCTGCCGGCACGAGGTATCACCAGTTCCTCATCAAGGCCGACTCCAGCGGCGGGTACGCCGTGATTGAGACCGACAAATCGGCGGATCTGGCGGAGACCACCGCCAAATTCGGCGTCTTCGCCGAGTACCGGGTCGACCCCGTCCTCGACGTCGCCGATGCGTTAGCACTGGCGCAGGTGGGCATCGAGTTCAGGGAGTCGATCAGCTGAACCCGCGCGGAACGGGCACCCCACGTCGCTGCTGTCGCCGCGCGTTCACGTCGTTCGGAATACGAATTATTCTAGTCGGCAACACGATCTATCTTTGATATCGTCTGGCCAATGAGCTCCGATCGCGGCCACGGCCACGACCACCTCGAAGAGCTACGAGATGCATTGGTGCAGATATCTTTTGCACTGATGGCGGTCCTCACCGAAGTCGCTGCCGAACACGACTTGTCGCTCACCCAACTGCGGGTGCTGGGCATCTTGCGGGACCGTGAGCCGACCATGGCCGATCTGGCGACCTTCACCGGCCTGGAGCGCTCGACAGTCAGCGGTCTCATCGACCGCGCGGCGCAGCGTGGGCTGGTCAGGAAGACCGCCGACCCCAACGACGGTCGCTCGGTGCGGGTAACGCTCACCGAGCCGACCCGGGGCCTGGTACCCGAGATCACCGCGATCATCGGTAACCGAATCAAGCCGTTGACCGGTCGGTTGAGCACCGGCGAGCAGAAGCGGCTCACCGCACTGCTGACCAAAGCGCTCGGGTTCTAGATTTATTGCACCACAGCGGCTTTCGCGTCAGACGGATCATCGCCGCGGTAGCTTCTTTCAACACGAGCGGAGCCATCCGGGCGGTCTCCCGTACCCGCCGTCGATACCCGCCTTGACCGGGCCGTGTCGGCGATGCTAAGCAGGTGCTCAGCATCGCCGACGCATCGGGCGCCGGGTTCGATGAGGACGGTACGGAAGGGATCAGATGACGCTGCAGACCCTATTGGACGACATCCGCAAGCGCCCCGGCTCAGGTGACGTCATTGCGGTCATCGATCCCGCGACCGAAGAGCACATCACCGAATTCACCGATTGCGGGGAAGAGGCGGTCAACGAGGCGGTCGCGCGGGCGAAGGCGTCCTTCGAGGCCGGCGTCTGGTCCGAACTGCCGGGCCGCGAGCGGGCCAAGGTCATGTGGCGGATCGCGGATCTGATCGACGAACACGCCCAGGAGTTCGCCGAACTCGACTCGCTCAACACGGGTATGCCGCTGCTGCAGGCAACGCTTCAGATGTCGACGTGTTCGGAGTTCTTCCGCTATTACGCCGGCTGGTGTTCCAAGCTCAACGGCGTCGCATACGACGTGAAGACCGACGGCATCGCGACAGACGCCTTCGTCAACATGCACGCCTACACGTTGAAAGAGCCCTTCAGCGTGGTCGGCCTGATCTTCCCGTGGAACGGCCCGATCTTCAATGCGTGCGCGAAGCTCGCGCCCGCGCTCGCGGCCGGTTGCAGCATGCTCGTCAAACCCGCCGAGGAGACCCCACTTTCAGCTCTTCTGCTCGACCGGCTGGTCCACGAGGCCGGCGTACCCGAGGGTGTCGTCAACCTGCTGACCGGCTACGGCCACACCGCGGGTGCGGCGATCACTGCGCATCCCGACGTCGAAAAGGTCGCTTTCACCGGGTCGACGGAGGTCGGCAAGGAGATCGTGCGGGCATCGGCCGGCAACCTGAAGAAGGTCATGCTCGAACTCGGCGGAAAGTCGCCGGTGCTGATCTTCGACGACGCCAACCTGGACAAAGCCATATTGATGGCGTCGCTGGGCATCTTCGTGCACTCCGGCCAGGGCTGCGTATGCGGGTCGCGGATCTTCGTGCAGCGCGGCGTGTACGACCGCGTCGTGGAAGGCATTGCGCTGATGGCGAATACGTTCAAGCTCGGCGCACCCAGCGAGGAGGGCTGCGTCAGCGGACCGCTGATCAGCCAGAAGCAGCTGACCCGCGTCATCGGCTTCATTGACGAGGGCAAGAGCGACGGCGTCGAAGTCGTCACCGGCGGCCACCGCCTGGACCGCAAGGGCTACTTCGTGCACCCGACCGTGCTCACCAACGTCGACCCGGGCATGCGGCTGTACCAGCAGGAGATCTTCGGACCGGTGGTCAGCATCCTGCCGTTCGACGAAGAAGACGAGGCCGTGGCCATGGCCAACGACACCACCTACGGCCTTGCGGCCACCGCCTACACGGAGAACCTTGGCCGTGCCCACCGGATCGTCAAACGTTTGCAGGCGGGCAGCGTGCAGGTCAACTGCCAGTTGGTCTTCGACCACGACGTGCCGTTCGGTGGCTATAAGCAGTCCGGCTGGGGGCACGAATTCGGCAAAGAGGGTATCGAGGCCTACCTGAAGACGAAGGCGGTCTGGGCCCAGCTGTAAGCACGTATCGTCGGCGTATGGCGCGGAATCTGGAAGCGCGGCTGAATTCGAATTGGCCGCTCGCCCTGACGGTATTTCGAGTGGTGTTTGGGCTGCTGTTCTTGAGCCACGGTCTATCCACGCTTTTCGGCTGGCCCGCGGACCACATCGCGCCGGCCGGCCAGTGGCCGGATTACTACGCCGGCTGGATCGAACTGGTCACCGGGGTGCTGATCACCGCCGGGCTGTTCACCCGGCCCGCCGCATTCGTGGCGTGCGGCGAGATGGCGTTCGCCTACTTGACCGTCCATCTGCCACACGGGTTCTTCCCGATCAACAACAATGGCGAGGCCGCAGTGATGTACTGCTTTGCCTTCTTCCTGCTGATCTTCGCCGGTGGCGGCCCCTATGCCCTGGATGCCCGGCGCGGTCGATGGCGGACACGACGGCCGCAACTACGGCGTCAGACCCCGCCGCGACGGCTTAGCGGACTGTCGCAAAGAATGCGCGGACGTCGTCGATGAACAACTCCGGCTGCTCGAAGGCGGCGAAGTGCCCACCACGCGGCATCGTCGTCCAATGCGTGATGTTGTAGACGGGCTCGCACCAGGCGCGCGTCGCGCCGAGCACTTCACCCGGGAAATTGGCTACGCCAGTAGGCAATTCGACCCGGTCGAAGTTTCCCCACGCCTTGAAGCTCTCCCAGTACAAGCGCGCCGAGGAAGCGCCGGTACCAGTCACCCAGTAGACCATCACGTTGTCGAGGATCTCGTCTCGGCTGAGCACGTTCTCGGGATGCCCGTCGCAGTCCATCCACGCCCAGAACTTCTCGACGATCCAGGCCAGTTGCCCCACCGGCGAGTCGACAAGTCCATAACCAAGCGTCTGCGGTCGGGTGGACTGCTGCTTGGAATAGCCGGTGCCGGAGCGGCGGTGCTCGGCGAGGGCGGCCAGCGCTTGGCCCTCTTCCTCGGTTGGGTTCGCCAGAGCTTCACGTGTCGGCCTGCCGATCGGCATGTTCAGGTGGATGCCCACACAATGACCGCGGTTGCGGCCGATTTGGGTTGTCACCGCCGCGCCCCAGTCGCCGCCCTGGGCCCCGTACCGGTCGTAGCCGAGTCTGCCGACGAGCGTTTCCCACGCCTCGGCGATCTTCTCCACGCTCCATCCCGCGCGCGTTGGCCGACCGGAAAATCCGTACCCGGGCAACGACGGGCAGATCACGTGAAAGGCGTCCTCGGGGCGGCCCGACAAAGGGTTGACCAGCGGCTCGATCACCTTGTGGAATTCCACCACCGAGCCCGGCCACCCGTGGGTGATCAGCAGCGGCAGCGCACCGTCATGCGGCGAGCGTTGGTGGATGAAATGGATGTCCAGCCCGTCGATCTCGGTGAGGTAGTGATCGAACCGGTTCAGCGCGGCTTCCCGAGAGCGCCAGTCGTAGCCGTCGGCCCAGTAGCCGGCCAGATCGCGGGTGTAGGCCAGCGGAATGCCCTGGCTCCAGTCCTCGACGGTCTCCGGTTCCGGCCACCGGGTGCGCGCCAAACGCTCTTTCAGATCGTCGAGAACGGCATTGGCAACCTCGATGCGGTAAGGCCTTATTTCGGGCATGCCTCTCATCATGCAGGCATCGGTGATCGCCGAACGAGTCGGATCAGCCGTCGAGGGCAAGGTCCTTGCGGAACCTCTTCATCCCGTCGACCTTCTCGGCGAGCGTGGCATCCGGACCACTGTAGAACATCCATGGCATGGTGAGGATCCCGGTGATGCCGGCATCCTCCGCGCGCTGGTAGTCAGCGATCGTGAAGGCGTCGGTCAACGGCGTGAGGATAGTGAAATCATCGATGGACAAACCATTTTCGGCTCGCAGTTCGTGCAACCGCGCTGCCGCCGCGATAGCGCGGTCGGTCTTGATCAGATCGCCGATCCAGCCGTCGTGCCGGGCTGCGCGGCGCAGCGCGGTCTCACTGAGCCCGCCGACGTAGATCGGTATCGGCGGCGGTGTCGGTTGCATCTCCAGCTTCGGTGTCTGGTAGAACTCGCCCTCGAATTCCGTCCAGTCAGGTGACCACAGGGCTCTCATCAGCGCGAGCATCTCGTCGGTGCGTTTACCTCGCTCGGCGAAGCGCTGCTCCATCAAGGCGAACTCGTCCTCACACCAGCCGACGCCGATGCCGAGCTCCACCCGCCCGTCGGCGAGATACGCCGCGGTGCCAATGGCTTTGGCCGCCCAGTAGGGATTGCGCATGGCCGGAATGTAGACCGTGGTGACGAATCGCAGCCGCGTCGTGACCTGGGCAAGAGCGCCGACCAGAACCCACGGATCGGGCCATTCGGTGAACGGCAGCCAGCGCCGCTGGCCGTCCTTGGTGTAGGGATACGGCGTGTTGAGGGTTTCCAGGTTGACGATGTGATCGGGGATCCCGATGCCCTCATAGCCGAGTTCGTCGGCAACCCTGGCGACCTCGACGATCTCTCGGGTGTTCAGGAACGCGCTGCTGACGTAGAACTTCATCCAACTTCTCGCGCCCATGTCGGCTGAATGAAAATCCCCTCTGCTTCGGCGGTGATGCCTTCCGCATCGGAAAGATGGCCGGAAACAAAGGATTTGAATCCTTCGGTGCGCTCGACCGCGGCGTCGGCACGAAGTCGGCCCAACGGGGTGCCGCGCACGTACCGCACGGTGATGGTTCCGGTGAACAGCGGTTTGGTCAGACCCTCACTGGCGGCCTCGCCGAGTATGTGATCGAGCACCAGCGCACATACGCCACCGTGCACCAGTCCGGGCGGGCCTTCGTAGGCGGCGCTGAGCGTGAATTCGCTCCAGCAGCGGGTGCCGTCGTTGTCGTGATGGATGGTCAGCGGCGGCGCGATCGCGTTGCGCAGGCCGATCACCGCGTTGCTCCACACCACCGGGCGGCCCCCAACCGCGAAGTGCACCACCTGCGACTCATCACGTTGTCTGCTGCGCAGGGCGTCCGTCGCCGCTTGGATCGCGGTCCGCGCGGCATCGATGGAGTCTTGCTCTGCTTCGGTGCGGAGAGCGGCGTCGATCAGTTCGCGCACGTCGTCGGTCAGCGGACCGTACAGCGCCACGAGCCGTTCATGTTCGTCGGCGCTCATGACCTCGTAGGAGAAGTTCAAGGGCCTGCTTCACTCATCGAAAACCTTGTGCACGACGGCTTTTGCGCGCCGGGTCACCCGCAGGTAGTTATCCAAAAATGCGCCGCCGTCCCCGTTCTTTTCCCAGCCGGCCGCGACGGCGACGGTGTTGAGCTGTCGTCCGGGTCCGGGCAACTGGTCGCTGGGCTTGCCACGGACAAGTACCAGCGCGTTGCGGGCCCGGGTCGCGGTCAGCCACGCCTGCCGCAGCAGCTCCGCATCCTCGGCGGATATCAGTGCGGCCTCGGCGGCGGCGTCCAGGCTCTCCAGCGTGGAGGTGTTGTGCAGGGCGTCGATTTCGCTGGCGTACCGCAGCTGGAGCAGCTGCACAGTCCATTCGATGTCTGCCAGGCCCCCGCGCCCCAGCTTGGTGTGGGTTGTGGGGTCGGCGCCGCGCGGCAGCCGCTCGGCGTCGACGCGGGCCTTGATGCGCCGGATCTCGAGGACCGTCTCTGCCGACACGCCGCCGGCGGGATAGCGGGTCTTGTCAGCCATCAGCAGGAACCGCCGACCGAGATCCGGGTCACCGGCGATCGCATGCGCCCGCAGCAGCGCCTGGATCTCCCAGGGCTGAGCCCACTGGTCGTAGTACGCGGCGTACGAGGCGAGCGTGCGGACCAGCGGACCGCTGCGGCCCTCGGGCCGCAGATTGGCGTCGACCTCCAAAGGCGGGTCGGCACTGGCGGTCCCCAACAGCGCGCGGACCTGCTCGGCCACTGTGATGGCCCAGCGCACCGCGTCTGAATCCTGCACACCGTCGGCAGGCTCGCAGACGAACAGCACGTCGGCATCGGATCCGTAGCCCAGCTCGCGGCCGCCGAGCCGGCCCATACCGATGACCGCGATGGCGGCCGGGGGGGTGCCGTCATCGGGAAGGTTGGTCCGGACCACCGCGTTCAGAGCGGCTTGCAGGACCGCGGCCCACACCGAGGTGAGCGCGGCGCACACCTCGGTGACTTCGAGCATCCCGAGCAAGTCGGCCGAAGCGATGCGGGCCAATTCGCGCCGCCGCAGTGAGCGCGCGATGGCGATGGCGCGCACCGGGTCGCGTTGTCGGCCCGCCGAAGCCACCAATCCGCCGGCCACCGTCTCGGGGTCGACGTCGAGCAGCTTGGGCCCCGAGTGTCCGTCGCTGTAGTTCTGAATGACCTCGGGCGCGCGCATCAACAGGTCCGGCACGTACGCGGACGTCCCGAGCACTTGCATCAGTCGCTTGGCCACCGACGGCTTGTCCCGCAGCGTGGACAAGTACCAACGCTGGGCGACCATCGCCTCGCTGATCCGGCGGTAGGCCAGTAGGCCACCGTCGGGATCGGGGGTATCGGAGAGCCAGTCCAGCAGTCTGGGCAGCAGCACCGACTGCACTCGACCACGACGGCCGCTCTGATTGATCAACGCGGCCAGATGGGTCAGCGCGCTCTGCGGAGCCTCGTAGCCAAGCGCAGCCAGCTGGCGCTCGGCGGCCGCCGGCGTCATCCCCTGGGAAAACTCCAAGCCTTCTGGCGCAAGCGATTCCAGCAGCGGTTGGTAGAACAGTTTGGCGTGCAGCCGCGACACCCGCCGGTGGTGGTGTTTCAGTTCCTCGCGCAGCACTCCCAGTGCGCCGTGGCTCCCGTCGGGTCGGATGTGGGCCGCCCGCGCCAGCCAGCGCAGCGCCTCGTCGTCGTCGAACGCCGGCAACATGTGGGTCCGTTTGAGTCGCTGTAACTGCAGCCGGTGCTCGAGCAAGCGAAGGAACTCATAGGAGGCGGTCATATTCGCCGTGTCGTCCCGCCCGACGTAGCCACCTGCCCCGAGGGCGGCCAACGCGTCGACCGTCGACGCCACGTGCAGCGACTCGTCGATGCGACCGTGCACCAGTTGCAACAACTGCACCGCGAACTCGACGTCGCGCAGCCCGCCGCTGCCGAGTTTGATCTCGCGGCTTCGGACGTCGGCGGGCACCAGCTGCTCCACCCGCCGCCGCATCGCCTGAACTTCGCTCACGAAATCCTCACGCTCGCAAGCGGTCCACACCATCGGCATCACCGCGGCGATGTACTGCTTACCCAGTTCCGCGTCACCGGCGGCCGGGCGGGCTTTCAGCAGCGCCTGAAACTCCCAGGTCTTGGCCCATTGCTGGTAGTAGGCGACATGCGAGTCGATGGTCCGCACCAACTCGCCGTGGCGGCCTTCCGGGCGCAGCGCGGCGTCCACCTGGAAAAAGGCGTCCGATGCCAACCGCATCATCTCGCCGGCCACCCGGGCAGATACCGGATCGGCAGACTCGGCAACGAAGATCACGTCGACGTCGCTGACGTAGTTCAGTTCGCGCGCACCGCATTTGCCCATCGCGATGACCGCCAGCCGAGGCGGTGTGGCGTCGCCGCAAACCCTGGCCTCGGCGACCGACAGCGCAGCCGCCAATGCGGCGTCTGCTATGTCGGCCAGGTGAGCACCGACAGCAGTGAAGGACAACACGGGCTCGTTCTCGACCGTCGGCGCCAGATCCAGCGCGGCCAGCACCATCACCCGGTTGCGGTAAAGAGTGCGTAGCCGCCACACCACCGACCCTGCGGCTCGTGGGGGTTCAGCGACACACTCGGCGAAGGCGACACTGAGTTGTTCGGCGGACGGCAGCTTCACATTGCCCCGCAGCAGGTGCCAGGCCTGCGGATTGGCGATCAGATGATCCCCCAACGCCAGTGACGACCCGAGCACACCGAACAGCCGACCGCGCAGGCCGCGGTCGGTGACCAATGCCGCGTTGAGCTCGTCCCAGTCGTCGCCGAGCGCTTCGGCCAACCGAACCATCGCGCACAGCGCGGCGTCGGCGTCCGCCGCGCGCGACAGTGCCCACAGCACGTCGATACGTGCTTCGGTGTTCCAACCGAGCTGCGCCACGTTGGCGCTTGCACGCGCATCGACCAACCCGAGCCGGCCGAGGCCGGGAACCTTCGGCCGCTCCGTCACGGGTTGGTTCACGTCCATGACGGTAGCGCAGATTTCCTGAGATCTGGCTGCGCCCTGATGACCGGTTCTAAGAGGGGGCCTAGTACCAGCGGTCAGAGGGAAAGATAAGTCTCCAGCTCAAAGGGTGTGACGTGACGGCGGTAGTTCGCCCACTCCGTGCGCTTGTTGCGCAGGAAGAAATCGAAGACGTGCTCCCCCAACGCTTCTGCGACGAGCTCGGAACTCTCCATCGCGCGCAGCGCTTCGTCGAGGCTGGACGGCAATTCGCGGTAACCCATCGCGCGGCGTTCCTCAGGCGTGAGGTTCCAGACGTTGTCTTCGGCCTGGGGGCCCAGGACGTAACCCTTCTCCACACCGCGCAGCCCGGCCGCCAGCAGGACGGCAAAAGTCAGGTACGGATTGCAGGCGGAGTCTGGGCTGCGCACCTCGATACGCCGCGACGAGGTCTTGTTCGGGCTGTACATCGGGATACGGACCAAAGCCGACCGGTTGGCCGCTCCCCAGGATGCCGCAGTGGGCGCCTCGCCGCCCAGCACCAGTCGCTTGTAGGAGTTGACCCATTGGTTGGTCACCGCACTGATCTCACTCGCGTGTTCGAGGATCCCGGCAATGAACGACTTGGCGACATCGGAGAGTTGCAGCGGATCGTCCGGGCTGTGGAACGCGTTCACCTCGCCCTCGAACAGGCTCATATGGGTATGCATGGCCGAGCCGGGGTACTGGCCGAACGGCTTGGGCATGAACGTGGCCCGCGATCCCTCTTCCAGCGCAACCTCTTTGATGACGTAACGGAATGTCATCACGTTGTCAGCCATCGACAGCGCGTCGGCGAAGCGAAGGTCGATCTCTTGCTGGCCGGGCGCACCTTCATGGTGGCTGAATTCCACCGAGATGCCCATAAATTCCAGGGCGTCGATCGCGTGACGGCGAAAGTTGGAGGCGGTATGCACGGCTTGGTCGAAGTAGCCGGCGTTGTCGGCCGGAATGGGCACCGATCCGTCTTCGGGACCGGGTTCCAGCAGGAAGAACTCGATCTCGGGATGCACGTAGCACGAGAAGCCCAGATCGTTGGCTTTGCCTAGCTGGCGCCGCAGCACGTGCCGCGGGTCGGCCCAGGAGGGCGAGCCGTCGGGCATCGTGATGTCGCAGAACATGCGTGCCGAGTGGTGGTGGCCCGTGCGAGTTGTCCAGGGCAGCACCTGAAAGGTCGACGGGTCGGGATGCGCGACGGTATCGGACTCCGAGACCCGAGCAAAGCCCTCGATCGACGACCCGTCGAAGCCGATGCCTTCCTCGAAGGCGCCCTCAAGCTCGGCCGGCGCGATCGCGACAGACTTGAGGTACCCGAGCACATCGGTAAACCACAGCCGGACGAAACGGATATCCCGTTCCTCCAGCGTACGGAGCACGAATTCCTTCTGTCGGTCCATAACTGGAACAGTATGCATTGACCATTAAATCTGTGTTACCGCCGCTACCTAACACCGTAAGTTTCCCGGCGCCGCCCCGTCGACCAAGTAGCTGACCACAGCGTTGTCGACGCACTCGTTTCCATTGAATACCACGGTGTGTTGGGTGCCCTCAAAGGTGATCAGCTGGGCGCCGAGTTGGCGGGCCAAGTCGACCCCGGCTTGGTATGGGGTGGCCGGGTCGTGGGTAGTGGACACAACGACGACTTTGCCGGGGCCGGCCGGCGCTGCCGGATGCGGCGACGAAGTCGCGGGCTCCGGCCACAGCGCGCACAGGTCGCGGGGCGCATACCCGGTGAACTGCCCGTAGGAAACAAACGGGGCAACCTGACGGATCCGTCGATCGGCGTCCACCCATGCCGCCGGATCGGTTGGCTCGGGCGCATCGACACAGCGGACCGCGTTGAACGCGTCCTGCGAGTTGTTGTAGTGCCCCTTGGCGTCGCGGCCGTAGTACTCGTCGGCCAGCGTCAACAGGTCGCCGGGATCGGTACCACGGCGCAGTCCGAGCAGACCGCTGGTGAGAAATTTCCAGAACTGCGGCGTGTACAGCGCGTTGATGGTGCCCGTGGTCGCGTCTGCGTAACCGAGTCCGCGTGGATCCGATGTTTGCGCGGGTTTGGTCACCAACGGGTCGACCAACTGGTGGTAGCGGTTGACCCATTCGGCCGGGTCGGTGCCCAGCGGGCAGTCCGATGAGCGGGCGCAGTCCGCTGCGTAATCGTTGAACGCGGTCTGAAACCCGGCTTCCTGGTTGACGTTCTCGTCGATCGGGCCGACGGTCGGGTCGATAGCGCCGTCCAGCACCATCGACCGGACATGGTCGCCGAAGCGCTCGACGTAAGCGGTCCCCAATTCAGTGCCGTAGCTGAAGCCCAGATAGTTGATTTGGTCGTCGCCCAGCGCCTGCCGTACCACATCCATGTCACGTGCGACAGACGCCGTCCCGACGTTCTCCAAGAACGCCGGACCATTGCGGGCGAGACAGCGCTGAGCCAGCTGCCGATACACCTGCTCGATGTGCGCCACGCCCCGCGGGCTGTAGTCGACCATCGGTTCGCGCCGGTAGGCGTCGAAGTCGGCGTCGGTTTGGCAGCGCAGCGCCGGCGTGGAATGGCCGACACCGCGGGGGTCGAAGCCGACCAGATCGAATCGGCGGCCGACCTCGGAGCCCGCCAGATCTGGTCCCATCGCGGCAACCATGTCGACCGCCGATGCCCCAGGCCCACCCGGATTGATCAGCAGCGATCCGATGCGTGGACCGGTCGCCGGAATGCGGATCACCGCGAGTTGCACTTGCGCGCCGTCCGGGTTGGCGTAATCGACCGGGACCGCAACGGTGGCGCATTGCGCGCTGGGAACGTCGCCCGGGCTGCTGATGATCTGGCTGCAGCTCCCCCAGTTCAGTTGCGGCGCCGACGACGGCTGCGGCACCGCCGAGCTGGGCGTTGGCCCGGCACCGTATTCCGGCGTCGCGCCCGTTACCGGCGTCCAGGCAACGGCTGCTGCTATCGATGCCACCAAAGAAAGCAGCGCAGTAAACAGCCGTCTCATGCGCCACATGGCAGTCAATCGTTGCATGCGCCGGCCACAGGCCGTGATCCCATTGGTCACACCTTGGTCTCGTTATTTACCGTGCGGTCTTTACGTTTCGAGTCCGAACCGGACCCGCGGGCTGCGCTAGCACTTAGCGCCCTTCGACGGCACAGTGCCGCTGATCAGGTA
Organism: uncultured Actinomycetota bacterium; assembly: GCA_963833915.1. Classification (GTDB taxonomy): domain Bacteria; phylum Actinomycetota; class Actinomycetes; order Mycobacteriales; family Mycobacteriaceae; genus Mycobacterium. The sequence continues at coordinate 120,427 of CAWHZO010000010.1, forward strand.
AGCCGTCGCATAGTCGTCGATGCAGCCGTCGCCCTGGAAGACCACCGTGTGCTGCGTGCCGTCGAAGGTGAGCAGCCCACCGTGAAGCTGATTCGCCAGGTCGACGCCGGCTTGATACGGCGTCGCCGGATCATGGGTGGTGGACACCACCAGCGTCGGCGTCAGGCCGTGCGCCGAGATGGCGTGCGGTTTACTGGTCGCCGGCACCGGCCAGAATGCGCACGTGCCCAGCGGGGCATCGCCGGTGAATTTCCCGTAGTTCATGAACGGCGCAACCTGGCGCGAGCGGCGGTCTTCGTCGATGACCTTGGCCCGATCCTTGACCGGCGGCTGGTCCACACAGTTGATCGCCACCCGAGCGTCGGTGGAATTGCTGTAGTGGCCGTGTTTGTCGCGACGCATGTACAGGTCGGCCAGCTCGAGCAGCATGTCGCCACGGTGGCCGGCCAGCTCGGTCAACCCGGAAGACAAGTGGTGCCAGAAGGTCGGCGAATACAGCGCCATGATGGTGCCGATAATGGCGTCGCTGTAGCTCAGGCCGCGTGGATCTCTGGTGCGCGCCGGCTTACTGATCATTGGGTTGTTCTTGTCGACAAGCGGATACACCAGATTGTGGTAGGCGTCAACAGCTTTGGCCGGGTCGGTGCCCAGCGGACAAGCGGGCGACTTGGCGCAGTCTTTCGCATAGCCGTTGAATGCGTCCTGAAAACCTTTGGCCTGCCGCAGGTCTGACTCGACGGGATCGGCATTGGGATCGATCGCACCGTCAAGGATCATCGCCCGGACCTTATTCGGGAATGCCTCGGCGTAAGCGGCGCCAATTCGGGTGCCGTACGAGTAGCCCAGGAACGTCAGCTTGCTGTCGCCTAATGCTTCACGGATGGTGTCCAAATCGCGGGCGACGTTATCGGTTCCGACGTTAGCCAGGAATTTCCTGCCCATCTTTGCGGCGCAGCGACCGACGTACGCCTTGGTCTCGTCCTCAATGTGCGCTACGCCCGCCGGGCTGTAGTCGACTTGCGGCTCGGTGCGCAGCCGGTCGTTGTCGGCGTCGGAGTTACACCAGATCGCCGGCCGCGACGCCGCCACTCCGCGTGGGTCAAATCCGACCAGGTCGAACCGTTCTCGCACCCGCTGCGACAACGACTGCACGATGCCCAGCGCAGCCTCGATGCCAGACTCCCCCGGGCCACCGGGGTTGATGACCAGCGACCCGATTTTCTCTCGGGTCGCTGGAAAACGAATCAGTCCCAGTGTCGTCGCGTCGCCGTTGGGGTGTCTGTAGTCGACAGGTACGGCAAGCTTGCCGCATTGCGCGCCACCCGGGAGCTTCATTATCGCGGTACCACCACCACCACCGGAGACACGACACGGTCCCCACTCCACCGGCTGGCCGACTTTTGGCCCGGCAAGCACCGCGCGCCCACTAACGACCTGCGTGCAGCCGGCCACCGTCACCGCGACGACCGCCATGACGGTCCAGATCAGCATCGTGCGCGCGATCGTGCCGCGGCGAGGGGTCCCCATGCCCACCTATGCTGCCATGCGTCAACGCAGGGCCTCGGCTGCTGGGCTTCTACCGTGTCGCGTGGAGCAGTTCTTCCATTCCGACCGCGAAGTCGTCGGCCAACTCCCACAGGTCGGGCACCAGCTCGGGGCAGCCGATGATCCCGACGTCGAGTTTGCCGGTCAGCGACATGACGGTGATATTGAGTCCCGAGCCATGGAACACCGGCCCCAGCGGATACATCGCCTTGACCTCACTGCCCAGGAAATACAGCGGCACCTGCGGACCCGGCACGTTGGACACCACGAGGTTGTGCACCGGCCTGCTCTTGGTGAGATTGGTGCGGGCATAAGCTCTCATCGCCAGACCGAAAACGGCGGGTGCGGCGAACTGCGACCAATCCTGCAAGAGGGTGGCGCTAATCGCCGAACTATGCTGCTTGCCAACCGAATTCGCATCGGCAATGGCCCTGATCCGCTCCGCCGGGTCGGCGATGTGCGTGTGGAGGCTGGAAAACATTCCCGAAACCTGGTTGCGCCCAGGCCGATCCGACTTGCCGTGCACTGAGACCGGCACCATCGCTACCAGTGACGAGTCGGGCAGTTCGCCACGGTCGAGCAGGAATTGGCGCAGTACGCCGGACACCAGCGCCATCACCACGTCGTTGACCTTGACGTCGAAGTGGGTCTTGACCTTCTTGATGTCCTCGAGGTCAAGCTTCGTGTAGGAGATGTTGCGGTGCGAGGTGACGCTCGCGTTGAAGGCGGTCCGCGGGGCTGCGAACGGAGGGGCCATCGTCTGGCCGCTGCGCGCCCGCAGCACCGTCTTGACCACCGTCGACGCGGTACCCGTCAGCGCGTTGGCAAGCCGCAGCGGCCTGGAGGCGAACCTGACGGCACCGGTCAACGCGATCTCGATGTGGTTGGCTCCACCGACGCCGTCGACCGGGTCGGGCGCCGGCGCGTCCGCCTCGGTACTGCACAGCTGGGACATCAGGTTGGCCCCGGTCACACCATCCACACAGGCGTGGTGCACTTTTGTCATCACGGCCAAACGACCACCCTGCTGGGCATCGGTGCCTGCGACACCCTCGATGACCCACATCTCCCACAACGGCCGGGTGCGGTCCAGCGGCAACCCGGCGATATGACCGCAAATCTCGGCCAGCTCCGTTCGCCCGCCCGGTGGCGGCAACCCGATGCGGTGCAAATGCCGATTCACGTCGAAGTTGTCGTCATCCGCCCAGACCGGATGATCGAGATTCAGTGGGTTGTCGACCAGCTTCTCGCGGAACTGGGGCATTGCCTTGATCCGGAGCGCTAATTCATCGCGGAGCCGGTCGAAGGTGTAGCCGCCTGGCATCGTCGACGTGTCCAGCTCCAAAATCGAGCAGACATGCAACGGCTGCGATGGGGTTTCCAGGTAGAGGAAGCTGGCGTCGAGTCCGCTGAGGCGCTGCATGCGCCGATGGTATGTCCGCCACCGCAGGGCGGCGCCGGAATCGTCGGATGGGTAACGGTGTGAGGAAGTCCACTGGACCTGCTATCCACTTGCTCGACAGCAGGTGGCAGACTAGTCGAGTCAGACGAACCCGGGGACCCTGTTGGGCCACGAGGATCGACCCGACCACAACTAAGGACAACGATGTCTGAAGAGACTGTTTACGGAACTCGTCCTTTGCAATCGAGTGACACCGCCACCGCGCCGCGGACCAAAGTGCGCGTCCATCACCTGCAGAAGATGAAGGCCGAAGGCCACAAGTGGGCCATGCTGACGGCCTACGACTACTCCACCGCCCGGATCTTCGACGACGCCGGCATCCCGGTGCTGCTGGTCGGTGATTCGGCCGCCAACGTCGTCTACGGCTACGACACCACGGTGCCCGTCTCGATCGACGAGTTGATTCCGCTGGTGCGTGGTGTCGTGCGCGGTGCACCGCACGCTCTGGTGGTCGCCGACTTGCCGTTCGGCAGCTACGAAGCCGGACCCACCGCGGCGCTCGACGCAGCGATCCGATTCATGAAGGAAGCCGGCGCGCATGCGGTCAAGCTGGAGGGCGGCGAACGGGTTGCGGGGCAGATCGGCACCCTGACCGCCGCCGGCATCCCGGTGATGGCACACATCGGCTTCACCCCGCAAAGCGTCAACACCCTCGGCGGTTTCCGGGTGCAGGGCCGTGGGGACGCCGCCGAGCAAACCGTCGCCGACGCGATCGCCGTCGCCGAAGCCGGTGCGTTTTCAGTGGTGATGGAGATGGTGCCGGCCGAGTTGGCCACCCAGATCACCGGCAAGCTCACGATTCCCACCGTGGGGATCGGCGCGGGGCCCAACTGCGATGCCCAGGTGCTGGTTTGGCAGGACATGGCCGGTCTCACCAGCGGCAAGACGGCCCGGTTCGTCAAGCGGTTCGGAGACGTAGGGGGCGAATTGCACCGCGCGGCAACACAGTATGCGCAAGACGTCGCAGCCGGGGCCTTCCCCGCCGACGAGCACAGCTTCTAGACGTTGCCGGTGTAGAAACCAGCCCGACGTGGCACGCTGAGGCGACGATGCCTGTCAACGCCCCGAGCACATCGCGCTATCTCGAGGTAGAGCGCAAGTTCGACGTCGGCGAGTCCACCCCGTCACCGTCATTCGCCGGCATCGCGCAGATCGCCCGGGCAGAGCCGGCCAAGACGCAGGCACTGGACGCCGTGTACTTCGACACACCGGCACGTGATCTGGCGTCCAACCGAATCACGTTGCGCCGTCGCACCGGCGGGGTCGATGCCGGTTGGCATCTGAAGCTGCCGGCGGGCCCCGATGCCCGCACCGAAGTGCGGGCACCTTTGGGTACCACAAACGGCGACGGTGCCGACCACGATGTGCCGACCGAGCTGTTGGATGTGGTGCTGGCCATTGTCCGGGACCGACCCGTCAGCCCGGTGGCGCGGATCAGCACTACCCGCGAGGTTCATCTGCTCTACGGTGCCGACGGCACGGTACTCGCCGAGTTCTGCGACGACCGGGTCACCGCGGGGCTTGGTGCCGACGGGAGCACCGCCGAGCAGCGGTGGCGTGAGTGGGAGCTTGAACTCGTCGGCACCGATGCCGACACCGAGCTGATGGACAAGCTGTGCGGCCGCCTGCTCGACTCCGGCGCGAAGCCGGCTGGACACGGCTCCAAGCTGGCACGGGTGCTCGACACGTCGCAAAGCGGCGATCGTGGCCGTCCGGCCGACCCGCTACATCGGGCACTGGCCGAACAGCTCGACGAGCTGCTGGTGTGGGACCGCGCCGTGCGCGCCGAGACCGACGACGCCGTGCACCAGATGCGGGTGACCACCCGCAAGATCCGTAGCGTGTTACAGGCGGCTCCAGATTCCTTCGGGCTCGATCAGGACACCTCGATCGTCGACGAACTGCGCGAGCTGGCCAACCTGTTGGGGGTGGCCCGCGACGCCGAAGTACTAGCCGAGCGCTACCGCACCGCCCTCGACGATTTGCCGCCAGAATTGGTCCGCGGACCCATTCGGGAACGGCTTGTTGAGGGCGCCCAATACCGCTATCGGACCGGGCTGCGATATTCGTTGGCCGCCTTGCGGTTACCGCGGTACTTCCGTCTGCTCGACGACCTGGAGGCATTGGTCGCGAAAGCCCCGCCAACCGACCGGGAGCCGGCGCAGGTTACCGTCGCCGCTGCCGGTAAGAAGGTTCGAAAGGCCGCCAAGGCCGCCCGACGGGCTGCCGACGCAACCAGTCGCGACGATGCGATACACACAATCCGCAAGCGCGCCAAGCGTCTTCGCTACACCGCGGCTGCAACAGGCGCGAAGAAAGTGTCCAAGCGAGCGAAAAAACTACAGTCGTTGCTCGGTGACCATCAGGACAGCGTGGTGAGCCGCGCGCACCTGACGCAGCAGGCGGATGCCGCGTACGCCGCGGGCGAGGACACGTTTACCTACGGGCTGCTCTACCGGCAGGAGGCCGACGTGGCACTGAGTTGCCGCCGGCAGCTCGAACCGGCGCTGCGCAAGCTCGACAAGTCAGTGCGCAAGCTGTCGAGCTGAGCCGCGGGGCGGGCGAGTTGGCCTGTAAGCCGGATTCTGTACCGCGTTACCTTGGTAGCGCGGCGGCGACCATCCATCTGGACACACCGTCGCCGGGTGCCTCAAGCGGCCTACCCGCAGGCTCGGGCGAGCAGCCCTCCAACACCTGCGCGACCGCACCGTGGTGCGGTCTTCTTGGCCTTGCTTCGGGTGGGGTTTGCCTAGCCATTCCGGTCACCCGGGACGCTGGTGCGCTCTTACCGCACCGTTTCACCCTTACCACCGCGAGGGTGGCGGTTTGTTTTCTGTGGCACTTTCCCGCGAGTCACCTCGGATTGCCGTTAGCAATCACCCTGCTCTGTGAAGTCCGGACTTTCCTCGACTCGTTGCTGCTTGAGCACGAGCCGCGGCCGCCCAGCCAACTCGTCCGCGCTAATACCGTACTCGTTGCGGAATGCGCAGGCCAGCGGCTGTCTACGCGGCATGTAAGCCCGAGAATGCTATCCCGACCGCGATTTCCATCTCGCTGATCTCCATCCTTGCGGGCGCTGTCGGCAGCGGCGGCGCTCCCGACCGATACCGTGCGCCTGTTGGGGTGGTGAATTCCGCTGTATGCCTGTACTTTTCATCGACATCCGGTTTGACGACCCAGTCGGCGGCCTCTTTGACGTAGTTGCATCGTTCGCATAAGCCGAGGCCGTTGCTCGCACTGGTCACACCGCCGCCGGCCCATGGTCGAGCGTGGTCGCGGTGGCGGATCGGCGCATCGCAGTAGGGCGTGCGGCAGCGCTGATCCCGAAGCCCGATGAAGGCGGCCAACCCGCGAGGAAACAACCGGGCCCGCGACTCCATTGCCACCAGTGCACCCGAAGCCGGGTGCACATAGAGCCGGCGCAGCGTCGCCCGGGACCGATCATCGGTGACGGCGCCCGAGACCAACTCGCGGGCGACCGTCGCCGGAATGGGGCCGTAGCCGCAGATGTCTGCAGCTGCGCTGGAACCGCCCAACAGGGTCTCGTCCGACAACACCAGGTTGACCGCGATCGGCGTCGCCGCCGCTGCGCTTCGGCCGGTGACCCGCTCGACCAATGTGTCGGCCATTACCTGGCCACGCGAGCGACCGTCGGTGCAGACATCGGCTTCCCGTCGCAGCGCCGCATACACCGACACACCCTGGGCCACCGGCAACAGCGCGGTCAGATACGTCATCGTGTCAGGCGCGGGCCGGATCGTCACCGTACGTTCGGTTTCGGCTTTGGCGGCCCGATCGACGACGGCGTGCGGATCGAGCCGGTAGGCGATCGTCTTGGCCGCCGCCACTATCCGCGCGTCACCCATCCCGTTTAGGCCGGACCGGTCAGCGCACAACTCGGCATCCAACGCCCGCCGATCGTCGACGTCCAGACATGCGCTTTCGCGCACGATCAAGGTGGCCCGCCACTCCGTCAACACGCCGGCCTCCAAAGCGCTCAAGGTGTGCGGCATCTCGTGCACCAGGGCTTTGGCGAAGCCCAGGTGCCGATTACCCCGCGCCGGTGAGTCCCGTCGGGCCAGCGCAATCTCGCTGGCCACCCCGCGCCCGCGCCGCGCGACCGGTACCCCGGCCGCCGCCTCGGCGGACCGGCGGGCCGCATCCAAAGCAGCCGCCGCGCGAGCCTGACCGGCCGCTGCGGCCGATTTGACCTGCTCCAACTCGGCGATGCGCTCAACCAGCGCCGATTCGTCGGCCTCCGGATCAACCACTGCCAAACTATCGAACATGTGTTCGAGTATACCCGTCGGCGCCGACAAGAATGGTCCTCACGTCTGAAGCATCCCTATCGTCTACAGAGCAGGAAGCGAAAGGAGACTCCGACTGATGCCGCCGACCCAGTGGAAAAAGCGCGTCGACGCCGGCGACTGGGACGCGATCGCCGCCGCTGTCGATGACTTCGGCGGTGCCCTGCTACCCCGACTCCTCACGCCCGCCGAGACCCGGCGGCTGCGGAACCTGTACACCGAGGACCATCTGTTCCGCGCCACCATCGATATGGAGCCTCGTCGTTACGGCTCCGGCCAGTATCGCTATTTCCGCGCCCCCTACCCGGAGCCGATCGAACATCTCAAGCAGGCGCTATACCCGCGGCTATTGCCGATCGCCCGCGATTGGTGGGCGAGACTGGGGCGGGATGCTCCCTGGCCGGACAGTCTCGACGATTGGCTGAAAATGTGCCATGCCGCGGGCCAGTCGAAGCCGACCGCCCTTGCGCTCAGGTACGGGACGGACGACTGGAACGCCTTGCACCGAGACCTCTACGGGGACTTGGTTTTTCCGCTGCAGGTGGTGATCAACCTGAGCGACCCTGGCACCGAATACACCGGCGGCGAGTTCATGCTCGTCGAACAACGGGCGCGGGCTCAGTCGCGCGGTACCGCAACCCAACTGCCACATGGCCACGGCTATCTGTTCACCACCCGCGACCGACCGGTGCGATCGGCTCGCGGTTGGTCGGCCGCGGCGGTCCGCCACGGCTTGTCCGTTGTTCGCTCCGGTGAGCGTTACGCGCTCGGCCTGATCTTTCATGACGCCGCCTGATCGACGTCTAGCCTTGCGCGAGAGCCGAATCACGCCCAAGCGCGATCGTTGCTGCCGTCATCGCCCCGACGGCGAGCGCCAAAATCAGCGCCCCGGCGCCGCGCACAATCAGATGCTCACCGAGGATGACGACACCCAACAGCACCGCCACCACCGGCTCACCGACCAGCATGATCGGCACGGACGCCTGCAACGCGCCGGCATGAAATGCCGACTGCTGCAAGATGGTAACCGCGATCGCAAGCGCCACGAGTAAGTAAGGCGCCGGCACCGTCAGCAGCCCATGCCAACCGTGCACGGCGAGGCGGTGCGTGCTGACTTTCGTCAAGACCGCGATCATGCCCAGCAGTACTGCGACGGCGGTGGCCAGCAGCATGGCGCGCGGTCGACCGACCGTCCGGCGGGCCGCCAACACGCAGACGATCACCACCGGGACCGCGCCCGCCAGCGCCACGCTCCAGGCGGGCACCGGCGGACGATAATGGCCCTCGCGCGGCTGACCCACCAGAACAAAAACAGTGAGCGCCGCGGTCAACACCAACGCCCAACACCAATCACGCCTCCGCACATGCTGATTGGAGAACCTCGCACCCAGCGGCAGCACAAACAACAGTGAAGACACCAGCAGTGGTTGCACGAGCAACAGCGACCCGTGCGCCAACGCAAGCGCCTGGAACACATATCCGCCGACTGCGCCGAGCGTTCCCGCCCACCACGATGGCTGGCGAACCCACGACGTCACAATGGCGCCCGACTCCTCCGGATTCGCCGCTTCCCCTTGGATCGCACGTTGCCGGACGACGATGCCCACAGCGGCCCAGAATGCGGCGAGCAGCGCCGATCCAATCGCGAAAGCATGCGAGGCTAACCACTCCACGAATGGCCCACTACCCGGATGCCCGCGATCTCTAACTCAAATAACCGGTCTGATTCACCAGCCGGACCGACGAAGCGCCATCGGGGTAGAACTCCGCAATGCTCAACGACGCCAGGTCCAGGTGCAGCCGGTAGAGGATGCCCGGCCCGGCATCGAGAGCCTCCCGCAGCAGCATTTTGATCGGGGTCACGTGCGACACCACCAGCACCGTGCTGCCCGCATAGTCCGCGACGACCCGATCCCGCGCCCGGTGGACGCGCTCGTTGACGTGGTCGAAGCTTTCCCCGCCAGGAGGCTCTGTGCTGGTGTCGCGCAACCAACGTCGATGCAGTTCGAGGTCGCGTTCGGCGGCCTCGGTGAAGGTCAGGCCTTCCCACGCGCCGAAATCGGTCTCGATCAAGTCGTTGTCGACGGCGACGTCCAAGCCCAGTGCTTTGGCGGCCGCCGTCGCGGTGTCGTAGCACCGCTGCAACGGTGAGCTGATCACAGCCGCGACGCCGCCACGATGCGCCAGGTAGCGAGCAGCCGCAGCCGCCTGCTGCCGGCCCAGATCGGTCAGCGTGGGGTTGCCCCGTCCCGAGTAGCGCCGCTGCACCGACAACTCAGTCTGGCCGTGGCGCAGCAACAGCAGCCGGGTGGGGGTGCCGCGCGCGCCGGTCCACCCTGGCGGCGCAGGGGTCTCACTGACGGCGGGCACCGCCGGTGCCTTGTCGGTCTGCACCGGCTGTTCGGCCGCGGCGTCCATCGCCTCGTTGGCCAGCCGATCGGCGTGGGAGTTGTCTTCTCGCGGGATCCACTTGTAGCTGATCCGCTCGAACCGCGACGCGACTGCGCGAGCCGTGGCGTTGAGCTCCGCGAGGTCGGGATGCTTGACCCGCCAGCGCCCCGACATCTGCTCGACCACCAATTTGGAATCCATCGACACCGCGACTTCGGTGGCGTGCAGTTTGGCCGCCTCCTCCAAACCCGCGATCAAGCCGCGATATTCGGCGACGTTGTTGGTGGCCCGCCCGATTGCCTGCTTACTCTCGGCCAACACAATCGACCGGTCCGCGGTAAGGACCACCGCTCCGTAGCCCGCGGGGCCCGGGTTACCACGGGATCCACCGTCGGCCTCGACGATGACCTTCATTGGCTTGCGCCTTTGACCCGCAACAGGATTGCGCCGCATTCGGGACACCGCAGCACTTCGTCCTCGGCGGCCGCGGAGATCCGGGCCAGCTCGCCACGGTCGATCTCGATCCGGCATGCCCCGCAGCGACGGCCCTGCAACGGACCCGCCCCCGGGCCGCCACTGCCGCGCTGCCGCTCGTAAAGCGTTACCAGGTCGGGATCCAACGCCGAGATGAGTTCGTCGCGGCGCGACAAGTGAAGACTGCGGGCGTGGTCGATGTCGGCCAAAGTGGCGTCAAGAGCGTGCTGCGCACTGGCCAGATCGGCCTGCAGCGTCTCAATGACGGCCAACTCCGCGGTCTGGTCTGCTTGCAGCTGTTCGCGGCGTTCCATCACCTCCAACAACGAATCCTCCAAGTTGGACTGGCGGCGTTCCAGCGTCTGCAACTCGTGTTGCAAGTCTGCCAATTGCTTGGAGTCTGCCACTGATCGGAGCAGCGAGCGGTCCCGCTCCTCGCGCTGGCGCACCCCGTCGATCTCCGATTCGAAGCGCGATACCTCAGTGTCCAAGTCTTCCAACGCAATGTGCAAGGCGCCCAGTCGGTCGTTGGCGGCGATCTGGTCGGCTTGTATCCGCTCACAGTCGTCACGCGCAGGAAGGTGGCTGGCGCGGTGGGCCATCTTCGACAGCTCAGCGTCCAGCTCGGCGACTTCGAGCAGTGAGCGCTGCTGCGTGACTGCGGCTTTCATCAGTGCTCTCCCCCGCCGACGTTGTCGACATTCCATGGATCGGTCCGGATCGGGCACACGCGAACCGACAGCGCGGTATCGAACGCCGACCGCAACACATCGGCAGCCTGCTCACACCATGGGTATTCGCTGGCCCAGTGCGCAACATCGACCAGGGCCACCTCCGACGCGCGGCGGTGCTCGTCGGCCGGGTGGTGGCGTAGATCGGCCGTCACGTAAGCCTGGACGTCGGCGGCTGCCGCGGCGCCCAGCAGCGAATCGCCTGCTCCTCCGCACACCGCGACGCGCGACACGAGCATGTCCGGATTGCCCGCGGCACGCACTCCCCAGGACGTCTGCGGCAGCCCAGCCTTGACTCGGGAGACGAACGCGCTCAACGACTCTGGCTGCGGCAGCGAACCGATCCGCCCCAGCCCGACGTCGCCGTCCGCCGACGGCTCCAGGACCGTCTCGACAGTCAATCCGATCGCGTGCGCCAAAGCGTCGGACACGCCCGGCGAGGCCGAGTCGGCATTGGTGTGCGCGGTGAACAGCGAACGCCCGGAACGGATCAGGCGGTGCACCAGGGCACCCTTGACGGTATTGGCCGCCACCGTGTCCACTCCACGCAACAGCAGTGGATGGTGGGCCAGCAGCAGACCACCGTCGGGAACCTCGTCCACCACCGCCGCGGTGGCATCGACTGCGATCGTCACCGAGCTCAGCACGTCGTCAGGGTCGCCGCAGACCAGACCGACGGAATCCCAAGACTGGGCAAGCCCTGGCGGGTAAGCCTCGTCCAGCACATCGATGACGGTGGCCAACCGAACCGTCATCGCAGTACCCCACTGTTCGTGATGTCGGCGATCGTCTCGACGAGCACCGGCCATTCCGGTCGCACCGCGGCACGCAGATAGCGCCCGTCCAGGCCGACGAAAGTGTCGCATCGCCGCACCGCAATTCCTCTGGCGTGCAAGTGCTTTCGAGTTAGTTCGGCGTCGTCGATGGCGAACAATACGAATGGTGCACGGCCGTCGACAGGGTGGACACCCGCCGACTGCAGGCCGGACACCATCTCGGCGCGCATCGCGGCCAGCCGCCGAGCGCCCGCCTCGGCTTCGGCTACCGCGCCGGGCGCACAACACGCCGCGACGGCGGCCAACTGTAGGGTGCCCACCGGCCAGTGCGGGCGCGCGGCGGTCAACCGCCCCAACACGTCTGGGGCAGCCAGCGCATAGCCCACCCGCAATCCCGCCAGCGACCATGTCTTGGTCAGGCTGCGCAGCACCAGCACATCGGGCAGCGCCTCGTTGGCCAGCGATTCCGGCTCGCCGGGAACCGAATCGGCGAACGCCTCGTCGACCACGACGATCCGGCCGGGCCGGCGCAACGCAAGGATCTGTTCGCGGGGGTGCAAAACCGACGTCGGGTTGGTGGGGTTGCCGACCACGACGAGGTCGGCGGCATCGGGAATCTGCACACCCGCCAGGCCGAACGGCGGATCGAGCACGACGTGATGCACCCGGACGCCGGCCACACTCAGCGCGACGTCTGGTTCGGTGAACGACGGCGCGATCACCGCCGCGAGCGTCGGGCGCAGGTTGGGCAGCAACGCGAATGCCTCGGCGGCTCCGGCCAACAGCGCGACCTGGTCGGGCGAACGGCCGTGACGGGCGGCGACTGCCTCTATCGCCGCGCGCTCGTCGTCGACGCCTGGATAACGCGCCAGGTCCGTCAACCGTGCGGCCAGTCGTTCGACCAGCCAGACCGGTGGCTGCGTGTGACGGATGTTGACGGCGAAATCGAGCATGCCGGGCTCGGCGGCCTGATCGCCGTGATACCGCGCCGCCGCGAGCGGAATCGACGCACTCGAATCCACACTCGCCACATCTGAGACATTAACGGCCTCGCGATGGAGCCCGGTATCGGGACGCAGTCGCTGCCCGGTCACGGCGTCTTGGACAATGGCGATGTGACAGGCTCGGTCTCCGCATCGCAAGCTCGCCAGGCTCCGCAGTTGGTGATCTTCGACCTCGACGGCACCCTCACCGACTCCGCGGCCGGAATCGTATCCAGCTTCCGGCACGCGCTCGGCCAGATCGGTGCCGCCGTGCCCGATGGCGATCTGACCAGCCAGATCGTCGGGCCGCCGATGCACCACACCCTGTCCGCGATGGGCCTGGGCGAACACACCGAAGCCGCGATCGCCGCCTACCGCGCCGACTACACCACTCGCGGTTGGGCGATCAACAGCCTGTTCGACGGGATCGAGCCGTTGCTGGCCGACCTGCGGGCCGCGGGCGTCCGGCTCGCGGTGGCCACTTCCAAGGCCGAGCCGACCGCGCGACGCATCCTGGCCCATTTCGGTCTCGACGAGCGCTTCGAAGTCGTCGCCGGAGCCAGTGTCGACGGCACCCGTGCCACCAAGGCCGATGTGCTCGCGCACGCCTTGGCGCAACTGCAGCCGCTGCCCGAACGGGTGCTCATGGTCGGTGACCGCCGCCACGACGTCGAAGGCGCGGCCGCCCATGGCATCGACGCCGTGGTGGTCGGCTGGGGTTATGGCCAGGCCGACTTCGCCAACGCCCCGGCGGAGACGACCACCGTCTCGTCGCATGTCGGGACCATCACCGAGCTGCGGAGGGCATTAGGTGTCTGAGTCCGATGGCCCGAGGCTGCACATCACCTTCGTGTGCACCGGCAACATCTGCCGGTCGCCGATGGCCGAGAAGATGTTCGCCCACCAGATCACCCAACGCGGACTACACGACGCCGTGCGGGTAACCAGCGCGGGAACCGCCGGGTGGCATATCGGAAAGTGCGCCGACGAGCGAGCCAACCGCGTGCTGCGCGAGCACGGCTACCCCACCAACCACAGCGCCGCGCAGATCGAGATCGACCATCTCAACGCCGACCTGGTGGTCGCGCTGGCCCGCAATCATGCCTTCCTCCTGCAACAACTGGGCGCCGATGCCGACCGGATCCGGATGCTGCGATCCTTCGACCCCCGCTCTGGCGCCTATGTTCTCGACGTCGATGACCCCTATTACGGCGACCACGACGACTTCGAAGCCGTCTTCGCTGCGATCGAGGCTTCCTTGCCCGGCCTGCACAAGTGGGTCGACGAGCGACTAGCCCAGGACGACGGCTGATGCGCCGCCTGACCTTCCTGCTGCGGCCGGGCTGGGTGGCGCTGGCCGTGGTAGTGATCGCATTCACCTACCTGTGCTTCAGCGTGCTCGCACCTTGGCAGCTGGGCAAGAACACCAAGACCTCGCGGGAGAACGACCAGATCCAGCAGTCCCTGACGACCGCGCCGGTTCCATTGAAAACTATTTTGCCGCAGCAAGATTCATCGGCTCCCGACGCGCAGTGGCGTAAAGTGACAGCGACCGGGCACTACCTGGCGGACAAGCAGTTGCTGGCGCGGTTACGGGTAGCCGATGGCGACCCGGCTCTTGAGGTGCTGCTGCCTTTCGTCGTCGACGGCGGCCCCACCGTTTTGGTCGACCGTGGCTATGTACGGCCCGAGCAGGGTTCACGGGTACCGCCGATCCCCCCACCGCCCAGCGAGACGGTGACCATTGCGGCCCGCCTGCGCGACTCCGAGCGACCGGTGCTAGATAAGGAGTCGTTCATCAGTGATGGTGTGCGGCAAGTCTATTCGATAGACACCAGTCAGATCGCGACGCTGACCGGGGTCCGGTTGGCCGGGTCGTATCTGCAGTTGGCCGACAATCAGCCCGGCGGGCTGGGCGTAATCGGTCTGCCCCATCTGGACGCGGGGCCGTTCCTGTCGTACGGCATCCAGTGGATCACGTTCGGCGCCGTTGCGCCGATCCTGCTGGGCTATTTCGTATACGCCGAGGTGCGCGCCCGCCGCGCCGATCGGACTCAGGCATCGCCCCCGAAGCCGGCTACACCTGTGACCGTCGACGACAAACTCACCGACCGCTATGGACGGCGACGCTGACACCGGTGAACACCAACACCGCCGCCGACTGCACCGCCCGCGAAAGCAGCACGGCGCGCCGCAGATCGGTCACCGTTGGGGGCGATCCGTCGCCGAGGACCGGACGGATCTGCACCTCGTAGTGGTATTGGGTGGGTCCACCGAGCCGCACGCCCAGCGCCCCCGCGAACGCCGCTTCGACGACGCCGGCGTTGGGGCTGGGATGCCTGTCGGCGTCATGGCGCCACGCACGTATCGCGCGCGACGGCGATCCGCCGATGATCGGCGCGCATACCGCCACCAGCGCAGCGGTCACCCGCGCGGCGACATAGTTGGCTCCGTCATCCAAACGTGCTGCGGCCCATCCGAACCGGAAGTAGCGCGGCGAGCTGTGGCCGATCATCGCATCCAGCGTGTTGACGGCGCGGTAAACGAGGACGGCGGGCGCGCCGCCTGCCACCGCCCACAGCAGCGGCGCCACGTGCGCGTCAGAGGTGTTCTCGGCTATGGATTCCACCGTCGCGCGGGTCAATCCCGCGGCATCGAGTCGTGCCGGGTCACGCCCGCACAACGCCGGTAGTAGCCCCCGGGCACCCTCGATGTCGTCGCGGATGAGCAGCTCGCCCATCGCTGAACCGATGCGCGCCAACGAGGTCCCGCCCAGCGCCACCCAAGTGGCCACTGCGGTCGCGACGACCGACCAGCCTGGACCGCACCGGCGGGCCTGGCGCTGCAACGCGACGCCGAGCAGGCTCACCGCGCCGACCAACACTGAAACGTGAACCGCACCGCCGACCCGCGTATCGCGGTAAGTGAGTCGCTCCACCGCCGTTGCCGCGACGCCGAATCCTGCCACCGGATGACCCGTCCGCGGGTCGGCAAGCACGAGGTCGGCCAGGTAGCCCACCAGGACACCGGCAACCTGGGTATGCCGCGTGGCACCAAACACTCCGGCAGCGTCTCACACGTGGTCTACTCGGTTGATGGAGCCTTCCGGCGAGCAGCGCCCGCGATGACGCGGCGCGTCACCCAGGTCGCCGACCTGCTGAATCCCGCCGCCGCGCTGTTGCCCGCCGCCAACGTGATCATGCAGCTGTCGTTGCCGGGTGTCGGCTACGGCGTACTGGAAAGCCCGGTCGACAGCGGCAACGTCTTCAAACATCCGTTCAAACGGGCGCGCACCACCGGAACGTATCTGGCCGCGGCGACCATCGGAACCGAATCGGACCGCGAACTCATCCGCGGTGCCGTCGACACCGCACACCGGCAGGTGCGATCGACGTCGTCGAGCCCGGTGTCCTACAACGCGTTCGATCCCGCGCTGCAGTTGTGGGTGGCCGCCTGCCTGTATCGCTACTTCGTCGACCAGCACGAGTTCTTGTACGGCCGGCTCGACGACGCGACCGCGGATGCGGTGTACCTGGACGCCAGGCGACTGGGCACCACCCTTCAGGTGCAAGAGGGGATGTGGCCACCGGACCGAGTCGCGTTCGACGACTACTGGAAGCGATCACTGGACGACCTGCGCATCGATCCCGCGGTCCGCGGCCATCTGCGCGGGGTGGCGACGATGACGTTTCTGCCTTGGCCCTTGCCTGCCCTTGCCGGACCGTTCAACCTGTTCGCGACGACGGGATTCCTGCCCCCGGAATTCCGGGGGATGATGCACTTGGGCTGGTCACAATCCCAGCAGCGCCGGTTCGGGTGGCTATTAGCCGCGCTACGGTTGGCCGACCGGCTGATTCCCCATCAGGCATGGATCCTGGGCTATCGGCTCTACCTGTGGGACATGCGGTTTCGTGCCCGACGCGGCTGGCGGATTGTGTAACGGTTAGCCGGCCATGGTGACGAACACGATGGCGATCATGCTCAGAATCGCCAACCAAAACCAGGGCTGCAGGAAGATGCGTTCGTTGGCTTCCTCGGTCTTCGACGGAACCGACGTCGTGTGTTCGGGCGTTAGTTGCGAAGTCATATATCGAGCATGGCTAATTAGGCAGCCAAAGTAAATGTGGCGCTCGCCTCATCGGCGCCTGCGTTGCGACGCAGGTCACACATTCGTGTCCCAGAGTGAGTAAGTGAGAGATCGAGATGCGCGCAGTTGTCATCACCAAGCACGGTCCCCCGTCGGTACTCAAGGTGCAGGATCGCCCCGACCCGCCGCCGCCTTCAGCGGGCCAGGTGCGCATTTCGGTACGGGCGGCGGGGGTGAACTTCGCCGACCATCTGGCTCGCGTCGGGCTTTACCCTGATGCGCCCAAGACGCCCAGCGTGGTCGGCTACGAGGTGGCCGGGACGATCGAGGCCGTCGGCGACGGCGTCGATCCCGCGCGGGTGGGCGAGCGGGTGCTGGCGGGAACGCGTTTCGGCGGCTACGCCGAGATCGTCAATGCCGGCGCGAACGACACTGTCGCACTTCCGGACTCGATGAGCTTCGAGCAGGGCGCCGCGATCCCGGTCAACTACGCCACGGCGTGGGCAGCGCTGCACGGTTACGGCTCGCTGCGCGCCGGTGAGCGCGTGCTGGTGCACGCCGCGGCCGGAGGCGTCGGCATCGCGGCGGTCCAACTGGCCAAGGCCGCAGGCGCGATCGTGCACGGCACCGCATCGCCGGGCAAGCACGATCAGCTCGCCGCGCTCGGTGTCGACCAGGCCATCGACTACCGCCGCGACGGTTGGTGGAAAGGCCTGCAACCGTACGACATGGTGCTGGATGCGCTCGGCGGCACATCGCTGCGGCGGTCGTTCAACTTGTTGCGTCCGGGCGGACGGCTTGTGGCCTATGGCTTCTCGGCGATGCAGCAAGGCGAAAAGCGGTCGCTGCGCCGCGCGGCCCCGCAGGTGCTGGCGATGCTGCGCGGTTTCAGCCTGATCAAACAGATGGAGGAATCCAAAACCGTCATCGGGCTCAACATGCTGCGACTGTGGGACGACCGCGGCACGCTCGAACCCTGGATCGGACCCCTGTCGACGGCACTGTCAGATGGCACGGCAGCGCCGGTCGTGCATGCTGCGGTGCCGTTCGCCGATGCGCCGGAAGCACATCGGATCCTGGCTGCGCGGGAGAACATCGGCAAGGTCGTGCTGGTGCCGTAACCCGCACGGTCATCTCGCCCGAGCGCGGCGCCGGGGGTCGCAGCCACTCTCAGCTACGCGCCACGGTTGTTGGCGATGTCGAGCAGGTCTGCGGCGAACCGTAGATCATCGACGAGGCCACTGAGAGCTTCGTCTCGCTGTTCCGGTGGTCCACGAAGAATCGACGAGGGATGCACGGTGACCACCAGGTCTGGATTGCGTAAACCATCGTCGGTGGCCAGGTGTAACAGTTCGCCGCGGTGCGCGGTGAGCCGAAAGTCATTTCCCAGCAACGATTTGGATGCGACAGCGCCCATGAGCACGACTACGTCCGGTTCGACGGCGTCGAGTTCGGCGAGCAGCCATGGGCGACAAGCCACCACCTCCGTCCGGCTGGGTGTCTGGTGGATGCGGCGCTTGCCTCGCTCGGCGCGGACGGTGAACTTGAAGTGCTTTACCGCGTTGGTGACGTACAGCTCGCCTCGGCCGATCCCGGCGGCGTCGAGCGCTTTGTCGAGGATCCGGCCGGCGGGCCCGACGAACGGCTTGCCCGCCCGGTCCTCCTGGTCGCCGGGCTGCTCCCCCACCAGCATCATGCGTGCGGTGCGCGGCCCGTCGCCGAACACGGTCTGCTCGGCGTCTGCGTACAGGTGACACCCTCGGCATCCCCTTGCTGCGGCCGCCAGCTTGGTCACGCTTCGTGTGTCCGGAACGAACGGTGCGGCGCTCGTTGTCTCCACGGCGAACGGCTACCCCAGCGCGCGATAGCTGAATCACGGTGGCTGCTCGAGCTTTGGTACTGCGGCCGATGGGTACCTGAGGCCTGTGGTGGTTCAGGCGGGCACATCCGGATGGTCCTATGACCATTGGAAGGGCGTCCTCTACGAGCCTGGCGTGAGCGCTGGGGCACGTTTGCAGCGCTACGCCGAGGAGTTCGACACCGTCGAGCTGAACGCGAGCTTCTACCGCTGGCCCGGGGATGCTCGCTTCGGCCAATGGCGGGACCGGCTGCCGGCCGGCTTCACGATGTCGGTGAAGGCACCCCGTGGCCTGACCCATGGTCGGCGGCTACGCTCCCCCGAACAGTGGGTGGAGCGGATCGCCCGGGCATGGGACGAGCTGCGGGATCGCCGTGGCGCCATCCTGGTGCAGCTGCATCCCGATGCCGAACGCGACGACGCCCGGCTGGAGTACTTCCTGCGTTGTCTGCCCGCGGGCCTTCGGGTGGCCGTCGAATTCCGGAACCGGTCCTGGGACGATCCCGCAGTGTACGACCTGTTGGAGCGCCGCGGCGCAACTTACGTGGTGATGAGCGGCGCCGGACTGCCCTGCGTGCTGAGGGCCACAGCACAGCTCGTGTACATCCGCCTGCACGGACCTGATGCCTCGACGTTGTACGCGGGGTCCTACACCACCGATGACCTGCAGTGGTGGGCGGACCGCATCCGCGAGTGGGATCAGCAGGGTCGGGACGTGCTGGCCTATTTCAACAACGACGGCGCCGGGCACGCGGTCCGCAACGTCAGGACGCTGCGCGCGCTGCTCGGGGATGCCCTCGACAGCCACGGCAAGTGACCACCCTTTCAGTCGTGCGCCATCTGGCTGCAACAGCGATGCGGTTCCCGACGCGACGATCGAATGGCCCACCCATGCGTTGATCAAGATCACCACCAGCAACATCTCCGGTAGTGATCTGCAGATGTACAGGGCCGCACCAAGGTGGTGCGGCAGCATCAGCGTCTGTCATGACGGGTTTCCTTTGCGTACTGCATGTTTGACGGTCTCGACCATCCGAGTCGGCGCCGCGGCGCCGTCGTCCCGTCAACCGTGGGCGACGGGCTATTCCCGCTCCCAAGGGGCGGAGTCGTCCATCTTCGCGTAGTACTTCGCCAGGTGGCTCTTGACTCTGTCGATGTCGCTCGCGGGCAGGTCGACGCCGCCGCGTGAGCCCTGCATGACCGCGCCTGCCGCCATTACGGCGCGGGGCACCGCTGTCAGCTTGCCGTTCACAACGTCGGCGATCAGCAGTTTGTAGCCTCCGAAGTTGTCCTTGTTGTCCTTGTCGTACCAGACGTGGGCGTCTCGGTACTCCTCATTTGGCCCGTCCTGGGCATCGGCCCACCGGCGCACCCGTTGCTCGGCAGCCGTGCCGTCCCACTCCCGATCCCGATCGGCTAGCGGCAAGTCTTGGAATGCAGTCACCGACATCGTTACCTCCTCATATGCGTCTGGCTTGCCCAGCGGCTGTGCGCGCCAAACGTCGGCAGCCGATACCGCCACATCACCTGGCGGGCAGACGATTCGGGCAGTGGGCTTGGCGCGGACCGCGAGATCGTCTGCCAAGCCCGATTGGATTGCGCTGTGCCGCTGACCTCGACGAACATTGAGTGGGCACGGACGGCTAAATTCGACCGGCTGACATGTCGCGCGGAGCCCGCATGTGCGCCTCAGCACGAAGCCATGCCTGCGCGGGGACGAATCGCTCATCATCCCAGCTTGCGGATTGCACCCCTATCCGTCCCCGCCAGTTCTTCATGATGGCGACGTGAACGGGCCAGCGGATGAATCGATGCAAATCGGCCTTGCTCTCCCAGACGGAGAGCGATCCGCCGCGCCGCTCGGCCGGCTTGCCCCACAGCCACAGCCCGGCCGCTCCGCGCATGATCGGCCAACTCTCCGCCAGCTTCATGCCCAGTTCGGCGATCTGCTGCCAATCCTCGTCAGAATTGGAATGAAAGTCGGTGAAACTCACCACGACCGGGGACTGGCTCCCGTCGGAGGGGCCCGGTAGCCAGTCGGTGCTGAAGAGGCCGCCGCCGGGTGTGATCGGCGGCTGGCCAGTGGTGTGAACGTCGCCGAACGAGGTTGTTGTCATGGATTTCCTAGGTCAAGCCGCTACCGAACTCTTCGCGTTCCGTCAGCCCTCGGGGGCGTTGTCCACTCTGGGGAGCGGCCGAGATAAGCGAGGATGCGATCTAGGTCGTCAGCCTGGTCCGTCGACTGGATCGCCGGGCGAAACAGGGCATTCGGGGCGGTTCGGAACTCTCCGTCGGGCACGGCGGAGGCGACCGGCAGCGCGGCGGCCACAACGTCGGCCGGAAGCTCAAAGGGGCTATCCATCGTGCGTGCGACGTCCCAGCCGTGCACTACGTAATCGACAAAGTGAAAGCCGATCGCCACTGAACCCGGGACAGTAACTCCGGGCCCGAACTCGGGCAGCGCGAACATCGCATCGGGCACGTCCGCAGCAACGAATGCATCGATCACTTCGGCAGCGGCCGCGGAATAGGTGACGGCGGGGTCGGACGCGACCGCGCCGGCCACGGTGGCGGGTTCCCATATCGCCGGGTCGGCGCCCTGGCCGCGCGCGGCAGCGGCAAAGCCGTGATGCTGCACCGTCATATGGGTGAGCAGGTCGGCGAGATTCCAGCCGTCGCACGGCGTCAACCTCGGTAAGTCGTCGACAGTGACGGCCGCGACCACATCAACAGAAGCGAGTACGGCAATCCGGTGCATCGAGCGGAGATCCAAACTAGTCTGCATGCGCTTACCATAAGTAGTCGCATACAATCTGTCAACCTTTATCATCACCACATGGTGCGGAAGGCGACGCGTCCAGACCTTGCGGCGATGCTCGCGCAGCTGTCTCAACAGACTGTGGCTGCCGAGCAGCCGACGCTGGCAGCGCACGGCCTATCGATGTGGGACTACATCGTGCTGAGCGCCCTTGACCTTTCGCCCATCCGCACGCAAGCGGCCCTCGCCGAATCGATTGGGGCCGATAAAACACGCATCATTCCCACACTCGATAAGTTGCAGGAACGCCGCTACATCGAGCGGATTCCCGACCCCGACGACCGCCGCGCGCGCCTGCTGGCGATCACCGAGTCGGGCCGTTCAATCAAAAACGCCGCGCAGGTGGACATCCAGCGCGGCGAGGAGCGCTGGCTCGGGCAGCTATCAGCCAACGACCGAGGCGTCTTTCTGCGTGTGCTGCAACAGCTCAGTTTCGGTTGATGATGTCGTGACCGGGCCAGCCCACGAAAGTAGAAGTCCCGCAGCGTTATCCCTGCGGAACCAGATCGCGGGCGGCAATATCGCTTGCCGGGCGCGCGAGCGTTCGGTAGTTCGCGGTCAACCAGGCCGGTCCGTTACAGAATTCGTGGCCGATCCACCACACCAGCAAGCCCAATGCGGCAGAGGTATAGAACTCGGCCGCAACGTCGGCGGTCACCTCGGTGCCGGCGCCGCTGAATTGTGGCCACAGGTGCTGTCGTAGCAGATCGCCGATGAGCCGACGCAGATGGCGCTGGACCACGGCTCCGCCCTGATGGCCGCACAGGGCGCGGTAGATGCGTTGATTTCGGTAGGCGTGCTCGAAGAGCAGTGCTGCGGGCAGGGCGACGTCAATGGCGCTGGTGGCCGGGATATCGGCGAGTTGACGCTGGAGCTGCGCGTGCATCTCGTCGAAGCTGGCCGTGAGAAGCCCTGCTTTGTCCCGGTAATGAGCGTAGAAGGTCGATCGGCCGATGTCGGCCCGATCGAGGATGTCTTGGATGGTGGTCTTCTCGTAGCCCTTCTCGATGACTAGTGAGAGGAATGCATCGTGGAGCAGCTTGCGGGTGCGCAGCACCCGCCGGTCCGGCGCCGCAGCCCCAGAATTGCCGGGTTTCCTGACAATTCGTCCGCGATGTTCGGTATGGGACATTTCGCCTCCATTAGTTGTTGACGGAATTACCGGCATAGCTCTTGTATTGAACACGATGTTCGTAAACATACAAAGTGTTTCGCAGACTACAACCGGACGGAGAGGTACATGAGCACACTGCCGATATATATCTGGGCGATGGTGCTGGTCGGCTTGATCGGCACCACCGCGACCATTTGCGTCATGCTCTGGCGCGGCGCTGTTACCGCCGGCTTCGGTCGCGGCGACGCCACCCGGGTCAGTAGCGCATTCGTGATCTTCTGGGGCGCTTGGGTGTTGGCTAGCGTCCTACTCGCTCACGCCGAGGTGTATCGGTTCGAGCCGACGAGGCTCGTCCCGTGGCTCCC
Source organism: uncultured Actinomycetota bacterium (assembly GCA_963833915.1). Taxonomy (GTDB): domain Bacteria; phylum Actinomycetota; class Actinomycetes; order Mycobacteriales; family Mycobacteriaceae; genus Mycobacterium. The sequence goes on from CAWHZO010000010.1 coordinate 143,338, forward strand.
TGTCGGATTGATCGGTTCGCTCGCGGCGTTGATCCTGTTGACCCGGATCCCGCTGGTGTCCCGCATCTTGGCCCAGCCTGACGGGCTGTGGCGGTTGACGGTGCCTCAGATCTTTCGGGTGGTCGGCGTGACCTTTCTGGTTGTGATGGCGTTAGGCAAGCTGCCCGCCGTGTTCGCCCTTCCTGCTGGGCTGGGCGACATCGCAATCGGGGTCGAGGCCGTGTTCGTCGCGCGCAACCTTCGGCGCGGCGTGGTCAGCCGCCGCGCGGTGTGGTTCAACATCTTGGGCCTTGTTGATCTCGTCGTCGCCCTCGGTATTGGTTTTGCCGCGGCGCCCGCCGCCGTTCGGGTGCTGTTGGTGTCACCGACCACCGAGGCGATCTCACTGCTGCCGCTAGCTCTGATCCCGGCCACCGTGGTCCCGTTGGCATCGGCGCTGCACCTGTTGTCATTGCGCAAGCTGATGGTCGCGCGCACAGTGCGCACGTCTGTCGAACCTGTCGGGAGCGCGATATGACCGAGACGATTCCCCACCTTGTCAACCGATTCGTCATCGACACCGACGATACGTTCGACGACGTCCGGCAACGCTATGAATCCCTGGTACCCACAATCGATTTCGCGAAGCTCACCGATTTGATCGAGGCGGGTGACCTTTCGACTGTGCAGCGGTACACCGCCGAACACGCGCCACATTCATTCGTCAACTTCTGGACCTTCGACCCGACGCCGATGATGCACCTGGTCGGGCATCCGACGCGGGCCATCACCTACATGATGGGAAATAACGTCATCGTGGAGACGATGTTCCGCCACGACCCCGGTGTGATGCTGTATGCACCTCTGCGCACCGAGATTTACGAAGACAACACCGGTCGCGTCCACCTCAGCATTGATCAACCCTCAACCAGATTCGCCAGCTTCGGCGACCCGCGCATCACCGAGGTCGGTTTGCAGTTGGATGTGAAACTCGCCGCGCTGCTGCACCTGCTCGGCCTGCCGGTGCCCGACGAACTCGAACAGACTTAGCACGAATGGAGCAGACATGAATTACTCCTCCATCGATGCCCAGTACTCGACTGGCCTCTCGCGGCACAACATTGAGCGGGCCCTCATGGCCGCCGGAAAGGACTGCAACCGCCTTCAGCCCGCGGACCTCGCGCTGCTCGAGGACTTCCACACGATGGGTCGTATTGCCACAAGCCAGCTGGTGGATTTGATCGGGATCACCCCTGAGGATCGAGTGCTCGACGCGGGCAGCGGGATCGGCGGCACCGCCCGCTTCGTCGCCGAGCGGTGTCGGTGCGGGGTGACGGCGGTCGATCTGACCGAGGAGTACTGCGAAACGGCCCGTTGGCTCAATTGGCTTGTCGGGCTGGACGATCAGATTTCGGTCCGGCAAGCAGACGTCACCGAACTGCCCTTCGCCGACGGGAGCTTCCAGGTCGTGTTCAGCCAGCACGTTCAGATGAACGTGTCCGACAAAACCCGCCTGTACCAGGAAACACGCCGAGTACTGGTCGACGGGGGCCGGCTCGCCATGTGGGACATCACCTCTGGCGGGCGCGGCGACCCCGACTACCCATTGCCGTGGGCCGACCGGCCCGAGCTCACTCATCTGGCCACTTCCGACCAGTTGCACGCTGTCGTGGAGTCTTCAGGGTTCGCAGTCGAGTACTGGAACGATCTCACCGACGAGGCGGCCTCGACGATGCAGATGTTCCTGACGCTGCCTCGCAATCCGCTCGGACTGCACGCCTTCGTTCCAGATTTCGCCGAGAAAGCCCAGAACCTCACCATTGCCCTCACGGACGGACGACTCCGAGCTATCCAAGCCGTCGCACACGCAATCCCCCATTAACTGCGCAGAGGCCGGGATGGAAATACGCAGGGAGACAGCACGAACATTGGTGGGCGCGGACGGTATCGAACCGCCGACCGCTGGTGTGTAAAACCAGAGCTCTACCACTGAGCTACGCGCCCGTGCGGCGTCAAGATACCGCCCGCACCGCCCAGTCCCAAAAACGGCCGAGCCGGTTCAGGCTTCCAGCGCCGTCAGCGCGTCGGTCCACAGCCCCTGATCGCGGGCTTCACCGGGCTGTTTCATCTCGGCGAACCGAATTGTCCCTGACCGGTCGACGACGAACGTGCCGCGGTTGGAGATACCGGCGTCGTCGTTGAACACGCCGTAGGCCCGGCTGACCGTGCCGTGCGGCCAAAAGTCCGAGAGCACCGGAAACAGGAAACCGCTTTGGGCGGCCCACACCTTGTGGGTGGGCGGCGGTCCCACCGAAATGGCCAGCACCGCGCGCTCGTCGTTCTCGAAGTCGGGCAGATGGTCGCGCACCTGATCAAGTTCGCCCTGGCAGATGCCGGTAAAGGCCAGCGGGAAGAACACCAGCAACACGTTTTTGGCGCCTTCACCGATGCTGTAATCGCTGAGGGTCACCGGCTGTCGGTTCTGATCGTGCAGCGTGAAGTCCGGTGCCGAAGAACCGACCGTCAGCATCAGCGGCGACCAGCCCGCGATTTCGGTTGCACCAATCGGCTGGCGCTCCAGTCGCCGAGATTGACCGACGAGGTCGGCATCAGTCCGGCGGTGGGCGCTGACTCCGCGATCTCGGCGGGCAGCACATGGCCGGGCCGGCCGGTCTTGGGTGTGAGCACCCAAATCACGCCGTCCTCGGCCAGCGGTGCGATCGCGTCCATCAGGGTATCCACCAGGTCGCCGTCGCCGTCGCGCCACCACAGCAAGACCACGTCGACAACCTCATCGGTGTCTTCATCGAGCAACTCGCCACCGCACGCGTCCTCCACGTCGGAGCGGATATCGTCGTCGGTGTCCTCGTCCCAACCCCACTCTTGGACAACCTGCCCTCGTTGGATGCCCAGTTTGCGGGCATAGCTCAGGGCGTCATCCGCCGCCACCACCGTGCGACCTCCTTGTCAGTTCCAAGACACTCGAGCATCAATGCGCCGTGCGATGCAATTAATCGTCGCATAGCACGTAGCGTTGCACATCCGTCGACTCAAAGGGACGCTCGGCAACGCTTGACGGCTTCGGTCTTGGTGTCGTTGAAAAGATTGACCCGCTGATTGAACTCGTCCATCCCCGCGTGCGCGCGCATGGCCTTCGCCACGTCCCGTGCCGCGTCTTCGTAAGCATTGAGTGCCTCGCGCAGCTGCTGCGACAGTGGGCCGTTGCTGTCGCCTTCGGTTGTATCGGCGCTGTGATTGAGAGCATCGACGGCCGGCCCCTCGACGGCCGTGGTGTCGCGGCCCTGGTTGTAGGCAGCGACGAAGTCGTTCACCTTGTCGACGGCCTCTTTGCTGCTGGTGACAAACGACTCGCACGCCCGAACCACGGCCTGCGTGGTCAGCGACTGCTGACGCTGCGATTCGCGCTTGCTTGACGTCGCCACCGAGGCCGAGACCGATACGGATACCGACGCCCGGTAAGCCGGGGCTATCGCAGTGTTGGCGTTCGGCGTGCCATCCGTGACCGTGGTGCACCCGACGACAGCCAGCAAGACCGTCGCGACGCAGCCGAGCGTCCGCGGGGCACCACGCCACCCGAGCCACCCGAGCCATCCGATCAGCACAGCTGGTGACGTTACCGGGTGACGATGTCGAGCGCCGTCGGCCGCCACGATCACGGCATCTCATGTCGGCTTGCCCGGGGACTACGCGGGGCGACTCGCGGTGCGGCACGATAGGAGATACCCGACAGGCCACGGCACCGTCACAAGACCGAAGACGTCAATCCGCGACGGCTCGATCAGCCACAAGCAGACCGGCCGTCAAACAAGGAGTAGTGCGTTGACTACCGAATTCGTACGCCACGACCTGGCGAAGAATCCAACCGGCGCAAGCGAACCCGACCGCGTGCGGGTGATCCGCGAAGGTGTTGCGTCCTATCTGCCCGACATCGACCCGGAGGAGACCGCCGAGTGGCTGGAGTCCTTCGATGAGCTGCTGGAGCGCTCGGGACCGTCGCGGGCGCGCTATCTGATGTTGCGGTTGCTGGAACGGGCCGGCGAACAGCGGGTAGCCCTTCCGTCGCTGACATCAACCGACTACGTCAACACGATCCCGACCGAGCTGGAGCCCTGGTTCCCCGGCGACGAGGACGTCGAACGTCGGTACCGGGCGTGGATCAGATGGAACGCCGCCATCATGGTGCATCGCGCCCAGCGTCCGGGAGTCGGTGTGGGCGGCCATATTTCGACCTACGCATCGTCTGCGGCGCTGTATGAAGTCGGCTTCAACCACTTCTTCCGCGGGAAGTCGCATCCCGGCGGTGGGGATCAGGTGTTCATTCAGGGCCATGCCTCCCCCGGCATTTATGCCCGCGCGTTCCTGGAGGGCCGGCTGAGCACCGACCAGCTCGACGGTTTCCGTCAGGAGCACAGCCATCCCGGCGGCGGCTTACCGTCCTACCCGCACCCGCGGCTGATGCCCGACTTCTGGGAGTTCCCGACGGTGTCGATGGGGCTGGGCCCGATGAACGCGATCTATCAAGCCAGGTTCAACCACTACCTGCACGACCGCGGCATCAAGGACACCTCCGACCAGCATGTCTGGGCGTTCCTCGGCGACGGGGAGATGGACGAGCCGGAAAGTCGCGGTCTGACCCACGTCGCCGCGCTGGAGGCGCTGGACAACTTGACCTTCGTCGTCAACTGCAACCTGCAGCGCCTCGACGGCCCGGTGCGCGGCAACGGCAAGATCATCCAGGAACTGGAGTCGTTCTTCCGCGGTGCGGGATGGAACGTCATCAAAGTGGTCTGGGGGCGTGAGTGGGACGCGCTGCTGCACGCCGACCGCGACGGCGCACTGGTGAATTTGATGAACACGACGCCTGATGGTGATTACCAGACCTACAAGGCCAACGACGGGGCCTACGTGCGCGACCATTTCTTCGGTAAAGATCCGCGCACCAAAGCCCTCGTCGAGCAGATGAGCGATTCCGAGATCTGGAACCTCAAGCGCGGTGGTCACGATTACCGCAAGGTCTACGCCGCCTACCACGCCGCCGTCGAGCACAAAGGACAGCCGACGGTGATCCTGGCCAAGACCATCAAGGGCTACTCGCTGGGCGCTCACTTCCAAGGCCGCAACGCGACGCATCAGATGAAAAAGCTTGCGCTGCAGGACCTCAGGGACTTCCGCGATGCCATCCGGATCCCGATCACCGACGCCGAACTCGAGCAGGACCCTTACCTGCCGCCGTACTACCACCCGGGTCCGGAGGCCCCCGAGATCCGCTACCTGCTCGATCGGCGCCGCGCGCTGGGTGGCTTCGTACCCGAACGGCGCACCAAGTTCAAGGCGTTGACCTTGCCGGGCCGCGACGCCTATAAAGCGCTGAAAAAGGGCTCCGGGCACCAGGAAGTGGCCACCACCATGGCAACGGTGCGTACCTTCAAAGAACTGTTGCGCGACAAAGAAGTTGGGCCGCGTTTCGTGCCGATCATCCCCGACGAGGCGCGCACGTTCGGGATGGACTCGTGGTTTCCCTCGCTGAAGATCTACAACCGCAACGGTCAGCTCTACACCGCCGTGGATGCCGAACTCATGCTGGCCTATAAGGAAAGCGAAATCGGCCAGATCCTGCACGAGGGCATCAACGAGGCCGGATCGGTCGCCTCGTTCACCGCGGCCGGCACGTCGTATTCGACGCACAACGAGCCGATGATCCCGATCTACATCTTTTATTCGATGTTCGGTTTCCAGCGCACCGGCGACGGCATCTGGGCCGCCGCCGACCAGATGTCGCGGGGCTTCCTGCTCGGGGCCACCGCGGGGCGCACCACCCTGACCGGCGAAGGCCTGCAGCACGCCGACGGACACTCGCAACTGCTGGCGGCCACCAATCCGGCGGTGGTCTCCTATGACCCGGCTTTCGCGTTCGAGATCGCCTACATCATCGAAAGCGGGCTGGCCCGCATGTACGGAGAGAACGCGGAGAACGTCTTCTTCTACCTCACCATCTACAACGAACCGTATGTGCAACCGCCGGAGCCGGAGAACTTCGACCCCGAAGGCGTGCTGCGGGGTATCTACCGGTATCGGCCGGCCACCGAAAGCCGCACCAACACCGCCCACATCCTGGCTTCTGGGGTCGCGATGCCCTCGGCACTTCGCGCCGCCGAGCTGCTGGCTGCCGAGTGGGATGTCGCCGCCGACGTATGGTCGGTGACAAGTTGGAGCGAGCTCAACCGTGACGGCGTTGCCATCCAGAAGGAAAAGCTGCGGCACCCGGATCGTCCGGCGGGTGAGGCTTACGTCACGCAGGCCCTCTCCGGATCGACGGGCCCGTTCATCGCCGTGTCGGACTGGATGCGCGCCGTACCCGAACAGATCCGGCCGTGGGTCCCGGGCAGCTACGTCACGCTGGGCACCGACGGGTTCGGCTTTTCCGATACCCGACCGGCCGCGCGTCGCTTCTTCAACACCGACGCCGAATCCCAGGTCGTCGCCGTGCTGGAGGCGCTGGCACGCGACGGTCAGATCGATCCGTCGGTACCGGTAGCGGCCGCCCGCCAATACCGAATCGACGACGTGCAGGCCGCGCCCGCGCAAACGTCCGACCCCGGCCCGGGCGCCTGACGCACTCCTAACGGTCGCCCGCGCATCTTTGGCCGAAACGTCCAGAAAAGTGGCGTAGCTTTTAGACGTGACCGACAACAACTTCGTGCTGCCGCGGTCGACGCTGGTGCTGCTGCACAGCGTGCCGGAGTCGGTGCTGCGGCGGTTGAAGCAGTACTCCGGTCGATTGGCCACCGAGGCCGTCTCGGTGATGCAGGACCGACTGCCATTCTTCGGCGAGCTGGAGGCATCGCAGCGCGCCAGCGTGGCCCTGGTGGTGCAGACGGCTGTGGTGAACTTCGTCGAGTGGATGCAGGACCCCAACAGCAACGTCAGCTACACCGCCCGCGCGTTCGAGCTGGTGCCGCAGGACCTGGCTCGGCGGATCGCGCTGCGGCACTCCGTTGACATGGTCCGGGTAACCATGGAGTTCTTTGAAGAAGCCGTCCCGTTGCTGGCTCGCGACGAGGAGCAACTGACCGCGCTGATCGTCGGGATCCTGAAGTACAGCCGCGACCTGGCGTTCACCGCCGCCACGGCGTACGCGGACGCGGCCGAAGCGCGCGGCACCTGGGACAGCCGGATGGAGGCCAGCGTCGTAGACGCGGTGGTGCGCGGCGACACCGGTCCCGAGCTGCTGTCCCGGGCGGCCGCGCTGAACTGGGACACCACCGCGCCGGCGACGGTGGTCGTGGGAACTCCGGCGCCGGGCCGGGAAATCCATGCCAGCCAAGATGTTCGGGATATCGCCACGCGGCATGGCCGCGCCGCGCTCACCGACGTCCACGGCACCTGGCTGGTGGCGATCGTGTCCGGCCAGCTGACTCAAACCGAAAAAGTCTTCGCCGATCTGCTGGGAGCGTTTTCCGACGGTCCGGTGGTGATCGGTCCGACGGCGCCGATGCTGACCGCTGCCTATCACAGCGCCAGTGAGGCGATATCCGGGATGAACGCCGTCGCCGGTTGGCGGGGCGCACCGCGGCCCGTCCTGGCGCGCGAACTGCTGCCCGAGCGGGCCCTGATGGGCGATGCTTCGGCCGTCGCGGCGTTGCACACCGACGTGATGCGGCCGTTGGCGGACGCGGGTCCCACCCTCACCGAGACGTTGGACGCCTACCTCGATTGCGGCGGCGCGATCGAAGCCTGCGCCCGCAAGTTGTTCGTTCATCCAAACACCGTGCGTTATCGACTGCGCCGGATCGCCGACTTCACCGGCCGCGATCCCACCCAGCCACGCGACGCCTACGTCCTTCGGGTGGCCGCCACCGTGGGCCATCTGGCCTACCAGGCGCAGAGGTCGAGCGTCGCCAGTGACATTGTGATACCCGTCACGCCCCCGATAGAAAAGGACCTGGTCGTGCCCTCGGAGACCTCGGCAGTCGAGTGACAGATCGCGGCAAGATCTCGTTCGCGTCGCAACGCGTGCCGTTTTGTGGGGTTTCCACAAAAACATAAGACAAGGTTCATAATCTCTTACACCGCGGAAAGACGTCTTCACAGTGTTCTCTTAAACATGTGATTGCGTTGCTCGCCCCGGGACAGGGGTCGCAGACCGAAGGGATGCTGTCGCCGTGGCTGGATCTGCCCGGCGCGGCGGACCGGTTGGCGTCGTGGTCGACGGCCAGCGGTCTCGACCTCGCACGACTGGGAACCGCGGCCTCGACGGAGGACATCACCAATACCGCGATCGCCCAGCCGTTGATCGTTGCCGCCACGCTGCTTGCGCACGAGGAGCTCGCGAAACGAGACCTGTTGGCCGACAAAGAGGTTGTCGTGGCCGGCCATTCGGTCGGTGAGATCGCCGCCTACGCGATCGCCGGGGTGATCTCCGCCGATGACGCCGTCGCGCTGGCCGCCACCCGCGGTGCGGAGATGGCAAAAGCCTGCGCCAATGAGCCGACGGGCATGTCCGCGGTTCTGGGTGGCGACGAGACCGAGGTGCTCGCACGGCTCGAACAGCTCGATCTGGTCGCGGCCAACCGCAACGCCGCCGGTCAGATCGTGGCCGCCGGCCGGCTGAGCGCGTTGGACAAGCTCGCCGAAGACCCGCCGGCCAAGGCGCGGATACGTGCGCTCGGCGTCGCCGGCGCCTTCCACACCGAGTTCATGGCATCCGCCCTCGATGGCTACGCCGCAGCGGTGCAGAACGTGACGATCGCCGAGCCGACCGCCGTTCTGTTATCCAACCGTGACGGCACACCGGTAAGCTCGGCTAGCGACGCGATAGACAAGCTTGTCGCGCAGTTGACTCGCCCGGTCCGGTGGGACCTGTGCACCGAGACTCTGCGTCAGCGAAATGTCACGGCGATCGTCGAATTCCCGCCTGCGGGCGCTCTGGCCGGGATCGCCAAACGTGAACTTCGCGGGGTGCCGACGCGTGCCGTCAAGACCCCCGCAGACCTGGACGGTTTGACGGAACTGTAATTGCTTGCCCGCCAACTTAAATCGCGAGACCTGTCCACCCTACAACCGCATACCGCTCGTTAAATCAGCAGTACACAACACATTACGAAGGGAAACTGAACGTGTCTGTTAGTCAGGAAGAAATCATCGCCGGGATCGCCGAGATCATCGAAGAGGTCACCGGTATCGAGCCGTCGGAGATCACCCCGGAGAAGTCGTTCGTCGACGACCTCGACATCGACTCGCTGTCGATGGTCGAGATCGCGGTGCAGACCGAGGACAAGTACGGCGTGAAGATCCCCGACGAGGATCTGGCCGGCCTGCGCACCGTCGGTGACGTGGTCAACTACATCCAGAAGCTCGAGGAAGAAAACCCCGAGGCCGCCGAGGCGCTGCGCTCCAAGCTGCAGTCGGACAACCCCGAGGCCGCCGCCAACGTCAAGGCGAGGCTGGAAGCGGACAGCAAGTGACCAGACCTTCCACTGCTAACGGCGGTTACCCCAATGTTGTGGTAACCGCCGTCACGGCGACGACCTCAATCGCGCCGGATATCGAGGGCACGTGGAAGGGTCTGCTGGCCGGCGAGAGCGGCATCCACGTCCTCGAAGACGAGTTCGTGACGAAGTGGGACCTGCCGGTGAAAATCGGCGGGCACCTCAAGGAATCCATCGACGACCAGATGAGTCGACTGGACATGCGCCGGATGTCCTACGTCCAGCGGATGGCCAAGCACCTCAGCGGTCAGCTCTGGGAAGGCGCCGGCAGCCCCGAGGTCGACCCCGACCGCTTCACGGTTGTTGTCGGCACCGGTTTGGGCGGCGCCGAGCGGATCGTCGAGACCTACGACCTGATGAACGAGGGCGGCCCCCGCAAGGTGTCGCCGCTGGCCGTGCAGATGATCATGCCGAACGGCGCTGCGGCGACCGTTGGGCTGCAGCTCGGAGCCCGCGCCGGGGTGATGACCCCGGTGTCGGCCTGTTCGTCGGGTTCGGAAGCCATCGCTCACGGGTGGCGGCAAATCGTCATGGGTGATGCGGACTTCGCTGTCTGCGGCGGCGTCGAGGGCGGTATCGAAGCGTTGCCCATCGCGGCGTTCTCGATGATGCGGGCGATGTCGACCCGCAACGACGATCCCGAAGGGGCGTCCCGGCCGTTCGACAAAGAGCGCGACGGCTTCGTGTTCGGCGAGGCCGGCGCACTGATGATCATCGAGACCGAGGAGCACGCCAAGGCCCGTGGCGCCAAGCCGCTGGCCCGGCTGATGGGTGCCGGCATCACTTCGGACGCCTTCCACATGGTGGCCCCTGCACCGGACGGGCTGCGTGCCGGACGGGCGATGGCTCGCTCGTTGGAGCTTGCGGGCCTGTCCCCCAGGGACATCGACCACGTCAACGCGCATGCGACCGCCACGCCAATCGGCGACACGGCGGAAGCCAACGCGCTGCGAGCAGCCGGCTGCGAGCACGCCGCGGTTTACGCACCGAAAGGGGCACTTGGGCACTCGATCGGTGCCGTCGGCGCCCTGGAGTCGGTGCTGACGGTGCTCTCGTTGCGAGATGGCGTCATTCCGCCGACACTTAACTATCACACGCCCGATCCGGAGATCGACCTCGACGTCGTCGCGGGCGAGCCACGTTATGGCGATTATCAGTACGCCATCAACAACTCGTTCGGCTTTGGCGGACACAACGTCGCGCTGGTCTTCGGGCGGTACTGAGCGCGACAAGCAGGAGAGGAAGAGTTCGTAGTACCTATGACCGGATTGTCATCGCTGGCTACGGGGAACGGTTTCCCGAACGTGGTCGTCACAGGCATTGCCTTGACGACTGCCCTGGCATCTGATGCGGAGACCACCTGGAAACTGCTGCTCGACGGCCAGAGTGGGATCCGCGCACTCGACGACCCGTTCGTAGAGGAGTTCGATCTACCGGTCCGCATCGGTGGGCACCTCGTCGAGGAATTCGACAGTCAGCTGACGCGGATCGAGAACCGCCGGATGGGCTACCTGCAGAAGATGGCGACAATCCTCGGTCGGCGGGTCTGGGACAACGCCGGTTCGCCCGAGGTGGACACCAACCGGTTGATGGTGTCCATCGGTACCGGCATGGGCTCGAGCGAGGAGCTGGTTTTCGGCTACGACGACATGCGGGAGCGCGGCATGAAGGCCGTCCACCCGCTGGCCGTGCAGATGTACATGCCTAACGGTGCCTCCGCCGCGGTCGGGCTACAACGTCAGGCCAAGGCCGGGGTGATTACCCCGGTGTCGGCCTGTGCGTCCGGTTCGGAGGGCATCGCCCGGGCCTGGCAGCAGATCGCGCTCGGTGAGGCCGACGTCGCGATCTGCGGTGGCGTCGAGACCAGAATCGAGGCGGTGCCAATCGCCGCGTTCGCCTCGATGCGCATCGTGATGTCGACTACCAACGACGACCCGGCCGGTGCGTGCCGTCCGTTCGACAAGGACCGCAACGGTTTCGTGTTCGGCGAAGGCGGCGCGCTCATGGTCATCGAAACCGAGGAGCACGCCACGGCACGCGGCGCCAACATCCTGGCCCGCCTGATGGGGGCAAGCGTCACCTCCGACGGCTTCCACATGGTGGCTCCGGACCCGAACGGCGAACGCGCCGGGCATGCGATGACGCGAGCGATCCAGCTGGCCGGCATCACCCCCGGCGACATCGACCACATCAACGCGCACGCCACCGGAACCTCGGTCGGTGACCTGGCGGAGAGCAAGGCCATCATCAACGCCCTCGGCGCGCACGGCGGTAACGCGGCGGTCTACGCCCCCAAGTCCGCACTCGGCCACTCGGTCGGTGCGGTCGGCGCGGTGGAAGCGATCCTGACCGTGCTGGCATTGCGTGACCAGGTCGTTCCGCCCACCCTGAACCTGGTGAACCTGGACCCCGAGATCGACTTGGACGTGGTCGCGGGCAAGCCGCGACCGGGCGACTACGGCTACGCCATCAATAACTCGTTCGGATTCGGCGGGCACAACGTGGCACTCGCCTTCGGCCGGTACTAACCCACGCACCAACAACAGCATTGACACAGGAGAACTGCGATGACGACCTTGGCCCCAGAGGCTGTTGACGAATCGCTCGATCCGCGCGATCCGCTGCTGCGATTGAGCAGGTTCTTCGACCACGGCAGCCTCGAACTGCTGCACAAACGGGACCGCTCCGGGGTGCTGGCCGCCGCCGGCACGGTGAACGGCCTGCGCACCGTCGCCTTTGCCACCGACGGCACGGTGATGGGCGGTGCGATGGGCCTTGAGGGCTGCACCCACATCGTCAACGCCTACGACACCGCCATCGACGAGCAGAGCCCGATCGTGGGTATCTGGCATTCCGGTGGTGCGCGACTGGCCGAAGGCGTGCGGGCGCTGCACGCGGTTGGGCTGGTGTTCGAGGCGATGATCCGAGCGTCTGGATACATTCCGCAGATCTCGGTGGTGGTCGGCTTCGCCGCCGGTGGTGCGGCCTACGGGCCTGCGCTGACCGACGTCGTCATCATGGCGCCCGAGGGCAGGGTGTTTGTCACCGGACCCGACGTCGTGCGCAGCGTCACCGGCGAGGACGTGGACATGGCCTCGTTGGGCGGCCCGGACACTCATCACAAGAAGTCCGGGGTGTGCCACATCGTCGCCGACGACGAGTCCGACGCCTATGAGCGTGGTCGCCGGTTGGTCGGGTTGTTCTGCCAGCAGGGCCATTTCGACCGCAGCAAAGCCGAAGCGCATGACACCGACCTGCACGCGCTGCTGCCGGAATCGCCGCGGCGGGCTTACGACGTACACCCGCTTGTCGTGGCGTTGCTCGACTCCCATGATGACGGCACGCCGTCCTTTGATGAGTTCCAAGCCAAGTGGGCGCCGTCGATGGTGGTCGGTCTGGGCCGGCTGTCTGGACGCACTGTCGGTGTGCTGGCCAACAACCCGCTACGGCTGGGCGGTTGCCTGAACTCCGAAAGCGCGGAGAAGGCAGCGCGTTTCGTGCGGCTGTGCGACGCGTTCGGCATCCCACTGGTGGTGATCGTCGACGTTCCCGGCTACCTGCCGGGTGTGGACCAGGAGTGGGGCGGCGTGGTGCGCCGCGGGGCTAAATTGCTGCACGCGTTCGGCGAGGCCACCGTCCCGCGCGTCACCCTGGTCACCCGAAAGATTTACGGCGGGGCCTACATTGCCATGAACTCCCGTTCTTTGGGCGCCACCAAGGTCTTCGCCTGGCCGGACGCCGAGGTCGCCGTGATGGGCGCCAAGGCAGCCGTCGGCATTCTGCACAAGAAGAAACTGGTTGCCGCGCCCGACCACGAACGCGAAGCACTGCACGACGAGCTTGCCGCCGAGCACGAGCGCCTGGCCGGTGGCGTGGACAACGCCATCGACATCGGCGTCGTCGACGAGAAGATCGACCCGGCCCACACCCGTAGCAAGCTCACCGCGGCGCTGGCCCAGGCGCCGGCACGGCGCGGACGTCACAAGAACATCCCGCTGTAACCCTTAGCGGCGGGCTACCTGACGAGGGCTGAAATCAGCGCCCGACCGAATCTCGACTTGGCGCGGCTGCGCAGCCGATACCAGGTATCGCCGAGTCCGCCACCCGCGATGCCAACGTCGCGTGGACGGTCATCAAGCCTCAGCAGCTTCTCCGCTGTGCGGTGCGCGAAGCGCTCCTTGTCCTCGGCTGACAGGTCGCATCGCTGCAGGAATTCCATGGCCGCGAAGTTGTCCTGGAACGGGTAGTCGACGGAGAACATGAGATTGTCCAGGCCCAGCATTGCCCGGGCGCAGTCGAACACTGGGACGTCGAAAACCCCACTGCTGGTGATGAAGACGTTTTCACGCAAGTAGTAGCCAACGTTGTTGCGCATCGGAGCCGTCTCAGATTCGGTTGCACCCAACCACCCGGCCATCGTCAGGCCGACGTTGAGTCTGGTGAAGCAGAATGGCAGCAGTTCTCCCATGTGCCCGACGATGATCTTCAGCTTCGGATGACGGTCGAACACGCCGGCGCAGATCAACCTGAGCAGGTGCGTTCCCGTCTCCACCGGCCAGCCCCAGGTCGGTACCAAAACCGAGTCGAAAGGCGCGTAGTAGACATCCGTCACCGGTTGCGGCGGGTCGGTGGGATGGATGTAGATGGGTACGCCCAACGATTCAGCTTGGGCGAGAAGCGCCTCAAACGACGGGTCGTCAAGGTAGCGCCCGTTGGTGTGCCCGTTTATCAGGGCGCCTTTGAAACCGAGGTCGACCACCGCCCGCTGCAGCTCGTCAGCAGCGTGGGCCGGCGACTGGGTCGGCAGCATCGCAAAGCCCGCGAACCGGGCCGGGTGCGCAGCGACTGCTAACGCCAACCAGTCGTTGACTTCTCGGCAGACCGCGATCGCCAACTCGGCCTGGTCATCGCCGAGCAGCTGGATTCCTGGTTGAACGTGCGAGAGGACCTGCACGTCGATTCGCGCGGCGTCCATCAGACGAATACGTTCGGCGCCGACGTCGCTGAGCCGGGCCCGGACGGGCTGATATTTCTGTTGCAGCTGAGCGGGGAACAAGTCCCACACCCGTGGGTGCAGAAACGCCTCTTCCAGCGCCACCACTCGCGACACCGTCGTCGTGGCTAACATTTCGGCACGGGCTTGGTCGCGGTGACGGCATGGGTGCGAAAGAACGGAAGCCCCCACCACGCCCGCCAGCCAAGATCCTGGCGCCTGACGTTCGCCATGCCGCACTCCGCTAGCCAGGTCGCATACTGCCGTGTCAAGCCTAGGTCGGCGATCACAACATGACCGCCGGGCCGCAGCACGCGCACGGCTTCGTCGATGGCGGACCGCCGCGCGCGATTGCCCGGCAGGTTGTGGATCGCGAGGTTACTCACCACGAGATCGAATGAATCATCGGGAAACGCAAGATAGGTGATGTCGCACGTGTGCAGTTCGACCCGGTCGGCGACACCCTCGGCGTCAGCGTTCGCCAGCGTCGCCTCCATGGAGTTGCCGGTCTGGTCGGCCCGCCAGATATCCACGCCCACAGCACTTCCCAGTGGTACCAGCTTGGCCGCCGTCAGCAAGACCGCGCCACGCCCGCAGCCGAGATCGAGCACACGTTCGTCGCCCCGCAGGCCTACGCCGGTCAGTAGACGTGCCCAGACTTCGAATTTCCCTCGCCGGCTGAACCGCAGGACGCTGACGCCGACGGCGATCTGTAGGACTGCAACCACGGCTGCGCCGAGACCCCACAGCGTTCGTCCGGTCAGCAGCAATTGGCCGGCGAAAATGGCTGCGCCAAAGCACAATAGCAGGTAGCCGCCAAAAATGACCGGGGCTGGAATCAGCCGGTAGTCTCCGTCCACCCCGTACCGACCCCGCGGGTGGGTGAGCTCAGTTGCCAACTCGGTCATCGTTATCGCCTCCATAGGTAGCCGTGCGGTGGTCTCGGGCAATTCGCCCTAAAATCGGAATGGCATTCGCGGCAGCGCGTTTCACGGTGGCTCTGCTCGGTGCCTTGGTTGGCCCGAAAGCCCGGCGCACAGTGTCGGCGAGTTGGTCGGCCTTCTGCTCCAGGGTCAGACCGATAGACGGCGGCAGAAACGGCTCCGCCGCAAAGAAACCAAACACGATGGTGGGCAAGGTGTAGTCGAGGTCGTTCAGGCTCAGGTCCGACCGCAGCATGGCCTCCGCAGCCAGCAGGCCCAGATAGTCGCGGTTGACTCCGAGCTTGCTTTCCTCGAGGTGGTGATGATTCGCCGAGGCGAGGAATGCGTCGAGGGTATCGGCGTCACGGGTGTACAGCGCGCGCAACACAGGACGGTTCATCGCCTCGACGAACAGCCGCCGCAGATAGCGGTGCAGCGCAACCTCTTCGGGATCATCGCGGACCGCCTGAACGATCGCATCCGCCATCGCCGCCGCCTCGCGGGCGCTGACCGCGAGGAAGACTTCCTCGCGGGAACGCCAGTGCAGGTAGATGGTGCCCTTACCGACACCGGCACGACGAGCCAATTCATCGATGGTCACCCGTCGATAGCCCCATAACAGCAGCAAGTCGCGAGCGGTATCAAGGATTCGATCGGCCCGTTGTCGCCGGTCGACACGAGAGCGTTCCACCAGTCCCCGACCTTCCGGTCCGACGTCGACTTCTCGTGACCAAAATACTATATTGGTCACTAGTCATCAAGAGCGACCGCCGATCGTCAACTCCTGGCGAGGATGACCGAGAGGGCCTGGCGAAGCTCGCGTTCGGGCTCAGCCGGAAACCGGTCTGTGCGCCAGCCGACGAAATCGTCAGGCCGGACCAGCAGGGCCCCGCCGGGCGCGAGTCCGGTGGCCTGCGCCCATGCGCCGTCCAAGTCGAGGGCATCGCCAGCTGACCCGATGCAGTGGATCGTGATCGGGACGCCAAGGGCCGCCGATGCCGCCGCGGCCGTCTCGATCCATCGGGCACCGTCGTCTCCGGTGAGCAACGTGAAACCACCACCGAGCAGGTCAAGCGTCGAGACCCGCTTGCCGCCGTGTTGCACCCAGGCATGCGGGACTCGGGTCCCGGGTTGGCCACGCAATTCGTCTACCAACGACACGGCGTCCGGGTCGGTGGAAGCGGGCTGATCGGAAACGACTGCAGCCGAGCGGTATTGGTAGCCGACCAGCAAGGAGAACATCGACGCCTCCTCTTCCGGCGGTAATCCCGGACCCTGGTCGTCCAGATCGATCAAGGCCACCGTCGGCCCGGTGAGCGACTGACGAGCGGCGAACCGACCGACCGGATGCCGCTCGGCGTGGTAGCTGGCCAGCAAGGCCGCATCGGCGGTTCCACCCAGGACTGCGGCCAGCTTCCAGGCCAGGTTGTGCGCGCTCTGGATGGCGGTGTTGGCTCCCCCGGCCTTGAACGGCGGCATGGTGTGCCCGCTGTCACCGACGAGAAATACTCGCCCGCATTGGAATTGGTCGGCTACTTGCTCATACGGTTGCCATGCCGCCGCCTCGATGATCTCGAGATCGATCTCCTCGCCGACGGCCTTGGTGAGCACTTCGCGGCAGTACTGCGGGGTGAATTGCGCCGCGGTCTCCCCTTTGCCGGGAAAGTACGTGGTGATGAACATGCCAAGGTCGTCCTTGGCGACCAGGAATATGCCGTCCACGTCTGGATTTTTGACCTGCACCCCATCGCCATCGCTCAGGTGCGGGACGAATCTCCGCCAGGGGGCACGGAAGTAGATGAACACGACGAAGATCGGCAGTGCTCCGTATCCCGACGTTGTGACGCCGAGCGATTCCCTGATCCTGCTGTGCACGCCGTCCGCCGCGATCAGATAGTCGGCCCGAACCGTCTCGGACTCACCGGACTGCAGGTCACGAAGCACCACCGTCACGCCGGAATCGTCCTGCTCGAAAGAGCACAATTCCGTCCCGTAGCGCACTTCGCTGCCACGCCGGCGGGTTTCGGCGAGCAGCATCGGCTCGAGGCTGCTCTGCGGGCAGTACTGCACGGAAGGCTCAGGGCTCAGCTGATCCAGGCCGGCAAAAACCGCATCGATGTCGATGGCCAGCTTTTCTTCCGCGCTGTTCAGCGTCGGCTTGACGACCATGTCCGAAACTCGGTCGGCCACAGCGTGGACCTGGTCGGCCAAGCCCAGACCACGGAGGATCTCCAGGCTGCGAAAGCTGAGGTTTCGGGCCTTCGGATAGATGAAGATCTCGCGCCGCTTCTCCACCAACAGCGAATTGACCCCATGCTTGACGAGCAGCGCCGAGGCGGCCAAACCGCCGGCGCCGGCGCCGGCTATCAGCACCGGGACGTGCTTGACGTTCATCGCCTTCCCTTTCTAGACGGAACTAATTAGTTCCGTCTAGACCAATGTGGCACCTTCGAATGGAACGCGCAAGTGTTACGGGGCCGATGTGCCGGCAAGCGGCAAGATCACGTCGTCGAGCACGCGCCTGACAAACACCCGGTCGATCGGCCGTCCCGTCATTACCCGCAGCACGTTGAGACCCAGGGCCACGTCGGGGATCAGACTCAGATCGCGGCCGGCCGGGATTTCGCCGCGGGCCACCGCATGGTCGAGCACGGCTCGGACCACATGCCGCGGAGTGGAAAGCACCAGGTCGTCCAGGGCAGCCGCCAGGACGGGACTGTGCATCGCTGCTGTCGCGACCCCCACAATTACCTGAATTGTGCTGACATCAGCCTCATCGAGGTCAGGTACGGCTGCAACCAGCGCCTCTATGTCTCCGCGAAGGCTGCCGGTGTTGGGCGGCTCGACGGGTCCGAGCCGTCGTCTCCAGTGGGCGATCGCATCGGCCACCACCACGGCCTTCGATGGCCAACGACGATAAATCGCAGCCTTACCGACGCGGGCGCGGGATGCGATGTCGTCCATGCTCAACCGGTCATAACCCAGTTCCGCCACACCGGCCAGCGCCGCCTCGAGGATGGCTGCGTCCAATGACCGATCGAGGCGTCCCGGGCTTCGTGCCGGGTGTGGGCTGCTCGCCACCTGTTCCATGCTCCGTCCTAGCCGATACGAATTAGTTCCGTTCTATGGTATCGCGGTCGCCTCGGCCGAACTGTGACAGGAACTCTTCGGCCGCGCCGACAACACGCTCCCGGTCGGCGGTCACCAATCCGATCCGGGTGCGGCGATCCAGGATGTCGTCGACGGTCAGCGCACCCTCGTGGGTGATGGCGTATTCGAACTCCGCCCGGATCACGTCGATCCCGTCGGCCACCGGATCGGCGGGTCGCTCACACGCGGCGGCAGCGATCACGTTGGCTGCCTCAGCCCCGTAGCGCAGGACCAGCGATTCCGGCAGGCCGGCCATCGGCGCGGTCGCCGACCCCGGATTTGCCGGCGCGCCGACCAGTGGCAGGTTTCGGGTCTTGCACTTACCAGCGTCGAGTTCCCGCAATTCGATCGCGCGGTTGAGCACGTCCTCGGCCATGTGCCGGTACTCGGTCAGCTTGCCACCGATCACGCTGACCAAACCCGACGGCGACTCGATGACGGCATGGTCGCGCGACACATCCGCGGTACGGCCCGCTCCGGTGTCGATCAGCGGCCGCAATCCTGCGTAGGCACCGATCACGTCGGCACTGTCCAGCTTGATGTCCAGCGCAGTGTTCACCACGTCCAGCAGGAACACGACCTCTCCCGACGTCGGTTGTGGCACATCGGGAATCGGACCGGGCGACTCCTCGTCGGTCAGCCCAAGGTAGACCCGCCCCAACTGTTCGGGCATGGCGAACACGAAGCGGTTGAGCTCACCGGGTATCGGAATCGTCAGCGCCGCGGTGGGATTGCCCAGTGACTTGGCGTCGAAGACGAGGTGGGTGCCGCGGCTAGGACGCAGCTTGAGTGACGGGTCGATCTGCCCTGCCCACACCCCGGTAGCGTTGATGACGGCCCGTGCGGATATGTCGAATGATTCGCCGGTGCGCTGGTCGGTCAGCCGCAGCGACGTTCCGGTAGCCTCGGATGCCGACGTATAGGTCAAGATCCGGGCGCCATACTGCGCCGCGGTACGCGCGACCGCGGCGACCAGTCGGGCGTCATCGATCAGTTGTCCGTCGTAGGCCAGCAGACCACCGTCGAGACCACTGCGCCGAACGGCCGGCGCCATATCGATGGTGCCTTGCGCCGAAATACGTTGTGAGCCGGGCAGAATTGACCCGGGTGTGCCGGCCGTCTTACGCAAGACGTCGCCGGCAAGGAACCCGGCCCGCACCAATGCCCGCTCGGCTCGGCCCATCGACGGCAGCAACGGAACCAACTGCGGCATGGCTCGAACCAGATGAGGAGCGTTGCGCATCATCAGGATTCCGCGCTCGACAGCACTGCGCCGGGCAATCCCGACATCGCCGGTCGCCAGATAGCGCAGCCCACCGTGTACCAGCTTGGAGCTCCACCGACTCGTGCCGAACGCGAGGTCGTGCTTTTCCACCAACGTCACTCGCAGGCCTCGAGAGGCCGCGTCCAGCGCGATGCCGGCGCCGGTGATACCGCCTCCGATTACGACGACATCGGTCGGCGCGCCGTCGGCGAGCGCGGTCAGGTCGGCATTGCGGCGCGCAGCGTCCAGCGCGGTCGACGTCACGACAGGTATCCGTTCAGCGAGTAGGCGAGTTCGGCGTCCAGCGCATCAGCGTCCAAGATCGGGCGGACGATCCGGGCGGACTGAATGGTCGATTGGGTGATCAGCAGCACCATCGCGGCCAGTTGGCGGGGATCGCCGGACCGCACGCTGCCGTTGCGTTGCGCCGCACGGAGGTCCTCGGCGAGCGCGTCGATCAGCATCTGCTGGCTGCTGCCAAGCCGTAGGGCGATGTAAACGAGCGCCAACTCAGAGCGCAGCACCGCCATCACCAGGTCATCGCCCCGCAGGCGCGCGGCTACTGCGACGACCCGATCGACCAGCGCCTCACGACCGCTTCCGCGCACAGACACCTCTCCCAACGCGGCGGTGATGTGCCTGGTCAGCAGCGCTGCCAGTACCGAGCGGGTGTCTGGCCAGCGGCGATAGACGGTCGGACGGCTCACGCCCGCACGCCGCGCGATTTCTGCCAGCGTCACGCGCTCGACCCCGAAATCGATCACACAGCTCGCGGCGGCTTCGAGTATTCGGTCACCGACATCCACCGCTGCATTACTGATTGACAGCATGTGTAATACTGTAACGCATGTCTGCCGAGCTGCTGCCACCAATGAAGTGGAATGCGTGGGGTGATCCCGACGAAGCCAAACCTCTCTCCGAGGGCATCCGCTCGCTGTTGACCCAGGCCCTGGGCGTAACGGGGTCACCAGAGGCGGAACTCGACGCCGATCAGGTGCGGCTGCGCCCCTCGGAGCTGACGACGGACCATCGCGAAGCACTGGCCGCCATCACGGGGTCGGACTACTGTCGCGTCGGCGACCGGGACCGGCTGTTGCACGCCGGCGGCAAGTCCACGCCGGATCTGCTGCGCCGCAAAGACTCCGGCGCACAGGATGCTCCCGACGCGGTGCTGCTGCCCGGCACTGACGACGAGGTTGCGGCGATCCTGCGGTACTGCTCGCAGCACGGCATCGCCGTCGTTCCATTCGGCGGCGGCACCAGTGTGGTCGGCGGACTCGATCCCATCCGCGGCGAATTCAGCGCGGTGGTGTCGCTGGATCTGCGGCGCTTCGACCAGTTGCTGGCCTTCGACGAGGTATCCGGCGAGGCCGAGTTCGGTGCCGGCGTCACGGGTCCACAGGCCGAACAGCTGCTCGGCGAGCACGGGTTCTCGCTCGGGCATTTCCCGCAGAGCTTCGAATTCGCCAGCATCGGCGGCTATGCCGCGACGCGATCGTCGGGCCAGGATTCGGCGGGCTACGGCCGGTTCGACGACATGATTCGCGGACTGCGCGCGATCACGCCCGCCGGCGTGCTGGACCTGGGACGTGCACCGCAGTCGGCGGCCGGCCCAGATCTACGCCAGCTGGTAATCGGTTCCGAGGGCGTCTTCGGCATCATCACCCGGGTGCGGGTGCGGGTCCACCCCACACCGCAAGCCACCCGTTACGAGGCATGGTCGTTTCCCGACTTCGCCACCGGCACTGCGGCGTTGCGCGCCGTCAGCCAGACCGGCGCCGGTCCCACCGTGATCCGGCTTTCCGACGAAGCCGAGACCGGCGTCAACCTGGCCACTACCGAGGCCATCGGCGACACCCAGATCACCGGCGGCTGTTTGGCGATCACAGTGTTCGAAGGTACGGAGGCACATGCCGAGAGCAGGCACGCCGAGACCCGGGCGCTGATGACCGCCAGGGGCGGTACGTCGCTGGGCGAAGCCCCGGCGCGGGCCTGGGAACATGGCCGGTTCGGTGCGCCGTACCTGCGCGACTCACTGCTGGCCGGCGGCGCGCTGTGCGAAACCCTCGAGACCGCCACCGATTGGTCGAACATCCCCACGCTGAAAGCTGCTATCACCGATGCGCTGACGGGCGCGCTGGCCGAATCCGGTACGCCGGCGCTGGTGCTGTGCCACATTTCGCACGTGTATGCCACCGGCGCCTCGCTGTACTTCACCGTCGTCGCCGGGCAACGCGGCAACCCGATTGAGCAATGGCGCGCCGCGAAAGCCGCTGCATGCGATGCGATTGTGTCCACCGGCGCGACGATCACCCATCACCACGCGGTCGGCGCAGATCACCGAGCCTGGATGCGCGACGAGGTGGGCGAGTTGGGCGTGCAAGTCTTGCGGGCGGTCAAATCCACCCTGGATCCCGCGGGAATTCTCAATCCCGGCAAGCTGATCCCGTGACCGCGCGCCGCGACGATGCAGAGCGCAGCGATGAGGAGGAGCGGCGCAGAACGACACGCCGCGACGATGCAGAGCGCAGCGATGAGGAGGAGCGGCGCAGAACGGCACGTCAGATTGGTCGGGTGACGGTACTGACCAATCCGGCGTCGGGACACGGAAACGCACCGCACGCCGCCGAAAAGGCGATCGCGCGACTGCAGCAGCGTGGCGTCGACGTAGTGGCAATTGTCGGCAGCGACGCCGAACACGCACGTCGACTGCTGCACACCGCCGTTGAAAAAGGCACCGACGCACTGGTCGTCGTCGGCGGCGACGGGGTGATCGCCGATGCATTGCAAGCTCTGGCGGGCACGGATATTCCGTTGGGAATCATTCCGGCCGGCACCGGCAACGATCATGCACGCGAATTCGGTTTGCCTACAAAAGATCCCATCGCAGCCGCCGACGTTGTCGCCGATGGCTGGACCGAAACCATTGACCTGGGCCGGATTCGCGACCGCAAAGGCGTTACCAAGTGGTTCGGCACCGTCGCAGCCGCGGGATTCGATTCGCTGGTTACCGACCGGGCCAACCGGATGCGTTGGCCACGCGGCCGGATGCGCTACAACCTCGCCATGGTCGCCGAGCTCTCACAGCTGCGGCTGCTGCCATTCCGGCTGGTGCTTGACGGGCGCGACGAGATCGTCACCGACCTGACGCTTGCGGCGTTCGGCAACACCCGCAGCTACGGCGGCGGAATGCTGATCTGCCCCAACGCCGATCACACCGACGGCCAACTCGACGTCACCATGGTGCACTCCGCGTCGCGGACCCGGCTGATCCGTCTCTTCCCGACCGTCTATAAAGGCACCCACGTCAATCTCGACGAGGTGACAACAGCGCGGGCGACGTCCGTCGATGTGGAATCGCCGGGCATCAACGCCTATGCCGACGGTGACTACGCGTGCGCGCTGCCCGCCCAGATTTCCGCGGTGCCGGGCGCGCTGCACCTGTTGCGGCGGGTTAGCTAGCCGACTCCACGGCTGAGCCAGGCCACCTCGGCGCCGTCACCGCCGTCGCGGTAGGCCTCGAGCGCGTCATCCCAGGCCGTTCCCAGGGCCGAGTCCAGCTCGGCGGCCAGCGCGTCGGCGCCGGCGGCCATCATCGACCGCAGCCGCATCTCCCCGATCATGACGTCACCGTTGGCGCTCATCGCTCCGCTCCACAGGCCAAGCTGCGGCGTGTGGCAGAACCGGTGTCCGTCGACACCGGCGCTGGGATCTTCGGTGACTTCAAACCGCAACACCGACCACGACCGCAAAGCATTGGCCAGCCGGGCGCCGGTACCGACCGGGCCGACCCAATTGGTCACCGCACGCAACTGCCCCGGCATCGCCGGTTGCGGGGTCCACTTCAGGTTGGCCCTGGAAGCCAGCGTCGACGACAACGCCCACTCGACATGCGGACATACCGCGGCGGGCGAGGCATGGATGTAGACCACGCCTGTCGTGACATCGGCGAACTGGTTCGACGCACGCATCTGTTGCTCCTTCGGCTCCACGAGGGACGTCTTCCCCAACGGCCTGGTGAACCCGACGAGCAGAAATGCCGAAAAGCTCAGATGATTTTGTGCCTTGCGTGTCTATTGTGCCTCGTGAGACCTATGTTGCGCTAGTCCGAGTTGTACGCGGCTAACACGCTGTCCGAAAGCGCGGGCCATACCGGCAGCGCCCAGTCGCCGAAATCGCGGTCGGTCAGCACCACCAACGCCACCTTCGATTGCGGATCTGCCCAGATCAACGTGCCCGACTGGCCGAAATGGCCGTAGCTGTCCGGCGAGTTGTGCGCGCCCGTCCAATGCGGTGATTTGGCGTCCTTGATCTCAAAGCCGAGCCCCCAATCGTTGGGTCGCTGTACTCCGTAGCCAGGCAAAACGCCATCGAGGCCGGGAAACTGCACGGTCGTCGCCTCGGCATGCATCTGATCCGACACCGTCGCAGGTTGCAGCAAGTCTCCTGCGAAGGCCGCCAGATCCGTGACCGTGGACGTCGCCCCGAAGCCGGCAGCCTGCGCGCCGCCGTCGAGGCGGGTGGCGGTCATCCCCAGCGGTTCGAACACCGCCTCGATCAGGTAGCGACCGAACTCGATCCCGGACGCCTCTTGCATAGTCTCGGCCAGCACCGCGAAGCCGTAGTTGGAATACATCCGGCGGGTGCCGGGCTTGGCCAGTATCTGCGCGGAGTGCATCGCCAGTCCTGAGGCATGAGCCAGCAGATGCCGGACCGTCGATCCGGGCGGGCCGGCCGCGGTATCCAAGTCCACCGCTTCTTCTTCGATCGCGATCTGCGCGGCCCGAGCCACCAGCAGCTTGGTCACCGACGCCAGAGCGAACTGTCGCTCAGTGTCGCCGTGGCTGGCCAACACTCCCGAGCTCCCGACCACCGCGGCGGCCGCGGCCGGTACCGGCCAGTCGTCGAGTGCGTCAAGTGCGGCCATCGCGCAGGAGCCTACCGACCAAGCACTAGGTTGGTGGCCATGAGCCAGTTAGTACGCGGAGTGATTTCACGGAAAAAGGGCGAACCCGTCGAGTTGGTCGACATCGTCATCCCCGATCCCGGTCCGGGCGAGGTCGTGGTCGACATCACCGCATGCGGGGTGTGCCATACCGACCTGACCTACCGTGAGGGCGGCATCAACGACGAGTTCCCATTCCTGCTCGGCCATGAAGCCGCGGGCACGGTGGAAGCCGTTGGCCCCGAAGTGACCGCGGTGGAACCGGGCGATTTCGTCGTCCTGAACTGGCGAGCGGTTTGTGGCCAGTGCCGGGCCTGCAAACGCGGTCGCCCGCAGTACTGCTTCGACACGTTCAACGCCGAGCAGAAGATGACGCTCACCGACGGCACGGCGCTGACACCGGCGCTCGGGATCGGCGCATTTGCCGACAAGACGTTGGTGCACGCCGGTCAGTGCACCAAGGTCAACGCCGCAGCCGACCCGGCAGTGGCCGGTCTGCTGGGTTGCGGGGTGATGGCAGGCCTCGGCGCGGCGATCAACACCGGCGCGGTCAATCGCGACGACACCGTCGCGGTGATCGGTTGCGGCGGCGTCGGCGATGCGGCAATCGCCGGGGCAGCGCTGGTCGGCGCCAAACGGATCATCGCCGTCGACACCGACAACACCAAACTGGATTGGGCCCGCAAGTTCGGCGCCACCCATACCGTCAACGCCCGCGAGTTGGACGTCGTCAAGACCATCCAGGATCTGACCGACGGGTTCGGCGCCAACGTGGTGATCGACGCCGTCGGCCGGCCGGAAACCTGGGAACAGGCCTTCTATGCCCGCGACCTCGCGGGAACCGTTGTGCTGGTGGGTGTTCCGACACCTGACATGCGTATCGACATGCCGCTGATCGACTTCTTCTCGCATGGCGGCGCGCTGAAGTCATCCTGGTACGGCGACTGCCTGCCCGAACGCGACTTCCCCACCCTGATCGACCTCTACCTGCAGGGACGGTTGCCGCTGGAGAAGTTCGTCTCCGAACGCATCGACCTCGGCGACGTCGAGGAGGCGTTCCACAAAATGCACGACGGTAAGGTGCTGCGCTCGGTGGTGATGCTGTAATGCCGAACATCGAACGCATCGTCACCCATGGCACCTTCGAACTCGACGGTGGCAGTTGGGAAGTCGATAACAACATCTGGCTGTTCGGCGACGATTCCGACGTGGTGGTCTTCGACGCCGCGCACACCGCGGCGCCCATCGTGGCAGCCGTCGGCGGACGCAACGTGGTGGCGGTGGTGTGCACGCACGGTCACAACGACCATGTGACCGTGGCCCCCGAACTCGGCGAAGCGCTCGACGCGCCGGTACTGCTCCATCCCGGCGATGATGTGCTGTGGCGAATGACGCACCCGGACGAGAACTTTCGCGCGGTGTCCGACGGCGAAACGCTCAGCGTCGCCGGTACCGAACTGCGGGCGTTGCACACCCCGGGCCACTCTCCGGGCTCGGTGTGCTGGTACGCCCCGGAAACGGGCGCCGTATTCAGCGGGGACACCCTGTTCTCCGGTGGACCGGGCGCCACCGGGCGATCGTTCTCCGACTTTCCGACCATCCTTGCATCGATCTCGGGCCGGCTCGGCGCCCTTCCCGCCGACACCGTCGTCTACA
The DNA here is from genome assembly GCA_963833915.1 of uncultured Actinomycetota bacterium. Lineage (GTDB taxonomy): Bacteria > Actinomycetota > Actinomycetes > Mycobacteriales > Mycobacteriaceae > Mycobacterium. The sequence goes on from CAWHZO010000010.1 coordinate 169,757, forward strand.
CCGGCCACGGCGACACCACCAGCATCGGTGACGAGATCGTGCACTACGACGAATGGGTGGCCCGGGGCCACTGATATCCCAAAGAGGCGCTACCTGCGCTCGAGGATTCTGCGTTTCTCGGCTTCGAACTCGGCTTCGGTCAAAGCTCCGGAATCTCGCAGCGATGCCAGCGTTTTGAGTTGCTCCAGTTTGATTCCCTCCGCGCCTGACGCATGCGGCGAGATTGTATGTTCTGGCACGGCCTCCGGCGCCCCTGGACTGGCCCGGCCGTACGACGAAAAGGCTTGCTCCGCTGTTGCGATTCGGTGAACCGACGATCGCCTGCACGCCGATAACCACACCGTGCAGATCAGGTTCAGCAGACCGATTCCGAACAACACCACGAACACCCACACCAGCGAGCCGTAAGCACTCCGGTGCCCGAAAGCCAGTCGCGGGCCGATGTACCCGTTGATCTCACCCTCAGTTTTGATGGTGTATGTGCCCGCGGCCGGCACTTGAACCACCCACACCCGCACGTGCGCATCATTGTTGACTGTTGTTGTGCCACCGTAACTTTCGGTGACCGTCGGTTGTGGAACGCCGGTGGGCGGGGTGATGTCGATCCCGAGCCGCGGCACTGGCAGGCCGGCGCCGGCCGGACTGCCGATGACCTCGGTGTGAAAACTGACCGTGACCTCGCCGGCGGGCAGCTGCAGGCTGCCCGACCCGGGGATGGGTACCTCGCCGTACGCGTCGTACTTGTCCAGCACGAATGCGTTGAGGATGAGTGTGACCACGAAGCCGACGACCGCCACCACGATCATCACAACGGACACCAGGATCGCGATACGTACGGCGACTGGTCTGCCACTCACCCGCGCAGTTTGCCATGATTCGCCGGGCACTGCGATGTCATTCGTCGTGGTCGACGCGGCGCGCAGTTTGTTCGTCGCCACAGCGGGTAGTCACCGCAAAGTGCCAATAGGTGACAGCGGTGTCACCAGGACGGAGAGTTATGAGCGCCGACGACAAAGACCAAACGGACCTTAAGGACCAGACGGACGACAAGGACCAAACGGGCAGCGAAGACAGCGGCGATGAGGAGCAGACCGCGGACAACCTCGAACTGAGCGACGAAGGCAAGGAGGAGGTCCGCCGGATGCGGGAAGCCTACGACGATGACCGGCCGACGGCGGTCTTGCCAGGTACCGGCGGGACCATTACCGGCGTTGCGATCAGCGAGTGGATAGACGACGACGGTAACCCGAAATTCGGCAAGGACGAGCAGGAAAAAAAGGACAAGCAGCAAGAAAAGGACGAGCAGCAAGAAGGCGAGCAGCAAGAAAAGGACGAGCAGGAGGAAAAGGACAAGCAGCAAGAAGACGCCGGCTAACGATAGCCGGGCTCCGGGAAAAGCCGCGGACCGTCGGGACCCCTCGGAAACCGCCGGCGATCCGGCGGCTCGGGTGCCTGCGTCGTGGTCGGTGCCGGGGTGGTGGTTGTCGTCGGGGCTGCGGTGGTGGTCGTTGTCGTTGGTGGTTGGCTGGTTGTTGACGTAGGCGTCCCGGTATCCGACTCGGTCGATGACGGCGGGTTGCTAGACGGCGCCTGAGTATCTGTGGCATCGGAAGGACCGGGGTTTTGGTTAGCCGGCGCGGGTGTCGTAATGACGCTGGTTGTCGGCGTACTTGGTGCGCTGCCGGACGTGTGCCGCAGAGTGATCAGGACTCCGGCGCCGACGGCCAGCACCGCAAGCGCGGTGCCGACCGCTACGACCACGGGGCGCCGATACCAGGCGTCGGCGACCGCGGCGGTCGACCCCGCTCGGGAGGCGAGTGCCGCACTCGCTTGCGGGCGTGCCGAAGTCAACGCGGCGTTACTCGCTTCGTCCGGGTACTCACCGGCGCGGATCGGCATGATGCCGGAATCATCGCCTGCCTCAGACCAGGCCAACGCCGGTGCGGGGCTGGGTTCGGCAGTGATCTCCGAGATCGTCGTCGCGTCGACGGCCGATCCGGCCGCGGTGGGCGCCAACGCCGTCGCGCTGTCGGCTGGGCCCTGCGCGGCCAGTAGCGCCGCGCCGACCGCGGCGGTCAGGTGCGGCCGTGGCGCAGTGATGACGAGCACGCCCAACTCCGCCGACAATGTCCTGGTGACCATCGGGATACTGGCTCCCCCGCCCACCGACGCGATCGCTGCCAAGTCTGCCGGACTAATTCCATTGCGCTGCAACACGTCGTGCAAAAAGCTGATGAAGCCATCCAACGGCTGGCGTATCGCGTCGTCAAGTTCGTCCCGAGTTAGCCGGATCTCACCGCGATAGCCGGGCACATCGGCGGCCAGCTCGGTCGCGATGGTCGATGAGAGCCGTTCTTTGGCATATCGGCAGGCGGTCCGCAGCCCAGCCAGCGAGCCGATCGCCGAAGTTGCCGACGTGTCGAACGAACCCGCCGACGACAGATCGGCGACCACGTGGGTCAGCAACGCCTGATCGATCCGGTCACCGGAGAATTCAGCGTCCCGCACGGCAGGGGCGATGGCCTGGTAACCGTTCGCGGCGTCGACCAAGGTGAGAGTGGTTCCGGAGCCTCCGAAATCGCACACGGCGATGATTCCACGGCCCGGCACCCCCGGGTTCGCCTGCAAGGCGAACAGCGCTGCCGAAGAGTCCGGCAGCAGAGCTAAACGACCACGCGACCATTCGGACACCTGGCTCAACGCGATCCGCATCGCGTCGACCGCAATCGGGTCCCAGTGCGCGGGATGGGTGACGGCGACCGCATGCGGCAGTGCTCCCCCATCGGTGGCGGTGTACGCCAGCGCCCGCAGCGCGTCGGCGACCAGCGTCTCGCTGCGATGCGTGGTGTCGTCGGCGGCCGCGATACCGGCCGGATCTCCCACCCGGTCCACGAAATCGGTGATCACCAGCCCGGGCTCGTTGAGCTTCGGGTTCTCCGACGGCACGCCCACTTCGGGTGGGCGCTGCCGATACAGCGTCAAGACCGGCTTGCGGGTCACTGCCCGAGCGGCAGTGACCGCCGCCAAGTTGGTGGCCCCCACCGAGAGGCCTAAAGCCGTTCGTTCTACGTCAGCCATGTCGTCTCACCCCCCGCATCGGCCACCAATTTATCGCCTGTCTCGGTTCTGCCGGGTAGCCACCGTCACCGGCTCGGCCTTAGCGAATCGTGCCGACCCCCGCGATCAGCGGCAGGTCGAGCGGAGTGACCCAGCCCGGGGAGAGCTCGTTGACGGCCGGGACCGCGTTGAGCGCCCGCATGCCGGTGGCCAGGCATCCGGCGGCGGCCGCGTCCCGTCCAGATCCGTCGGTGAACCGAAACGCGGTCTCCTGCGAGATGCTCGGCGTGCCCTCGATGTCGACGCGATAGACGTCGTCCTTGGTGCCGGCCGGCCAGTCCGGTGCCGCATCCAGACCGATGCGGTTGACGTGCTCTAGCTGGATGCGGGTCTGGCCTTGGTAGACGCCGTTGATGGTGAAGCGGACCGCGGCGACGTGTCCCGGCGGGATGACGCCCTTGGCCGTCTTGCGCTCGTCGGGGGTCACCCACTTGTCCCAGGTAGTGGTGATCTCGTCGAGCATGATGCCGGCGGCGTGGGCGATCATCGGGACGGTTCCGCCCCACGCGAAGATCAAGACGTCGCGGTTTTCCAGCATCGGGCGGAACTCGGGCTCGCGGCCGATGCCCATTTCGACCTCGTAGTCGCCCTCGTAGTTGGTGTAGTCCAGCAACTCCGATGCCCGGACCGTGCGCACCTCCGAACACAAGCCCATCAGCGTCATCGGGAACAGGTCGTTGGCGAAGCCGGGGTCGATGCCGGTGGTAAAGCAGGACGACTCGCCCAATTCGCATGCCTCGGTGATCGGCTGAATCCACTGCGGAGGGTTGAGGTGCATGGTCGGCCAGACCCACGGCGTCATCGCCGTCGAGCAGACGTCGATGCCCGCCCGCAGGAACCGCGTCATCAAGGCGATGTTGTCGTCGGCGTGCGCCGCGGTCGGGCCGTAATGCACTAATGCATCGGGCTGCACGGCGATCAGCGCGTCGATGTCGTCGGTGGCGGTCAGGCCGATCGGCCCGGACAATCCACAGATCTCGCCGACGTCGCGACCGACCTTCTCCGGGTTGCTGACACCGACGCCGACCAGTTCGAACTGCGGATGTTTGACCACCTCGGCGATCACCATCCTGCCGACGAAGCCGGTACCCCAGATCACAATCCGCTTAGCCATCCAGCCACCTTCCGATCAACCATCCCCGGTTCACCCTAGGCGGGTCCGGCCATCGGCCGTGACAAATCAGCGGGCCCGTCGGCGCAACCCGAACGTCATGCGCTCGATCAGTCGGTCGTGCAGTGCCACGGTATGCAGCAGTACCGCCGAGATGTGCGCGGCAATCGCGGCCATCAGCGCGTACGCGGTCACCGAATGCGCTTGGCGCAAAAGCCAAAACAACTGCGCGTCGAACGGGGCGATCCGCGGGAGCCGAAGTGAGCCGAACACGACCACCGGTCCCCCGGCGGCCGACACCATGGCCCAACCGAGCAGCGGCTGAATCAGCAGCAGCGCGTACAACGACGCTTCGGACAACATCACAACTTTGCGTTCCAGCACACCGACCGTGGACGGCAGCGGCGGCGCGCGATGGGTCAGCCGATTGACCACGCGCACCAACACCACCACCAGGATGGTCGCGCCCAGTGTCTTGTGCAGTGTGACCAGCCCGGCGTATCGGCTGACCGAGTTGACCATGACGAAACCGATGAACAGGGCGGCGAACACCAAAGCGGCTGTCAGCCAATGCAAGACTCTGCTCAACCGGGTGTACCGGCCGGGCTCGGGCGCCTCGGTCACAGCGTGGCCTCCCCGGTGCGGCGCCGGTATGACGCGGCGTAAACGGCCGACCGTGCGCTGAGCAGTGGGTCGTCGGAGGGCTCGATGCCAGGCGGCAACACCAGCGGATCAAAGTTGATATCGCGCGCATTGCCATTCGCGTCGGCTTCGACCGAGTTGAGCGTGAGCAGCCCGGTGTCGACGGTGCGGCGATCGGCGGGCCACGGCAGGGTCGCGTCGTGCGTCGGATCCTCTCGTCGTGCCGACAGTCAGCACCAAACGCCAGCGCAACGGGCCGACCCGCAACTGCCGGATGAGCGGATCGAAGAGCGCGTTGGATCCCGACGACGGCGGCAGCGCTTGCTGTAATGGAGTCAGCGACCACCGCACTGGTACTCGCACGTCAGATTCGTTGACGAGGTAGAAGGCGTTCAACCCGCTGTAGACGCTGTCGGCGAAGCCGGGTGTCGGCGGATGCCGCTTGACGATCGTCATGGCGCGCGCTGTCTCCGGGTGGGCAGCCAGGAACAGCGCCATCGCCGTCGGATCAGGCTTGCCAGTGCCGGGAACAGCGGCGGAGGCGATCAGCCGTTCGTAGAAGTTCTGCGGCGAGTTATCAAGGAAGACAGGAATATTCAGCGTCGCCATTCGCCACTGCTGGCTGCCAGGAAATCCGAAGGCCAGTCCGAGCCCGCGCACCGCCGAGGGCGCGTCAGCGATATGTGGGTTGCCGCCGGCCAGCGAGAATCGACCGAGCACCGGCGTGCGGCCGGACGCGAACACCGCCGCGTTCGACAACCCCCTACCGTTGCCGTTGCTGTCGAACCAGCCGGCAACGGCCACACCCTTGGCGTGATTCTTGCGGAAGCCGGGTTGCCGACCGAAAACTTTGGCGAAACCGTCGAGGAAGACCTGTGGCGTCAACCGTGACGGTCCGATCCAGTTGTTCGCGATCAGCAACGCGGCCACGTCGGCCGCCAGGAAGGCTCCCACCGCGGCGGCACCGCGTAGGACATCGCGCCGCCCAGGACGCGCGGTGCCCCAGCGTCCAGGACTCTCAGACGGTTCGGTCATCACTCAACTCCCTCAATGCTCATCTGGCCGCGGCATCACTAGCCTCTACGACAATTATTGGGCATCGGTTCAATTGCGACACAATGGAATCTGGCTTTCAGGAAAAGAAACGAAAACCGACCCACGCGATTGGTCGTAGTGACACGATGTCGCGGGGTGATGACCATGACCAGCCGAAGGGCAGCATCGATCTTTTTTGCGGCCGTGACCGCCTTCGCGACCACGGTGGGGCTCGGCGGCCCGGCAAATGCCACCGGCCCGCAGACTCAGGTGACCTATCAGCTGAGTGGTAGCGCCCCGGTGGCCGACTACCTCTCGTATCAGACGGACAGCGGCCAAACACAACAGGCCCATGTGCCGTTGCCGTGGAAGACCCAGTTCAACGTCGTCGGCAACAAAGTGTTCGTCATCAGCGCACAGAGCCCGGGCTCGATCACGTGCAGAATCCTGCTCGACGGCCAGGTGGTCAGCCAAGCGACCGCGAACGGGGCGCCTGCCCGCACCGTCTGCTCGCACTGACGTTTCGACTGGCGCCAGCCGATTCAGGCACCGGTGTCAACCGGTGTCCGTGGTTTCGGTGGCGGATAGACCACGCGTGCGATGCTCGCCGACAGCCAGCCGACAGCCCACCCGCCGAAGAACACCGCAAAGGTGTGCCGGGTGGGATCGCCGGCGTGAGTGAACACCGTCGCCAGGATGACGGCCCAGACGGCCGCGCAGCCGATGCTATAGGTGGTATATGTGCGAGGTCTCTTGTGCAACAGACGGATTCGCTCAATCAGCCCCGATCGGACGAGTGCTATTCGGACGCGCAGCGGAAGCTTGTCTTCACCGTGGGTGTCGTCCAGCATGCCGATCAACTCCTGACCGTAGCGGCGGCGCCAAGCCGCCGGGTACCACCGAAGGACGCGCTTAGCGTCGCGGGGATTCACTGCGCCCATCCTGGGTTGGGGACATGCAACGCGATCCCGAGCCGGCGAGCACCCTCGGCCGCAATCGCCCCGAGGCTGCGTACCGCGGTGGTCAGTTCGGCTCGTCCCGCGGCGGTCAACTTGTACGGGCGCCGCCGCTCGTCGTGGCCAACCGGTTCGATCAGGCCGTGCGCCTCCAGCGCGGTGATCGCTCCGTAGAGCGTTCCCGGTCCCAGCGTCACGCCGGCGAACCGCTCGATATCGCGTGCCAGCGCGTAGCCGTGCTTCGCACCGGAGGCGAGGCTGGTCAAGATCAGAATGCCCGGGTCATTTCGTTTGCCCACCCGCCGGGCCGGTCTGGAGTCGTGTGCCACGCCCGCTAACACTAGTCCGTGCCACGTACTACGGCAAGCGTAGTATGCGCTTGTGTCCTACGAAATCCCCGAAACCGTCGCCTGCTTGGGCTCGAGTACCACCGCCGCCAAGGGGACCTTCAACTGGATCGACGAACTGGCGAGGCGACCGCAAAACCGCCGGTTCCGATTCGTCAATTTCGGCGTAGGCGGCGATCTGTCGGTAAATATCGCCAAGCGGCTAGATCCGGTGCTGCGCGTAGCGCCGGATCGGGTCATCGTTCTGATCGGGACCAACGACATCCTGGCGACGGTCTTCCCGAATTTCCGACGATTCATCCGCGCCTGGAAGCAGATATCTGAAGAACCCTCACCTGCGCATTTCAAGGACAACCTCGAACTCATCACCCGCAGGCTGCAGCAAGAGACCTCCGCCATGATCGCGCTGAGTTCGCTGTCGCCCATCGGAGAAGCCCTACGACCGGACGACCCTGTCCAGTCGCGGCTCAACGAGCTCGTTGCCGCCTACAACGGCATCATCGGCGACGTCTCGCATAGCTGCGACGCCCACTACATCCCTTTTTGCGAACGCTTCCGGGACCAACTCGACCGCTTAGCGGTCGCCAAGCCTTTTACCCGGTTCTCCTTCGCCGCGTTCTATCGCGACTACCTGTTCCGCGAAATGATTCTGCGACGCAGTTTCGACGAGATCTCGCAACGAAATGGCTGGGAGTTTCACATCGACGGCATTCACCTCAACACTAGGGGTGGCCGCATCCTGACGGATGTCGTTCAGCAGTTCTTGGACTCGCCTTCAAGATAGTCCGGGAGCGGTTTAGGCTCGCGCCTGTAGCCCGCTCAACCAAGAGGACGGTCGACATGGGCATTGCGACTCGAGCCAACGGCAAAGCGCCACCCGAGGTTCCGCTCGCTGACATCGAACTCGGCACGTGGGACTTCTGGGCACTCGATGACGATCTGCGCGACGGGGCGTTCACCACGCTGCGGCGCGAGGCGCCGATCTCGTTCTGGCCGGAGCCCGTACAGGAAGGTTTCCAGAAAGGCGCCGGGCATTGGGCGCTGACCGGGCTCGACGACGTGTTCTACGCCAGCCGCCACCCCGAGATCTTCAGCTCCAGCCCCAACATCACCATCAACGACCAGACACCGGAGGTATCCGAGTACTTCGGCTCGATGATCGTGCTCGACGACCCGCGGCACCAGCGGTTGCGAGCGATCGTCAGTAGAGCCTTCACCCCGAAAGTGGTGGCCCGCATCGAGGCGTCGGTGCGCGAGCGAGCCCACCGGCTGGTCGCGTCGATGATCGCGGCTCATCCCGACGGCCAGGGCGACGCAGTCAGCGAGCTTGCCGGGCCGCTGCCGTTGCAGGTCATCTGCGACATGATGGGCATTCCCGAGCAGGACCATCAGCAGATATTCCACTGGACCAACGTCATCCTCGGCTTCGGCGATCCCGATCTGACCACCGAATTCGATGAGTTCGTTCGGGTTTCGATGGAGATCGGCGCCTACGCCAGCGCGTTGGCGGAGGATCGCCGCGTCAATCACCACGACGATCTGACGACGAGCCTGGTGGAGGCCGAGGTCGACGGCGAGCGGTTGACCTCGGCCGAGGTCGCGTCGTTTTTCATCCTGCTGGCGGTCGCCGGTAACGAGACGACCCGCAACGCGATCAGCCACGGTCTGCTCGCGCTGACGCGCTATCCCGAGCAGCGGCAGACGTGGTGGGCCGACTTCGACGCCGTATCGCACTCGGCCGTCGAAGAGATCGTGCGATGGGCCTCACCGGTGATCTACATGCGACGCACGCTCACCCGCGACTTCGAGCTGAGTGGGACGACGATGGCGACCGGGGATAAGGCAACGCTGTGGTACTGCTCGGCCAACCGCGATGAGTCGAAGTTCGCCGACCCGTGGAAGTTTGACGTAGCTCGCGACCCGAATCCGCATGTCGGCTTCGGCGGAGGAGGTGCGCACTTCTGCCTGGGCGCCAACCTGGCTCGTCGCGAGATCCGAGTCATGTTCGAGGAACTCAACCGCGAGATACCCGATGTCGTCGCAACCGACGAGCCTGCACGATTGCTGTCGCCGTTCATCCATGGCATCAAGACGCTGCCGATCGCCTGGACACCGCCGGGCTGATTCCGGCTAGGCGCTCTGGGTCGACATCCGGTCTTAGCCGACCGGCACCGCCGAGTCAGCGAAGAGCTGGCCCCATTCGTAACGAGCCGCCGATTGAGCGTCGGCGGAGGTGTGAATGGAGTGGTGGCCCCCGTCGGCGAGATGCACCAACGCCCAGGCCATTGCGAACACTGGCATCCTGTGACGCTGTGCCGCGCTGAGCAACTCGTGGAAAGCTGCCTCCGAAGGGCACCGGCGAAGGCCAATGAGAATGCCCTTCGCGGTGTCCAGGATGCGACCGCCGTGCACTTCTGTCGTCATATCTCCTGCCGATGTGGATTTTCGCGAGGCTGATCCGCAATGGATCCCTGTGCCATGATTTGCGCCTGCCCCCGTTGGCGCCAGGTCACCGTGCATATCGGTATGCACCTGTGATCGTCTTGGTGCACATACTTGGCGAATAGGACCGCGCGGTAATGATATTCGCGCGTTACCTCGCGTCGGCAAGCTAAGACCACCAGAAACACCGCGCTGCCGTCGGATACGCGACGACCTGCAAATACCCTCCCGGTCGGTGAATGGGGGCTGAATCCCTTCGAACATTCAAGGTGAAGTTGACCGGTTCGTACAGCATGATGTGCTGGTGTTCGGGCTTGTCGTCATCGTTGTGCTGTTCGCCATCGTGATCGTGGGGACGGTGCTGGGCCGGCGCTACCGAGTGGGGCCGCCCGTGCTGCTCATCGGCCTTGGCGCGCTACTGGGTTTGATCCCCCGGTTCGGCCACGTTCGACTCGACGGCGAAATCGTGCTGCTGTTGTTCCTGCCGGCAATCCTCTACTGGGAGAGCCTGAACACGAGCATTCGCGAGATCCGTGCAAATTTACGCGTCATCGTTTTTCTCAGCGTCGGACTGGTGATCGCCAGCGCGGTGGCGGTGTCCTGGACTGCACGGGCGTTCGGAATGGAATCACACGCAGCGTCGGTTCTCGGCGCCGTGCTCTCCCCCACTGACGCCGCCGCCGTCGCTGGCCTGGCAAAGCGGTTGCCCCGGCGCACCCTCACGGTGTTGAAAGCGGAAAGCATCATCAACGACGGGACCGCGCTCGTCCTGTTCGGCGTGAGCGTTTCGGTCGCCATGGGCGGCGCATCCGTCGGCCCGGCGGCCCTGACCATCCGATTCGTACTCTCCTACCTCGGCGGAATCGGCGCAGGCCTGCTGGTCGGCGGCATTGTGACGCTCGTCCGCCAGCGACTCGATGCGCCGCAAGAGGAAGCCGCCCTGAGCTTGTTGACACCATTCGCCGCATTCTTGCTCGCCAACGCGATTGATTGCAGCGGTGTCGTCGCCGTCCTGGTGTCGGCTCTCGTGCTCGCCTACGTCTCGCCGCGGGTGATCCGGGCCCGGTCCCGCCTGGTGTCATTCGCGTTCTGGGATATCGCCACATTCCTGATCAACGGCTCGCTGTGGGTATTTGTCGGAGTCCAGCTCCCCGGCGCGGTGCGAGGAATTTCCCGGGTCGATGGCGGCGTTCAGCACGCCGTGATGCTGGCTCTCGCCGTTACCGGCGTAGTCATCGCGACTCGGCTTGTCTGGGGAGAATGCACCGCGGCGTTGGTTCGTACCGTGGATCGGCGCGAGGCACAGCGCGCCCGTCGGGTGGACTGGCGCCAGCGTGCCGTGTCGGGGTGGGCCGGGTTCCGCGGTGCCGTGTCGCTTGCGGCGGCACTAGCGGTCCCGCCGACCACTCACAGTGGCGCGCCGTTTCCGGATCGCAGCCTGATCGTCTTTGTCGTGTCGTTTGTGATTCTCACGACCGTCCTTGTCCAAGGCAGCACTTTGCCGGCCGTCGTCCGGTGGGCTCGGCTTCCCGAAGACGTGGCCCACGCTGACGAATTGCGGCTGGCCCGTTGCTACGGCGCGCAAGCCGCCCTCGACGCGCTGCCGCTGGTCGCCGCCGAGCTCAGTGTCAGCGATGAGCTACAGAACCGTCTGCAAGCCGAATACCGGCAACACGCTGCGCTGGTCAAAATCAACGGCGACGGATCAGCCCCCAACGACGCAGAAGAGCGGAGCGAAGTGATTCGGCAGGTACGTCTGGGCGTGCTCGAATACAAGCGCCGTGCCATCACCGAGCTTCGCGACCAGCGTCGTATCGACGACATCGTTCTGCTCGAGTTGCAGGAGTCGATGGACCTCGAAGAAGCACGGCTGCTCGGACCATCCGGCCCCGACTAATCGGATCCCTTACCGCGTCGCCACTTTCGCGACAATCTGGTTGGCGATGTCAACGGCGGAGTTCGCGGGGTTGGTGCCGCATGTGTTGACGTCGATGATGACGTTGTTCTTGACGGCTAGCGCCCGACCGCAGGCCCAACCGCCGGTTCTTGCTGCCTCTTGCGTTGCAATCGTGCTCAATGCGCCGTTGGTGTCCGATATCGGCCCGACGGTCCACTCTGTTCCAGACTGGGTGTGGGTGTACTGGTGGCAAGCCGGCCAACGTAGGCCCGACGCAACGAAGAAGACTTTGGCCTGCTTGGCGGTGGGAAACAACACCACCGCCTGCTCGGCGTAATGGGTGAAATTGTTGCCATCGTTGAGCGCTTGGTCACGCACGGCGGTGAAACCACTGTTGCCGTACACCTGGGCCTGCGCCGAACCGTCGATGGCCAGGCATTCGCCGGGCCGCATTGTGGCGCTGTCGTCAGACATCGCGTCGTGCTTTCTGACGACCGCCAAGTCGGTGGCGCCCATCAGAGGGTTGATCTGTGCAGGGGTGAGCAGCAACGCCTCGAGCTCACGCTCGACGACAGGCCGCGGAATCAGCGATGTGGCGGCCGTCGTCGAGGTCGTACCGGCTTGGTTGCTGCCGCCGCACCCCGCCACCAGAATCCAGACGCCGGCCGTGGCGAATGTGGCCGCGAAATGGCCCATCTCCTCTTTCACCATCCCCGTCGTAGCCCCCACCCGATCCGCGGCGCGATAACCCAACGGCGTTGCCGCTCAGCACTCGCGAGTGATAACCCTACCGCGCACTACGGCCAGTATCACCAGGCCATTAGAGCAATTTTAGGCTTCACTCAGTGATTCCAAATAGAGCCGGGATGGTTTGCGGAGTACACATGCCATCGTCCCGCGATCTTCGGTGTTCACGGCCTATTCAGCCAATCGTCGGTGTTAGATCGTTGACCGCACACGAGCGCCGGTTCTGCTTCCTATATGCGTGTCGTTCAGGTCGCCAACTTCTACGGACCTCGCTCCGGCGGCCTCCGCACCGCTATTGACCGGCTGGGCGCGGAGTACTGCGCGGCGGGCCACGAGGTGTTTCTCATCGTCCCGGGTTCACATACGGCACACAGCCGGCTGCCCACCGGTGTCGTGCGAATCACTGTGCCCGCCAAGCTGATTCCGTTCACCGGCGGATATCGCGCCGTGCTGCCCAGACCAGTGCGGTCGCTGCTGGAAATCCTGCGACCAGATACCTTGGAGGTCTCTGACCGGCTTACCCTGAGGTCGCTGGGGCGCTGGGGCCGCGAACACCGAGCGACCACCGTGATGATCTCGCATGAGCGCCTAGATCGCCTTGCCGGCCAAGTGCTTCCGCGTCGCAGCGCGCAGAAGTTCGCCGACTTCGCCAACCGACGCACCGCTGCCAACTATGACACGGTGGTGTGCACCACCGGGTTTGCGCGCGAAGAATTCGACCGCATCGGCGCGACGAACACCGTCACCGTCCCGCTGGGCGTCGACCTGGAAATGTTCCATCCGTCCCGGCGGTCCGCCCTGGTACGCCGACGCTGGGCTGCGCCAACGCAGATCCTGCTGGTGCACTGCGGCCGGTTGTCGGTAGAAAAGCGGGCCGATCGCAGCATCGAGGCGGTTGCGGCATTGTGCGACGCCGGCATCGAGGCGCGCCTCGTCGTGGTGGGCGACGGCCCGTTGCGAGCCAGATTGCAGCGGCAGGCCGCCCGATTGCCGATCGATTTCACCGGTTTCGTCTCCGATCGGCACACCGTTGCCGAGCTGCTGGCCTCAGCCGATGTCGCGCTTGCGCCGGGGCCGCACGAGACCTTCGGGCTGGCCGCGCTGGAGTCGCTGGCCTGTGGGACGCCGGCCGTGGTCTCCCGCACCTCGGCGCTGGGTGAGATCATCACCGCAGACAGCGGCGCCTTGGCCGATAACGACCCGGCGTCCATCGCAGAGGCGGTCGCCGCGATCGTCAGCCGACCCGAAGAGCATCGGCGCGCCGGCGCGAGGCGCCGCGCCGAGATGTTCACCTGGCAGCGGGCTGCCGTCGGCATGCTGACAACACTTGGGGCCGCGTCGTTGGCTGACGACCGCGGCGATTCCCAACACACCGCCTAGCTGCGGCCACCCTGCGGACCGGAGTTGGCAGGTCCCACCTGGCCGGTGAGCGGATTGACTTGTACCGTCATCGGACCCGCGGCCTGCTTTCCCTGTGCGCGCTGCTGCGCCGCCTGGGCAAGAGCATTGACCACCTGGTTGTTCTTCAACATCTCACGGCGGTCTTCTTCGGAGAGCTCGTAAAACGACCAGAGGCCCCACGCGGCGGGCCGGATATACAGCGTCACCTTCTGATGCCGACGCTTGTTCTGCGACAGCACCGCAGGAATGGGTACAACCCGATCCAGCGTCGCGGAACTGACCAGCTCCTGGGCGATCTTGTCCACGTCCACCCCGTCCTGAAGCTCGTAGACCAACGACTGGTGGGGTGTGTGGGATGGGCCTTGAAGGGCCAGGAACCACGCCATCCGCGTCTCCTCCGCTCGTGATTGTCAGCGCAACTGTAGAGGACGTCGTTGGGTTCGGCGGCCAGAATTCGGCCTGCGTTCAGCGATCGCGACGGAGTCAAGGGGCATTGTGGCCGCGGCTAATTGGAATCCGGGAACGCGACCTGGCTAGCCGGCGCCCCTCTAGCAACCACGACGGGCATCGACGTCGATGCAGTGGTCTGCAGAATCGTCTGCACCACCTCGATGAGGTCTTCCACCGGCATCAACTTGCCGGGCATGCAGCCGCCCGACACCCAGAGCGGGTAGGCCTGCATCGCCAGTTCGCGGTCCCAGCCGGCGTTCATTCCTGTTGCCGCGTCGCCATCGCCGCCCGCGCACTCCCCGACGATGAGGGTGGTGAAACCGATGTCCGGGTGCTCGGCTCGCCAGGCATCCACGAGCCTTTCCAGCGCGGCCTTGCTGACGCCGTACGCACCGAGGCCCGGCCACGGCGGCCCGAAAGTGCCTGCGTCGGAAGAGAGGTAGACCGCCTTGCCCGCGGAGGCCGTCAAGTATGGAACCGCCGCCGCCGTCGCCAGCGACGCGCCGATGACGTTGGTGTCGAAGATGCGCCGCCAGGTGTCGGCGCTGGTGTCGACCATGCGAACGAGCGGACTGATGGCGGGCGTGTAGATGAGGTTGTCGATGCCGCCGAGCGCCTCGGCCGCCTGATCAAACGCCGACCGACACGACGCCTCGTCGGTGACATCGCAATCGATGGCGATCGCGCCTGGACCTGCCTCCTCAGCCGCAGCCTCGATACGCGCGCGACGCCGGGCCAGTAGCGCGATCTGACCGCCGCGCTGCGCCAGACCGACACCGATGCAACGCCCGAGCCCACTCGACGCGCCCACCACCACTGTCCGTGACATATTTGCCCTTTCTTGTAACGAGCTCCGTCGCAGGCACAGCGTATCGGCCGCCATGTGGCCCTGCTCACTCGCGGCCAACGACGCGACACACTCGGGCTCAGGCAGCAAAGTTTCCGGAGGCCACTTCCAAGTCGTCGGAAATACCCTCCGGGTAGTTGGCAGCGTGCGGAGCTGTGAGTTTAGGCACATCCTCGACGGGCTAAGCAGTTCGCAGATGAGGATTCGGTACGCCCCACGTACCTCAATGTCGGGAGTGTGATCGCGATGAGCATGACCTCTTTCGCCGTGGCCGAGATCGGCTCCGACGAGCGTGACTACGACAACTGGCTCGCGACGCTGACCCAAGCGTCGGCGCGTCTGGACGTCTTACAGACCGTCGTCACCGAGCTGCACCGGCTGTGCGAACGGGAAGACATCGTCCAGAGCCGCCAAGTCATGGAGGTACTCGAGAGACACGGCGCGATCACGTAGGCAGTGCACTGGTCGGGCACCTAGCTCGGCGACGACCGTCCAGGTCACTACGGTGGGCAAGATGAAGTATCTAAACGTCGACGGAATCGGCAGAGTCAGCCGGATCGGGCTTGGCACCTGGCAGTTCGGATCCCGCGAATGGGGTTACGGCGACAGCTACGCCTCCGGTCCCGCCCACGACATCGTCCATCGCGCACGCGCCTTGGGCGTCACGTTCTTCGACACCGCCGAGGTATACGGCCTCGGGAAAAGCGAGCGAATCCTCGGTGAGGCACTTGGCGACGAGCGCGACCAGGTTGCGGTGGCCACCAAGATCTTCCCGGTCGCGCCGTTTCCTGCCGTCGTCAAGCAGCGCGAGCGCGCCAGCGCGCGGCGGCTGCAACTGGACCACATCCCGCTTTATCAGATTCACCAGCCCAACCCGGTGATTCCGGACTCGGTGATCATGCCGGGCATGCGTGACCTGCTCGACACCGGAGCCATCGGGGCAGCCGGCGTCTCGAACTATTCGCTATCCCGTTGGAAGCGGGCCGATGCCGCACTCGGACGGCCGGTCATCAGCAACCAGGTCCATTTCTCACTGGCCCATCCGGGTGCGCTGAATCACCTCGTTCCCTTCGCCGAGCAGGAGAACCGCGTGGTGATCGCCTACAGCCCGCTGGCCCAAGGACTCCTGGGCGGCAAGTACGGCTTGGACAACCGGCCCGGCGGCGTCCGCGCCGTCAACTTACTGTTCGGCACCGAGAACCTGCGCCGGATCGAGCCGCTACTGCAGACCTTGCGCGACGTCGCCAAGGAAGTCGACGCCAAGCCGGCACAGGTAGCGCTGGCCTGGCTGATCAGCCTGCCCAATGTGGTTGCCATTCCCGGGGCATCCACTGTCGAGCAGCTCGAATTCAACGTCGCCGCAGCCGATATCGAGCTGAGCGCGGATTCCCGCGAGGCGCTTACCGACGCGGCCCGCGCATTCCGGCCGGCATCGAGGAGGCGCTTTCTGACGGACACGATCCGAGAGAAGCTCGGCGGTCGCTGAGCGCAGGGTCGGCTAGCGCAAGCTCACGAGTTGGTCGACCGAATCTACAGGCAGCTCACCGTCGACGATGGCGGTGACCGTCATGCTTTTCAAGGTGATTGAGCCCTTGTGGTTATCCAGGAATGCGGTATCGGCGGCGTCGCGGCCGGTAGCGATCCGCACCATCGATTGCCGGGGGGCCAGGCACGTCGCATCGACGACGCGCCATTCGCCGTCGACGAACGCCTCGGCTACGGCGTGAAAGTCCATCGGGTCACACCCCGGCGGATACACCGCCACTAGGCGGGCCGGCACGTTCAGCGCACGCAACAGCGCGATCACCAAGTGGGCGTAGTCACGGCACACCCCGGCACCCGCGAGCACAGTGTCGGCGGCGCCGTCGATCGGATCACTGGATCCTGCTACGTAATCCAGGCGCGTGCCCACCCAAGATGAAACCTTTTCGAGCAACGTCGCCGGGTCGGTGTATTGCGCGAACTCGGTCGCGGCGAATCCGAAGAACTTGTCGGCTTCGGCGTACCGGCTCGGACGCAGATAGGTGATCAGATCGATGTCGCGGACCGGTGCGGGTTCGGCTTCGCCGACGACCGTCGCCGAGTACGACAGGCTCACCGTTCCCTCGTCGACATCTAACGAATGAATCCGCGCCTGGTGCGCGCCGATGATTTCACGAGGCTCAAACAGCTTGCCGTTCACCGTGATTGCCAAGGATTCGCGCAAGTCGATACCCGGCAGGCGGGCGACGGCGACCTGGAATTCCAGCGTCGTGGGAGCAGTGACCTCGACTTCGATCTGTGCGCCGACTTCACGGTTAGCGGTAGTCGTCGCGATGGCTTCGCCACCCTCTTTTTGGTGCCGCCACGAGGGCATGCCTGTACCGCCTTTTCGTTGTCGCAGGGAATTGCGCGCCGAGACAGTGCAATGCCATCGACCGATGTCCTACGAATTTGCGCCGTACGCCATCGGCTGCGGGCTCAACCAGGGCACAAACGTTCAGGTCAAGCGTACAGGGGGTCCTTCGACTCGTGTCCTAGAGGATGTAGAGCATCTCCTGGTACGTAGGCAGCGGCCACAGGTCGTCGGCGACCACGCTTTCCAGCGTGTCGGCGGCGGCGCGCACTGCCGCCATCGCCGGCAGCAGCTCGTCGTGGGCATGCTTGGCCTCGTCGAACGCCGTCTCCGCCGAGTCATGCGACAGCGCCGTCTTCAGCGTCCCGAGCGCCGCCGTGAGCTCGGAGATGGGGCCCGAAACCACTTCCAGCGCGGCCGTGCTCGCCTCGACGCCCGCGGCCTTCAAGGCCGCGACGTTCTGAGCAAGCACGGTCTGGTAGCGGACCGCGGCCGGCAGGATAACCGTCGTCGCGATCTCCAGCGATAGCTTCGCCTCGACCGCGACGGTCAGCACGTACTGCTCCAACTGGACCTCGTAGCGGCTGTGCAGCTCGCGTTCGCTGAACACCCCGTACTTCTCGAAGACTTCGACCGCTTCCGGCTTGATCAGCTCTCCAACGGCGTCCAACGTGGTCTTGAGGTTCGGCAGGCCTCGCTCGGCCGCTTCGATCTGCCACTTTTCTGAGTACCCGTCGCCGTTGTACACCACGTCACCGTGTTCGGTGATGACCTCGGTGAGCAATGTCTGCACTGCCTCGTCGAAGTCCTCGCCGTCGCCGACAGCCTTCTCCAGCTTGGTGGCCAAGTAGTCCAGCGAGTCCGCCATGATCGTGTTGAGCACGATCAACGGCACGGCAACCGTCTGCCCAGAGCCCGGCGCCCGGAATTCAAACCGGTTGCCGGTGAACGCGAACGGGCTGGTGCGGTTGCGGTCACCCGGATCGGTCGGCAGCGTGGGCAGCGTGTCGACACCAATGATCATGGTGCCCTTACCCTTTGACGACGTGGCTGCGCCTTTGGCGATCTGCTCGAACACATCGGCGAGCTGTTCCCCGAGGAAGATCGAGATGATCGCCGGCGGTGCCTCGTTGGCACCCAAGCGGTGATCGTTGGTAGCGGAGGCGACCGAAACCCGAAGCAGCCCGGAGAACTTGTGCACGGCGCGGATCACCGCGGCGCAGAACACCAGGAACTGGGCGTTCTCGTGCGGGGTATCGCCCGGAACCAGCAGCGAGCCCAGCTCCGAATTACCCAGGGAGAAGTTGACGTGCTTGCCGGATCCGTTGACGCCGGCGAAGGGCTTCTCGTGGAACAGGCATTCCATGCCGTGCTTTTTGGCCAGCGTCTTGAAGATCGTCATCGTCAGCTGCTGGTGGTCAGAGGCGATGTTGGCCCGCTCGAACATCGGCGCCAGCTCGAACTGGCCGGGAGCCACCTCATTGTGTCGGGTCTTGGCGGGAATACCGAGTTTGAACAGCTCGCGCTCGGTGTCCATCATGAAGCCGAGGACACGCTCGGGCACCGCACCGAAGTAGTGGTCGTCGAACTCCTGGCCTTTCGGCGGCTTAGCGCCGAACAATGTTCGACCGGCATTGATCAGGTCCGGTCGCGCCAGGAAGAAGTGCCGATCGACCAGGAAGTACTCCTGCTCCGGGCCGCAGAACGACACGACGTGATTGAGATCCTTGTGACCGAACAGCTTCAGGACGCGCTCGGCATGCACGCCCATGGCTTGCTGGCTGCGCAGTAGCGGCGTCTTGTAGTCCAGTGCCTCACCGGTCATCGAGACGAAGACCGTCGGGATGCACAGCGTGTTGCCGTTCGGGTTCTCCAGGATGTAGGCCGGGCTGGTCGCGTCCCAGCCGGTGTAGCCGCGTGCTTCGAAGGTGCTCCGCAGACCACCTGACGGGAAGCTGGAGGCGTCGGGTTCGCCCTGGATGAGGGTCTTGCCGGCGAATTCGGCGAGCGTGGTCCCGTCGCCGACGGGATCCAGGAAGCTGTCGTGCTTCTCCGCTGTCAGGCCGGTCATCGGGTAGAACACGTGGGCGTAGTGGGTGGCGCCCTTCTCCAGTGCCCAGTCCTTCAGGGCTACCGCGACCGCGTCGGCGACCGCGGGGTCAAGCTTGGTGCCTTTTTCGATGGTCGCGACGATGGACTTGTACACCGCCTTGGGTAGCCGTGCCTGCATCTCGGCCTTGGTGAAAACGTTGGAGCCAAAGACCTCGCCTGGTTCTTCGCCAGGTACGAAACTCACGGTTGGGGGGATGTATGCCTCGACGTTGTTGATCGCCTGGAGGCGCACTGCATTGCCGCTCAATTGAGTCCCTATCGCCACGATGCATTGCATCGAATTTGCCGGATGTTGCTCGGCCGACACTAAGGACCATCGATGGCGGGGATGTTACACAGCTGTCAAGCTCTGATGGCGATGATGTTCAGCACGCCCATCGGAGCCGCTTAGTGCTCCGGTGTTACCGCTTGAAGCGGCCGGCGAACCCGCGCAGGGGCAGATCGGCGCTGGTCATCAGTCCCGGCGGCGCGGCGAGGACGCCTGCGATGGCGGCCAGTGCGGGCATGCCGGTGACCGTCATACCAATCGACGCGAAATTCGCCGGATCGGACAAGTCCACACCGGGCTTCGGGAAGATCATGTGCTTGTTGTAGACACACGGGTCGCCGGTGATCTGGGTGATGTAGCAACCCTTGATGTGCCAGTTCGGATCGGTGTGCGGGGTCATCTGCCACTCCAGATGGGTCTCGACTCGCGGGACCCCGTCAACCATGCCCTGATACTTGATGTAGTTGCCGCCCAGCGACCCCTTGGGCAAGGTGTACCAACCCAGATCGACGTCCTTGGTGCAGGCGCCCAACTCGTAGCTGAACTTCACTTCGTCCAACGGCAGATCGAAGCAGTCGGCCATCAGCAGGACGCTGTCGGCGAAAACCCGGGTGTACTTCTCCAGCTTTGCCGGGATCTCCGGATCGTCGACCGGCAGACCGTATCCGACCTCGATCCAGGTGTCCTTGGAGTGATGGCATGACACATCGACCGACTCGATCGTGGTGACGTTCTCGATCTCGGCGACATCAGCCGAACACACCACGCCCAGAATCTGATTCAGCCCCGGGTTCATGCCGGTGCCGTAAAACGTGGCGCCGCCTTTCTCACAGGCCTGCTGCAGAACCTGGGTTACCGGCTTGCCGGATCGATGCGGATGGTTGGTGTCGCGATGCCAGCCGGTGATCCAGTCCGCGGTGGTCACGATATTGATCCCCGCCTCAAGCACTTTGACGTAGAGATCCTCGTCGGGGAACACTCCGTGAAACGTCAACACGTCCGGCTTGGCCGCGATGATCTCGCTCGATGCTGCCAGTCGCCTTGACCCCATTGGGCGCCACACCGACCAGCTCCCCGGTGTCCTTACCGATCTTTTCCGGCGAGTAGCAATGCACGCCAACAAGTTCGAGGTCCGGCCGCGCCGCGATCCGCCTGATCATCTCCGAACCGACGTTGCCGGTGGCAACCTGGAACACGCGTATCGGTGGATTCATTCGGTTCAGCCTTTCTGAGATGCGGCATACACTTCGGCGGCGCTGCCACCGATACCGTCCGGATAAAACTGCTTGGCCCACTTGCGAATTGCGGTGAAGCCCTCGTACTCAGCGGTTGCCAACGCGGGTGGGTCAGAGTAGCGCTGGTGTTGCCAGATTTCGACGTCCTGCTCGAACTGGCGGATCACTTCTTGTCCGAACTCTCGCGCCTTGGTGTCGGCACGGGCCGGATCCTTGCCCGGCGTTCGGCCGATGTAGACCATGAATCGGACGTCGGAGGTGGATTCGTCGACGGGGGTGATCGCCGAGATGGTGCGGTTGTCGATCATGCCCCAACTCTTGGTCACCGCGATTCCCAGACCGCCGTTGATGGCCTCGACCCGGCTGTCGATATCTTCGATCTTCTGGTTGTCGTCGCCTTCGAAGGTGATGGTGAAGTCGACAAAGGAGACCGGTTCGGCGAAGTCGTGGCGGGTGAAGATCGGCACGATCGGCGTGTTGTGTACGTACTTGAAATGTGCGAAGTCCACGCCGTTTTCGAGTACGTACTGCGGATGCATTTCCAGGCGCTCACGATACAAGCGCTGCTGCGGGTAGTAGCCGTCGGCGTTGCTGCCGTCGTTGAATCCGTCGAATATGTCCGGCGCGTCGAAGAAGGGTTCACGACCCTCGACGTCATGCCAGATGTAGACCGACTCGTTGCGCTCCACCACCGGATAGGTACGAATGCGCCTGCCGCGATTGGGGCGATCCTGATAGGGGATGCAGACGTTGCGGCCCTGTTGGCTCCACTGCCACCCGTGAAATGGGCACTGCAAGACCTCGCCGACGACCTTGCCGCCGAAACCCAGGTGCGCCCCGAGGTGTTCGCAGTAGGCGTTCATCACGGTGAGCTGGCCGGACTCGGCCCGCCAGGCGACCATGTCCTGACTGAAGTACCTCATCTTGTGGACGTCACCCAGGTCGATCTCGTCGGACCAGGCAACCTGGAACCAGCCTGTCGGTTTCATCGACAACTGCGGTTTAGCCATGTCAGCGTGTCCTTCCTGCAATTTCAGGCCGACGACACTCGATGTTAATGCGCTCGGCGTTAAATTCATAGTGGGTACTATGAAAATCCCGCGAAGCGGCTACCATCCAGAGCATGGCTCCCGCGGACGTGCAGCAGCGGCGCAGTAATAAGCGTGGCCTGGCTACCCGCGAGGCGATGCTGGACGCCGCGGTGCGCTCGCTGGCCTCCGGCGACCCGGGCGCGGTGTCGGCCAGCCGCATCGCCAAGGAGAGCGGCGCCACCTGGGGTGCGGTCCAGTATCAGTTCGGCGACGTCGACGGGTTCTGGGCCGCCGTATTGCACCGCACCGCCGAGCGGCGTGACGCCACGATGTCGGCATTCACGAGCGTCGAACCGGACGCGCCCCTGCGGGAGCGGGTTGGTGCGATCATCGACACCCTGTATCACGGCCTGGCGTCACGGGATTCGCGTGCGATTGAAAACTTGCGAGCTGCACTCCCCCGCGAGCACCACGAACTCGAGCGTCTCTATCCGCGCACCGCCGCCGAATTGTTCTCCTGGGGCAAGAGCTGGCAGGAAACCTGCCAAAATGCGTTTGCCGGTTTAAGTGTCGACCCGGATCGGGTCCGCGAGGTGGCCGCCCTGATCCCCGGCGCGATGCGCGGGCTGGTCTCCGAGCGCCAGCTCGGCTCCTACGCCGATCTCGATGAAGCCCGCCGAGGGCTAACCAATGCCCTGGCAACCTATCTCGAGCAATCGCGTGCTACGTGACCCACTCGGGCTGCTGCTCGGTTTCGACCGCGGAGAAGTCCTTGTGCCCCAGCCCCGCGACATCAGCACGCTGAGCTACGGACCCCGTACCGGTCTGAGTTCTGCTGGTAGACAACAGCCGATGCCGCTTACCCCGCCGAGCCTGACCGGACTCCCTCCTCAACCTTCTTCCCGAGATCCGGGTCGACGTTGCGCCAGTATTCGAAGACCCGCGACAGCACCGGCTCCTTGACGCCCTTGGAGATATGCCCAACGATGTTGTGCACCAGCCGATCTCGCGCATCATCATCGAGTACCTCACGCACCAGGGTTCCGGCCTGCCCCCAGTCGTCGTCCTCTTCGCGCAGCGTGTAAGCGGCGCGGATCATGTCGCCGTCAGCCTGCCAGCGCACCTCGGCCGCGCGCGCCGGGTCCGCGTGCGGGCCACCGTAGGAGTTGGGTGCGTATACAGGATCGGAGACGTTCTTGATCCGCATCGTGCCGTCCTTGGAGTAGCTGTTCACCTCCACATGCGGCGTGTTCACCGGGATCTGCTTGTAGTTGGTGCCGAGCCGGGCACGGTGCGCGTCGGCGTAGGAGAAGCCGCGGGCAAGGAGCATCTTGTCCGGGCTCAGCCCGGTGCCGGGCACGATGTTGTTGGGCTCGAACGCGGCCTGCTCGATCTCGGTGTGGTAGTCGGTGACATTGCGATCCAGCGTCAGCTTGCCCACATCGATCAGCGGATAGTCGCTGTGCGGCCACACCTTGGTCAGGTCGAACGGGTTAAACCGGTAAGTCTTGGCTTCCTCGAACGGCATGATCTGCATCTTCAACGTCCAACTCGGGAAGTCGCCGCCCTCGATCGACTCGTAGAGGTCCCGTTGGTGGTAGTCGCCGTCTTCGCCGGCTAGCCGGTCGGCGTCCTCCTGAGTCAGGAAGTCGATGCCCTGATCGCTGATGAAGTGATACTTCACCCAGGAAATTTCGTCGGCGGCATTGATCCAGCTGTAGGTGTGGCTGCTGTAGCCGTTCATGTGCCGCCAGTTCTTGGGTATCCCGCGATCGCCCATCAGCCAGGTCACCTGATGCGCGGATTCGGGTGTCAGGCTCCAGAAGTCCCACTGCATGTTGTGGTCGCGCAGGTTGGTTGCCTGCATGCGCTTCTGAGAGCGGATGAAGTGCTGGAACTTCAGCGGGTCGCGCATGAAGAAGACCGGCGTGTTGTTGCCGACCATGTCGAAGTTGCCCTCCGACGTATAGAACTTCAGCGAGAACCCGCGCGGGTCGCGCCACGTGTCTGGGCTGCCTCGCTCGCCTGCCACGGTGGAGAACCTGATCAGCGTGTCGGTCTTGGTGCCCGGCTGGAACACCGCAGCCCTGGTGTACTTGCTGACGTCGCTGGTCACCTCGAAGTGCCCGAAAGCGCCGCCCCCCTTGGCATGCGGCTGGCGTTCCGGGATGCGCTCCCGGTTGAATTGGGCCATCTGCTCGATCAGGTAGTGATCCTGCAGCAAGATCGGGCCGTCGGGGCCAACCGTCAGCGATTGCTTGTCGCTGGGTGCGGGGGCACCTCCGTCGGTGGTGGTGTAACGCTCAGTCATCTCACTTGCCTCCTCGTCAAACAGCCGCCCCAAACGATCTGCCGGCGCGCTGTGCGGTAGAGGTACCCGCAAACAGCCCGAAATAGCCACGCGAATATGCGAGTGCCGGTACTAATATGACAGACCGATACGCCGACGCTGTCAACACCCACGCTGACGCCGATGATGCCGACCCAACCCGCCGGGTGGTCGCCTGCTCGGTGGGCATCCGGCGCGGAGTCTTTACTCGATCTTGACCATACGTTGAATTGCTCTACCGACGATGGCTGACGTGAGTACTCTTTCTTCGGTGGAACTGGGGGTTTTGGGACCTCTCCAGGTCCGTCAGGACGACGCGCCCGTCACAATCCCGGGCGCCAAGCCGCGCGCCATCCTCACGATGCTCGGACTGCGCTGCGGTTCGGTGGTGTCGGCCGACACCCTCGTCGAGTTGCTATGGGGCGAGGATCCGCCACGCACCGCCGCGAAGGCCCTGCAGACCCACATCTCGTCGCTGCGTCGCACCTTGGGCGATGGCTTCGTTTTGACCGAGGGGGCGGCTGCGTTCGCGCCGGGTGAGCTGAACGCCTATTTTCGTGCCGCGTTCGGCCTCACGGTAGACGTCAAGATCTACGTCGAAGCGGTGGACCGCCTGAACGACGTCGGAGCGGTGTGCACGCGTGTGACACATGGTGTTTCGCACGAAGGCTTCGCCGCCGAGTGGCGAGAGGTCGACGTTCTGATGGTCGAAGGCAACATCGTCAACCGCTGCGAGGTCTTCGACGAGGCAGACTTGGATGCCGCGCTCGTAAGGTTCGACGAGCTCGATCAGCTCTAGAAGCCCAATGCCAACCGACGGTCCCATTGAGACCCGGCCCGTCAATTCGCGAATGGAATCTCCTGCATCAACGCATTCGCACCTCGCAGCGCGGTTCGTTGATCACCGGCGGATCATCTGTCCTGGATTATCGGCTCCGCACGGCCGCTGGCCAGCGATGCCAGAGCCGCGTCGATGACAGCGTTGGTGGCATAGCCGTCGCGCGCGGAGGCCCCGACGGCTGAGTCGCTCGCGACCGCGGTCAGCCACGCAGCGTCTTGGGTCCGGTAGGCCTGCGCAAACCGTTGCATCCACGCCTCGGTGTGGGGTTGTGCGGCATGATCATCAGCCCGTGCCGGGTCCGCCGGGGTGAGGGTGAGCGCGCCGGCGCTGCCGACGATATCGCAGCCAATGTCGTATGACAGGCCAGGTCCGCGGCCGAGCTCCATCACGCCCAGGACCCCGGACTGCGAGGCCAGGGTGAGGACGACGATCACGGCGGCACCGTCCTGGCTGGTCTTGGTGACCGCGGATATCTCTGCGATGTCTTCGCCGCACAGCCAACGGAAGATATCGATGTCGTGGGAGGCCGAGCTCGTAATCAGCTCCCGCTCATCAAACCTGATGACCGACAGCGGATTACGGTGACGCTGGCTGATCAGGACCGGTTCACCGACGGTGCCGGAGCGCAGCGCGCTGTACAGGTTCTGGTAGTCGGCGTCGAAGCGGCGCATCCAGCCCACCTGCACAAGCCGGCGGCCGGTGGCCCGTTCGGCGTCGACGACCTGGCGGGACTGATGCGCTGTTGTGGTGAGCGGTTTTTCGCAGAGCACGTGCAGGCCGCGTGCAATGGATGCTTGGGTGATGTCGAAGTGGGTGTCGTCGGTGGTGGCCACCACCACCGCGTCAATGTCGGCGTTGTTCACGCAGTCCAGCGGGTCGTAAAAGACCGCAGCGGTGGGGATCTGAGCCGCAGCGCGGTCGGCGAACGGGGCGTGGCTGTCGGCGACGGCGGCGATCTGCGCGTGTGGCAGGCCGGCGAAGATTTCGAGGTGTGTCATGCCCATGCCGCCCAGCCCGATCAGGGCCAGCCGCAGCGGCGTGATGCTCACTGCTGCGCTCCGGAGGCCTGCTCGGAGTCGACGGCTGTTTGGTGGTCGGTGACGTCGGTCCACGTGCCGCTGGTCACCGAGGCGGCCACGGCGGCGTGAATCGTTGCTGCCCGCAGTCCGTCGCCGAAGACCGGCAGACCGTCCGGTGCGGTGCCGGTGCGGATCGCGTCGTAGACGTCGGCGACGAACGAGTTGAAACAGTCCTGGTATCCCTGCGGATGCCCGGCAGGCAGAAGCGAGTAGCGCGCCGCACTGGGGTCGAGGACGGCTGCGTCACGCAACAAAAGCGTGGTGGATGCGAGCCCGCCGATGATGAGTTCGTCAGGCCGTTCCCCGTCGAACTGGACCGCGATCTCGCGGGCGTCAAAAGAGAAGGCCAGCTGGTTCTTTCGGCCCGGTGAGGACTGGCTGACGACGACGCTTCCGATCGCGCCGCGGTCAGTGCGGAACGCGACCACTGCGCCGTCGTCCTGGCGGATACTGCCGCGCGGGGCCGCGGCTTCAGCGGCGAAGACAGCGGTGATGCGATGGCCGGTGACGAACTCGGCCAGATCGCACCAGTGCGAGCCGATGTCGGCGAAGGTCATCGAGACCCCGGATTGCGCGGGGTCGGATCGCCACCCGGTGGGGTCGGCTTTGGCCTGGTGGTCTTGCACGTAGCCGCCGTGCATTAACCACACCGCAGAGTCAGCGATCCGGTGGCGGGCTTCACGTGCCATCGGGTAGAAGCGGTAGACGAAGGACACCGCGGCCACCGTGCCCGCCGTGTGGGCGGCATCGACGAGGGCCTGCGCGTCGGCAACGGTTGTCGCCAAAGGCTTTTCGCAGATGACGTGCTTTCCGGCGGCCAACGCGGCGGCGGCCTGCTCGAGGTGCAGGTTGTTGGGTGTGCAGATGTGCACGACGTCGACGTCGTCGGCGGCGAAGATGTCCTCGCTGGTGGCGGCGCGTTCGGCGCCGAGCCGCTGGGCGGCGAGCTCGCTGCTGTGCGGTGTGCTGGCGCTGATGGCGGCGAGTTGCCCGCCGGCCCGGTGGACGGCGTAGGCGTGCACCGAGCCGACCATGCCGGCGCCGATGATCGCGCTACGGATTGGGTTGTGCTTGCTCACATGTCTCTTTTCGTGTCGGGCGATCCTATAGATCTTGGTTGCTACGGCAGTCCCGGTTCGATCACCGCCACGGTGTTGTCCTGGTTGGCGGTGTAGACGGTATGGCTGGTCGGGTCGACGGTGACAGAGAACGTGTTCTTGCCGATTCTGATGGTGTTGCCGACGGCGAGGGTGCCGGTGTCGATCACCGACAGGGCGCTGTCGTGGTTGGCGGTGTAGGCGGTGTGGTGGTCGGGGTCGACGGCCACCCCGAACGGACTGTTCCCAATATGGATGGTGGCTGCGACGCGCTGGCTGTCGAGATGATCACCGAGGCGGTGCCTTCGGCTTCGTTGGTGATGAAGGCATTGTGGTTGCCTGCGTCGATCGCGACACCCCGCGGGTCGTTGCCGACCGGGATGGTCGCGGTGACGGCCAGGGTGCCGGTGTCGATGACCGACAGCGTGCCGTCGCTGCTGTTGGCGGTGTAGGCCGTGTGGGTGGTGGGGTCGACGGCCACCCCGTACGGGTTCTTGCCGATCGGGATGGTGGCGATGACGGTGTGGTTGTCGAGATTGATCACCGAGAGGCTGTAATCCCACTGGTTGGCCACGTAGGCGGCGCGGGTGGTGGGGTCGATCGCCACGCCCCACGGGTTGGTGCCCACTTTGACGGTGGCAGTCACGGTGTGGCTGGTGGTGTCGATGACCGACGCGGTGTCGTCGCGGTTGTTGGCGGTGACCGCTATGTGGCTGGTGGGGTCGACGGCCACCGACGCCGGGCCGTGGCCGACGTGAATGGTCGTGGAGACAGTGCGTCGGGCGGTGTCGACGACGGACACGGTGTCATCGCCGTAGTTGGCGGTGTGGTTGGTGGGGTCGACGGCGATGGCTTCGGGGCGTTTACCGACCGGGATGGTGGCCGCGATACGCGCGATGGCGGTCTGCGGTTTAGTGACGGCGGGCGGGGCGTCGTTGTGGTGGCGGTGGGTCAGCCAGCCGATACCCGCGCCAGCGGCGGCCAGGACGGCGACTGCGCTGGCGGCCAGCAGGGCGATCCGGCGGCGTCGCGGCGCAGGGTTCGGCGGCGGTGGTGTTGCGATCGGATCCGCTCTCGCGACAGCAGGATTCGTCACAATTTCGTCGTTGCGGCTCCGGGCCCCGCCGTTGAGGGCCCGGCGGGCGGCGGTGGCCAGCTCGCTGGCTTTCGCATAGCGGTCGTCGGGGTCTTTGGCCATGCCGTGGGCGATGACGTTGTCGAACTCGGCGGGAAGGCCGGTCGTTGTCGGCTGGGCTGCGGGATCGGGGACGTTAGGTGTGCCGCGATCAACGCTGCCAGTTCGTCGGCCGCGAACGGGGCTGTGCCGGTGAGGCATTCGTATAGAACGCAGGCCAGGGCGTAGATGTCGACGCGGTGGTCGATCTTAGCGTTGGCCAGCCTTTCGGGGGCCATATAGGCGAAGGTGCCGACGGTGTTGCCGGCGGTGGTCAGTTTCGCGTCGGTGGCGGCGTTGGCCAGTCCGAAGTCTACAAGGCACGCGAAATCGTCTGGCGTTAAAAGGATGTTGGCGGGTTTGACGTCGCGGTGCACGATGGCCTCGTCGTGGGCTGCGTCAAGCGCTGAGGCAATCTGGCCGACGATCGATACCGCCCGGGCCGGGTTCAGCGGCCCGCTGGAATCGAGGACTGCACGTAAGTCCGAGCCGCGGATCAACCGCATATCGATATAGAGCTGGCCGTCGATCTCCCCGTAATCGTGAATCGGGACCACATGCGGTTCGTTGAGCTGACCGGCGGTGGTGGCCTCTCGGAACAGCCGTGCCCGGAACACCGGGTTGGCCGATATCGAGGCCGGAAGCAGTTTGAGCGCAACGGTCCGCTTCTTTTTCGTGTCGCGGGCCTCATACACCTCGCCGAACCCACCGCTGCCCAGCAGCCGCAGCAAAACGTAGTGGCCGAACTGCGAGGAGGGAGACCATTCCGCGGTCGTGCCGCCCAGCGGCGGCTCGTCCACCAAAACGGCACCTCCTGGCGTATCCCCTGCGGACCTTCGTTGGAGTTTAAGCCTCCGGTTCAACGCAGCTCGAGGAATGCGCAGCAGAAGCCGCCGGCTGGAAAGGCCTGACAATCGATACGTGACTGCACTTCGGCTGGTTCCAGCCTGGGGGGAAGTCGTGAACTCCCGATACCCTAATCCCGGGGATTCGGGCGAAGTCCGGTTAGTGGTGCGGAAAACAGATCGCGGCCACCGCATCGTCTTCGCCGACGAGGGCTTGCATGGTTGTGCGGAAGATCTTCTCCTGATCGTTGACGCTGTAGCCGGGTGGTGGCGCGACGAGGGCGTCCCGGGATTTCGCGAACTGGGCCAGCGCCTGGGCAGACAGGTCGGCGATGCGGCGCAGACGCGGCGCGATACGCGGATCCGACACCCGGGCGGCATAGTTTCGCAACTGGTCGGACCAGGCCCGGTAGGCCGCGAGGTCCGGCTCGCCCCGGGTCATGTTCTGCGGATCCGCCAGCTGCCGCTTGTCGTAGATCATGTTCACCGCTGCGCGCACGGTGTAGCAATCCGGGGTCGTCCGACCCACGACGTAGATCAGCGTCATGAACACAACGACCGGGATCGTGACCGCTGCCATGAGCTGCCAGTACCGGCGCGGCGGCAACGCGACCGCGACCTCGTCATCGCCCGGCGCGGGCGGCCCCGGATCGGCCGCGGCGCGCAGCACCTGCAGGTTCTCGCGCATCCGCCGAACCCGGCGCGCCCTGCTCACCGACTGAATCACCGACAGGAGGGCGACACCGATGAGTATCTCGCCCAGGAGCGGGATCGTCGCGAGGAATTCCACCACCGCGGTCGCGATGGCCACCGCGGGTATCCACCACCGCGCTGCGCGCTGCGCGCGGGTTGTCCCGCGCCGGTAGGCCTGAGCCAGGGCGCCGGTTCGGATCGCAGCAGCCAGCACGTCCGGGTCAGCGGGCACCTCACCCGTGCGCAGCGCCTCGAGCGCCGCCAAGCTGCGGGGGCGGTCAAGTCCCTGCAGCGCATCCAGATAGCGTCGGCGAATCGGCCGCCGCATGTACGCGGTGGCCCCGGATGTGACGGTGGACAACCCAATCACAGCCAGCGCGGTCAGGAGCCAGCCCATCCGGTATACGGACATCGGATACATCACCAACACGAAGCCGCCGACGAAGACCGCGAATATCGCGGCGCGCAGCAGCCACTGCACCCACAGCGGCGACAACCAGAGCCGATCGGAGATCATTTGCGGGCCCTAGTGCTCTTGGCGCGGCCGCCGCTGTTCGCCGGGCCGCTTTTGGTGAACACCAAAGCTGTTCTGCCGACTGGACCAAGCCACCGCCACCCAATTCGCATAGATGCATGCTAGGCAGCTGCCCGCGCCTCCCATCGCACATATTTTGCGAACTCCGGTTAGGCACCCACTCGCCGGTGAGGGGGCGGGCCGTCGCGCCAGCCAGTTCCACGTGGGGCGGGAGGGGTCAGCCGAATTCCAACAGCGCCAGGGTCGGACGCAGCGGGCTGAGGGCGCGTGTCCGGTAGGAGGCCGACATCAGGGCGTTGAGTAGCCGGCCGCGGCCCAGCGGCACCTGCAGGTCGTGGACGACGCGGATACCCGGGACCGTGTTGACCAGATTCGCGGCCTCGCTGGGCGACATGGCAAACGGCATCGGCGGAAACTTGTACCGCCGCGAGGTCCGCTGGCCGCGTCGGGCCAACTTAGAGAACCAGGCCGCGGGCATGTCGAAGAGCATCTGGGCGCCGGGAAATCTTTTGGCGCACTCGGCAATCAGCTCGAGCGCCAGCTCAGGCTCCAAGTACATCAGCAAGCCCTCGGCGGTGATGAACACTCCCTGTGACGGGTCAACTCGCTCGGTCCAGCTGTAGTCCAGCGCGGATTGCGCGCACAGCGACATCCGTGGTGATTCCGGGAGCAGCCGCGCGCGAAGACAGACGACTGGAGGCAGATCCACAGTCAGCCAACGGAATTGACCGTCGGAGACAGCAGCGTCCAGGCGCCAGAAGCTGGTCTGCAAGCCCTCGGCCAACGCCACCACGGTGGCCGCCGGGTGGTCATTCAAATAGCGGCGAGTGTGAATGTCAAAAGTCAACGCCCGCAGCGCAAAGTCCTGGCGGGTCCGGCCAAACTTTGCGAAGTCGAAGTCGATCGACTCGGCCAAGGTAATCGCCATCGGGTCGTCGACGATGGCATCGGGTCGGCGGGCCTCGGCGGCCCGGGCATTCAGTGTGAGCAGCGCGGTCTCGGAGACTCCGACTAGAGCGGCTCCTGTTCGAACGGGGTCGGGGGCCGCGCTCATCGAGGCAACACTAGCGCCAGCCGTCGTTTAGCGCAGGGCCTTCGGCACAAGCGCCATGCTCTCGCTTTCGCGCTCAGCGTCGTTCGCTACTTTTCCTGGCACTCGTCAGCGGAACGGCGGCCTTGCGCCCACAAAACCCCTAATCTGTGCGCTGGAGGAGGTGTCGTGGCCAGATCGCTGCCGCGTTATGCGATGCTCGCGGTGCCGCTTGCCGCCGCGTCAATCGTGGTGGGATGCGGCCATGGCACGGTGACCACGCCGCAGTCGCCCAGTGGATCTCCGGTCAGTGTCGAACTGAAGGCCTCGCAGCCAACCTACCCTGCCGGAACCCCGCCGCAGATCAGTATGGTATTGCACAACAACGGTTCTCGTCCGTGTGCGCTACCGTCGGTCGCCGATGGATCGGTCGACGTGGTATCGGTGACACGAGATGGCACGGCAGTGGTGGGACGCCCCGGGCGGGAGGACCTCTTCAGTGGGATGGCGGCCGTCGTCGCCCTCGGTCTGCGCAGCGTCGATGCGGGCCAGTCGATCTCCGTGCCGTTGGATGTTGAAGTCTCGGCGCACGGCTCACCGGTCCTCAGCACGTCGCAGCAGACAGCCGTCGACCAAGGCACCGTCACGAGCTGGCTGCTCGATCAGCCCGGCAAATATCGGATCACTGCGCGGCTGGTGGCCGTCACCGGCGTGCAGCGGACCGACCTGCCCCAGCAATGCGCTATCACGGGCACCCCCGCGAGAGTCGAATTCCAGGTGACGACGTGATGCGGCGGTTCGCGATCCTGCTGGCCGGGTGCACCGCGGTCGCCTCGTCGGCCGTTCCGTGGTCCTCCCGCGCCGAGATCGACGCCGACGCCGGATCCGCCAGCGGCATCGCGCAGTGCGGCGCGCAGTATTCCGCGGGCCACGACCCGTCTGGGCTGTGGAGCCGTCTCAACAGCAAAACACCCCCGAACATCAAAATCATCACGACACACGTTCCCGCCGAAGGGGGAACGGGCACCAAGACCAGCGATGGCGACGACGGCATCCAGATCTTCTGGGACCCAAACCAGAATGTCCACAAGGACGGCGTCACCGCGGGCCCTTGCGAGGTGCTTTATCACGAACTGCAGCACGCCGCCGACGATGCTGACGACATACCGCGTTCCGTACTCGACGACAGCTGCAGCGCCAACGGCACGGGCAAGGCCGGCATCCCCTACGCCGAATGGCGAGCGGTGGCCGCTGAAAACGCCTACCGCAAGTCGTTGGGCCTGGAGCCGCGAACGAGCTACAACGAAACACCCTTTGGTTTCGATAAATACAGCTCCTTCGACGACTGCAAGAAGAAGAACCAGCCGCCACCGGGGCCTGCGAAAAAGCCGACCAACTCGGTGTTCGGCGATCCGCATCTGGCCACCACCGACGGCCTGCTCTACGACCTGCAGCAGGTCGGCGAATTCACCGCGTTCACCTCCGGCGACACCGCCGCCCCTCGCGTTCAGATCCGCACCGCGCCGGTTGGCGAATCCAAGGTGGCCTCGTTGGTGTCCGCGGTGGCTGCGGGCAGCGGCAACCAACGAATCGCGTTCGTCACTAAAGATGGCACCCTGACCATCACTCACAGCGATGGGACAAACACGGAGACGATCACGATCGACGACGGCGCTCAGCGCGATCTGGGTGCCGGCATCACGCTGGCCGCCGCCGCCACCACGGACTTCGCCGGAAGGCTTTACACCGTGGGATGGGCGGAAGGTTCGCAGCTGCGTGTCAACGATGCGGGCTGGTGGGGCCTGCGGGTTTCCTTCGAGCCGTCGGCACCGGCGAAGGCAGCCCAACCACAGGGACTGCTGGGCGATTTCAACGGTGACCCCGCCGATGACCTGACACGGCCCGACGGTCGCCGGGTTCCACCTGATGCGAGCCCAGCCACCATCCGATCCGATTTCGGCGACGCGTGGCGAATCAGCCAAGCGGACAGCCTATTTCCGTACTCCCCCGGCGAATCGACCGCCACCTTCACCGACCGCGGCTTCCCTACCGGCGAGCCGCAGCTTAACGGCACCGAGGCGGCCCGGACGGTCTGCCAGCAGGCCGGGACGATGTCCGCTGAGATACTCGCCGCCTGCATACTCGACGTCACCGTGACCGGCAACCCAAGCTTTGCCGACATCGCAGCGGCGGTAGCGCGCGACGTGACGATCAAAACTGTTGCCGGCCAAGCGAACAGCCAACAGCAGGATGGCGGGACCGTTTTCGGCGCAGGACGAACGGTGAGCGGGACCGTCAGCGCTGCCCAGCAAGTCGTCTACCAGTTCAGCGCGCAAGCAGGCGAGGTCGCTGACATTCTCAGCGAATGCACACCCGGCGGGAAAGGCTTCACCTACGGCATCGGGCCTCTCGACTCTTCGGGGTCACTCGTGGAACCCGTCGGCCGCAACGACGGCTGCACGAACCTCGGGCGGGTGGCGTTCGCCACCGCCGCGACCTATCAGTTGGTGATCATCGGCGATGGGCAGTACCACATCACCTGGCAGCCGACCCCCGGCGATCAACAACGGACGCTGAGCTTGACCGCGCCCAACGCGGGCCATGTCAGCGCCGCGACGCGCCAGCACCTGAGTTTCACCGTGAACCCCGGACAACAGTGGACGTTCACCCCAACCGCCGGCTGTTCTCAAGTACCCGGATTCATCTGGCAAATCCTCGGGGCCGATGGGGATTCCGACGGCCGGGGAATCTATGACGGCTGCCAGCCGATCGGGCCGCTGGCACTAAGCCCCGGCGCCTACAACGTGCAGATCGACGCGCAGAGCACCGACGCCGACTACCAGTTCACCGCCCGATCGTCGTGAGTCGCGATCGTTGCCTGCGGCGGCAAGGCCATGCAATGCGGGGCGGGCGGGGCTCGAACTCGCGACCAACAGATTACCAATCCGGGGATCCCGATGATTCTCAGTAATTCGCAATTCGCCTGGGCACCAGGGACTTAAAAGTACCTCCGATGCTGGGCTAGCGGTGTGATCTCGCAGATCAGGTTCAGAACCTGAGTAGGTGTAAGCCGACGGATTTACAGTCCGCCGTTACGATGCCTCAGTCGGTGGTGTGGACGATCAGGACGTCGGTCTTGACCCTGCGGGAGACTTCGGATGGGACTGATCCCAGCAGCCGCCCGGCGATGCTGCTGAGTCCGACGTTGCCGACGACCAGCAGGTCGGCATGGACCTCCTCGACCAGGTGCACCAGCGCGTTGATGGGCGCACCGACGATCGGCTTCTCCTCCACGTTCTTGGCCCCGGCTTTGTGCGCCCGCTCCCTGGCGTTCTGCAGGATCGCGTAGATGGGGGCGTCGCCCACCGTCCGGTAGTCCTCGCCGTGGGTGCTCCCCGGCGCCACGGCGTAGCGGCCGTGTTCCTCGGGGGCGGGGGGATGCGCCGTCGCAACGATCAATTTCGCGCCCTGATCCGCAGCGATCGCGCCTGCGCGGTCCACCGCACGCAGCGACGAGTCCGATCCATCGGTGCCGACCACGACGGTCTGATAGGCGCTCATTTCCTACCCAGTGTAAGGCCGACGGCGGCTCATTAGAGTGCAAACGGATATCAGCCGGGGCACTATATTTCACGAGATTTATCTGCAACTGCGGACAAGTTGTGGGCACGGCGTAGGCAAAGCGCCGGTAACAGACACCCCGATTCGAACCAACCTCATTCCGGCGTCCGGCAGTCGGTTCCCGGCTGGGGCGGTGGCGGGGAGAGTGCTGTGACAGTCGGCGCGGCGGTGTCGGCGACGGGCTCATCGGAGGTTCACCGGGGGCCTCGGGGACCGACGTCCCGGCGCCCGATTGTGGTTCCGGCGACTGGGCGCCGCAAGCGGGCACAGCGGCAACAGCGATTCGGTGGCCAGTCGCCGCAGCTGCGCGTCGGCCTGCTCGAGCGTGCCCGCCGGAAGTCCGGCTGCCACCTGCGAGCGCGCCGACTCCGCCAGGTCGGAGAGCTTCATCAGCTGGCAATCGACGGTAGCGCCGGCCTGGCCGTTGCGGTTTCGGCGGCGGCGGCGTCCTCCATCGAAATGAGTCGGGTGCGCCTTGCCGGCCAGCGGGCGTTCGTTCGTGAGCGTCCGCGTCAGGTGGCGGTCGAGGGAATGTCGAAGGCATCTGGCCGTAGTCAACGGGCGACACTTGGGGGTGGATGATCTGCAAACGATCAGAGGGCAGTGGCATCGAAGATCACCACCCGCCGCAACTCGGCCGTGCGTGCACCGGGTGGCGGACTTGCTGATCAAACGACCAGTGGTCAACGCGCAACTGGTCAGCGATCAACTGAACGTCGCGATCGACAACGTCTACCGATACTTGGAACCCGCTTGTCGAGGCCAAGATCATTGTCGAGTCCACCGACCAGGCCCGTAATCGGGCTTGGCGCGCGCCTGAAGTTCTTGACGCCTTGGACGCTTTCGCCGAGCAAGCCGGTCGTCGATCGCAGCTCTCGTGACGCCAGCGATTTCTGCTTTTCCGTAGCGTGATCGCCCTATTGTCTTGCAAAGCAACAATTTGCGCGTTGACGGGCGACGCCGGGTGAGGTGTGGCGGTGCCGGAATTCGGATGACGGAGGTCACAAAGGTTTGATCTGCCGCTCCGGTGGAACTCCAGCCTCGTCATCCAACGCAAACTCACCGCGGGTTTCGGCCGATGTCAAGAGGAGATTCTCAATGAGCGAAGACGACAAAGCCGGACAGGCACGCAAAGGACTGATCGATTCCGTCAAGGGCAAGGCCAAAGAAGTTGTCGGTGCTGTGACGGGCAATGATTCGCTGACAGCCGAGGGCCAGTTGGAGCAGACCCAAGCCCACGAGCGCAAAGAGGCGAACGCCGTCGAGGCCATCGCCGATGCCGAGGCCGAAAAGGCGCGAGCCGACGAGACCGAAGCAAAGATCGAAGGCGCCCAGCAACGCATCGCGGTGAACGCGCAGGCAGCAACGGTCGAAAGTTCGGTGGAGGCGCAGAAAGCCGCTCAGGCACGTGCGGCCGAACAAGCGGCACAGCAGGACGTCGCCAGAGAGGCGACCGACGCTGAGATCGATCGCGAGCGTGAAGAACAGCGGGCGAAAGCTGAAGAGCGCGAAGAAATCCGTGAAGCGACCCGAGACGTGGTCGACTCCGCCGCCGCACATCAGAGCTCGGTGCAGGTGGCCTCAAACGAGAAGTTGGAAGCCGACCGACTGCGACGCAAAGCCGACGATTTGACCAACGAAGCCGACCTGCCGTGAGCATGGCCATACCCAGGAGTTACCGATGAAGATTTCCGACGTCGCATTCTCAATCCTGCGATTCCAGTACCAGTTGGCCCGGTTCCCGCTGCAATTAATCGAAGATCGAGTGGTGACTCGGCTCGCTACCGAAGCGCCGGCACGACTTTTCTATGAAGGCGCGCTGGGGAAGCTGGACGCGGCCCTCGGTAGTGCGCTGGGCGACCCGAGGCTGTCCGAGGGCGGCTCAGCGCTCATCGAGCGCAGCGACACTTTGGCGCGTGCGGCCGAGCTTGACGCGAAGGCGACCGCACGCAAGGAGCAAGCCGACGCTGAGCTGAAGGCCACGCGCGACGAGGCGATCGACCAGCAGAACGAAGCACGCGCGGCGGCTGAGCGCCAGGCCGAAGAGGCACTGCGCACTGCCCAGGAGCGCAAGCAGGAAGCGGCGGAGTCCGCCCGGAAGCGGGCTGCAGCGGCGAAGCAACAGGCCGACGAGTTGGCAGCCAAGCGGAAGAGCCAGCTCGAATCGTCGAAACGCCAAGACGAAGCAAGAATTCGCGCGGCCGAGAAGGCGGCGACAGAGGCTGCCAAGTCCAAGCTCGACGACGCCCGGGAGAAGCGCAGCGAGGCTGCAAGCAAGCGCGCCCAAGCGGATCGGGTGGAGGAACTGGCTGACGTCGAGAAGGACAAGCGTAAGGCGGAGCGGGCGAACAACTCCTCCTAACGCCCTACGATGGCTCGCCCGGTGGTGCGACGCCTGCCGCGTCCTGCAGCACCTGCTGCAACTTGTCGAGTGGATCGCCCCCGACCGGGTCGAGCAGGCGTGGTGAAATTTCGCGGCCGTCGGGTGTGACGGCGGCGGGAAGCGGCGGTGGTGGTGGCGCCGAGGGCGGCGCAGGCGGTGGAGGTGGTGCGACCGCAGTTGGCGGGGCAGTCAGCGCTATCCTCTTGCCCGCCAACCGATTTGCGGTATCGCGACGGATGGTCCGCCGCTGCGGGTCCGGATCGCTATTGCCGAGGAAGCAGCCTTGCGGCCCGCGGTCGACGATGGCCAGCGCGCTCACATAGCGTTCGTCGGCGCGTGCCCGATCGCCCGCCGCGGCGGCCCGGTCGCCCTGGGTTTCACGGACCAATTCGAGATTCACCCGCACCGGGCA
The DNA here is from genome assembly GCA_963833915.1 of uncultured Actinomycetota bacterium. Taxonomy (GTDB): domain Bacteria; phylum Actinomycetota; class Actinomycetes; order Mycobacteriales; family Mycobacteriaceae; genus Mycobacterium. The sequence goes on from CAWHZO010000010.1 coordinate 207,769, forward strand.
GGAGCTGGCGGCGTCGGTGCGGCTAAGGGCGGCAGAGAAGTGACTGTCGGCATCGTCGAGCCCGCCGTCGAGCACGGCTGCGGTGCCCGCGGCAAAAGGCGCCTTCACCGGTTCCACTACGTTGGCCACCCCGAGGATCGCCGCATCGGCCCGCACCGCGGTCCCGTCACCGCTCGCGAAGGCGGAGGTCGCGGAATTCCCGGCCACGACAACCGATATCAGCTTGACGGCGACCAGCAGCGCGGCGACGGTGATCGGGGCCGAGCAGATCAGGAGCCGCCGTCGCAGCCGCAGCCGTGCCGGTCTGATCATGAACGCAAGTCCCGTCGGGCGATGCGGCCGCGTCGGAACTCGCGGGCCGACAAAAATATCTCGGTGAGCAGCAGTCCAGCCGCGAGCAGCGCAGGCAGCCAATACAGCTCAATCCGTTCTGCTGCCAGGCCGGCGCCCTCCGGCGTGGCGGGCAGGTTCAGTCGGAAGGGCTGACTGGGATCACGGTGCAGGTACGGCACGTCGAGCTGCCTTGCGACGTGCCGTAATTCGGCCTCGTCGATCGCGTCGGCGCGGCCGTAGCCCAGCACCGCTCCACCGTCCACCGACCCCCGCGTGAGGTCAAAGTCGCTCTGCGGTACGCGGGAACCGGGCGCACCGGAACCGAGATACAGCACGACGTTCCGCGAACCCGGATATTGCTGCGCTGCCTGGATCAGTTGGTAGCGCAACACATTGCCCGCCGCAGCGGCATCGATGTCGAATCCCGCGTCGGGACGGGAACTGAGGGAAGCGATGGTTGGCCGCAGACTCCATACGTCCTCGGACAGCGGCCACTCCAGCGCGGCCCGCGTGGTGAAGGAGACGAGCGCGTACCGCGCCGCCGGGTACTGATTGATCAACGCTGCGATGTCGTCGCGCATCCCCGCGATCCGCGATTCGACGGTGCCGTAATCCTGGACATCCGAGTCGGCCGACCGATCGACGATCAGGAACACGTTGAGATTCGCGCACGCCGTTGGCGTCGTGCCCCGGCGGTTTTCGTCGTCATGAAATCCCGGGCGGGTGGTCGCAGCGATGAGCAGCAGAACCGCCAGAGTCACGCCGCTCCACCGCAGCACCGCGAGGCCACGGCGGCGCCGCGCCGACACAAGCACCTGGCGCAGCGCTACCAGGCGCGCCAGGGCAAGCGCGCCTGCGACGACCGCGAGGATCGCCCAGGGCAGCACGGGTTGAAACGTCATCGGCGCAACACCAATAGGGCCACTGAGAGCACGGCCGCCGACAACAATGCGATTGCGAGCGGCACCACCGGCGCATCCGAGAAGTCCGCCGTAACGACGGTGCCGTCGGCAAGGCGCGCCGGTGGGGTGTGCGCCCGAATTTCGTTGAGAGCCGCGGTGACCGATCTGGGTCCCTGCACGAGGTACCGGCCACCGGTCTGCTCGGTGAGCGCGACCAGCGGACCGCTCGCGGGTGACGGGCCGGTGTCGATCACGTTGAGTTGAATTTCAGCGCGCTCGGCCAGGTCTCGCACACCGCCGTCGGTGAACAGTGCCGCACGCCGCTCCCCGGCAGCACGGAGATCCGAGGGTCCGAGATAAATCACCGAGCGCCGGCGCGAACCGCGCGTATCGGTAGTGGGGAAACCTGATATACACAGTGCAACAACATCATTCACGCTCGCGGCGTAGTCCGTATACGGTACGGGTGGAGCGAACGACGCCGACTGCGCCCCACGTGCGCGAGCGTACTCATCGATTCGCGCCGCGGCGTACTGATGGTCCCGCGTCAGCGGCACCAGACGGCGGTTGACCGAAGTGAGGCCGATACGCCCGGTCGAATAGCTCGTCGCGGCCTGCCGCGCGAAGTAGTCGAGCAGTTCGGCCGTCGCCGCATCGGTCACCGGCTGCCCGACACACAGCATGATGTCCTCGGGGTGAGCGGCCTGGAAATCCGTACTAGCCACGGTCGGTCGGGCCGCCGCCCAGGTCGCGGTACCGAATATCACCGTCAGCACCACCAAGGTGACGACCGTCGACAACGAACGCAGCCGGGCCACTTTCGCGTACTCGGGCAGCCGGGTCAGCCGTGCGACGTTGGCCAACGGGCGCAGCCGCCTGCGGGCAGCGGTCATGGGCACCAACGCCGCCAGGGTCACAGTTGCGACGAAGCAGGTCGCTCCGATGGCCGCGACCGGCCACCACTTCAGGTCCACGAGCGGATCAACTCCTGCGCCCGGGCACTCAGGTCAGCGACGTCGACCCGCGCCTCGGCGTTGAACTGCGCGTCACCGAGCCGGGTCAGCAGCGGCGCGGCCGCGGCCAGGTTCGCCTCCGCCAAGGCGCCGACCTGTAGGTACTGGGCCCGGGCGCCGGTCACTTGATGCAGAAAGCTGCGCACCGTCCGGCTGATCGCGGTACACGCCGCCGGAGCCGACATCCGCCCGGCATCGTGCTCGTCGGCGATGCGCTGCACGCAGCGGGCGAACCGGTTGCGGATCAGCCAGGCGTGCACTCGCCAGACGACGGGGATTCGCCGTAGCCGGTGTGACGGCAGCGTCCACACGAAAACGCCGGTATACCAACCGAAGACGGCAAGGACCAGCAGCACGGCCCACCACAGCCACCACGACGAGTACGGCTGTGGACCAAACACATGGCGCAGCAGATCATCCGGCACGGACGGTCACCTCGGTCAGGCCGACGAGTTCGCGCCGGATGTCATCGCTGCCGGCGATGGTCGCGTGGCGGATCGCGTGACCGGTCAGGAACGCACCGAGCCGGTCGCGACGGGCCTGCTCGGCGCGGCGATATGCGGCGACGACCCGCGGGCCGAGATCGGCTCCGTTCAGGACGAAACTGCCGGTGGCGACGTCGACCCCGTCGGTGTTGTCGGGACCCACCGCGGGCATGTCCGACACCATCGCCCACAAGATGTCGTGGCGCCCACTGAGTCGGGCGAGCACTCCGCTGAGCCGGTCGTCGACGTCAGGTTCGTCGGAGACCACTATGATCAACATGGTGTGTCGGTAATGCGTTGCGACGTAGTCGAGTTGGGCGGTGACGTCGCTGGCGCCGGGGTCGGTCATGGTGTGCTGGTACCAGCGGTGCAGTAGTCCCTCGATGTGCGGCTCGCCGCGCCTTTGAGGGATGTTCACCGAGCCGCGGTGGTCGCCGTAGACCATGCCGATCTGATCGGAGCGCCGTAAGCCGACCAACCCCATCGCACCCATGATGTGCGCGGCGACGTCGCGCTTGCACTCCCCGCTCGGAGCGAGCGCCGACGTGTTGCGACCGGCGTCGGCGACGAGCAGGATCTTGTGGTGCTTCTCGGTGACGAACCGTTTGACAAGCACGCTGCCCGAACGCGCGGAGGCCTTCCAATCGATGTCCCGCACGTCGTCGCCCGGAACATACGGGCGTAGGTCGTCGAATTCCATGCTGCGCGTGTGCAACAGCGCGTAGCGACCGCCTTCAAGCAGTCCGCGGGTGTCAGTGCCGAAGTAGGCTTTCGCCCGGTTGAGGTGCTTGCCCACGGTGGCCTCAGGGCACGCGGACGGCCCGCAGCGCGGCGTCGATGACGGTCTCGGGGGTGACGTTGGCACTGGCCGCTTCGAATCCGAGGATGAGCCGGTGCCGCAGCACCCGGTGCGCGAGCTTCTCGATGTCCTCGGGCAGCACATGCGCACGCCCGGACAGCACCGCCTGCGCCCGTGCTGCCTTGCAGAACGCGATCGTCGCACGTGGGCTGGCACCGTACTCGATCAGGCGCGCGATTTGCTTGGGCAATGCCTGCGCGGGGTGGCGGGTCGCGTCGACCAGTTGGCTGGCGTAGAGCATCAGCGCACGGTCCATGTAGACGTGGCGCACCACGTCCTGCAGCCGCAGCACGTCGTCGAGGCTGACCACGGGCGCGCTGGGTTGCGCTTTGTCGTAGATGCCGGCGTCGATGCGCGTCATCACTTCCACTTCTTCTTCCGGAGAGGGGTAGCGCACGATTTCCTTGAGCAAGAAGCGGTCGGTCTGCGCCTCCGACAGCGGATAGGTGCCTTCCTGATCGACGGGGTTCTGGGTGGCGATGACCAGGAACGGCTCCGCGATGGGGTGCACGTCTCCGGCGATCGTGGTCTGCCGCTCCTCCATCGCCTCGAGCATCGCGCTCTGGGTCTTCGCACTTGACCGGTTGATCTCGTCGAGCAGCAGGATGTTGGCGTGCACCGGACCCAGTTGGGTGACGAATGAGCCGGTCGTCGAGTCATAGATCTGCGTGCCGATGATGTCGCTGGGCAGCAAATCGGGCGTGCACTGGATGCGTTGGAAGCGGCCGTGAACCGACTCCGCGAGCACATTGGCGGCGGTGGTCTTGGCCAGGCCCGGCACGCTTTCGAGCAGGATGTGGCCGCCCGCGAGCAGACTGATCAGCAGCGACTCGCGTAGGTCGCGCTGCCCGACGATCTTGGCTGCGAACGCCTCAGAAATGGCGTCGACGATATGCCGGATGCCGTCGAGTTCGCGCTGGTCGGGTTGTATCCGTGCCGTAGTCATACGCCCGACGGGATACCCCGGCGCCGATCTTTCACACGTCAGTCCGCCAGGCAATCGAATGGGCGAGAAACGTCGTCAGCCGTCGCGGCGACGCCCTAACCACACCGCAGCGGCAATGGCTCCCCCACCCACGGCGATGTAAGGACCACCCACGAGAACCGGGTCTATCCACGTATGCGTTCGTTCGACCCGGCTGCTGTGGAGTCGAGACGAAAACCCGTGGTCGGTGAACTCAGCCTTGATCCCGGTTTCGGTGAACGGGTTGTCAAGATGCCCCTTCAACAGCGAAACAACCTGACTCTCAGCACTATCCACCCGATCGGAGGCGAGCAGTAGGAGCCAGTGCGCCGCTCGCGCCTCGCCGTACTTATAAGCGAATCGCCGAATTTTGCCCGACAACCCTTTGGGCGGCGTCGTTGTGACGAAACTGAAACTCCGCGTCAGAAGTCACCTGGGCGTCGACGAGTTACATCGTCGGCTGGTCATGGCGACACCAGGGGCGGCGTTTGCGGTGCGTGAGTCGTTCTGCTTAAGCAGGATGGCGACGCGCCAACGCCGCTAGCGCCATACGAGTTCGCCCGCAGCGAGGCCGGCACCGATGAACGCTGTGGCCGGCCAGCGCCAGGAAAGCAGTTGGTGGGGGAAACCCTGCTCAGCCACGTTCAACTCCCTCGTCTAGGGAGTGTCAAGAATCGACCAGAGTCATACAGCCTTTTACTTGGGGCGGGCGGGGCTCGAACCCGCGACCAACGGATTAACAATCCTTGGATCCCGACAGTCCCTGCTATTTCTTGTTTCTCATTGTGCCACAATCGGATTGACTATCCCGAACCCCCGAGACGAACCGGGCAATTCCGGTCGGTTCCCGGTCATTGGCGGTGAATAAACGGTGACCGCCAGCCCGCCTGTAACCATTCCACCACGGCACCGCCGCCGCCACCATGCGCCCCGACCAGTCCGGCGAGAAGCGCCGCGAGAGGTTCATCAAGAACGGCAATTCTTCATCGAGTAGCAGGCGGCGCCAACTGCTTTGCCAGATACGGCGCCGTGCGGCTGTGTTTCGCACGTGCCACCTTTTTAGGCGGGCCCGCCGCAACGACCCGACCGCCGTCGCTGCCGGCCCCCGGTCCGAGGTCAATCACCCAGTCCGCACCCGCGACCATCCGCATGTCGTGTTCGGCCACCACCACGGTGTTGCCCGAGTCGACCAGGCGGTGCAGTTGATGATCGAGCAGATCCACATCGGCGGGGTGTAGCCCGGTGGTCGGCTCGTCGAGGACGTAGAGGGTATGCCCTCGCCGGGGTCTCTGCAGTTCGGAGGCGAGCTTGATCCGCTGCGCCTCGCCACCTGACAGCTCGGTCGCGGGCTGTCCGAGACGGAGATATCCCAGTCCGACCTCTCGCAGCGTGGTCAGGCTACGCGCTGCATTGGCGATGTCGGCAAGAAACTCCGAGGCTTCATCGACGGTCATCGCAAGCACGTCGGCGATCGTACGGTCGCGATAGCGCACCTCGAGTGTCTCGTCGGAGTACCGCGCTCCTTGACACGCCGGGCATGTGGCGTATGTGCCCGGCAGGAACAACAATTCGACCGACACGAACCCCTCCCCCTGACAGGTGGGGCAGCGACCTTCGGCCACGTTGAACGAGAACCTGCCCGCTGTCCAACCGCGGCGACGCGCCTTCGAGGTCGCGGCGAATTCGCGGCGCACGGCGTCGAACAAGCCGGTGTAGGTCGCCAGCGTCGAGCGCGGTGTGCGTCCGATCGGGCGCTGGTCGACTGATACCAGCCGGTTGATGTCCTCCACCCCCGCTGCTGTCACGCCGACGCTCGCGTCGTGATCGAGATCGAGGATCCCGGTGTCGGCTTGGTCGTCGTCGGGTTCGGCCGGCTCGGCAGCGCGTCCCGTGCCGAGATGGCTGTTCACGACATCGCCGAGGACCTTCACGACAAGCGTCGACTTGCCTGAACCGGACACTCCGGTGACGGCGGTGTACACACCAAGTGGCAGGTCCACGTCGAGGTCTCTCAAATTGTGGAAGCAGATCCCGCGCAGCCGCAGCCGCCCGGACTGCGTGCGGGGTTCACGAGCCGGCGGCCTGGCCCCCTCGAAAAGGTACCCACGAGTGACCGACCCCTCGACGTCGGCGAGACCCGGCACCGGCCCGCTGTAGAGCACATCCCCGCCAAGCTCCCCCGCCCCAGGTCCCACGTCGACGATCCAATCGGCACGGCGTATCACGTCCATGTCGTGCTCGACCACGAATAACGAATTGCCCGCGCGCCGCAGGCGATCAAGCACGTCGAGTAGCGGTTCGGCGTCCGCGGGGTGCAGTCCAGCTGACGGCTCGTCGAGCACATAGAGCACGCCGAACAAGCCGGCGCGCAGTTGAGTTGCCAGCCGCAACCGCTGCAGTTCGCCGGGTGACACCGTCGGAGTGCGGCGACTAAGCGTGAGATAGCCGAGGCCGAGATCTATGAGTACCTGCAGCCGGGCGACGAGGTCGGCGGCGATCATGGTCGCCACTTCCGTCAGCTCACCGGATTTCGTTGACTCGTAAGCGGCGACGGCATCGGTCCGAGAAGCCGTCGGGCGCAACGTATCAGCAAGATCGGCCAACGGCATCGCCACGTAGTCGGCGATGGTGCGCCCGGCGAAAGTCACCTTCAGCGCCTCCGGCCGAAGCCCAGAACCGTCGCAAATAGGGCACTCGACGCTGTCGACGAATTGCAGTACGCGGCGACGCATCATCGCGCTATGGGAGTTGGCCAGCGTGTGGCGGACGTGGCGTTCGGCGCTCGAGAACGTGCCGTTGTAGTAATAATCGGCCTGCACGGGGTGCTGGCTCGGATCGATTTCGACTGTGGGCTGCTCGTCGGTGAACAGAATCCAGTTGCGTTGACGCTTAGGAAGTTTTCGCCACGGCTTGTCGATGTCGTACCCCAGCGTGACGAGGATGTCGCGTAGGTTCTGGCCCTGCCACGCACCCGGCCAGGCGGCAACGGCGCCTTCGCGGATGGTCAGCGACGGATCTGGTACCAGTGTCTCTTCGGTCACCCGATGGATTCGTCCCAGCCCGTGGCACTCGGGGCACGCACCGACCGCGGTGTTTGGCGAGAACGCATCCGAATCCAGTCGCTCTGTGGCCCCCGGCGGGTAGGTGCCGGCGCGGGAGAACAGCATCCTCAGCAGATTCGACAGGGTGGTGACGGTGCCGACCGTCGACCGCGACGTCGCCGAACCCCGGCGCTGCTGTAATGCGACGGCGGGCGGTAGCCCGGTGATGTCATCTACCTTCGGCGCGCCGGTTGGCAATAGCAGGCGACGGGCGTACGGAGCGACCGATTCAAAGTAGCGGCGCTGGGCCTCGGCATAGATGGTCCCGAACGCCAACGACGATTTGCCGGATCCGGAGATCCCGGTGAATGCGACAAGCGCGTCACGCGGTGCCACGACGTCGACACCCCGAAGATTGTGGACCCGCGTCCCGTAAACGCGCACATAAGGGTCGATGTCGTCCGTGCTTCTGTAGGACATTTCTGTCATCGTGCTCAGACGAGTACCCGTGCTGCGGCCGCGCAAGCATTATGTTTGCTGCTCGACCACCGGGTCCGATGAGTTCCTATTTGACGCTCCCGCGACCAGGGGGAATAGTTAGCTGAAACATTCCATAACTCCTGCAAGACGGCCCTTTTGCGCGTTGCCGGTACGGGCGCGGTACGGCTCTGGTACGCCCTAAATACGCCCCCGGCCGCCGGGATGAACGGGTTTGCTAAGCCGGGGCGGCCGACAAGCCTTGAACTTGGCTGACCGCTTCACCGACTCATCACCGGATCGGACTGCGATAAGGATGTCTGTCGGGTTTTCCCGCCTCCTACCTCACTCGAAGAATTATCGTCGCTGCGTGAGGCGTCGAACGGTGCTAGCGCTCCCAGTGCTGCTGGCGGCAGGCCCTGCATTGACCAAGACACCCAGCGCCGCCGCAGAGCAAAGCCGATGGTCGCCTGATCGCGCCAACCACTGGTATCAGGCGCAAGGTTGGCGCGTCGGCGCCAACTACATCACCTCGAACGCCATCAACCAGCTCGAGATGTTTCAGGCCGACACCTTTGACCCCCGGCGCATCGATACCGAGCTCGGCTGGGCCCAGTTACACGGGCTCAACACGGTGCGGGTCTTCCTCCACGATCAGCTTTGGGCCCAAGACCATCGAGGCTTCCAAAGCCGTCTCGCGCAGTTTGTCAGCATTGCGGCCCGCCACCGCATCAAACCAATCTTTGCCTTCTTCGACTCATGTTGGGATCCGTTCCCCGAACCGGGACGTCAGCGCGCCCCGAAGCCTGGGGTCCACAACTCCGGTTGGGTGCAAAGCCCGGGCGCTGAACACCTCGATGACCTCGACTACCGTCGCACTCTGCTCGACTATGTCACGGGCGTGTTGAACCAATTCCGCACGGATGATCGCATTTTGGGTTGGGACTTGTGGAATGAGCCCGACAATCCCGCGCGCGCGTATCGCAAGGTCGAGAGGAAAGACAAGCTGGAGCGTGTCGCCGACCTGCTCTCGCTGGCGTTCGGGTGGGCGCGTTCGGTTGATCCGAGTCAACCGTTAACGAGTGGCGTGTGGGACGGCGAGTGGGGAGATCCCCAGCGGCGCAGCGAAATCGCTAACATCCAACTGGACAACTCCGATGTGGTCACCTTCCACTGCTATGACGAACCAGCGGCCTTTGAGGCCCGGATCGCGGAACTGTCCCCATTAGGACGGCCGACCCTCTGCACCGAGTACCTGGCTCGGACGCTCGGAAGTACCGTGGACGGGGTCCTGCCAGTTGCGAAGCGGCACAACGTTAGTGCGATCAATTGGGGTTTGGTCGCTGGTAAGACCCAGACCTACTTTCCATGGGACTCCTGGGATCACCCGTACACGACAGCTCCGAAGCTCTGGTTTCAAGACCTGGTCCAACCCGATGGACGGCCCTACCGGGACACCGAAATTCAAACGATCAGCAAGTTGACCCGGCTCTAACGCCACCGCCATCACAGCTCGATACCGCTGTTAAGCCCGCCGCCTCCTTCACTAAAGTGGGTGTCGAGCATCAGCTGAGGTAATCCGGGCTTGGTGGGGCGGGCGGGGCTCGAACCGGCGACCAACGGACGGGGAGGCGAGTTCCTGCTGACCCATCGGCGTCGAGATGATGCCCGGGCGGATCGAGTTGATGCACGCACCGCGGCGGCCCCAATGCGCGCTCGTGGCACGGACACGAATATGGTTGGCCTGTTTAGTAATTGGATAGGCGAAGTTCGGGCCCGTGATGCTGCTGATGAAGCGGAGCCAGCCACTGCACCAGCAGCAGCCGATCGATGCCCAGCTCGGTACCTGCGGCGACCAGATTGTCGGCGAACGGCGCCGCCCACAGCAGGATCACTGCGCACGACGGCACGAACAGACCAATGACAACTATTCGCCGGCGACGGTCGGGCAGGCGCCCGAAGGCGGCGGCGGTGTCGACCAGGTCGGGCTCCTCGACATCGCCGTGGCTGAGCGGCCCCCAGCAAGGAAAACGCACCGTCAAGCCAAGGCGGCATGTACCGCGGGAAGTGCCCGCCGGTGGAGCAGCGTCTGGCGCGACACCCCCACCTTCTCCGCGGCCTGCGACACCGACAACCCGTCGCTGATCACCGCCATCACGGCCTGATACCTCTGCTCAGCCACGCTCAACTCCCTCATCAAGGGAGTGTCAAGGATCAGCCGAAACAACTGTCAAGCATCAGCCCATGACCAGGCCTTCTAATGTGGGGCGGGCGGGGCTCGAACCCGCGACCAACGGATTATGAGTCCGCGGCTCTAACCAACTGAGCTACCGCCCCTTAGATCAACCAACTGCAGATGGATCCACGGTAACGGCCGCCGTCGCGTGTCCCCGAAGCCCCTGCACGACGTCGAGATTAGCGCCGCGCTGGTCGCCGATGGCGCGCGGCTCGCTGCTACTGCTAGGCCCCGAGTCGCGCCGGCTCCGGAACGTTCGAAGCCACTGCCGCATACGCGCCGGCCAGCTGCTCCAAAATCTCGGGTGTCAGCGTGTGTTGGTGCTCGTGTTTATCCAGCACCGCGATGATGGCCCCGAAAATAGATTCGGCAGCGTTGTGCTGGGCTTCATTTGCTGTTGCCATGGCGTGTTCTGCTACCAACCTTCGGTCCATGGGCCACCCGACTGCGACCCGCGCGGCACCTATCGTCGCACGTCGGAAAGGGTAAATCAGGTTGCCGTCAGTTGAACACAGTGTGACCGTCAACGTCGAGCAGGTATTGCTCGGTGCCGGTCTCGACCCGCGGGGCGTCGCCGCCCAACGCCACCGCGACCTTGTTGCTGGCGTTGCGCATCACGTCGAAGGTCAGCTCGACAGCCTCGGGGTTGGAGAAGTGTGCACGCACCCCGGCAGCGATGCCGCCGTCGATGTGACCGGGCGACCAGATCAGCGCATCCACGTACCTCAGCGCCGCCTTGTGGCGGTCAGTCAGCACCGCCGACGCCTCGAACTGCTCGATGTCGCCGTACAGCGTCTCCGACCCACCGGCGTCCAGTGCCGTCGTCTCGCGCAGCGACTTACACAACCGACAGTTGTGTTGAGTTGCGCCGCGCAGCCGAACCACTTCCGCCGTCAGCGCATCAAGTTCACGCAGCCGGGCCACCGCGGGCAGAAAGCCGTTGAACACCACGTCGGACGGATCGGTCGCGTGATCCCACGACACCGGCCCGGCAACCCACCCGAGGTACTCCGCACCGACCCCGAGCGCTTCCAGCCCGGCGCGCACCCGCGGAACAAAGTCGGCGATGTACATCTGCACGACGGCGCCAAAAGTGTTGTCCCCCAAGACGCCCCACAACCGCGAGCGCTGCTCACCGCCGATGATCGAGACGTCAGTGCTGAACTGTTCAGCGAAATCGGCGACGACGGCATCGGCGTCTGATCCCGGGCCCGTCACGGCGACCTCGGCGGGAAGCGGGGGCAGCGCGAGGGTCTGCGCGCAGACGCGCCGGATGAGAGAGGTTGTGCGGCCGTCACCGGGCGACAACGCCACCAGCCGGGTCAGGTCGTCGTGCAGCTCCACAAGTGGATTATGTCGCCTGGCTCACCGATGACATGTGAAAGTCCGGAATCCGCAGCGACGGCATCGCTGTGCGGGTGACCCAGTCGCCCCACTCCCGCGGCAGCGTCGCGTCGCTGACACCGGCCTGGCTGGCCCGCCGCAGCAGATCCAGCGGGCTCTCGTTGAATCTGAAGTTGTTGACCGCTGCCGTCACTTCGCCGTCTTCGACCAGGTAGACACCGTCGCGGGTCAACCCGGTCAGCAGCAACGTGGTGGGGTCGACCTCGCGGATGTACCACAACGTGGTCAGCAGCAATCCATGTTCGGTCTGGGCGATCATGTCGGCGAGTTCGGTAGTGCCGCCGGTCATCAGCATGTTGTCGGCGGCGACGGCGACCGGGGCGCCGAATTCGGCAGCCGCGGCGCGCGGGTAGGCCAGCGCGTTGATCACCCCGTCGCGAATCCAGTCCACCCGGCCGATGTCCATCCCGTTGTCGAAGATCGACAGCGTCTCCGACGAACTGGTGGTCACCACGAAGGGTGTACAGCCCAGCCCGGACGCCGCGGGATCGGAGTAGAGCGTCAGCGGCAGCTCGGTCAGCTTCTCCCCCACCCGGGTTCCGCCGTCAAGCGTGAGCGCGGTACGGCCCTCTTGCGCGCCGCGGCCGGTCATCGACCAACCGAGGTAGACCATCATGTCGGCCACCGCCGACGGCGGCAGGATCGTCTCGTACCGTCCGGCAGACAAGTCGACGCTGCGCTTGGCCCAACCCAGTCGCGTCGACAGCTGCTCGAGCAGCGAATCCGTTGGCACGTCCGCGAAATCGGGGGCCCCGACGGCCACCCAGGCGCTGGCGCCGTCGCGTTTCGCATTGATCTCCACCGAACCGGTCGGCTGGGTGTAGCGGCGCCGCAGTCCGCTCGACGTCGCCAGGAACATCGTCTCCAATGCGTGCCGCGCGAAGCCGTACAGCTGGTCGGCGCCGCGGAACTCGCGAGCCAGCGGGCCGGCGATCTCGGCGAAGACCTCGGGTCCGGTCGCCGGAATCGGCTGATGCCAGTCGGCCGGCGCACTGTTACCGCTCAGCAGCGGCGCGGCGTCGCGGGCCTCGGGCGCCGACGCAGCGGCCGCCTGCGACGCGGCGACCAATCCCTCGATCACCGACGGGTTCACCTCGGCCGAGGTCAGCGAGCCTACGTGCGCGGTATTACCTTGTCGGACAATGGAAATCACGGTGGTGTGCCGGGCGGTCGATACGCCGTTGGTGGTCATCGAGTTGTTCGCCCACCGCAGCGACGTGGCGATGCGGTCGCTGACCAACACGATTGTCTCGTCGGCGCGGCCCAGCCGCGCAGCAGCGTCCAGCGCCATGTCGACGACCTGCTGCGCGCCGATCACAGGCCTGCCTCGATGCGGGTGTTGAGCACGTTGACCCCGCGGAACAGCGCCGACGGGCAACCATGGCTGACGGCGGCCACCTGGCCGGGCTGGGCCTTGCCGCAGTTGAACGCCCCACCCAGACGCCACGTCGACGGGCCGCCGACGGCTTCCATCGAATTCCAGAAGTCGGTCGTGGTGGCCTGGTAGGCGACATCGCGCAGTTGACCGTCTAAACGACCGTCCCGGATGCGGTAGAACCGCTGCCCGGTGAACTGGAAGTTGTAGCGTTGCATGTCGATTGACCACGACCGGTCACCGACGATGTAGATGCCGTTGTCGACCCGGGCGATCAAGTCGGCGGTGCTGAGGTCTTCGGGGCCGGGCTGCAGCGACACGTTGGCCATCCGCTGAATCGGCACGTGGTGCGGCGAATCGGCGTAGGAGCAGCCGTTGGACCGGGCCTGGCCGAGTCGTGGAGCGAAGACCCGGTCCAGTTGATAGCCGACGAATATCCCGTCGCGCACCAAATCCCAACTCTGCGCGGCCACTCCCTCGTCGTCGTAACCGATGGTGGCCAACCCGAATTCGACGGTGCGATCGGCGGTCACGTTCATCACCGGCGAGCCATAGTGCAGCCTGCCGAGCTTGTCGGGGGTAGCAAAAGATGTGCCTGCGTATGCCGCCTCGTAGCCGATGGCGCGGTCGTATTCGGTTGCGTGGCCAATGGATTCGTGGATGGTCAACCACAGGTTGGTTGGGTCGATCACCAAGTCGGTCGGGCCGGGCGTCACGCCGGGCGCCTTGATCTTCTCGGCCAGCTGCGACGGCAGCTGCGCCAGCTCGTCGGTCCAGTTCCACACCTCGTCGCCAGCCAGCACCTCCCAGCCGCGAGCCATCGGTGGCGCCACGGTGCGCATCGAGTCGAACCCGCAGCTGGCGTCCACGGTGACCGCTTCCAGGGCGGGCATCAGCCGGATCCGCTGCTGAGTGACCGACGATCCGAACGTGTCGGCGTAGAAGGTGTGCTCTTTGACGGCGTGCAGGCTGGCCGAGACGTGATCGACGCCGTCGGCGGCCAGCAGCCTGCCGGAGTAGTCGTCGAGCACGGCGATCTTCTCGGCGGTGGGCACGGTGAACGGATCGATGCGGTAGTTCGATACCCAGCTGGCGTCGGTGTACACCGGCTCGGGTGCCAGCTCGACGCGGTCGGTGTTCAGCGCGGCCAGCGTGGTCGCCACCGACACCGCGCGGCGCGCCGTATCCGCGGCGACCTCCGGAGAAAGCTCGGCGTGCGAGGCGAATCCCCAGGTGCCATCGACAATCACCCGGACCGCCAGGCCGATCTCGCGGTTGAGCACCGCGGTCTCCAACTCACCGTCGCGCAGCAGGATGATCTCGTTGACCAGCCGGTGAATCCGCAGGTCGGCGTGGCTGGCTCCGGCCGCGGTGGCCGCCGACAGCGCTGCATCGGCCAGTTCGTGGCGCGGCAGGCTGAGGAAGTCGGCATCGATCCCCCGGTTCGGTGTCACGACTCCACCGTAGCGACCGGCTTTAATACATTCATGGCCAGCGTTGGCGGCGGTGCAGAGCGAAGCGGAGGAGGTGCGGCGGCTATGACCGCTGGGCTGGCAGCGCCGCGCCGATCGACCGCGCTCGGGTACGCGCTGCTCGCGCCGAGCCTGTTCGGGGTCGTCGCGTTTTTGCTGCTGCCGATCTTGGTGGTGCTGTGGCTGAGCCTGCACCGCTGGGATCTGCTGGGGCCGATCGAATATGTCGGAGGCCACAATTGGCGCTCGGTTCTCAGCGATTCGACATTCGGCAACTCCCTTCTGGTGACGCTGGCTTTTGTGGCGATCGTGGTTCCGGCGCAGACGGTGCTCGGGCTGGCCGTTGCGGCGCTGCTGGCACGTGATCTGCCCGGCAGTGGTGTGTTCCGCACCCTGTACGTGCTGCCCTGGATCTGCGTTCCGCTGGCGATCGCGGTGCTGTGGCGCTGGATCCTGGCACCCACCGACGGCGCCATCAGTACCGTGCTGGGGCATCGCATCGAATGGCTCACCGATCCCGGGCTGGCGCTGCCGGTGGTGTCTGCGGTCGTCGTGTGGACCAACGTCGGATATGTCGCGCTGTTTTTCCTGGCCGGCATCCTGGCCATCCCCGCCGAGATCCACTCCGCGGCACGCACCGACGGTGCGACGTCCTGGCAGCGGTTCTGGCGCATCACGCTGCCGATGCTGCGACCCACCATGTTCTTCGTGTTGGTCACCGGAGTCATCAGTGCCGCACAGGTTTTCGACACGGTCTACGCGCTGACCGGCGGCGGACCGCAGAACCACACCGATTTGGTCGCACACCGCATCTACGCAGAGGCGTTCGGGGCCGCGGCGATCGGCCGGGCCTCGGTGATGGCGGTGGTGCTGTTCGTCATCCTGGTCGGCATCACGATCGTCCAGCACCTCTACTTCCGTCGGCGGATCAGCTATGACCTCACCTAGAAAGCCCGCGGCGGTGCTGGTCTACACCGGCTTGGTGCTGGGTGCGTTGATCATGCTGGCGCCGTTCGCGCTCGGCTTGCTGACCTCATTCACCTCCGCGCATCAGTTTGCGACGGGCGCGCCATTGGCCTGGCCGCGGCCACCGACAGTGGCCAACTACGCCGACTTGGGCGGCGCCGGGTTCGGTCGGGCGCTGGCGGTGACGACGTTGATGACCGCGGTGATTCTGCTTGGCCAGTTAAGCTCTTCGGTGCTCGCCGCGTATGCGTTCGCACGGTTGCGGTTCCCCGGCCGGGATGCGCTTTTCTGGTTATATCTCGCGACGTTGATGGTGCCGGGCAGCGTGACAGTGGTGCCGCTTTATCTGATGATGGCGCAGTTGGGGATGCGTAACACGTTCTGGGCGTTGGTGTTGCCATTCGTCTTCGGCTCGCCCTATGCCATCTTCCTTCTCCGCCAGCACTTTCGAGCAATTCCCGATGACCTGATCAACGCTGCGTATCTGGACGGAGCCAACACACTGGACGTGATCGTGCACGTGGTTGTGCCGTCCAGTCGGCCCGTGCTGGTTACGCTGATGCTGATCACCGTGGTGTCGCAATGGCACCATTTCATGTGGCCGTTGGTGATCACCAGCGGCCCCAAATGGCAGGTGCTGACGGTGGCGACGGCCGCGCTGCAGTCACGCTACAACGCGCAGTGGCCGTTGGTCATGGCCGCAACGACGGTAGCGATCGTGCCACTGCTCGTCTTGTTCGTGAGTTTCCAGCGCCACATCGTGCGTTCGATCGTCGTCACGGGGCTGAAATGAGCCGGCCCCGATTTTCCACGCTGTTCGCCCTGGGTTTCGTGTTGATCGCGGTGCTGTTGGCCGCCGCGGCCGTGCTGTTGGATGTCACGGCGCGGCCGCTCGGCGGCAAGACAGTGGTGACCGTGCGACTCTGGGACGAGCAGGTCGCAGCCGCCTACCGACAGTCATTCGCGGCGTTCAACCGGGCGCATCCCGACATCGAGGTGCACACCAACGTCGTCTCGTATTCCACCTACTTCACCACGCTGCGCACCGATGTCGCAGGCGGTAGCGCCGACGACATCTTTTGGGTCTCCAATGCCTACCTCTCCGGATACGCAGACAGCGGCCGGTTGATGGACATCCGGAAAAGCCTTGGGCCGAAGGCTGCTTCAGCGTGGGAACCGTCGGTCGTCGAGCAGTTCACCCGCGGCGGGACGTTGTGGGCGGTCCCCCAACTCACCGATGCCGGCATCGCGCTGTATTACAACGCCGATCTGCTCGCCGCCGCCGGTGTCGACGTCGCCGATCTGACGTCGCTGCGCTGGAGTCCGGACGGCGGTGACACCATGCGTCCATTGCTGGCCCGGCTTACTGTCGACGCCGATGGACGAACCGCGGCCACACCGGGTTTCCATGCCGGACGCGTGCGACAGTGGGCTTACAACGCGGCCAACGACGCGCAGGGCATCTACCTGAACTACATCGGATCGGCCGGCGGCCAGTTCCAGGCCGGCGATCGTTTCGCGTTCGACAACCCGGGCGCCGTCGAGGCATTTACCTACCTGGTCAGGCTGATCAACAACGACCACGTCGCGCCATCTGCCTCGGAGACCAACGACAACGGCGACTTCTCCCGTAACCAATTCCTGGCCGGCAAAATGGCGCTCTTCCAGTCCGGCACCTACAACTTGGCAACGATCGCCGGTCACGCGGGCTTCCGGTGGGGCGTGGCGATGCTGCCCGCAGGCCCCAAGGGTCGGGTCAGCGTCACCAACGGCATTGCCGCAGCGGGTAATTTGGCATCTGCGCACCCGGATGCGGTGCGCCAGGTGCTGGACTGGATGGGCAGTACCGAGGGCAACCAATACGTGGGCCGCCAGGGCAGCGCCATTCCCGCGGTCACGTCGGCCCAGCGGGTGTACTTCGATTACTGGTTGAGCAAGGGCGTCGACGTCAGACCGTTCTTCGCCGTCCTCAATGGCCCGCGCATCGCCGCGCCCGGCGGCGCCGGCTTCGCCGCGGGGAATCAGGTCCTCAAACCATATTTCGACGAGATGTTCTTGGGCCGCAGCGATATCGCGACCACCCTGCGCCGGGCCCAGGACGCCGCCAACGCTGCCGCGCGCCGCTAGCACCGGCGGCGTGGCTAGCCCCAGAGCGGAACTTCGAGCGCGATCGCCCCGATGCACACTGCGGCAGTGATCGAGAGCGCCAGCCAGTCCGCCGGTTTCGGCCGTGACGGTATCGCCGAGATCTGGCCGATACCGCCGCGCGCCGTAATGGCGTCACCCATCTCGTCAGCGCGCCGCAATGTCACCGTGAGAGCCGCGGCGATCAGGTCGACCAGTTCCAGCGCCCGACGCCGCAGTCGTGCCCTGCGGGTAGGCGCTTGCCGTTTGGGCCGCAAGAGACGCGCGGCGTAGAGCACCCGGAATTCCTCGATCAGCATCGGGAATGCCCGCAGCGCAAGAGCCAAAGTGACGGCCCACTCGTCGACCGGAACCCGCAGCAGCCGCAGTGGACGGCCCAAAGTAGCTACCGCCGGCGCTATTTCGGCGACATTGGTGGTCCACGACACCATCGCGCCCAGACCTAGCAACACTATCGACAACGTTGTGACCCGTAGGAAATTCAACAGCCCGCCGAATCCGACCGATAGTCCGGCCACTTCGATCACCGGGCTGCCGCCGGCGAACGCCGCAGAGATGCCGCCGAGCGCCAACAGCATCCATAGCCAGTGCGGCACGTTGGGAAGCGCGCCTCGCGGAATGTGCGCGATCCGGGCCGCGGTCAGCACCAGCGCCGCCACCAGTCCGATGGTGATCCACCCCGGAAAGAACGTCAGCAGTACCGAGATAGCGCCGACCGCCAGTAGTTTGGTTCCGGCCCATAGCTCGTGGACTGCCGAGTTGCCGGGCACCGGGCGCAACAGCACCATCGACCGAGTCGACTTTCGGGCCGAGTGTTCATCTGGTGCTGCCGTGGTCATGACATACCCCCTGCCGTCGTCGAGACCGCTTGGAGCACACCGTCGCGCAGATCCAAGGTGTGCGGGCACAGTTCTTCCAGGCCGGCGAAGTCGTGGGACATGACCACCACGGTCAGACCCTTCTCGCGGCGGAGCTCTTCGAGCAGTCGCAGCAAACCACTTTGAGTGACGGCATCCAGGCCGGCCAACGGCTCGTCGAGGATCAACGCCCGCGGCGAGCGGGCCAGCAGACCGGCCAGCACGACCCGGCGCATCTGACCACCGCTGAGCTGATCGATGGGCCGCTTCGCCAACGTACTGTCCAATCCCACAACAGCGAGCGCAGATGCCACGCGGTCCTGGTCTTTGGGCGAAAAACCAGCTGCAGACGCCACTTCCACATCGACCCGGCTACGCATCAGCTGTAGTCGGGCCGCCTGGAACGACAGCGCCACCGCTCCGACCTGCTCGTGAGTCGGCCGGCCGTCAAGCAGGCAGGCGCCGGTCGTCGGCACCGTCAGCCCGGCCACGATCCAAGCCAGCGTCGACTTACCCGAGCCGTTGCCGCCGTGGATCAACAAGCCGTCCCCTTGGTGCACCACAAAGCTGACATCGCGCAGTGTGGCCTTGGCCCACGGTGTCCCACTGTCGTATTCGTGCCCGACACCGGCGACCTCGAGGACCGGGGGGCCGGACTCGTGACCCATTACCGGGGTCGCCTCCGGCACGGCCATCGCCTCGACCATGCCGGTGTTGTCCCCGGACTCGCTGAGATTTATTGTCCGGTCGGCGGAATCGGCTTCTCCCGTGTAGTGCGTGATGTGAACGAGCGCCGTCCGGTGCCGATTCTTCAGGCCGGACAGCACACCGAGCAGCGCTTCCCGGCCCTGCTGGTCAACCATGCTGGTGACCTCGTCGGCGATGAGCAGCGCGGGCTCCCGCGCCAGCGCAGCGGCCACCGCCAGCCGCTGCAACTCACCGCCCGAGAGACTTCCGGTGTCACGTTCCGCGTGCGAGTCAAGGCCGACTTCGCCAAGCAACCGGCCTACGTCGATGGTCGTTCCCGGCGGCAGGCCCCACACCACATCGTCAGCCACCCGGGTCCCCAGCACCTGACTTTCCGGATGCTGCATGACCACTGCGGTACCCCCGAGCCGGCCCAACCCCACCGCCCCGGGACGTTCGACGGTGCCCGACGTCGGTTCCCGGCCGGCCAACACGAGCATCAACGTTGTCTTGCCCGAACCGTTGGCCCCGGTGATGGCTAGATGTTCGCCGGAATGAACGTCCAAGCTGAGTGTGCGCAACGCGTCGTGGTCGGCAAGCGGGTAACGGAAGCGGACCTGATCCAGCCGTACGGGCACCGGCGCGATCGGCGCATTGTCGAGTGGGGCGTCCAGTTTGTGCACATCGGGAATACCGTGCATCCGATCCAGCACCCGCGACAGCGCCCACCAACCGATCAAAGACACGACCATTATCGAGACGATGCCGTTGCCGAAGATCAGCCACGGCCAGTTGTGCAGGACCACAGCGAGCAACCACTGGAGTCCGCGGGCGGTGGCCTCGAGGCCATCGCCGATGCGTCTGCTGAGTGGAAACGGATGTTCGATCGCGAAGCGCCCGATCGCTGTCAAGACGGCCGCCATCCCATTGATATTGGCGGTGACGGCGTCGAAGATCAGGTGCCGAAGCCGCGCGAGTACCGCCAACGCGGCGACCGTCCCCACGTTGAAAACTGCTCCGGCGATGAAGGACACGACGATCACCGTCCGGGCACCGCGGCGCCGGCGCTTGACCACCCCGGTCAGCCCGCCGACATAGGCGTTGTTGACCACCGTCATCAAGCCGCCGAGGCCGGCGATCAAAAAGGCGATCAACCCGGCAGCGACCGTCGCGGCGATCAGCACGCGGATGCGGTAGCGGTAGGCCAGCAAACCCATCGGGACCATCCCCAGCAGCGCCAGTGCGCCGGCGAAGGGGACGACGATCGAGATGATCGCGGTCGCCGCGCACAGTGCGGCCATGACCGATGACTGCGCGAGCTCGCCGGGACGCAGCGATCTGGACCCTCGGGTCCGGATCACGCGGCGAGTCGCATTCATTTCACTGATTCTGCCAGTTGTCGCGGGGTGCTCCCGCGAGCGAACAGTGGCGGGTCATATGAGTTTGCGGCATCGAAATTGCCCGGTTAGTGGTCTAGATAGCCTAGCTATGCAACTATATAGGAATGACATCACCCGCAACCACCGAGCGCGGCGCGGCCGAGGAGGTCGTCCCGGGTCTGGGCGCGGATCTACTCGCCGTGGTCGCGCGGCTCAACCGCTATGCCACCCAACGAATCCAGATGCAGTTGCCGGCCGCCCAAGCCCGACTGCTGTCGACCATCGATGCCCACGGTGAAGCACGGATCTGCGATCTGGCCGGGGTGGATCACTGCTCGCAGCCGACGATGACCACGCAGGTGCGACGGCTCGAAGACGCCGGCCTGGTCACTCGGACCGTCGACCCCGGCGACGCGCGGGCAGTCCGCATCCGGATTACCGCCGAGGGTTTGCACACTCTTAACCAAGTCCGGGCCGACCGCGCCGATGCGATCGAGCCGCAACTTGCCAGGTTGAAGGCCGCGGACCGCCAGACGTTGGTGGATGCCGTTACCGTGTTGCGCCGCCTGCTCGACGATTCCGCGCCGGCCCCGCGACCGGGCGCGTCTCGATAGCCCCTGCGGCGGCGGTTGGCCAGCGCGGACGTCCTCTCAGTCGGCGCTCGGCGCATCATGGCGGGTGGACAACGGTCGCTCGGCTCCAAGATGATGGGCATGGAAGGGGCTAGAAGGGGGGTGGCCATGCCGACGGAAGCGTTCGATTCGCCCTTGATCGTCTGGCTCGGTCACCGTAAATACACCTTTCCCGCCGGCCGAGATGTGACCGTTGGACGCGACAGTCGCGCGGACATCCGCGTCGACGGCGCACCCACCCAGGTGGTGCTGCATCACAACGGCAGCCAGTGGATCGCCGTCGATCGGAGCGAAGGCGGGATCTACGTCGACGGGGTGCGGATGTCGACGGTCTTCATCCACGACGGTCGAGCGGTAACTCTTGGCGATCCGCAGCATGGGCCCCGGTTGGTCTTCCAGCTCGGCGCCCCACCGCCCCCGCCACCGCGACCCGCGCCGCCGCCTCCACCGATGCGGCAGCCGCCGCGGCCGGTTCACCACTACCGACCGCCGGCTCCACCTCCGCCACCACCCGCACCGCCGCCGCTCAGGCCGCCACCACCGCCCCCGCAGGCTCCCCCGTGGCAGGCTCCGCGATGGCAGGGTCCCCCACCACCGCTCCGGCCGCCACAACCTCCACCACCGCCAGCCGCCACGACAGCGCTGCCGGTGGCACACGCCTGGCCACAGCAGGCACCGCCCCCGCAAGCTCCCCCACCCCAGGCACCCCCGCCGCAAGCACCGCCGGCTCCGCCGCCATTTCAAGGTCACCCGGAATTGGCGTCAGCGTTCACTCCGCCCCGGCGAAAGCGGGACGTGGTCGTCGAGCGGATCAACAGCGCACTGCGAAAGCTGTTGCCGCACCGACGCAAAGACCGGCCGCATGAGGTCGCGCCCAGTGCTCAGCTGCCCGAGCCGGATGACAAGGAATCCGAATCCCCGTCACCGCCACCTGCGGCCAACACCGGTCCGCTGGAGGTGCGCCAGGTACGGCTCAGCGTCGATGGCGACCAGTTGCTGGCGGATCTGTCCTTCACCGCGTCGCCGGGGTCGCTCACCTCGGTCGTCGGGCTGTCGGAGGCGAGCGCATCCGCTCTGGTCGACGTTCTTGGCGGCGCAGTGCAGACACGCGTCGGCACAGTCGAGTTCGGCGGCCACGACGTCACCACGGATCAGGTGCAGCCACGCGTCGGAGTGGTGCCGCGCCACGACCTGCTACATCCCCAACTGACCATCGAACAAGCGTTGAACTACGCCGCCGAATTGCGCCTGCCGCCAGGCACTTCCGGTGATCAACGCCACGAGGTCGTGCGCTCGGTGCTCAACCGGATGGAATTGGGCACGCTGCGCACCGTCCAGGCAGGCGAGCTCACCGTCGAGCAGCGCAAGCGCGCATCGCTGGCGGCGGAACTGCTAACCGATCCGGCACTGATTGTCCTCAACGAGCCCACCGCGGGATTCGACTCGGCAGCAGAACAACGGATGACTGCGACGCTGCGACAACTCGCCGACGAGGGGCGCGTCGTTGTGGAGGCAACCACGTCGCCAACCGACCTCGACGCGTGCGACCAGGTGTTGGTGCTCACCGCGACAGGTGTACCGGCGTTCGCCGGTGCGCCCTCGCAGATCGGCGAGGAGCTGGGTACGACCGACTGGACGGAGATCGTCGCACGCGTCAGCGCGGATCCGTACGGCGCACACGACGGCTACCTGGCCCGCCAGCACGAGACGCTGCCCACGGATGCACCGCCACCCACTCCCGTCGAGCAGCCTGCCCCGCAAGCGCACCTGAATCTGTGGCGCCAGATCCTCATCGCTGCCCGTCGGCAGGCTTGGCTGACGGTCGCCGATCAGCGGTACTTCATCTTCCTGATGATCCTGCCTTTGCTTTTCGGCGCGATCTCATTGCTGGTACCCGGGGACGCCGGGCTGGGCCCGGCGAGCCCCTACGGCAACAGTCCCGACGAGGCCGTCGAGATCCTTGCGGTCCTCAGCATTGGCGCCGTCGTGATGGGCACCGCGCTGGGCATTCGCGACCTTTTCGGCGAACAGCGCATCTTCCGGCGGGAACAAGCCCACGGATTATCAGCGTCGGCGCTGCTGGCCGGCAAGGTCATCGTCTACAGCCTCGTCGCCGGCGTCCAGACCGGCATCATCACCATCGCCGCTGTCGTGGGCAAGGGTGCGCCCACCTATGGCGGCGTCCTGCTCGGGGATAACAGCTTCGGGGCGACCGTTGAGCTGTTCGTGGCACTGGCCGTCACCGCCGTCGTGTCGGCGATGGTCGCGCTGGCTCTCTCCTCGCTGGCGTCTTACTCCGAACAGGTGCTGCTGATTGCAGTCCTGATCGTCTTGGTCTCGCTGGTGTTCGCCGGGGCGATGTTCCCGATCGGCAGCCGGGTCGGCCTGGAGCAGATCGCATGGTTGGTGCCGTCCCGATGGGGATTCGCGGCCCTGGCTTCCACCGTCGACGTGCACGACGTGAATGTGCTTGCCGCCAGCGATGATTCATGGAAACACTCATCCGGCCGGTGGCTGCTCGACATGGGATTGCTGGTCGGTTTGGGCGTGGCCGCCACCGCGGCGCTGCGCTGGCGACTGAGGCGACCTGCGCACCGGTAGCGACGGAGGGTCAGCGCCTCACGCGCGCAAAGTATCTATGGACTCAGGTGGCTTCAGTCCCATTGACCTCTGCCCATAACGCTTTGTAGCAACGGGCCGCGGTGCTGTGCGGTGCGAATGCCGTCACCGGCGCCCGCTGTTCGGCCATCTGCTCGATGATCGACAGCGCCGGGATGGCGGTGGTCAGAATCTCCGGCCTTTCGGCTGACAACTGTGCCACCAGTTCGCGATGCAACCGCTTGCGCCGGTCCACCATCGAGAAGAAGGCACGCACCCGCGGTTGGCGGCCGTCGAAATCGCCGACGAAGCTGGCTAATTGATCGAATGTGCGAACCGACAACGTCGCCGGGATAATCGGCACCAGCAGAGTATCGACCGCGTGCAGGACGTTTTCCGACAACAACGAAATGCTCGGAGGGCAGTCGAGGAAGACCATGTCGTATTGCCCGTCGAGCGGTCGCAGCAGCTGGCGGATCCGGCGCGTCGGCCGCTTCGTGTCGTCTAGCTGCACATCCAAGTTGCGGTAGCTGAAATCGGCTGGCACCAGGTCAAGCCCGTCGAAATCGGTGGCCTTTATCGCATCGTCGAGCGATCGCGTGCCGTCCACCAGAGCCCGGCCGCCGCCCTTGACCTTGGGCCTGACCCGGAACAGGTAAGTTGCCGCGCCCTGCGGGTCGAGATCCCACAGCAGTGCGTTGTAACCGCTGCTCGCCGCCAGATGCGCCAGGTTGACCGCGGCCGAGGTTTTGCCAACGCCGCCTTTGATGTTGTACGTCGCGTAGATCTTCATCAGCGCACGAGGGCCTTCACGCGGGCACGATTCTCATCGGCCAGGAATGGCTGCAGCCGCCCGGCCAGCGCTGCCCGCGCACCCAGCTGGTGTGCGTCGAGTTGTGCGGCCAGCTCCCCCATCGCCATTACGGTCTCGGGCGGCGCGGCCCCCTGCTCCATCATCAGCGCGGCGAATTCCCGGACGCCTTCCCGCTGCACCTCACCGTCCTGAAATTCCCCGAGCGTGTCCTGCAGCGCCTTGAGCTCGTTGACGAACCGACGGTGCGGTGCGTTGGCGCACAATGGCCGGAATACCTCGAGCAGGTAACGCAATTCCTTGCACCGCTTGCGCAGTGCGTGCACATATTCGCTCGGTGAGTCGACTTTGACCCGCTTCCCACGCCGCACTGCGTTCCGATACGCCCGTTCGACTCGCTGGCGGGCCAACATCGCGACCGTCGGCCCGCCCTCGGCGTCGGCGATCACCTGGGCCAGTGCGCTGCGCCAGTCGCTCAGCAATTGCTCGAAGCGCCGCGACCGCAGCCCGCGCACCAGCCGACGGCGTTCGGCGGCGCGATGCCGAACCAAAAACGACCGGAACGGGTCGAGGTCATGTGGGTCGGCCGACGCCAGCCGGGCGGCCATGTTGTCGAGCTCGAGAAGGTAGACGTCCAGATCGCGGACCGGCGTGGTCAGATCACCGAGCCACTTGAACTCCGGCTGGAACCGCTCGGTCAGATTAGCGGGCAGCACATCGCCGGCCAGCTTGAGAATCGAGCGGGTGCGCCGCACCGCTACCCGTAGGTCGTGCAGGAATTCGGTGTCGACCGCCGCGATCGTGCCGGGCACGTTGTCGTCGATGATCGCTGCAAACCGCGCCAGGATCTCAGCAATCGCGACCGCCGAAGGCGTTTCCGGCCGTATCGGCGCCGCCACGTTGTCCTCGTCGCCGGGTTTGCGGCCGGCATGGGTCAG
This sequence comes from uncultured Actinomycetota bacterium, assembly GCA_963833915.1. Lineage (GTDB taxonomy): Bacteria > Actinomycetota > Actinomycetes > Mycobacteriales > Mycobacteriaceae > Mycobacterium. Next base: position 233,343 of record CAWHZO010000010.1, read on the forward strand.
CGCCAAGTCGTAGGGCGTCGTTGTTACCGCGGTGAGCCCATCGACGCCGGCCAACAGTCGCGCGATCCGATCGCCGACGACGTCGTAACCCCGCAGCGGCTGGATCCGCAGCTGGCTGGTGCCGTCATCGACGCTCTCGGTCAGCAGCCTGGCGACGGTCTTTTCGTCGGCGTTGAGCACCTGGCCTTCCCGGGCAGCACATCGCAGCGTGACGACCGGCAGCAACGCGCGCGGCCCAACAATCGGAGTCAACGCATCGCGCAGCCGCCCGACCGGCAGAGCGTGCGGCTGCGCTGGCCACTTCACCCCGGCCAGCGGGGCCTGCAAGCGGGCGCCATCCGGAAACTGCATGATCAGCGGCCCGTCGTCGACGAATTCCAAGGAGATCCCGGCAGAGTGCAGCCGCCAATCAAAGGTATCCAGCCAGGTGTGTGACAACGCGTTTTCCGGTCCGGCGGCCAGGACGAATTTGGGCTGAAGGGCTGCTGCGACGGCCTCGACGTCGACCGCGCCCTGCTTGCTGAAAGCGCGGGGAACGTCGCCCATGGCCTGCCTTTCCTTGGCCGCGTGGCCGCCAGCGGCCCGACCGATGTCGACAGATGATATCTATTGCGGGTAAATAGCCCGTGTTTTCGCCAGCGGCACGGCATCTCGATTGTGATCGGTTACCGTCGGGTATGACCACCATTGCGGAACATGTGCGCAACTCGCTCGACGGACGTTGGCGCGACGTGAAGAACCAAATGCGGGAGCGGTTAAGCGACGAGATCTTCCGTCCGCACTACACGCCGAACACCGTCATCGCCCGCACCAAAGTGGCCGAGCAAATGAACATCATGGCCGCCGCAGGCGCTGCCGACGACGGCTTCCGCAAAGAGCACGGCGGTAACGGGAACGTCGGGGCCGCGGTCACGACGATCGAGATGCTCGCGATGTCGGATCTATCCCTAATGGTCAAGGCGGGCGTGCAGTGGGGCCTGTTCGGCGGGGCCGTGGAGAACCTGGGCACCGAACGCCACCACCAGGCGTATGTGAAAAAGATCATCAACCTCGAACTGCTCGGCTGCTTCGCGATGACCGAGACGGGTCACGGCAGTGACGTTCAGGCGCTGGAGACAACCGCGACCTACGATGCAGAGACCGAAGAATTCGTTGTCCATTCCGAGACCCCGACGGCCCGGAAGGACTATATCGGCGGAGCCGCCGAAACCGCGCGCATCGCAGCGGTTTTCGCTCAGCTGATCACCACCGAAGACGGTGAGCCGGTCAACCACGGGGTGCACTGCTTCCTGGTGCCGATCCGCGACGACGAGGGCAACGACCTGCCCGGCGTGACGACATCGGACTGTCAGTACAAAGGCGGCCTGCCCGGTGTCGACAACGGGCGCATCATGCTCGACCACGTCCGCGTTCCGCGGGTGAACCTGCTGAACAAGTACGGCGACGTGGCGGCTGACGGCACCTACAGCTCACCGATCGAGAACCCCAACCGTCGGTTTTTCACGATGATCGGCACGCTGATCCGTGGCCGAATCACGGTCGGCGGCAGTGCCGGCAGCGCGGCGCGGGTGGCCCTGGATATCGCTACCCGATATGCCTTGCAGCGCAGGCAGTTCAGCGCACCCGACGACGACGGCGAAGTGCTGATCATGGACTACCTGGTGCATCAGCGCCGGCTGTTCCCGCTGATCGCGAAGTCCTACGCGTTGCAGTTCGCGCAGAACGAACTGGTGGCCAAGTGCCACGATCTGCAGACCTCCGACTCACCCGATGCCGAAGAGCAACGCGAGTTGGAGTCGCGGGCGGCCGGCCTGAAGGCAGCGAACACCTGGCACGCGTCCACCGCCATCCAAGAAGCTCGCGAGGCATGTGGCGGTGCCGGCTACATGGCCGACAACCGGCTGATCGCACTGCGCGCCGACACCGACGTGTTCACCACATTCGAGGGTGACAACCACGTGCTGACCCAGCTGGTGGCCAAGGAGCTGTTGACCGCCTACGCCGACGACATCAAAGGGATGAGCCCGGTGGAATGGGTACGCTTCGCGGCCAACTTCGCCGGCGAGCGGATGCTGAAACGTACTGCGGCCGAGACGATTATCCAGACCGTCGTCGATGCCCGGCAGGACAACGAAGAAGAGGGCAGCCTGTTCAACCGCGGCACTCAGGTCAAGATGTTCGAGGACCGCGAGGAATACATGATCGCCTCAGTAGCGCGCCGGCTGCAGGCCAAGTCGAAACAGATGTCAGCCTTCGACGCATTCAACTCCGTGCAGGACCACGTGCTGCACGCCGCGAAAGCGCACATCGACCGGGTGGTCTTGGAGGCGTTCGTTGCCGGAATCGAGATCTGCGAAGACGACGAGGCCCGCGAGGTCCTCGGGTTGGTCTGCGACCTCTACGCGTTGACCGTGATCGAGGACGACAAGGCGTGGTACGTCGAACACCGGTACCTGTCCACCGAGCGCGCCAAGGCTGTCACTCGGGGCATCAACGACCGGTGCCGGCTGCTCCGGCCCTACGCCGAAACCCTGGTCGACGGGTTCGGCATCCCCGAGCCGCTGCGATACGCCGAGATGCTGCATCCCGAGAATCTGCCCGGCTGAGCTACTGATTGGGGACCGCGCCGCGCGTCACGAGCTTGCCGCCGGGCCCGATCTGGTACAGCACCGTGCCGATACCGGTGGGACAGCACACGGAATCGCCCGCGACCTGCCACACCCTCACGACGTCGTCGGTAGAAGCCAGCACGGTCGTGTAGGGCTTGGGATTCGGCGTGGGCGTGCCCAATGGGACGTTGTGGTCGAAGAACAGCAACTGCGCAGGGCTGGCGGCGGTCGCGTTAGTGGGTTTGACCTGCACCCAGTACAGCCGGCAGCTATGAGTGTGCCCGCGCGCGGCCTCGGTCCAGCCGGAACCGGGTGTCGCGACCGGGAGGGTCGAGACGGCCACGCGCAAGCCTATGGGCGCTTAAAATCCGCCTCGATCCAAATGCTTGGCGCCGGGTCGGCGCGGGTATTGGCCAAAGACGAAATCTTGACCATGGCCGACGTCATCGGAGGAGATCTTGAACGCACCGACCTCCGCTATCAGCTCGACCGAGCTGCGCGAGCTACTCGAGTCCACTGAGCCGCTTAAGCCGTTGCGAATTCTCGACGTGCGGACGCCCGCCGAGTTCGAGACCGCGCACATCCGTGGGTCGCACAACGTACCGCTGGACGTCTTGGACAAGCATGGCTCCGAAGTCGTCCAGCAACTCGACCAGGACGACGACGTCGTTCTGGTGTGTAAGTCAGGTCAACGCTCAGCACAGGCCGCAACGCTATTGCACAACGCGGGCCTGGCCGGCGGGCGCGTTCTCGAAAAAGGAATCACCGACTGGGAGGGCCGAGGGTTCGGGGTCGACCGCGGCGTCGAGCGGTGGGACTTAGAGCGGCAGGTGCGCCTTCTCGCCGGATCACTTGTGGTGGCCTCCGTTGTCGGCAGCACTGCTGTCCCGCGACTCAAATGGCTGGCCGCCGCAGTCGGGAGTGGCTTGGCCTACGCCGCCGTCACAAACACCTGCGCGATGGCGACGGCACTGGCCAAGTTGCCGTACAACCGCGGTGCGACGTCGGATGCCTCAGCGGTGTTGTCGCAGCTGGCCGACTCACCCGAGGGTTAAAATCAGCGCAAGTCTTGTCCGGACCTCCTAGGAGCGCGCTTCGGCGGGTGACCGACGCGGCAGCGGCATATGCTGGCACGGACTGCGGTATCTTGACGAGGATCTGCGACGAAGGGTTAGTCAGATGAATCCGAACCCCGATTACGACGCCAGCGACGAGCTCGAATACGGCATCTCGGCGTACGCATGGCTGCTGCGGGGCGTCTACCCTCCGCCCTCCTATGCACCGGACTTGGGCAACGCCGGCGGATAGTTACTGCGGCGGCGGGACGTAACCGCCCGCCGAGTTGCGCAACTGCCATAACTGGGCAGGGCAATAGATGTTCACCGCATTCGAGACCAGGTAGTTGGCCGAGTACTCGTCGTTGGGCAGTACATCGTTTTTCACATCACCGATGACCCGCGCGTAGCTGGTGCCGCCGGTGATTTTGTCGCAGATGCCGTGGGCATAACTGATGGCCTCTGCTGTGTTCGCGAAACTGTATTGCTTGCGCACGGTGGTGTCGTAGATGAACTCCACATCGGGCGCAGGGACGGCATGTGCCGCCGGTGCCGGGCCAGCGAATGTGGCGGCGACGATCAGGACGGCCAACGGCACGCCGCGCTTGGTGACGCGCGCCCCAGTGGCCCTCATAACTCCGCTTTTCACCGGAATCCCTCTGTCTTGTGGATGTGCCGAGAGTTTATCGGCATGCGCGCGAAACAGCAGACTTTTTAGACGCAGTGACCAAAAGGCACCGGGCTCAGGCCGGTTGTCCGTACACCGCGACGAGGACGCTACGGTCGAAGCTGTTCTCCGACCACACCCCGATCTGGGTGTTGGCACAGTTCGACATGATCGCCATGTAGTCGGGGCGGTAGTACCAATTACCCATGACGTCAAGGTCATTGATCGTCAGCGACTGGTTGATCGCCACGGTTTCGGCCACCGTGCCGCGGTAGCCCGCGTCGCGGGCCCGGTCCTGGACCGACGAGCCGTCCGACCCGATGTCGGCGTCGAGGCCACGATTGTTGAGCACGTCGACCGTGTGGCGCTGCGCGGCGGCCTCTAGCTGCGGGTTTTTCTTCAGCTTGGTGGTGCAGCCGGCCTGACTCTTGATCGTGTCGACGTTGACGACGATGCCGTTGTTGAGCCGGTCGTTATTCCCGGGAACCCCCGGAGCGGCCGATGCAACGGCGACCACGCTCGCGGCGACAAGCCCGGCGCCGACCGCCAACGGTATCGAGATAATCTGCGCAACTTGGCGGCTCGCTCTTCTGTCATTCATGGCAACTGGTCTCCTGATGGTCGCTAGCGGATGTTGGCCGCGAGGTCGCCGGACATCGCGCCGAGCTGTCGTCCCCACGTCGGCCAGTCGTTGCCGCCGCCACGGCCCAAGTCGAAGTGGCCGTTAACGCCGCCGACGTCTCGATAGTGCGAGTAGAACGTCGCGTTGGTCCCTTGTGAGATGTCGCCGTAGCCGGCCATCGCGCCCTGGTCGGTCGGCGCGCCGCTGCCGGGACTGTAAATCCAGAGCCGGGCGTCGTTGTCGACCAGCTGCTGGATGTTCTGGTTGGGCGAATGCCACTTCCAGCGACCCAGCTGCGGCAGACCCCACATATGGTCGCTGTCGGCGCCGCCTTGCCGCAGCGCCGCGGTGATCGTCCCGTCGACGCCGGCGCGTTCGGGGGCAAGAAATCCCGACAGCGATCCGGCGTAGCGGAACCGGTCAGGATGGAAGGTCACCAGCGCCGCGGCCGCATACCCGCCTTGCGAGACGCCGACCACACCGTGCCCGCCCGGCGCCAGGCCCTTGTTGGCGGCCAGCCAGTCGGGCAGCTCCGTGGACAAGAATGTCTCCCACTGCTTGCTGCCGTCCTGCTCCCAGTTGGTGTACATGCTGTAGGCGCCGCCGGCTGGCGCTACTACCGAAATCCCTTTACCGGCAAGGGTGTTGAATCCGTTACCGGCAGTCACCCAGTTGCTGACATCGGGCCCGGCGTTGAACCCGTCCAACAGATACGCTGCGTGCGGTCCACCGGCCAAGAAGGCCACCGGAATGTCACGGCCCATCGACGGCGACGGTACCGACAGGCTTTCGAAGCCGGCCGCCTTGGTGGCACCTGTCGACCCTGAAATCACGGTCGCCGCAAACCATCCGACAGTCAGCGCGATGGCGGAGAGGGGCCGGAACATCGTCGACAAACTTCTCATCTCTGCCTCACTTGTCCATCGCTATACCGGGTCGAACTGCGAAATGAGCCATCGACCGGCGACCTTGTCGAGACTGACCCGCACACTGGACGTGCTCTGAGTGGGCGCATCGTTGCCGATGGTGGTGGTCTGGTCGACGAAAACCAGTACCACCGCATGCTTTCCGGTCGCCGATACCGAAGCCGCCGCAGGCACGGTGGCCACCGCCGAAATGTGTTGCTGCTTAGCACCCGGCGCGACCACATCACGGACGAGCTGCGTGTACTGCTGACGAAAGGGCTCGGCGAGCCGGTCGGCGGCGGCCTTCAAATCCTGGTCCACGGTTTCCGGTTTATACGACAAGATCGCGACGGTGCTGTCGCTGGCGGCGCGAATCGACTGATCTGCTGCCGCCCGGGATTCTCGCGCCGTGCCGTCGAGCCATTTCAGATAGCCGACTCCGAGAGCCAGGATCAACGCCAACGCGGGAATTACCGCGACGAGCAGACGGACCCAAGAGAATCGAGCGCCTTGCTCGGCCGGCGCTTCGTCCGCAGCACCGTCGTCGGCGACTGTTTCCTCGGCGTCCTCAGCGTCGAGCAGATCTGCCTCGTCGGCGGCCTCCGCCTCGTCGGCCAGGTCGTCGCGCTCGGCAAGGTCGTCGGGAGACGACTCCTCGGCGACCGAGTCGTTGTCACCGGACATCGCGGAGTCCTCCTCCTGCGTCGTTAACGCGGTTCGGCTACTCACGGCACGAACTCGACATTCGATACCTTGGCGCTATCCCCAGTCTTGTCGACGGTGAGACGCATCCGCCATCTGCGGGGCTCTTGGTCGGCCGGCGCTCCGGCCATTGACGTCTTGACCGATACCGCGACGAGCACCTGCGCTTGGTCTTTCGTGTAGGAGAGCAGCCCCGCCTCGGCGATGGTGCCTTCAGATTTCGACTGCACTTTCTTGACGACCTCGACAAATGGTTGCGACCGGTTCTGGAATTCATCATGAAAGCCGCCGGTCGCCGAGTCCAGGACTCGATTGATGTCAGCCTCCACCTCGGCGTAGTTGATCGTGGTCAGATTGATCGCGGTCTGCCTCGCGACTTGCACATAAAGGTTGCGCTGCGCCTGCACCTGGTGGTCTTGGTGCACGCGGTACCCAAGCCAGCCTCCTAAGCCGACCAAAGCCAAGATGATGGCGACTCCGACGGCAATCGGTCTGGGAATGCTGGAAAACCATTGCCGTGCTGGATTTTTGGCGGCCTCATCAGCGGCATCCTCAGCGTCGCTGTCCTCGGCGTCGAGCTCGTCGGCAGCACTTTCGACGTCGACGACCTCAGTGCTGTCTACGGATTCGGCATTTACGGACTCGGCTTGTTCGGCGGCACCATCATGCTCTGCCATGTCTTGCCTTTCGAATTAAACGCCAGGTCGGAATCGCTGTAATGACGGCCGTCCGGGCCGACGTAGTTTCCGGTGGCCGGATCGTATGGGATGGCGACCGGTGGCTTTACCGGGGGTTCGGCGGGTGGGTGCCAGTGCTCGCCCGGCGAATACGGTGGCCCGCCCTTCGGGTACTGCGGCACACTCTGGCCGCTCAACGTCGCGTTGGGATCGCCCTTCCAGAACAGGCCGTCGTTGAGCGGGACGTACTGCTCGTCGCTTTCGCACATTTCGACGGTCGGGGCGCGCTTGCCCGGCGTGGTCTCGCAGGGAACGTTACGAACGCCGCGGACGTTCATGTCGGAGTTCTGCGGGATGCGGCAATACAACTCGCCGTTCGTGCGGTCGGGATAGTCCTCCCGGACGGGGATCCGCTGCTGCTGCACCGGTAGGAACCCGGCGTTGCATGGTGGCGGCGAGTTGAGATTCAAGTTGAAGTCGAGATAGATGCCTTTATAGTCCATCTTGGCAACCCTGTCCGGCACGATGATCGACGACATCACCGCGGTTCCCTGCGGGAACATGACCAACAGCTGCTCGAGGTCGTTGCGGTAGGACAGGGCAATGTTGCCTAGGCTGACCAAGTTCGCCAGTAGCACCGGCAGCGTGGGAGCCAACCGGTCGAATAGCGCGGTGCCTTCGTCGAGCGCCGGGCCGGCGGTGTTGAGCAAGTCCGCGAACCTGTCGTCTTGTGCCTTCAGCTGACTGGTGATCGCGTTCACCCGCCGAGCCCAGGTCGCGATCGAATCCGACGTTCGCACCTGCGAGCTGGCCACCGGTGGAAACTCGTCGATCAGCCGGGAGAACGTGTCGCTGGTCTTGCCGGCGTCGATCGCCAACGCGGTGCCGCCGTCGACGAGCCGGGACAGTTCCGGCCCCAAACCCGCGACGGCTTTGGAGGCTTCATCGACGACGGTGTGCAGGTTGTCCTGCGGGATCGCCGCGAGAGCCTTGTTGGTTGTATCCAGCAGGGATCCGATGTCGACCGGGATCTGTGTTTTGCCGACCGCGATCACGTCGCCGTCGCGCAATTTCGGGCCGGTGTCCTGCACTGTGCCGGAATGCGGTGTCAACTCGAGGAATTGCTCGCCGATCGCCGATCGGCTGTGCACCGCAGCTGTCACGTTGGAGGGAATCGCGATGTCGGATTTCAGCGAAAGAATGGCCCGAACTCCGTTTTGGGTGACGTCTACCGACTTGACACTGCCGATCTCGCTGCCGCGATAGGTCACCACCGACGTCGGGTACAACCCGCCGGAGGCGGCCAGGTCCACCTTCACCGTGTATCTGCCAACTCCCAGCAGCGCAGGCACTTTGACGAAACCGAACGCCATCACGCCGATGGAAAGAGCGGTGACGATCGCAAGGATTGCCAGCTGCGTCCATACGCCGCGGGACAGGCGCAGCGAACTCGAACGGGCCATGCTAGTAACCCCCCCAGTGGTAAGCCGCGATCAAAGGATTGACCGCGGTATATGGGCTGGGCATCTGGCCGATGGTTCGGCCCCACTGCATCTCGAGTTCGGTGAGGTTCCCTTCCCACTTCGACCCGGTGAAAAAACCGCTGTCCAGACGGCTCAAAGTCAGGTCGACGATGAGCGAGATGTTGGCGAAGTCACCCCGAAACCAGTTGGGGACGGTGCTTTTCACCCACGGCAGCGTCGTGAGGAAGTCCAGGCCCCTGGTCAGCGCGGGCCCGGCGTTGGCCAGTTCGCGCAGCGCCGGCGCGAGGTTACGGAAGTTGTCGACGAGCGATTTCTTGGTCTGATTGATCGTGGAGGCGGCGACGGCGCTGAATTGGCCCACCTTGTCGATCGCATCGACCAAGGTTTTCCGGGTATCTGAAAGTACTCCAAGCGCCTGCGGGATCGTTGTGAGCGCCTTGTCGACGGCTTGGTCTTTGTCGGCCACCTGGCCGACCAACGAGTTGAGACTGTCGATGGCCGTGATGATGTCGTCAGTCTGTTTTTTTGTCTCAGTGACGAAGATGTCCAGTTGAGTCAACAGGCTGCGCATCTCTTTTTCACGACCCGTCAACGCCGTTGCGAAAGTCCGGGTGATCTCTTGAAGATGACCCAGTCCGCCGCCGTTCAGCAGAATCGCCACCGACGCGAGAGTCTGCTCGGTGGTCGGGTACGTCGCAGCTCTGGACAGCGGAATCACCGAGCCGTTTTTGAGCTGTCCGTGCGGTGCCTCGTCTTTCGGCGGCGCCAGCTCGATGTGCATGGAGCCCAGCAGGCTGGTCTGGCCGACTTTGGCGGTGCTGTTCGCCGGCAGATGAACGGAACCGTTGATCCGCATGGTCACCAGGGCATGCCAGTCCTGCACCTCGATCTTGGTGACGTTGCCGATGTTGACATCGGCGACCCGCACCCGAGTATTCGGCTGAATGACGACGACGTCGGGCAGTTGAGCCGCAATGGTGTACGCACCGTCGCCTTTGCCCTGGGTTCCTGGCAGCGGTAGCGAGTTGAGACCCCGCCATCCTCCACAACTCGTCAGCAAGCACAAGCACGAGATGGCAAGCGCCGCAGATACTGTGCGCCTCACGGTGTGCCCCTCGGCGGCACGGGTGCGGTCTCAGGCACCATCAAGCCCTGCAGTCCCCCGTGTGGATCGGTCGAATGGACGGCGACCGGCGCCGGCGGTACGGCACCCCCGGGCAGTGCTTGAGGCGACTGAGGCAGTGGGCCCGGGCCTGGACTGTCCGCGGGGGATGGGCCACCCGGCGCTCCCGGCGGCGGTATGTGCGGGTTGAGCTTGTCCTCGCTGTAGGTGAGCTCGTTGGGACGTGCCGATGCACCCACGAATGGGTTGAAACCGAGCGGCAGGTAGTTGTACTGGCGGTTTTTGATGATCGGAGACAGATACTGCTCGCACAGTCGCGCCGACTGTTTCGCCCCGATACGAGCCGCGGACTCGATTGAACCGCAAACGGATTGGACGGTGTCGGCAAAGTTCGACAGGGCCAGAATCCCGGTGACCGCGCTCTGCGCCGGTTGATAGATGTTGAGGAAGTTCTGGAACACGTTCGGCGCGACGTGCAGGGTTTGCTTGATGTCACGGCGGCTGTCGTTCAACGCGGTGGTGATGGCGTTGAGGTGGTCGAAGGTCGTACCGATGGCCTCTCGGTTCTCGGCCACGAAGGGGCGCAGATCGTTGACTGCGCCGTCCAATCCCGCAATGGCCTGCCCCCACTCGTTGGGAGTATTGGTCATCACCGTGGTGATGTTGGCCAAGTTCTTGTTGAACGACGCGAGCAGCTCACTGCTCGAGGTCAACGCGGAGACGAACTTCTCCAGGTTGCGCAGCGTGCTGAAAATGTCCGTGCTGTGGTCGCCGAGCGCTGAAACCGCCTGCGAGAGCTTGACGACGGTGTCGCGCGCGGTGTCGCCCTCGCCGCGCAGGTTCGCGGCCGAGGTGTTGACGAATTGCCCCAGCGCGCTTGTGCCGCCCTCGGTGGTGGGTTGCAGGGACTCGGTCAACTTCTCCAACTGCTTACGCAGGTCGTCCCACTCGACGGGGACCGCGGTCCGCTCCTCCGGAATGGTCGCGCCGTCAGCCAGTTTCGGTCCGCCGGAGTAGACCGGGACGAGCTGGATCGCGCGTGACGTGACAAGTGACGGCGACAGGATCGCTGCGTGCGCGTCGGCGGGCACCGGATATTCCGACTCGACGGTGAACGTGACCTTCGCCGCATTGGGCTGCGGCTCGATCTTCTCGATCGTTCCGACCGCGACGCCGAGAATGCGGATCTCGTCGCCGGTATAGACACCGTTGGTGTTCGGAAAGTAGGCGATGTAGGTGTTACGGGTGACCTGTTTCCACCACGGCGTGACCATCATGCTGATCCCGACGAGCAGGATCAGCACCAGGCTGATCGCAGTCCCGATCTTCGTGACACGTCGATGGTTCTCGATCCACACGCCGGCGTTGTCCAGCCGGTTGCCGACCTTCTCGCCGACGTTCGCGAACGCCATCAGCGACCCCCGTTCGCAGGCACTTCGTTGGGCGCCGGCACATACACCGGCGTTTGCTTGGGCGGCGGCTTGAGATCCGCCGGGGGCCCTGGCGGTGCCCCGCCCGGCGGCGGTGCCGGTGGCGGCGGCCGGTACGGATAGCAGTTGGGGCCGGGCAGCGGCACCCCGGCCGGACCACAGGAATGCTCATCCGGGTTGCCGGTGATTGCATCCGGGATTGACCGTCGCGGCTCGCCGCCTTGTCCGGTGCGCGGGTACGGCAACGGCAGCAGCGGCAGCCCAGGCTGGCCGTTGCCCGGATCGACAAGTTGCGACGGCAGCAGCACATTGGGATCAAGCCCCAGATCAGAGAACGCCGCGTCGGTAAACGGCTGCACAAATTGCCCCAGTGTCAGGTTCGGCAGCGAGGCTTTGAAGAACGGCCCTGACCCCAGCACTTCACCGAACGACATCGCGTACTTCGGGATGAGGTACAAGGTGCGCTGCAGTTCGTTTTTGCGATCATCCAAGACCGCCAGCACACCGTTGAGCTTGTCCAGGGCGGGCTTGAGCTGCGTCCGGTTGTCGCCGATGACAGCAGATATCTGCCGCGTCGCGGCCCCGACGTTGGTCATCAGCGCGTCAACCGCGTTGCGTTGCGTCAGAAGCTCGGCCAGCAAGGCATTCGCGTTGATCACCAGATTGGCGATCTGGTCACTGCGCTTGCCCAGCACGCCGGTGACCTTGTTCGCATTGGTCAGCAGGCTGCGCAGTTTCGCGTCACGGTTGTCCAGCGTGCTGGAGAACTGCGCAACTCCCTGGAGTGCGGCCTTCAAGTCAGGTGGAGTGTCTTTGAAGGTGTCGGCCAACGTAGTAAGCGCCGAAGACAGCTTTGCCGTGTCCAACGCGCTGATGGTGCTGGTCAAATCGCCCAGGGCGTCCGGTAGGTCATAAGGTGCACGAGTGCGCTCGACCGGGATGGGGCCTTGGAGCTTACCGTCTCCACGCGGAGTTATCTCGAGCATCTTGGTGCCGAGCACGGTCTCGGTCTTGATCGACGCTTCGGTGCGGTCGCCCAGTGCGACCTCGTCGTCGACGGTGAAGCTCACCTTCACTTTCTGTCCTTCGAGCTTGACGTTGGTCACCCTGCCGACCGACAGTCCTGACACTCGCACGTCGCTTTCCGGTTTGATTCCGCCTGCCTCCGTGAAATACGCGGAATATCCAGACTTTCCGGTGAGGAACGGGATCTTTTCATAGGAGAAGACGGCAACGACCACGGCGACGACGATGCTGATGCCAACCAGACCGACGGTGACCCGGTTGCGGTCGGCGAGCGGTTTGATATCGCGTCGCTTGAACTTGTCTTTCAGAGCGCTGAAACGGCTTTTGATCGAGGTCATTTTTTCGGCAAGCACCGCCCGGTTACCTGGCTCACGAATTTGACGAACGTGGGTTGCCCGTTCCGGCCGTTGAGCTTGATGATCACATCGCAGATGTAGAAGCCGAAGTAGTCGCCGTAGAGACCCTGGCGGGACAGCGTTTGATAAACGTCGGGAAGTGTTCTGACGAGGTCGTCGAAGTAATTGTGATCGGACTCGATCTGCCCCGCGACGCGATCCGTTTGCACTATCACGTCTTTGATCGGTTGTCGCGCGGTCGTCAACAAGTCGGCTACCGATCCGGTCGCGGCATTGATGTAGGCCACGTCCTTGGTGATATCGGTCTTGCGCTCGGACAGTGCCCCGACCAGTAGGGAGAGCTTGTCCAGGCCGTCTGAGAACTGTTTGTCGCGGGTGCCGAAGGTGTGCAGCACGACGTTCAGGTTGGTGATCACCTCGCCGATCAGCTTGTCGCGGTTGGCCAGCGTCGTGGTCAGCGCAGAGGTCTCGCCGAGCACCGACGAGATGGTTGCGCCCTCACCCTGGAACACCCTCAGCAGTTGGCCGGACAGTGCATTGACCTGGTCGGGATCCAACGCGCGGAACAGGGGCCGGAAACCACCGATGAGCGCGTCGACGTCGAGGGCGGGAGAGGTACGGGCCAACGGAATCGTGGCGTTCTGCGGCAATCTTCTGGGCGGACCGGGCCCATCTTCGAGAGCGAGATATCGGTCACCGATGAGGTTTTCGTAGCGTACTGACGCCTTGGTGCCTTCGGTGAGCCTCAGTCCCTTGTCAACGGTGAACTCGACATGGACAGTGCCGTCCTTCAGCAGCTTGAGGTCACTGACCTTGCCCACTTCCACGCCGGCGATGCGGACGAAGTTCCCGCCCTTGAGCCCTGAGACATTCGAAAACACCGCGCTGTAGGAAGTGCGGGAATCAAAGCGGAACTGCCCGAACACCGTCACCAGAATGAAGACGAAAGCAAGAGAGACAACGGTGAACGCCACCACACGCGCGATGGCGCCGGTGTCGGTTCTCATTGCAGTTCCTTACTTTTCGGGGTCAGGGCGACTCAAGGCGATGGAGGTGGCGCCGGCGGTGGGGGCGGCGTTGCAGCCCCCGCGTAGTCAGGTGCACCGTACGGCGGTTGTCCGGGGTAGGCCGGCGCCTGGCCCGGCGCCGGACCGCCAGGGTAACGGATGAGCGGCGGTTGGGGCGTTCCCTTGGTGGCCGGGAAGTAGTTGACATAGCCGGGGAAACCGATGCCGGAGTTAGGCCGGATGTCCAGGCCGGTGCCGAATCCGGTGTCGGTGACCAGATACTTCACCGGGAAGTTCGCGCTCGCATCAGGCAAGGAACCACAACTCGGCTTGCCACCGGGGCCACCCTTGGCCTGCACGAGGGGCAAGTTGTCGGGATTGCGGTACGGGTCGTCGCCGAAGAGCAGCCCGCCGTCGATCATGAGGGATTTGCCGTTACCCCCCATGTAGGCTCTGCCGCCGTTCTCCAGGTACCAGACGGCGCCCTCGAACGTGCATTTGTAGGTCGGTGAATATTTGTTGAGCAGCTCAAAAGTCGGCGCCACCAGGTTGATTGCGCTGACCAGGTTCTGCTCATTTCGACCGATCGTGTTGATCCCGGCGTTGGAGAAGCCGATTGCATCCAACAGCAGTTCGTTGAGCGCCTTTTTGTTTTTGGTGATCGTTACGCTCGTCGTCGAGAACGAATCAAGTATTGATAAAAGGTCCTGCGCCGCAACCGAATAGGCCGCAGCAGTCTTGCCGAACAGCTGCCAGTCCTTCCGGATGGTCGCTTGTTTGGGGTTCACGGCAACAAGAAATTGGTTGCCTCCGCTGATCGCCTCACCGATGCGGTCACCCTTGCCGCGGAAGCCGTCCGCCAATGCCGACAGCACACCGTTCAGTTTCGCCGGGTCGATCGCGTGAACTATCGACTGCAAGTTTTCGAAGACGGTGTTGACCTCTACCGTCACGTTGCGGCTGTGTAGCACAGCACCTTTGGCCAATTCACGATGACTGGCGCCCTCTGCAGGCACGATGAGGTCGACGTACTTGGCCCCGAACGCGGTGCTGGATTTGATCTCTGCCTCGATGTTGCTCGGCAGGAAACGAAATTCGCTTGGATAGATTTTCAGCTTCAGCTTCGAAAGATTCGTGCCGGCCGAATCAGCGTAGGACTCAACCTTCGCCACTTCACCGATCTGGACGCCACGCAACTTGACCTTCGCGTCGTCTTCCATGACCAAACCGGCCCGGTCGGAAATGACGGTGAGCGGAACGGTGTCCTTCAGCGTTCCTTCGAACGCCATTGCGGTGAGCGTGCTGACCGCGATGACCACCAGAACGAGTACCGGTGCCCACCAAATTGGATCCACTCCCCGGGTCTTGTTCTCTTTGCTCATCTCACCCCCCCGACAAGTGGAAGTTGCCGGACTGTCCGTACACCGACAGCGTGATGGTCAACAGAATGAAAACCCCCGCAGTGATCGAAGAGCGCACGGCGCGACCGACCGCTTCGCCGACTCCGGCCGGTCCGCCGGTCGCGTTATAGCCGTAGTAAGTATGAATTGCCATCACAGCAGCCGCCATCGACAGCGCCTCGGTGAACGACCAGAGCAGATCGGTGGGGTGCAGAAACGACGAGAAGTAATGGTCGTAGACACCGCGGGATTGCCCGTAAATGATTGTCGTACCGAACCGGGTCGCCAAAAATCCCATCAGCATCGCGATGGTGTAAATCGGGATGACCGCTACGACGCCAGCCACGATGCGGGTGGACGCCAGGTAGGTGATCGGCCGGATGGCCATCGCCTCCAACGCGTCGATCTCTTCGTTGATACGCATCGCCCCGAGTTGCGCGGTGGCGCCGGCACCGATGGTTGCCGCCAGCGCCACACCGGCGGTTGCCGGCACGATGAAGCGGACGTTGAGAAACGCGCCCAAGAAACCGGTGAGGGCTTCGATACCGACATTGGACAGGGTGTTGTAGCCCTGCACGGCGATCAAAGCGCCGGTCGTCAGCGTCAGAAATCCGACGATCACCACCGTGCCACCGATGACGGCGAGTGCCCCGGTCCCCATGCCGAGGACGGCGATTAACCGCAGCACTTCGCCCGGATAACGCCGAACCGCATCGACGGTAGAGACAAGCGAGTTGCCGATAAACGCCGTCTGCTGGCCCAGAGTCCGGACAGCGTCGACCACTCCACTCAGGAACTGGCTGCCGGGTATGTACTTTTCGTCTTCCGGCTCACGCGTACCCGACCTCGCGTCATACTTGCGCAGAGACTCGCTGCCACGGTCGGACTTGTGCGCTTTTGTCTTGGTCGTGGGTGACTTCGCCTTACGTGTCGTTCGGTCCGTCACGGAGACACCTTCACACCGAATGCGGTGGCCAGGATGTTGATCAAGAACAGAGCCATGAAGGCGAACACCACGGTCTCATTGACGGCGTTCCCCACCCCGGTAGCACCGCCGCCAACGGATAAGCCCTTGTAGCACGCGATCAGGCCTGCTGATAGCCCGAACAGCAGTGCTTTGACGAGGGACACTATCACCTGCGGAAGGCCGACCAGGATGGTCATTCCGAAGACGAACGCTCCGGGCGTGACGTGCTGGACGTACACCACGAAGAAGTAGCTGCCGGTCAGCCCGACCACCGCGACCGCCGAATAGAGCAGCAGCGCAACGAATGTCGCAGCAATCACGCGGGGCACCACGAGAGCTTGGATCGGATTGATGCCGATGACTTTCATCGCGTCGATCTCTTCACGAATCGTCCGGGCGCCGAGATCCGCACATATCGCTGTAGAACCCGCGCCGGAAACCACGATCGCGGTGACCACCGGTCCGACTTGGGTGATCGAGGCCAGCGCAGCACCGGCGCCGGACAGGTCGCCGGCGCCGACTTCGATCAGCACGATGTTCAGCGTGAAGACGATGAGAACGGTGTAGGGAATCGACAGCACCAGCGTCGGCACGATCGACACCCTTGCGACGAACCAGATTTGGTCGATCAATTCGCGCACGGCGAAGGGTCGGCGGAAGGCGGCGGCGAATGTCTCGCCGGTCAGAACCATGAAGTCGCCCATCGCCCTGGCGGGCTTTGACCATTCGACCCGTGACAGGGTCGACCCCCCGGAATTGTCAGTCACCGGCTTACCCGCTCCGTCGATCGCTGTGTGACGAAGACCACGACTTCAACACTGGACTAATTTGCTGGGAGGACTCGTGCCGATCCAGTACGCGCATTGTCCAGGTAGTTGAAAAACGGTCTTTGAACAGGAGAAACTCGCAGTCACCAATCGTTGGTTCAACCCCGGCTGTGGCGATCACCGGGTTTGCTCGCTTTGCCGAACGATGGGTGCAACTCATCGCGCTCCTCTGTCGAAGGGGACGGCTAGGGAATCAACCTGCTGTCTGCGGGCACATACGCGTGCGGCCAAGCGACAGCAATGCCGATGCTTGCCTGCACACACAGAACACGTCAGTAACTTACGGATGCAGCACCGGACGCGGGAGATTTGCAATCAACCAGAGAAAATCTGGCCTGACCTCTTTAAGGGCACAACGAGCTGGCTTCAGCCGGTGTTGGTGCCGCCATCGGCGATCCGGCGTACCGCGTTGAGGAAGACGTCGATCTCTTCGAAGGTGTTGTAGAAGGAGAACGACGGACGAACCGTCGCCTCCAGTCCCAACCGCCGCAGAGCCGGTTGCGCGCAGTGATGGCCCGCACGCACCGCGATACCTTCGGCGTTGAGCGCCTTGCCCACTTCGAGTGGATCGTGTCCCGCCAGCACGAACGACAGCACGCTGGCCTTCTCGGTTGCGGTGCCCACCAGACGAACGCCGGTGATGTCAGCCAACCGCGGCGTCGCGTAATCCAGCAACGCATGCTCGTAGGCGGCGATACGGTCCAGCCCCAGCCGCTGCACGTAGCGCAGGGCCTCGGTGAGCCCGACCGCGTCGGCAATGTTGCCGGTGCCGGCTTCGAATTTGGTCGGCGGACCCTGATACAGCGACCGTTCCAGCGTGACGTCGGCGATCATGTGCCCGCCGCCCTGCCATGGCGGCGTCTCGGTCAGCGCTTCTTCGGTGCCGTAAAGCGCACCAATCCCGGTGGGCCCGTAGATCTTGTGTCCGGAGAACACAAAGAAATCGGCACCGAGCTCGGCGACGTTGACCGGTATGTGCTGGATCGACTGGGCGCCGTCGATCAGCACCCGGGCACCGTAGCGGTGACCCAGCTCGACGATCTTATCTACCGGGACCACGGTGCCCAACGCGTTGGAGACCTGGCTGGCGGCGACCAGCTTGGTGCGCGGGCCGAGCAGCTGCTCGAACTCGTTCAACAACAGGTTGCCCGCGTCGTCGATCGGAGCAACCTTCAGGATGGCTCCAGTTTTCTGCGAAATAAGCTGCCAGGGAACGATATTGGCGTGATGTTCCAGGTGGGTGATGACGATCTCGTCACCAGGCTGCAGATGCTTACCGCCCCATGCGTGCGCCACCAGGTTGATCGCCTCGGTAGTACCGCGCACGAACACGATGTTTTCCGCAGAGGGCGCGCCGATGAACTCGGCTACGGTGTCGCGGGCCTCCTCATAGGCGTCAGTCGCTCGCGCCGCCAACTCGTGCGCCGCACGGTGGATGTTGGAGTTCTCGTGCGCGTAGAAGTGGGCCAACCGGTCGATCACCACTTGCGGCTTCTGAGTGGTCGCCGCGTTGTCGAACCAGATCAGCGGCTTTCCGTTGACGACCTCTTTGAGGATCGGGAAATCCGCCCGCACCGCGTTGACGTCGAACACCTCGTGGTCATCCGGCAGCACCGGCACCGGTTCAGCCTGCGGCAGGAAGTAGTAGTTGTGTTCGTCACCTGCAGGTGCCCCCCCACCGATTGGTGCGGTGCCCGCCGTGTCGGACCAACCGAGGTCGGCCACCGACGGCGCGTTGGCCGGCCAGTACGGCAACTCGCCGCGCGGAGCCACCGGAACCACGGGCACCGTTCCGGCCAGTACGCCGGGCACCGTCGGGACGATGCCCTCGGTGGGCACCGCGAACGCGCTCAGGTCGGCCGGGGGCAGGTAGGGATCTGCGACGCCCCCGGTTACCGCGGCGGCTGACGGCCCTGCCGTCGTGTCCGGCACATTGCCCCGCGGGGCAACCGGCACCGTCTGCGGTGGCGGCTCGGCCTCGGGAGACGTCGGAGCGGGAACGTAGACATCGGAGACACCGACCAACGGGACCGGCGCTGGGTACGGCGTCGCCGAACCTGCTGCGGTCTGACCCGCTGACGTGGCCGCCGTGGTATCCGGCACATTGCCCCGCGGGGCAACCGGCGCGGACTGCGGCGGACTGTCGAAACCTGGCCTGATGCTCGCCGCGTACAGCTGGCTGGCCAGCGCGGTAAGTTCCGTATCGCTGATGGGCAAGTCGCTTTCTGCGTCTACCGCTCGGTACTCACTTGTACTCATGGAATCGGTCCACGGCAACCCCATCGAGCACGGCGAGCGCGTCGTCGGTCAGCACAGCCAAAGAGGTGTAGAGCGTGACCAGGTATCGCGCGATCGCCGATTCGTTGATACCGGTGAACCGCACCGACAACCCCGGCGCTTGCTCGCCGACAAGGCCGGGCTGGAACAGCCCCACGACGCCTTGGCGTTCCTCGCCGGTGCGCACCAGGATGAACTTCGTCTTGCTCTTCTCCACCGGCACCTTGTCCGACGGGATGATCGGGATGCCGCGCCAGGTGATGAACTGTGCGCCGAACAGGCTGATCACCACCGGAGGCACGCCGCGAAGGGTGGCCTCGCGGCCGAACGCGGCGACGCCCTGCGGGTGCGTCAGGAAGAAGCTGGGCGTTTTCCAGACCCTGGTGATCAACGCGTCAAGGTCGTCAGGGGTGGGCGGACCGCCCAGCGTTTGGATTGTCTGTTCGGGAGTCGCCTGCGCAAGCAAGCCGTACTCGGGGCTGTTGACCAGCTCGAACTCCTGGCGCTCTTTGATCGTCTCGATGGTCAGCCGCAGCTGCTGCGTGACCTGGTCGTGCGGGCTGGAGTAGAGGTCGGAGACCCGGGTGTGGATATCGAGCAGCGTGGCGATCGTCCTCAGCGCGTACTCGCGAGGGTTGGTCTCGTAGTCGACGTACGTCTCGGGCAGGGGCTCTTCGGTGCCGGCGCCCTCTTCGGACTTGACCGCGACCCGCTCCGGGTTGACCACCCGGTTGACCCGGTAGATGCCCGCTTCCACCGGCACCCAGCTGAGCAAATGGAGCAGCCAGCGCGGTGTGATCGTGGAGAGCTGAGGGACGGTTTTTGTAGCGTTCGCCAGCTGCCTGGCACCAAGATCGCCAAGTGCTTGGGACTCATTCTGAGCCGACGTCATCGTGGTCCTTCCGTCATCGAGTGCTGGTCGGTGGTCAGGCCGCCATATGCTGCCGACCAAGAGCGCCGCGCCGAGCTTGCGCAAGTGTAAAACTCGCCGTGATTTTATGGACGGGCAGGGTGCGGTTTGGGCGTTCGGGCAGTCCTGTCAAAGCATGCCTTATAGTGACGACATGCAACACGCCGCACCGCTGCGCTCTGTCCCCTCGGGCTGCCTCGTCGTGCACTGTTGTTGCTGTTGTTGTCGTTGATTTCCTGACGCTCTCCGACGCTGTAGAAATCCCCGCACCTGCCCTTAACGGGTGATTCCACCGGTCTGCCCGGCGGAATCGAATTGCGGGCCACCCCAAAGTCTTTCAGGAAGATCAACCGCTTATGACCGTCTTGCCTTTAACCGACCGTGCCGCGGCACAGGTGGCGACCAGTACCCGCGTCGTCGTCCGGCCGGCCGCCGAACTCACCCACATGACCCGCTACCGCGGCGGCACTTATTCGCACACGGTAGACAAAATCGTGTTCGCCGACGGCAGCTGGGCGCGAACGGACCTGATCCGGCTCAACCCCAACGTGCACGCCTACTCTGTGGACTTCAACGGCATCGCGCCACAGCACCCGTCGCGTTACCAGCTGGGGACTTGGTCGGAACTGCCTCATCTGCTGGCAACCGGCCAAGAGGCCGAGGTCGAGTGGATCCTGCGGCACTCCTTCCCGCTGCTCCCCACCGCCGAGCTGAGCCGACGGGTGCGCCAAGCCGGCTACCCGATCGGGCCGGCCAACATCAGCGAGCACGAAGCGATCGCCGCGACCCAGGCCGCGATCTGGTATCTGACCAATGGGCTGGCCCTGGACACCCGCCCGCTCAACGTTCCGGTCGCCGTGCATCGCGCAAGCGGACCGGTCACCACTTTCGAATTCGACGGCGAACCTCAGCTGGGCGGCTATTCGGTGTGGGCCACGTCGAACACCACCGCCGTGCTCAGGTTGCAGAAATCAGCCAATGGCGTTGTGTGGCAGGATATTTCCGGATCACTGCTTACCACCGGCTCCTACGAAGGCCGTTACCAACGCACGCTCGGCGAGGGCAGCACACTGTCGACCAGCAGCCACGGCCGTGGCGGCCGCGGTTACCGCTACTACCGGTTGATCGCAACGTCAGAGACTGGCACGCCGCGAATCGAGCGCGTCAGCTTCTGGCTGACCGGCACCCGCCATTACCGCAACGCCGACAAAGTCGTGCACCTGTATAACTATCTGCTCGCCGGAGCGCGCAAAGCCGCTGGCGAATCCTACGAAGAAGCCGATGAACCGATACTCATCGACACCCGGGCCATGGCCGACTCCGAGCTCATAGGGCCGCTAGAGGTAGCAAGCCCGCTGACGCTCAGCGCCTCCGATGGTCACCAAATGGTTGATGCCGACGGTTTTTCCATCATCGGAACGGTCGAACCGGGTACCGAATTCTACCTGCGGCGAGCAGCCGGCACGACAGCGGCGACGCTGACCGCGACAACCCCGCGCAATATGAACGGACGAGTCTTGACCGGAGTGGCGTTGGACGGGGCGGCGCAACGGTTTACCCCCGTTGCGCTAGCTATTCCCACCGAGACGGCCATAGAGTTCGACATAAGGTGGGACGCAGACAAACCCTGATCCGCCATCGCTGGAGACGAATGTAAATGAGCATCGCCGAGAACGTCACACAACTGATCGGAAATACTCCCCTGGTCCGGCTGAACCGGGTCACCGACGGCGCGGGAGCCGACGTTGTCGCCAAGCTGGAATCTTTCAACCCGGCGAACAGCGTGAAGGACCGCCTCGGGGTAGCCCTGATCGACGCGGCCGAGGAAGCGGGCCTGATCAATCCGGACACCATCATCCTCGAACCGACGAGCGGAAACACCGGCATCGCGCTGGCGCAAGTAGCCGCGGCACGGGGATACCGACTCACGCTGACCATGCCGGAGACGATGAGCGTCGAACGGCGGAAGTTACTACTCGCCTACGGCGCCGAACTCATTCTGACCCCGGGCGCCGACGGCATGCCCGGTGCAATCGCCAAGGCCGAGGAACTGGCCAAGACCGATCAGCGGTATTTCGTGCCCCAACAGTTCGAAAACCCGGCGAACGCGGCCATTCACCGCAAGACCACCGCGGAGGAGGTCTGGCGCGACACCGACGGCAAGGTCGACATCTTCGTCGCCGGCGTCGGCACCGGCGGCACCATCACCGGCGTCGCGCAGGTCATCAAGGAACGCAAGCCCTCGGTGCAGTTCGTGGCCGTGGAACCGGCGGCGTCGCCGGTGCTGTCCGGTGGCAAGAAGGGACCCCACCCGATTCAGGGCATCGGCGCCGGGTTCGTCCCGCCGGTGCTTGACCTGGATCTGGTCGACGAGATCATCACCGTCGGCAACGACGATGCGGTCAAATTGTCCCGGCGACTGGCCCGGGAAGAGGGACTGCTGGTCGGCATCTCCTCGGGCGCGGCCACCGTGGCTGCCCTGCAAGTGGCGCGCCGTCCCGAGAACGCCGGCAAACTCGTGGTGGTCGTCCTCCCGGACTTCGGCGAGCGGTATCTGAGCACACCGCTATTCGCCGACGCGGCCGACTAGCCATGCTCGCGGCCATCCGGGACGACATACGGGCGGCGAAAGAGCGCGATCCCGCCGTTCCCAGCACCCTGCAGGTCGTCTTCGCCTACCCGGGTGTGCACGCCATCTGGGGCCACCGGATCAGCCAGTGGTTGTGGGAACGTGGCGCGAAGGTGGCCGCGCGCACGGTCGGGGAGGTCACCCGCATTCTGACCGGGGTCGACATCCATCCCGGAGCCATCCTGGGCACCGGGTTGTTCATCGACCACGCGACCGGCGTGGTGATCGGCGAAACCGCGGAGGTCGGCGACGACGTCACGATTTATCACGGCGTCACGCTCGGTGGTACCGGCGGAGATATCGGAAAACGCCACCCAACCATCGGAGACCGGGTGATCATCGGCGCCGGCGCCAAGATCCTCGGGCCGATCAAAGTCGGCGACGACAGTCGGATCGGCGCCAACGCCGTTGTGGTCAAGGAGGTACCGAGCAGCTCTGTGGTCGTCGGAGTTCCCGGGCAGGCCATCAGCCGTCACGGCGGGGACAACGGGGAGTCCTCGCTGCCCGACCTCGTCGGCATCAGCCTGCAGTCCCTGCTTACCCGGGTGGCCAGGCTCGAGGCGCAGGACGACACACCACAAACCGGCCGCGTCATCCGGCCACCGGAGGCCGGAGTGTGGCACGGCGAGGACTTTTCCATCTGAACCATCCATCCCCTTCAGGAGCAATTCGATGTCAACCGATACCGGCCAAGTGCAAGTCGACGTGCGCGGTCCGCGTTTCGCGGCGTGGGTCACCACCACCGTGCTGGTGGTGACCTTGGTGGTTTCGGCGTTCAGCACGCCCGCGGCGGCGCCGATCCTGGGCGCCCAGACCATCGTCTTCGCACTGGGCGCATTCCGGGGCCCGCGCAACAGCCCTTACGGGGTGCTGTTCGGCAAGCTCATCGCACCGCGGCTTGGACCGGTCAAAGAACGCGAACCGGTGCCGCCGCTGAAGTTCGCACAGTTGGTCGGGCTTGTGTTCGCGGCCATCGGAGTCGTCGGCTTCGCCGCCGGGATCCCGCTGCTGGGCGTTGTCGCCACCGCGTTCGCGCTGTTCGCTGCTTTCCTCAACGCCGCCTTCGGCATCTGCCTTGGCTGCCAGCTGTATCCGTTCGTGGTGCGGCTTCGGCTTCGTCGCCCAGCGTCGGCGTAACTCTGGCAGGTGAGCCGTCAGGCCACGTCGGCGTCCTGCCAGGCGCCGAATCCGCCAACCAGATCCGACACGTCCTGGAATCCCGAAGCCCTGAGCACGCTCGCGGCGACCAGCGATCGGTAACCGCTTGCACAGTAGGTGACGACGGGCGCCGTCTGATCGAGCCTGTCGAGCGAATCGGTGAGGGTCGGCAGCGGGATCTCCTGCGCGCCGGGAATCACGCCGTCCTCAGTCTCCCCCGGGTTGCGCACGTCCACCAGTTGCAAATCCGGCCGCGACCTGAGCAATTCGGCAAGCTGCTCGGCCGTCAAGCGCGAAGCGGTCGCCACCAGATCGGGGCGTTGCGTGAAAACAGTTGGTAGATCTTGCAGTTGACCAATGACTCGGTCATAGCCCACCCGGGAAAGACGGGTCTTGGATTCCTCGGCAAGCTCGGTGTCGCCGACCAGGATGATGTCGCCATCGGCTGGAAAAACCTGACCGGCACTTTCGGCGAAGCGTCCCTGCAGACCGATGTTGACCGCGCCGCGCAGATGACCGGACGCGTAGGCATCGTCTTCCCGAGTGTCCAGCAGAATTGCCCCGGCCCTGGCGTGCTCGTAGACATCGTCGATGTCCAGCAAGGGCGGTGAGTTTTCGTCCAGCAGCGGACGCAGTTCACGATTGCGCTGCGAATCGAACTCGAAGTAGCGAGGTCGCGGGGCTTGGCCGTCGGTGATCGTGGCGACGAACTTGTCGACGTCGGTCAGCTGTAGCGCGTAGTTGTCCCGCCGCTGCTCGCCGATCGTTGAACTGGTCTCGTTCGACAGCTGCTTGCCACACGACGACCCGGCCCCGTGCGCAGGAAAGACACGGGTGTCATCGGGCAGCTTCAAAAGCTTGTCGTGCAACGACCCGTAGAGCGTTCGGGCCAACGTTTCCGATGACAGGCCCGTGCCCGCGAGCAGATCTGGACGCCCCACATCGCCGACAAACAAGGTGTCGCCGGTGAGTACGCCGTAGGGCACCTCATCGTCGGGGTGCTCGTAGACCACGACGCATATCGACTCAGGCGTGTGCCCCGGCGTCGCGAGGATCTCTAGGGTGACTTCGCCCAGCGAGATCCGCTGACCGTCCCGCAATGGCTCGACCGGGAACTCGACCTCGGCGTCTTCGCTGTAGCAGATCGTCGCCCCGGTGGCGGCCGCCAGCTCCAGGTGACCGGTCAAGAAGTCGGCGTGAATGTGGGTTTCGATGACGCGTTCGATACGCAATCCATGTTCAGCGGCTTCGCTCAGGTACTCATCGACATCGCGGCGCGGGTCTACCACGACCGCCCGGCCGCTGCTCTCATCTCCGATCAGATAAGACCCTTGCGACAAACAGTCCAAATAGTGCTGCGTGAAGATCATCTATTTCCGCTCCTCAGGCCGTCGACACAAACCCTTCGTACAACTGTCGCGCATCGTGCGGGGCCCCGCTGCCCTTGCGGCGACCACCGGCCGCCGACGATTGCCTCAATTACGCGGATTTAGGGCGTTTGTACCCGGGTATAGCCGCCGTCACCGGATTGAAATCACGCCGAGTCTGACAGTTGTTTTTCGGATAAATTTCAATTCGTTCCCGTCTCTGGCCGGGTTGGTTCCGAACTAGTCGCATAGAGCTGCCAGACGGCGGAGGGTCGTTAACGCGTTGGAGGCGTCAGGCCAATGAGAACTAGGCTGAGCACTTCGATGGCGGCCGCGGTCGACCGGGTTCGACTCGCGCGGGCCGCGCGGATCTGTCGCATCCGACCTTGTCGATGTGGTTGATCCACTATGGACGGTGCGGCGACTAACGGCCAAGACACGCGTGTTGATGGCGCAAAGCCGGTAGTCGCCGGCCATGTCCGAGCCAATGCTGCGTTATGTGAGGCCGTCGATCACATCTATCGGGCCGGTGCGCATGGAGCGGTGTGCTGGGCGCGTAATCACGACGGGCAATTACGCGAACTGCCGATGAACCGATGGATGGGCGGACGGTTTACCAGTACCGATGATCGGCTGGCCGACGAGCATGTTCTTGCTCAGTGCAGCGCTCGGCCCACCTTGGATTTGGGCTGCGGCCCTGGCCGATTCACCGCCGCTCTGCACAGCCGCGGTCACGCGGCGCTCGGTATCGACAATTCGCTCGCTGCCGTCGAGTTGACGCGCAAGCGTGGCGGAACAGCGATTCGAGCGGATCTCTTCGCGCCGCTGCCCGCCGAGGGTTGCTGGGACCAGGTGCTGCTCGCCGACGGGAATATCGGCATTGGCGGCGATCCGGCGCGGATGTTGCGCCGTGCGGCCCGCTTGCTCGCACCGGGCGGCCTGGTGATCGTCGACCTTGAAAGTTCCGCCGCCGGAATTTGGCATGAGACGCTGCGGTGGGAGACCAACGAGCATGTCAGTCCGTGGTTTCCCTGGTCATGCGTCGGTGCCGATGCGCTGGGCGATCTCGCTTTGGCTGCGGGGCTCGTGGTGAGCACGATCATGGATATGTGCTCGCGGGTCGTCGCAGTGCTGACGGTCGCCGACAACCGAGCCGCCTAGCACCGTCAGGCCGCAGTGTCGAGAATCTGCAGGACGCCCCCGGTGACACCCGCGACATACAGTCGCCCACTCTTTGAGTCGACCCCGAGGCTGTAGGGGTTTTGGACCGTGGGAAACCGTTGAATCTCAACCGGGTTCGGCGTCGCCATGTCGTAGCCGATTATTTCGTTGGTGCCCGAGGAGGCGACCCATAGCCGGTCTCGGACCGGATCGTAGGCGATGCCGTAGGGCGCGCCGGGCTGGGCGGCGGAGCCGACTTGCTTGGGCGTCGGCGCGAGAGTGAAGACGCGTACTGCGTCGCCTCGAGTATCGGCGGCGATCATGCGACCGTGTCGGTCGGCGATCAGATGGGTGGGTCCCGCTCCCGCCGGCGCGGAGCCGACGATACCCAGGTTGGCGGCGTCATACGTCGTCAAGTCGTTGGCGCGCGCGTCGAGCATTCCGACCGTGTTTCCGACAGCTGCCATGCCGGCTGGCTGGACGCTGTCGGTGAAGACTTTGACCACACCGCCGCCGCGCACGGCAGCGACGGTGCCGCCGAGTTCATTGCTGACGAAGACGGTTCCGTTGGCGGCGGCAGCCGCGTCGTGGGGGGAGGTTCCGGTGACGACGGACGGCGAGGCGATTCCCCCTGGGAGGGCGACTCGTACGAGGGCGTTGGCGGTTTCGACCGGCACCAGTAGCGGCCCTCCGGGCGATGCCAGCTCGACGTGGCGCACCGACCCTGGCAGCGGCATGCGGACCGTCACCGTTGCGGTGTCGGCGTCGATCAGTACCAACTGGTCGGGATGATGTGTCGCCACCGCGACGGTGCGGGTCTCGGTATCGACGACGACTCCTTCGGGAGCCTGCCCCACCGCCACCATGCGTCCCGCCAGCGATTTGTATTGTTTTGGCGCACTTTGTGGTTCGGCGGCCGGCGAAAGCGCGTTATCCGATGGCCTTGTGCCTTCGGTCGGCACCCCCGATGGCACGAGGCCCGTTGTGGTGGCGCTGGCTTTGGTCGAGGTGTCGGCCGGTCGGTCGTTCGGTCCCCCACATCCGGTCAGGGCCAGCGCGACCCATCCTGAGACGAAGAACTTGTGTCGGCGTTTGTTCATCGCTGTGCCCTATACCCGTTCCACTACCAGTTCGTGAAGATGAAGCTGTTCAACACCAGTGCGCCGATGATGTTCACCGCCAACCACCAGCGCTGCGGCCGCGCTGGTAATAGCGCCGGTGCCGCAGTGAGCCACACCATGAACGGCAACCAGATGCGCTCAGTCTCAGCCTTGCTCAACTGGCTCAGATCGGCGGCCATTATCGCCGCCATCGCCGCTAAGACCAGCAGGTGCAGGCCCGACCGGCGCCGAATGCAGGCGATGTCGAAGACCCTTCCGATGCCGGCCAGGGTACCCAATCCGATCGCGCACACCACCGATGCCAGATTGGCCCACACCCAATATTGGAACGGCCGGTCGCGAGCAATCCCCTGCCAATACCGTTGCTGGACAAGTACATAGCCGTCAAACCACCAGAATCCGGCGATCGCGAACGCCGCCACGACCGCGAGGGCCGACAGCACGGCCGGTACCAACGCGCGCACCGCCGCACGCCAGTCGCTGGTAGAGACCAGCACCGCCAGGACGAGCAACGACATCAGGGTCATGCCATAGCTGAGGAATACCGCCCAGCCGAGTAGAAGCCCGGCGCCGGCGCCCAGAAGGACGGACGACCAGCGGGTGGACCGGGTGGCCAGTGCAAACAACGCGATGCCCCACGCGGCGACACCGGCGAAATATCCGTCGGCTGATACAGCGACCCAGATCGCAGTCGGCGCCAGTGCAACGAACGGCGCGGCCCGCCGCGCGGTGATCTCGTCACCGACGGCGCGCAGCGTCACGATCACCGCCACCGCGGCGCTCGAGCCGACAAGCAGGCACAGCAACCCGGCCCAGGCACCGCCGCCAAGCCCGATGCGGTCCAGCCATACGAATGTCAGCAGCGCGCCAGGTGGATGCCCCGACACGTGGGTGATCCACGAATGCGGTTGATAATCAACGATTCTGCTGGCAAACGTTCGCAATGCCTCGGGAATGCTGGTGACTGTCGGTACCTGCCGCAGGTACTCGTGCTCGGCAGTCAGACGACCGGCGAAGCCACGATGCCACCCGTCGATCATGGCCAACGAGAACGCCCAGCAGGCCGAGGTCAACCACGTCACAAACGTCAGCGCTCGCCATGGCAGCCGCTGCGCGACCGCGGGCGCCCACAGTACAGCGGCCACACCGAGGACGGCAGCGGCGAGCGTACCCCAGCCGGCGTGAGCGTCCCACCACCCGAAAATTGGTGCCGTGCTGGCGAATGCTGCAAAACGTTTGGGCGTCGCGTGAATGAGCGGAGTGACGGCCAAACTGTGCAGATGCAGGCGCGGCAGCAAGAATGCCGCCGAAGCCACGACGACTCCGGTCGACACGGCGACCGCTTCGCGGGCGGCGGCTTTCACGTACGCCTGGCAATCGAAGGCTTCACGGCACTACCCAACCGAAATGGATCGTGCTCCGAATGACTCACGGGGCGGGGGTCAAACTCGATCCAGCCGGACAGCCGGTCGCAGCTTGGTGGCCTAGACGTGAGAGCCACGGCGACATCCCGGCTGCGAAAGACGCAAGAGGAAATGGCCCACATGTTGGTTTTAGCGTTAGTTGGTTTGGTCGCCGGAGTAATCACCAGTCTCTCCCCTTGTGTGCTGCCGGTGCTGCCGGTGGTGTTGACCGCCAGTGTTCCCAGTCATACCGGGGTTCGCAGTCATACCGGCGGTGACACTGCGCGCGAAGACAATGGCCGACGCATGCGGTCTTGGCGACCGTATGGGGTGGTGGCGGGTCTGGTGCTCAGTTTCAGTGTCGCCACTTTGTTCGGATCGCTGCTGTTGAGTGCCTTACATCTGCCGGCGGATCTGCTTCGCCTCGTCGGGATCGTCGTGTTGGTGGTGATCGGGGTGAGTTTCATCTTGCGGCGGTTCGGTGAGTTGCTGGAGCGTCCGTTCGCCCGGCTGCCCGGCCGGCAGGTCAACCCGGACAGCAACGGATTGATCTTGGGCATGGGGCTGGGACTTTTGTACGTGCCCTGCGCAGGGCCGGTTTTGGCAGTCGTCTCGGTGGTCGGCGCGTCGCATCAGTTCAGCGCCGGGGTGCTGGTGCTGACCGCGGCGTTCGGTGTGGGAATTGGGTTGCCGTTACTGGTGCTGGCGCTGGCCGGCGAGTCGTTGGGCCGCCGGCTGGCAGTCGTGCGCCGCAACGCCCAACGGCTACGCACCGCGGGTGGCGCAGTGATGATCGTGCTGGCCTTGCTGATGGCATTCAACCTGACTGACGGGTTACAGCGGATGATTCCGGCCTACGCTTCGTCGCTGGAACAGAAGGCCGAGGCGGGCGCGTCGGGCCGACTGCACAGCCTCACCTCGCAACCCGGTGGCGGCTTGAAGGTCAACCCGCATGGCGGGCCGGGCTGCTCGGAAGCTAACCCGGTGCTGGTTGATTGCGGCAAGGCCCCCGAACCGAGGGGTATCACCGGGTGGTTCAACACCCCCGGCGACGCACCGCTGACGCTGGCCTCACTGCGGGGCAAAGTGGTGCTGATCGACTTTTGGACTTACAGCTGCATCAACTGCCAGCGCACCCTGCCGCACCTAGAGGCGTGGTATGGGGCCTACAAGGACGCTGGTTTGGTCATCATCGGTGTGCACACTCCGGAGTTCGCATTCGAGCACACGCCGTCCAATGTGCGTGCGCAGGCCCACGCGCTAGGGGTCGAATATCCGGTCGCCATCGACAACGATTTCGCCACCTGGCGGGAGTACAACGCGACCTGGCCATCGGAGTTCCTGGTCGACAAATCGGGCACGGTTCGCCACGTCCGGTTGACCGAGGGTGGCTACAGCGAGACCGAGGCGCTGATCCGTCAATTGCTGGTCGATCGCAATCCGCAGGCTGTGCTGCCGCCGCCGACGGATGTGCCCGACGCAACGCCGAAACAAGACGCCACCCCGGAGACCTATCTGGGGGCACAGCATGAACCGTTGCATATCAGCGGGCCACAACCGCGGCTCGGCGCTCCCACGGTTTACCGATTCCCAACTGAGCTGCGGCCGAACACATTCGGCTTGAACGGGACCTGGACCGCGAGCCCGCAGTCACTGAACGCGGGTCCCGGCGCCCAACTGAAGTTGAATTGTCAGGCCAACAAGGTGCACCTGGTGGCCGGAGGGCAGGGCCACGTCCAGGTCAGCGTAGATGGGCGTCCCGTCTCGTCGGTGGCAGTCAACGGGCCCCCCACCCTTTACACACTGCTCGAACAACCGCAGAATCAGCGCATGACGATCCGCCTCACGCCCGATCCCGGCGTGCAGGCTTACTCCTTCACCTTCGATTAGCGTCGTGAGGGTGCTACTGACCGGCGCTGCCGGCTTTATCGGCGCTCGGGTGCACGCCGCGCTGCAAGAGGCAGGGCACGACGTGCTCGCCGTCGACGCCATGCTGCCCGCCGCCCACGGTTCCGACCCGCACATGCCGGCAGGGTGTCAACGTGTCGACGTTCGCGACGCCGACGCGCTAGCCGCACTGCTGAACGGGGTGGATGTGGTGTGTCATCAGGCGGCGGTGGTGGGTGCCGGTGTCGACGCCCGCGACGCGCCGACGTACGGCAGCCACAACGATTTCGGCACTACCGTGCTGCTGGCGCAGATGTTCGCCGCCGGTGTGCGCCGGCTTGTGCTGGCTTCGTCGATGGTGGTTTATGGGCATGGCCGTTACGACTGCAACGAGCACGGACCGGTCGATCCGCTGCCGCGGCGGCGCGCTGACCTCGACGCTGGAATTTTCGAACACCGCTGCCCGATTGGCGGCGAGGAACTTTCGTGGCGGCTCGTGGATGAAGACGCTGCACTGCGGCCGCGCAGCCTTTACGCGGCCAGCAAGACCGCTCAGGAGCATTACGCCCTGGCATGGTCAGAGTCGACCGGCGGCGCGGTGGTGGCCTTGCGCTATCACAACGTCTACGGGCCGGGCATGCCGCGCGATACACCCTATTCGGGCGTTGCAGCAATATTCCGCTCATCGCTCGAAAAGGGTGAGCGGCCAGCAGTTTTCGAAGACGGCGGCCAGATGCGCGACTTCGTTCACGTCGACGACGTGGCTGCCGCCAATCTCGCGGCAATGACGACCGATCGCGGCGGGTTCACCGCCGCCAACGTGTGCTCCGGGCAGCCGATTTCGATTATGGTGGTAGCCGCCGCCCTGTGTGAGGCTCGGCCGGATGCCGTCGAGCCGGTCATCACCGGCCAGTACCGTAGCGGCGACGTGCGCCACATCGTCGCCGATCCGGCCCGAGCCGCCGCTCTGCTGGATTTCCGCGCATCTATCGAGCCTCGAGAAGGGTTACGTGACTTCGCATTCGCGCCGCTGCGCGGTTGAGGATCTAGGTTCGATGACGTGACCGACGACCTGGTGACGGTGGTGCTGCCGTGCCTGAACGAAGCGGAGTCGCTGCCCGCTGTGCTGACCGCCATCCCCACTGGCTACCAGGCGCTTGTGGTGGACAACAACAGCACTGATGACACCGCGGCGGTGGCCCTTCGCCACGGCGCTGCGATAGTCGCAGAACCAATACCCGGGTACGGGTCGGCCGTCCATGCCGGCGTCGTTGCGGCGGCGACACCGATTGTCGCCGTCATCGACGCCGACGGCTCCCTGGACCCCGCTGACCTGCCGCGGCTGGTCGCAGAACTCCAGAATGGTGCCGACCTGGTGGCCGGTCGTCGCCGCCCGAAGCCCGGGGTGCACTGGCCCTGGGTTGCCCGGCTGGGCACCACGATGATGAGCTGGCGACTACGTACCCGCCACGGCTTACCGGTGCACGACATCGCCCCGATGCGGGTATTCCGTCGGCAGGCGCTACTGGATCTCGGTGTTACCGACCGCAGGTCCGGGTATCCGCTGGAACTGCTGGTGCGGGCGGCGGCCGCCGGGTGGCGCGTTGTGGAATGCGACGTCGAATACGGTTCCCGGACCGGCGGAAAGTCAAAGGTCAGCGGCTCGCTGCGCGGCAGCATCGTGGCGATCATGGACTTCTGGAAAGTGATTTCGTGAGCGTGCTTCCGGTGACGGTGCTGGTCGTGGCCAAAGCGCCGGTGCCTGGCCGGGCCAAAACCCGGCTGGCGGCCACTGTTGGCGACGACGTCGCCGCCGACATCGCTGCGGCCGCGCTGCTGGACACTCTGGACGCCGTGGTCGCAGCACCGGTGGCGGCGCGGGTGGTGGCGCTTACCGGCGAGTTGGATGCCGCGGCCAGTGCCGACGAGATCGCCAACCGCCTGCAGTCCTTTACCGTGATTGCCCAACGCGGCGACCACTTCGCAGACCGCCTCGCCAACGCCCACGCCGATGCGGCCGGCAGCCAGCCGGTGTTGCAGATCGGGATGGATACACCCCAGGTGACCGCGGAGTTGCTCGCGGGATGCGGACACCGCCTCGGCGAATCCCCGGCCGTGCTGGGGCTCGCCCGCGATGGCGGATGGTGGGCGCTCGGATTACGGACGCCGGCCAGAGCGGAATGCCTGCGTACCGTAGCGATGTCCCAGCCGGACACCGGGACGCTGACGTTGGCGGCGTTACGCCGCGGTGGACTTGACGTGGGAATTCTTGACGAGCTGGCCGATGTCGACGTTGTCGAGGACATTCCCGCGGTGCGCGACGCCTGCGCGCCGTCCAGTCGATTCGCCGAGGTCACCCGCGCAGCGGGACTGTGACCGCGGGTAGATGGCGGACTTGACGAGACAACCGCGTCGATCTGGCAGACAATGTTCCGATGCGACTTTTTCTCGTGGTGGCCAGCACGGCCACGATCCTCTGTCTGGCCGCGCCGGCGACGGCCGACCCGCCCCCGCCCCCGCCGGACAACCCGGGAGCCGATGCGGCATTCCTCGACTCGCTCAATAAGGCGGGCATGAGCTACAACAGCGGGTCCAATGCCGTCACGGCCGGCAGAAAGGCCTGCGACTTTATGAACCAGGGGCTGTCGCAGAACGACCTGGTCGAAAAGTTGAGCTTACTCAATCCGGGCTTGAATCACGGCGGCGCCATGAAATTCGCGGCGCTGGCGTCGAGCGCCTACTGCCCCGACTTCCTGAACAGGTCGAGCACCCAAAACAACTCCCCTTATCCCGGTTTCAAGGGGATGTTGGGCGGCAACTGAGCACCGCGATCGTGCTCGGAACTCGCTTGGCTCCCCCGGGTGGACTCGAACCACCAACCCTTCGGTTAACAGCCGAATGCTCTGCCAATTGAGCTACAGGGGACCGCTCGCTGTCCGCATGCCACTGGCGCGGATCGCTGGATGACTCTAGCGTACCGGCGTGCCCAGGCCCAACCGGACTGATCGCCCGCCGCGGGGCGCCGGTTCGCGGGTATGGGGCAGGATGGACGGATAAGCACCAACCTCGAAAGGGACCGCTTTGATCCGATACGTCGTCGTGCTGGGACTGGGCTATGTGTTGGGCGCCAAGGCCGGACGGCGTCGCTACGAGCAGATCGTCGGCACCTACCGCGCCCTCACCAGCAGCCCCGCCGCCAAGTCGGTGATCGAAGCGGGACGGCGCAAGGTCGCGAACCGGGTTTCGCCCGACGCGCGGATGGTGACGTTGACCGAAATCGACGACGCGACCAGCGTGGTCGAGGCGCAGCGACCACAGAGCGCACCCTGACGCGAGAACTCAGGCGGTGATTTCGTCACCGCTGGCCTGCTGCAACAGGCTGCGCCGGTAGGCCTCCATCGCGACCAGATCGCCGAACAGCGCGTGGTACTCGTCGCCCTGTTCCACCGGTGACATCCGCTGCAACTTGGACTTCACCTCCGCGATCTGCCTGCCGACCCAGACCTCTTGCAGACGGGCCAACACGCCGGCGATGTAGCGCGGCAGCTTGTCATCGTCGTCGACCCGGATGGCCTCGACGCCAAGCTCGCTGATCAGCCCGGCGGCCGCGGGTGACGGGGCTTTTTGGCGCACCGCATCAAGCCATTCCCCCCCGCCGATACCGGTCCCGGTGCCGCCGGCCGCTTCGATGGCCATGCTCACCGCGGCGTAGCCGGGATGGGTGAAGCTTTCGACAGTCAGCGCGTCGAACACCGGCCCGGCCAGCGCCGGGTACTGCAGCGCCGACTTGAGCGCCTCGCGCTGCGGCCACAGCGTGGGGTCGCTGGGATTGGGACGAGCCGCGGCGCCTGCCCGCGCGCCCGCATCGGGCTGGCCGGCGGCGGAACGACGGGGTCTGGCACGGTTTTGGGCCGTCGGATTTTTGGCTTCTTCCCGCGCCCGGCCGATGACCTGTGCGACATCCGGCCAGCCGACCCAGCCCGCCAGTTGCCGCGCGTACTCATCGCGCAGGGTCGGGTCCTTGATCTGGGCGACAATCGGCACGCAGCGGCGCAACGCGGACACCCGTCCCTCCGCATTGTCCAAATCTATGTCGCTCAGCGTCGTGCGAATCGCGAACTCGAACAACGGCGTTCGTCGCGCTACCAGATCCCGCAGCGCGCCGTCGCCGGATGCCAGCCGTAAATCACACGGATCCATGCCGTCGGCCGCGACCGCGACGAATGACTGGCCGGCCAGATGCTGCTCACCGGCGAACGCCTTGAGCGCGGCTGCCCGGCCTGCTTCGTCGCCGTCGAACACATAGATGAGCTCACCGCGAAAGAAGTTGTCGTCCATCATGAGTCGGCGCAACATCGCCAGGTGTTCGTCACCGAACGCGGTGCCGCAGGATGCCACCGCCGTCGCCACCCCGGCCAAATGCATCGCCATCACGTCGGTGTAGCCCTCGACGACGACGGCCTGATGCCCCTTGGCGATGTCACGTTTGGCCAGGTCGATACCGAACAACGCCGACGACTTCTTGTACAGCAACGTCTCTGGAGTGTTCACGTACTTGGCTTCCATCGGATCGTCGTCGAACAGCCGTCGCGCGCCGAACCCGATCACCTCTCCGGCCGACGTCCGGATCGGCCACAACAACCTGCGGTGGAACCGATCGATCGGGCCACGGCGACCCTCCCGCGACAAGCCCGCGGCCTCGAGCTCTTTGAACTCAAAACCCTTGCGCAGCAAATGTTTCGTCAGTGAATCCCACCCCGACGGCGCAAAGCCGCAGCCGAAGCGACGGGCGGCGTCGGCATCGAAATTCCGCTCGGTCAAGTATTTCCGCGCGGGCTGCGCCTCCGCGGATTCCAGCGCGGCCGTGTAGAACGCCAGCGCCTCGGCATTGGCGGCGGTCAGCCGGCTGCGACTGCCCCGATCACGCTGCACGTTGCTGGCCGCCCCGGTGTAGCTGATCGTGTGCCCGATCCGGTCGGCGAGCAGTTCGACGGCCTCGACGAAGCTGACGTGTTCGATCTTCTGGACGAAGGCATACACGTCGCCGCCCTCGCCGCAGCCGAAGCAGTGAAAGTGGCCGTGGTTGGGCCGCACGTGAAACGACGGCGACTTCTCGTCGTGAAATGGGCAGATGCCCTTCAGCGAATCAGCGCCCGCGCGCCGCAGCTGGACGTAATCGCCGACGACTTCGTCGATGTTGACTCGTTCGCGGATGGCGGCGATATCGCGATCGGAGATACGGCCCGCCATCGGCTCAGTCTAGAGGCGCCCGGCGACGATGCCGTGACGATTGACTGTCTGTGGCTAACCGGTGCCGATCACGCCGCAGGCGAATCGCTTCTCGGCGTCGGGGCTGTGCTCGGCGCCGTGCAGCAAGAGAGCCGTCTTGCTGCCGGCGAGCAGATCGTCCCTGGTGAACGCGTCGGTGGTGGTCACCAGGTACGCCGCACCGTCTTGGCGCACTTCCAGCGAAGTCAGGTCCCCGCTCGGCGGCTCACCGGTGTGCCCAGGCGCCTGGTAGTGCATGCCGGCCGACATGAAGTCGCCGGGCGCGCCGCCCATCATCGGGTCAACCGAGTTCGGTTCGCACTTGCCGACATCGTGGATGTGCAGGCCGTGGAATCCCGGCGTCAGGATGTGGTCCGTGGTCGTCTTGATGGTGACGGTGGCGTACCCGTTGGCGAATTCGAAGGTCGCGGTGGCCACCGACCGGCCATCGGCGGTGTGCAGCGCAGCGCTCAGAGTTTGAGCGCCCGCTGGAGCGTTCGTTGAGCTGGCGGTGGACGACGGCTGATGCGAGCTACACGCGCTGAGTGCAGCGACGACAGACATTGCGGCAAGGACAACACTGGGCTTGAACATGGCCGGAAGCCTAGTCCGGTGGTCGCCCTACGAACCAGGGTCGGACTCATGCCTGGGTGGTCTCGATGCGTTCGAGGCGCCCCTCGGTGTAGGAGGCGATCTGGTCGACGATCACCCGTAGTCGCGCACCATCGTCGGCGGCGGCGTTGAATGTCGGCACGAACACCGGGTCGAGAGTGCTGGGCGCTGCGGCCAGTAGCCCGTGCGCCACCCGATGGATGCGTTCCCGTTGCCGAGCTTGGATTTGCTGGTGCCGCGGATCGGACATGATGAACTGCAAGGCCAGCGTCTTGAGTACGGCAACCTCGGCGCGCACCACCTCCGGCACGGACAGGTCGGCGTGATAGCGAGCCAGCGGCCCGGAACCGGCGGCCGCCCGGGTAGCCGCAATCGCCGCCGAAGCGAACCGGCCCACCAGCTCACTGGTCATCCGCTTGAGCGCGACCGCGGCCGAGAACGTGGCGTCGTACTTGCCGACGGTGGCGACCGCCGGGAGCCCTGACAGCCGATGCGCGGCCGCGGCCAGGTCGTCGGCACGGATCCCGGCGATGTCGCGTTCACCGAGCTTGGCCAGCGCATGGGCTTCGTCATCGTCGGCGAGCACGCGAAGGTCGATCCGGCCGGAGACGACACCGTCCTCCACGTCGTGCACCGAATAGGCGACATCGTCGGCCCAGTCCATCACTTGGGCCTCCAGGCAAGCCCGATCCGCAGGCGCGCCGTCGCGCACCCAGGCGGCGGCGTCGCGGTCGACGTCGTAGAAGCCGAATTTGCGTGGATGCCGCCCTCGCGACCACGGATATTTGGTGACCGCATCCAGCCCTGCCCGGGTCAAGTTCAGGCCAACGCTATGCCCCTGCTCGTCAAGGACTTTGGGCTCCAGGCTGGTCAGAATCCGAAAGTTCTGCGCATTTCCCTCGAAGCCGCCGTGCGCCGCGGCTACCTCGTCGAGAGCCTGCTCGCCGTTGTGCCCGTACGGCGGGTGTCCGATGTCGTGGGCCAAACCGGCCATGTCGACGAGGTCGGGATCGCAGCCCAGTCCGATCGCCATTCCCCGCCCGATTTGGGCGACCTCCAGCGAATGGGTCAGTCGCGTGCGCGGGGTGTCTCCTTCCCGCGGCCCGACAACCTGGGTCTTGTCAGCGAGCCGGCGCAGCGCGGCGCTGTGCAGAACCCTGGCGCGATCACGGGCGAAGTCGGTGCGGCCCTGGCCCCCGGTGCCCGGCAAGCCCGCGGTCTTCGGCGCTTCGGGCACCACCCGCTGGCGGTCGAAATCGTCGTAGGGGTCTTGCTGAGTCATCGACGCTCAGTCTGCCAGCCGCACCCACTAGTGCCGCGGAGCGCCTCAGACTGATTGCCCTGCTCCCCCTCTGGACCTAGGGACCCGCATCGTCGCAGGGCTAGATTGTCGAGCATGAGCAAAGTCCGCTCGCTTGCGATGTTCCTCGCGATACTGATCACCGCACTACTGGTGGCGCCGTCCGCCGCCGCGCAGCCACCGTTGCGGCTGCCCACCTACATCACCGACAACGCCGGGGCGTTGAGCGGCCCTGGCCGCGCGGCGATCCAGTCGGCTACCGGCAAGCTGTACTCGGACCGCCGCATCCAGTTATGGGTGGTCTTTGTCGACGACTTCTCCGGACAACCGGCCGTCAGCTGGGCGGAGAGCACGCGGGCCGCCAGTGACTTGGGCGATTTCGACGCGGTGCTCGCCGTGGCCACCGTCGACCATTCCTATGCGTTCCTTGTTCCCAATAGGGTGCAGACGATCAGCGCGAGTCAGGTCGACGATCTGCGACGCAACCAAATCGAGCCCGCGCTGCGCCGTGGCGACTGGAGTGGCGCAGCGGTCGCGGCGGCCAACGGGCTCGACCGGCGGCAGGAGTCAACAAACTCGGCGCCGCTGCTGATCGGGCTGGGCGTGATCCTGGCCGCGGTGCTGGCCTTGTACGTGGTCATGCGTTATCGGCGCCGTCGACGGCGTACAGCCGAGCTGGCCGCGGCGAAACGGGTCGATGCCACTGACCCAGATGCGTTGGCGGCGTTGTCGCTGGGTGCGCTCGACGATCTGTCCCGGTGGAAAGTCGTCGACGTCGATAATGCGGTGCGCACCAGCGCCAACGAGCTGGCGCTGACGATCGAGGAGTTCGGCGAGCAGCGAACCGAGCCGTTCACTCGTGCGGTGAACAACGCCAAAGCCGCTCTGGCACAGGCGTTCACCGTGCGCCAGCAACTTGACGACGCGATACCCGAGACGCGGGCGCAGCGGCGCGAGCTGCTGACCGAGGTAATCGTCTCGGCGGCGCGGGCCGATCGTGAGCTGGAGTCGCAGCAAGAGGCTTTCGAAGAGATGCGCGACCTGGTGGTCAACGCACCGTCGCGCCTCGACGCCCTGACTCAACAGATGGTCGAGCTGACGGCACGCATCGCCCCGGCCGAACAGCGCATGACAAATCTGCACAGCGAATTCGACGCCGCTGCGCTGACGTCGGTGGCCAACAACGTCGGGACCGCCAAGGACCGGCTGGACTTCGCCGACCAGAATTTGACCCAGGCGCGCAATCTGGCGGCTCGGCCGGTCAGCGGCGAGCAGAGCGGGCTGGTCGACGCGGTACGCGCCGCTGAGTCGTCGCTGGGCCAAGCCCGTTCGTTGCTCGACGCGGTGGACAGCGCCG
Source organism: uncultured Actinomycetota bacterium (assembly GCA_963833915.1). GTDB lineage: Bacteria > Actinomycetota > Actinomycetes > Mycobacteriales > Mycobacteriaceae > Mycobacterium. The sequence goes on from CAWHZO010000010.1 coordinate 272,650, forward strand.
CCAGCGACATTCGCCACGCGGTCGCCACGCTGCCGTCGCTGATCGCCGACATCCAGACCGGCATCGAGCACGCCGACGCGCAGCTACGGAACGCTCAGAAAACCAGCACGCCGCACATCCGCGATCTGATCAGCGCCCGGGACAGGGCTGCGAAGGCCCTCGATGCCGCCCGCACCGGCGATTCCGCCGATCCGCTCGCCGCCTTCACCGGATTGAATAAGGCCGACGCCGACCTGAATCAACTGCTCGCCACGGTCGCCGAGGAGCAGGCAACCGCCGAGCGGCTCAACCGCACGCTCGAGCAGGCATTGTTTACCGCGCAGTCCCGAGTGCACGCCGTGTCCGAATACATCGACACCCGCCGCGGCAGCATCGGGCCCGAGGCACGGACCCGTCTCGCCGAAGCGAGCCGGCAGTTGGAAGCCGCCGCTGACAAACAATCGACAGAGGTGAACGAAGCGATCACCCATGCCAATCTCGCAGCGAAGCTGGCCGCTCAGGCTCAGTCACTGGCCGATGACGATGTCCGATCCGCCCAGCTCGCCTACTCCGGACGCTACGGCGGCGGCAACCACATGGGCGCGATGATGGGCGGGATCATCATCGGCGACATGCTCGGCGGAGCGGGAGGCGGATTCGGCGGCGGTTTCGGTGGCGGCTGGGGCCCGACGTCGTTCGGCGGTTCGTCGGGATCTTCCGACGGCGGATTCATGGGTGGCGGCGGCAGGTTCTAAGCCCGCAGTACCGCAGTATCCGTCAAGAGACGATTGCGGAAAGGTCGATCATGCGTGTTATCGCTTTAGAGGAGCACTATGCGACGCAAGGGTTTATCGACGGCCCTGGCAGCCACTTCCTCAACCGGATGTCGTCTGCCGGGGGGGAGCAATTCGCGGGCGGCGCTTCGAGCCTATTCGAGCGATTAGCCGACCTGGCCGACGGGCGGATCGCAGCAATGGACGCGGCGGGCGTCGACGTCGCGGTGCTGTCGCTGACCTCTCCCGGGCTGGAGCAGTCGAACGCCGCGGAAGCCGTGCCGCTGGCCCGCGAGACCAACGATCAGCTCGCCGCGGCGATCGCGCGGAATCCTCAGCGACTGAGGGGGTTTGCCGCGTTACCGACGGCCGATCCCACCGCGGCGGCCGACGAGCTCGAGCGGGTGGTCAGCCAACATGGATTCGTCGGCGCATTGATCAACGGGCACAGCCAGGGCCGCTACCTCGACGACGAGTTCTTTTGGCCGATTCTGGAACGCGCCGAAGCATTGGCGGTCCCGATCTACTTGCACCCCACACCGCCACCGGAACTGGTTATCGAGCACTCGTATGTCGGCAACTTCCCGGCCCCGGTCACACAGCTATTGGCCACAGGGGCCTGGGGTTGGCACGTCGAAACCGGCAATCACATCTTGCGGATCATCCTCAGTGGCGCTTTTGACCGCTTTCCCGGGCTGCAGTTCATCATCGGTCACATGGGCGAGATCCTGCCATTCATGCTGCCGCGGCTGGATGCGACGTTGTCGACCGAGGTGACGAAATTGCAGCGCGCCCCCTCGGACTACCTGCGCCAGAACGTGCACTACACGTTTGCCGGATTCAATTGGACGCCACAGTTTTTAACGCTCCTGTTAGAGGTCGGCGTCGACCGCATCATGTTCTCCACCGACCATCCCTACGCGTCAATGAGCCAAGCGACTGCTTTTCTCGACGGCATTCCGGTTACTCCCCATGACCGGGAGCGCATCGCTCACGGCAACGCCGAACAGCTATTGCGGGTCTGACACCGGACAGTGGAAAGGCGCGGCAGCCCACCACGCCCTAGTGTGCTGCCGCGCCAAGTCTCGAACTGCCTGGGCGGTCATTTCGCCCGCGTTCCTCGATGATATTGGTCATATGAGCAATAGTCGCGAAGATGACGAAATTTCTTTAAAAGTCTGCTTCGGGGCGTCGTTGCCGGCTAGCAGCCCCGCAGCCGCGAGCCCAGATAATCGGCCACTGCGTCGATGCCCACCCGGTCCTGGGTCATGGCATCCCGTTCGCGGATCGTGACGGCATGGTCGTCGAGCGAGTCGAAATCCACCGTCACGCAATACGGGGTGCCGATCTCGTCTTGACGCCGGTAACGCCGCCCGATCGCACCGGCGTCGTCGAAGTCGACGTTCCAGTACGTGCGCAACTCGGCCGCCAGATCGCGGGCTTTGGGACTCAGGTCGGCGTGCCGGGACAGCGGCAGCACCGCGGCCTTCACCGGCGCCAGCCGCGGGTCGAGCCGCAACACGGTCCGTTTGTCAACGCCGCCCTTGGCGTTGGGTGCTTCGTCCTCGCGGTAGGCGTCGATCAAAAACGCCATGAACGAGCGGGTCAGACCCGCCGCCGGCTCGATCACATACGGCACGTAGCGGGTGTCGTTGGCCTGGTCGTAGAACGACAGGTCGACACCGGAATGCTTTGCGTGCGTGGATAAGTCGAAGTCGGTGCGGTTGGCCACCCCCTCGAGTTCACCCCACGGGTTGCCCGAGAAGCCGAACTTGTACTCGATGTCGACGGTGCGGTCGGAGTAATGCGACAGCTTGTCTTCTGCGTGCTCGTAGAGCCGCAGGTTCTCCGGATTGATGCCCAGGTCGACGTACCACTGCAACCGGGTGTCGATCCAATACTGGTGCCATTCCGGGGCGGTCGGCGGCTCGACGAAGAACTCCATCTCCATCTGCTCGAACTCGCGGGTGCGGAAGATGAAATTGCCCGGAGTGATCTCGTTGCGGAAGCTCTTGCCGATCTGGCCGATACCGAACGGCGGCTTGCGGCGTGCCGTCGTCACCACGTTGGCGAAGTTGACGAAGATGCCCTGCGCGGTCTCGGGCCGCAGATAGTGCAGCCCATCCTCGGTCTCAATCGGGCCGAGATAGGTCTTGAGCATCATGTTGAACTCGCGTGGCTCGGTCCACTTGCCCGGCTCGCCGGTCTCGGGGTCGCGGATGTCGGCCAGCCCGTTGAGCGGCGGATGCCCGTGTTTGGCTTCGTAGGCCTCGATGAGGTGGTCGGCCCGATAGCGCTTGTGGGTGATCAGCGACTCCACCAGTGGGTCGTTGAAGACCTCGACATGCCCAGAGGCGACCCACACCTCGCGCGGCAAGATGATCGAGGAGTCCAGGCCGACGACATCGTCGCGGCCGGTGACCACCGTGCGCCACCACTGCCTTTTGATGTTCTCCTTGAGCTCCACCCCCAGCGGCCCGTAATCCCATGCCGATTTGGTGCCGCCGTAGATCTCGCCGGCGGGATAGACCAGGCCACGCCGTTTGGCGAGGTTGACGACGGTGTCGATGACGGACGCCACGAGCTGATGACTCCTGTGTGTCGATACGCGGACGATCTGGCCGGCCACGAGCCGGTGAGCATCCGTCATCGTAGCGATCGACTCCCAGCTCTTTGACATGCGCAATCATGCATGTGACAGTGGAGGCAGTATGTCCCTCTCATCCTCAGCCGCCGCTGACGGCGACGAACTGGTCGGCGAGCACCAGCACAGCGCTGGTGCAGAGCTGCCCCCGCCACCGCCGCGGGAAATTCTCGACGCCGCCGGCGAGCTGCTGCGCGCACTGGCCGCGCCGGTGCGGATCGCCATCGTGTTGCAGCTAAACGTGTCCCAGCGTTGCGTACACGAGCTGGTCGATGCGCTGGGCGTACCACAGCCGCTGGTCAGCCAGCATCTGAAGATTCTCAAGGCCGCGGGCGTGGTCGCCGGAGAGCGGTCAGGACGCGAAGTGCTCTACCGGCTGGCCGATCACCACCTGGCGCACATCGTGGTCGACGCCGTCGCGCACGCCGGCGAGGACAAGCCATGAGTAACGCCGGCGACGATGCAGAGCGAAGCGATGCGGAGGAGCGGCGCCATGACTAACGCCGGCGTGCGGTCCACCCGGCAGCGGACGGCGATCTCGACCCTGCTGGAGACGCTTGACGATTTTCGCTCGGCGCAGGAGCTGCACGACGAGTTGCGGCGGCGCGGCGAGAACATCGGCCTGACCACCGTCTACCGGACACTGCAGTCGATGGCAGCGGCGGGGATGCTCGACACGCTGCGCAACGACACCGGCGAATCGGTCTATCGGCGCTGCTCCGAACACCATCACCACCACCTGGTGTGCCGCAGCTGCGGGTCGACCGTCGAGGTGGGCGATCACGAGGTCGAGGCGTGGGCGGCGGAGGTGGCGACTAAACACGGATTCTCCGATGTCAGCCACACCATCGAGATCTTCGGTACCTGCTCGGAGTGCCGAAACTGACGCCGAACCCTATGCCGTTAACGCCCGACGGATGTCGGCGCCCTTGTCGAGCACCATCAGGATCAGCGTGCGCAGCGCGTCGTCGCTGAGCCCACCGCCCGGAAAGTTGTAGCGCAGCACCACGTCTGCGGACTTGCCTGAATTGCGTTTGCCGGTCCCGTCGCCGGCCTTCTCCAGGAGCAGCACCGATCCCAGCAGGGTGCTGTGCGACTGCTCGGTCACGCTGTCACGAATCTTTTTGGTCAGCAACAGATCCCACGTCACAACCTGGGTCAGTGACACCAGGTCGAGGTCCTCGGTGATGGCCACCACCCGCAACGATGCGATCGTGCCGCCGTGACGCACGGTCAGCGCGCCGTCGGATTCCTCCTCGACGGGCAACACCTCTGAAAGCGCGGTCAGCAACCGCTCCTGCAACGAAGGCATCAGGCCGTCCCGAACCGTCGATGCCGTGATGCGTACTCCTCGCAGGCCGCCCACAGGTCACGGCGATCGTAGTCGGGCCAGAGGGTGTCCTGGAAGATGTATTCGGCGTAGGCCGCTTGCCACAGCATGAAGTTGCTGGTCCGCTGCTCGCCCGAGGTCCGCAGCAACAGATCCACGTCGGGTATGTCCGGGCGGTGCAGGTGCCGTGAGACGGTCGCCTCGGTGACCCGCTCGGGGTTCAGCTTTCCCGCGGCGGCCTCGCGCGCGATATCCCTTGCAGCTTCTGCAATTTCGGTGCGACCGCCGTAGTTGACACAGTAATTCACGGTGATCACGTCATTGTTCTTGGTCATGTCCTCCGCGATCGTCAACTCGTTGATGACGCTGCGCCACAGGCGTGGACGTGAGCCCACCCAGCGGATATGCACACCCATCTCGTTGAGGTTAACCCGACGGCGCCGCACCACGTCGCGGTTGAATCCCATCAAAAAGCGCACTTCCTCGGCGGAACGCTTCCAGTTCTCGGTGGAGAACGCGTAGAGGCTGAGCCACTTGATTCCGATTTCGATTGCGCCGCAGACGATGTCGATGACCACGGCCTCGCCCATTTTATGGCCTTCGACGCGGGCCAGTCCGCGCTGGGTGGCCCAGCGGCCGTTGCCGTCCATCACGATCGCGACGTGATTGGGCAACTGGTCGGCCGCAATCGGGGGTGCGGCGGCCTTGGAAATGTGCTGCGGTGGCCGGCGGGGGCCACCGTCCGGCGACGGCGGTAAAGCGGGGAAAACCACCGGCCAGGTCGACTTGTCCGGGAAGGCCGGATAGTCGTCAGGTGCCGGAGCGAGCTGCGGGAAGTCGGCCTTCCGCTTGCGCTCAGCCCTCCGCTCTGAGCGGCTCACCCGGCTCGTCTCCATGCGCGACATCCTGCCTGACCAGAGCTATGCGACGGTCGAGGAGGCTGCGATCCATGCGATCCATGGGATCGCCTGGCCTTATCCGCTCGACTAGCGGCAACGTCCGCAGCTGCCGCTCCAGATGCCATTGCAGGTGAGCGGCCACCAATCCGCTGACGTGGCTGCGGGCCGATTGGGGTGTGGTCTCCGCGGCCTCCCAATCGCCGTCGCGCAGCGCTGACATCAGATCCAGCACACCCAGCGGCGGTGTCGTCGCACCGGCGGGGCGGCAGTACCCGCATATGCTGCCGCCTGCGGCGACGTGAAATGCCCGATGCGGGCCCGGTGCGGCGCAGCGGGCGCATTCGGTCAACGCCGGGGCCCACCCGGCGATGCTCATGGCGCGCAGCAGATAAGCGTCCAGCACCAGCTCGCGGGCTCGGCGACCGTCGGCCACCGCCCGCAGCGCACCAACCGTGAGTCGGTGTAGTTCCGGGGCCGGTGCCCGCTCCTCGCCGGCGAGGCGTTCGGCGGTTTCCAGTATCGCGCACGCGCAGGTGTATCGGCCGTAGTCGCTGACGATGTCGGTGGCGAACGCGTCAAGCGAGACAACCTGCGTGACGATGTCCAGGTTGCGGCCCGGGTGCAGCTGCACATCGATATGCGCGAACGGCTCCAGTCGCGCACCGAACTTACTGCGGGTGCGGCGCACACCCTTGGCCACCGCGCGGACCAGTCCATGGTCGCGGGTGAGCAGTGTGACGATCCGGTCGGCTTCGCCGAGCTTGTGCTGGCGCAGCACCACCGCACGATCCCGGTACAGCCGCATCACACCAGTGTGGCATTGCGTGGCCACATCCCCTCTTACCCGCGCCGATAGGCTCATAGGCGATGACCCGCTCGCCTGCATCCCGCTTCCCCACCCTGACCGACCAGCTCTACCAGCTGGCCAGCGGTGAGGTCACCTCCAACGAACTGGTCCGTCGCTCACTGCACGCCATCGGCGTGAGCCAATCCACCCTGAACGCCTTCCGCGTGGTGCTCACCGAGTCTGCGCTCGCCGACGCTGCCGCGGCCGACCGGCGCCGCGCCGCCGGGCACCAGGCGCCGTTGCTGGGCGTCCCGATCGCGGTCAAAGACGACGTCGACATCGCCGGAGTGCCAACCGCCTTCGGCACGTCCGGGTTCGTTCGAACCGCCACCCAGGACGCCGAAGTGGTACGCCGACTGAAGGCGGCCGGTGCGGTGATCGTCGGCAAGACCAACACCTGCGAGCTGGGCCAATGGCCCTTCACCAGCGGACCCGGATTCGGCCATACCCGCAATCCGTGGTCGCGCAGGCACACACCGGGCGGGTCCTCAGGCGGCAGCGCGGCCGCGGTGGCCGCCGGCTTGGTCACCGCCGCGATCGGCTCCGACGGAGCGGGCAGCGTCCGCATCCCGGCGGCATGGACCCACCTGGTGGGCATCAAACCTCAGCGTGGCCGCATCTCGACGTGGCCGCTGCGGGAGGCGTTCAACGGCATCACGGTCAACGGCGTACTGGCCCGCACGGTCGCAGATGCGGCGCTGGTGCTCGACGCGGCGTCCGGCAACGTCGACGGCGACCTGCACAAGCCGCGACCGGTGACGGTGTCCGACCACGTGGGCACCGCGCCCGGTCCGTTGCGAATCGCGCTGTCAACCCGGTTTCCGTTCACCGGGTTTCGAGCCCGCCTGCATCCGGAGATCAAGGCGGCACTGGTATCGGTGGGCGATCAACTTCGACTGCTCGGCCACAACGTGGTTGAGGGCAACCCCGATTACGGGCTGCGGCTGTCGTGGAACTTTCTGTCGCGTTCCACGTCCGGGCTGCTCGATTGGGCCGAGCGGTTGGGTGACGACGTGGAGCTGGACCCCCGCACGATGTCCAATATGCGGATGGGGCGGGTGCTTTCGCAGTCGATACTGCGCCGCGCCCGCGCGCACGAAGCCGCCGATCAGCACCGGGTGGGCTCGATTTTCCGCATCGTGGACGTCGTGCTGGCGCCGACGACGGCGCAGCCACCGCTACTGGCGCACGCTTTCGACAAGCTGGGCGGCCTGGGGACTGACCGCGTGATGATCGCCGCCTGCCCGGTCGCCTGGCCGTGGAATGTGTTGGGGTGGCCGTCGATCAACGTCCCGGCCGGCTTCACCTACGAAGGCTTGCCGATCGGTGTGCAACTGATGGGACCGGCCAACAGCGAGCCACTGCTGATCTCCCTGGCCGCCGAATTGGAGGCACTCGGCGGCTGGGCGGACAAACAGCCGGCAGTGTGGTGGAACACCGGCACAGACACGCCCCCCATCACCAGCGGGCCGCCGCTGCTGTGAGCACGTTAAAAGCCAAGCTTGCCAAGTTGTTTGGGGTCGCGCTGCCAGTTCTTGGCAACTTTGACCCGTAATTCCAGGTAGACCTTGGTGCCCAGCAGCTTCTCGATCTGACCGCGCGCGGTGGTACCCACTTCGCGCAGCCGTGCCCCGCCTTTGCCGATCACAATGCCCTTCTGGCTGTCACGCTCGACGTAGAGCACGGCGTGCACGTCGATCAAATCGTCACGCCCGTCGCGCGGATTGACCTCGTCGATAACCACCGCGAGTGAATGCGGCAGCTCCTCGCGCGCGCCCTCCAGAGCGGCTTCCCGGATGAACTCGGCCATCAGAACCTCCTCGGGTTCATCAGTCAGCTCACCGTCGGGGTAATACGCCGGGCCAGGCGGCAACGCAGCGGCCAGTACGTCGGTCAGCACGTCGACTTGCTCACCGCTGACCGCCGACACCGGGACGATCTCAGCGGAGTCGCCGACCAGCTCGTTCACCGCGACGAGCTGTGCAGCCAACTTGTCCTTGGGCACCTTGTCGATCTTGGTGACAACAGCAATCAATGTTGTTGTGGGAGCAGTTGAACGGATCTGCTCGACGATCCACCTGTCCCCCGGCCCGATCGCCTCGTCGGCAGGTATGCACAAGCCGATAGCGTCAACTTCGCTGTAGGTGTCGCGGACCAAGTCATTGAGCCGCTTACCCAGCAGGGTGCGCGGCCGATGCAGCCCCGGAGTGTCAACCAGGATGATCTGGAATTCGTCGCGGTGCACGATGCCCCGAATCGTGTGTCGGGTGGTCTGCGGTCGGCTCGACGTGATCGCCACTTTCGAGCCGACCAGCGCATTGGTCAGCGTCGATTTCCCGGTGTTCGGCCGCCCGACGAAACAGACGAAGCCGGAATGGAATTCAGTCATGCCGGCACGACGAGTATCGCGTCCTCGGCAACAAGCGGGTCAGCCGTCATGGTTTATCTCCTGATCGTCAGACTCGAGGGGAATCATGCGCGCCGCTCCTCCTCATCGCTTCGCTCTGCATCGTCGCCGGCGGGGCTCAGCAGCACGGTGCCGACCCGAACCCGCCCGCGGTGGTCGGCCCCACCCTCGGCATGCAACCGCAGCCCATGTGACACCACCTCGGCGCCGGGCAGTGGAACGCGGCCCAACTCTAAGGCCAGCAGCCCGCCGACGGTATCCACGTCGAGGTGCTCGTCGAATTCCACGCCGTACAGTTCGCCGACATCTTGGATCGGCAATCGCGCCGATACCCGGAATCTGTTGTGGCCCAGGTCTTCCACCGGCGCGACCTCGGCGGCGTCGTACTCGTCGGCGATTTCACCGACGATTTCTTCCAGCACATCCTCGATCGTCACCAGCCCTGCTATCGCGCCGTACTCGTCGACCAGCAACGTCATGTGGTTGCGGTCGCGTTGCATTTCCCGCAGCAGCGCATCGAGCGGCTTGGAGTCGGGCACGAACACCGCCGGGCGCATCACCACCGTCACGGCGGTGTCGCGGCCGCCGGCCGACGAATAATACGCCTGCTGGACACAGTCTTTCAGGTACACCACGCCGACGACGTCGTCGACGTTTTCGCCGATGACCGGAATGCGGGAGTGTCCGCTGCGCACGGCCAACGATGTCGCTTGGTCGGCGGACTTGTCACTTTCGATCCAGATCATCTCGGTGCGCGGCACCATCACTTCGCGGGCCGGCGTATCGCCGAGTTCGAACACCGACTGGATCATTCGGCTCTCGTCGGCGGCGACCACGCCGCGCTGCTGCGCCATGTCGACGACCTCGCGCAATTCGATCTCGGAGGCGAAGGGCCCGTTGCGGAAGCCACGACCGGGCGTCAGCATGTTCCCGAATACCACCAGGAGTCGGCTGATCGGGGCGAGCAAGAACGAAATCACTTGCAGCGGTAGAGCGGACACCAAGGAGATCTGGTAGGCGTTCTGGCGGCCGAGGGTCCGCGGACCGACTCCGATGACGACGAAGCTGATCACCACCATGACGACCGCGGCGCCAAACAGCCCCCAATCGCGGCTCCAGCTCCGGTAGAAATATCGCGCCAGCAGGACGGTCGCGCTGATCTCACAGATGATCCGCAGCAACACCACCAGGTTGATGTGGCGAGGTCGATCGACCATCACCTTGGCCAAGCGCACCGCGCCCGGCCGCTCGTCACGGACCAGTTCGTGCACCCGCGCCATCGACACCGTGCTGATCGCGGCATCGATGGCCGCGAACACGCTGCCCAGACCGATCAGCACGATCGCGCCGAGCAGCGGAGCAGAGCTGTTCAATTCTCGAAATACCTTGATTTGTCGAGCAACCGCTGGTCTCGGTCGTGCTGAAGTTCCTGGCGGTAGGCCTGCACTTGATCGCCAACCCACTCCTCGAGCAAGCGGCCCTGCAAGGCAAACATCTCTTTTTCTTCGTCCGGCTCGGCGTGGTCGTAGCCCAGCAGGTGCAGTACGCCGTGGATTGTCAGCAGCGCCAACTCGTGGCCCAGCGTGTGACCACCGGCGGCGGCCTGTTCAGCGGCGAACGCGGGGCAGAGCACGATGTCGCCGAGCATGGCCGGTCCCGGCTCCGGCGCGTCGGGGCGGCCGCCCGGCTCGAGCTCGTCCATCGGAAAGCTCATCACGTCGGTCGGGCCGGGTAGATCCATCCAGCGCATATGCAGGTCGGCCATCGCCGCGGTGTCCAACAGCACCATCGACAGCTCAGCGGCAGGATTGACGTCCATCTGGGTGATGACAAATCTTGCGACGCTGATCAATTCGGATTCGGAGACGTCGATTCCAGATTCGTTGGCGACTTCGATACTCACGGCGCTATCACCGGCGGCTACGGGCGCTCGGAGCGCGCCGAGCTGCCCGGTTCATCGTCAGCTCGGGCTGCTCGTATCGTGCGTAGGCGTCCACGATTTCCGAGACCAGCCGATGCCGGACCACGTCGGCACTGGTCAACTCCGCGACGTGAATGTCGTCGATGCCGTCGAGGATATCGACCGCCGCGCGCAAGCCCGACCTGGCGCCACCCGGCAGGTCGATCTGTGTAACGTCGCCGGTGACAACGACTTTAGAGCCGAATCCCAGTCGGGTGAGGAACATCTTCATCTGTTCGGCGGTGGTGTTCTGGGCCTCGTCGAGGATGATGAACGCATCATTGAGGGTGTTGTGCGTGAGCAGGAAATCCTCTGTGACATAGAGCGAGTCCGCCGCCGCGACCCGGATACACACTGCCTCCTCCGTACCGGCAGGCTCGATCCGTTCTATAAACCGCATCGGATGGCCGCCGCCGATCGCGTCGTACAGAGCAGCTTTTCGAACTAGGCGGAATGGGACGAGACCCGCGGGCAGACGAATCTCGAGGATGTGCGCGTTAGCGCGATGATGTACCTTTCGACCTCGTGCTAGCCCAGGCTTGCGTCCAGCTGCCGGCCTGGTGCGCTGATAGACAATGCCGCCGAGCGACTGCACCAGGAACACCGTGTGGTCACGGAGCCGATCAGAGACCGTCGTGAACTGGATACGGCAGGTTCTTCCGGATTGAGTCACCGGACCGCCGTCAGAGTCCAGAAGACCCTGCAACACAGCCAACCGAACATCGGAAGAATTAAAAAGGTAGTGATCAGGGATGAATTTGGTACCCGACCTAACACCCGCCAGCCCCAGTCGACGCAATGCGCCAGTCACCGGGTTTTCGATCGTGATGACCTCGCCTGGACGAGTGATCCGATTCAGCACGTAGTCGACTGCGGACTTGCGTCTTACCTGGATGCCAGGAATCAGACGCCCGAGGGACTCAGCCAGCTCAGGATCGGTGGTCGCGAAAGACGGCGTAGTTGAACAGGTAAGACACCCGTCACCCAACAGTAGACCGAGAGCGTACGGGTCCATCGCTATCGGCCGCGCTTGCAAGCTCACCGGCGCAGTAAGGAGCGGCAGCTCGTAGCGGTGATAGTGCGCCGCACGGAGATTCCCGATCATCTCCTTGGTCTGAAGCACACGCGCGGGCTTTGCGCGGCGACGGTCAGCGCGTGTGTACACCGACCAAAGGTGGTCGCCCGAGGCAAGCGTCGATGAACCGTCCTGGGTGTGGACTCTGTAGATCTCTTTAAAGCCCTGTGGATAAACACCGAGTACTTCGGTCGGTTGTCCATCTGAGCCGATCACCTCATCCCCGACCCGGAGTTCACCGATCGGCCGAAAGCCTTTTGGAGTTAGCACTTTGGTGAACACCGGCTGCGCCCTACCCCGCATGTATGCCAACGGCGCCACTTCGATCACCCCGGACGCCATCAGCTTCGGGATCAGTTCGGGATCCATCATGTCGTGCAGCGCATCGTAGAGCGGGCGAAGGTAGGGGTCGATCTTCTCGCTCAACGTGCCCGGCAGAAAGCCAAGCCGCTCACCGGCTTCCACCGCCGGCCTGGTCAAAATGATGCGGCTGACCTGTTTGGCTTGCAACGCCTTGACCGCCTTGGCCATTGCCAGGTAAGTCTTGCCGGTTCCGGCCGGTCCGATCCCCAACACGATGGTGTGGGCGTCGATGGCGTCGACGTAGCGTTTCTGATTGAGCGTTTTGGGCCGAATCGTTTTGCCGCGACGCGCCAGGATGTCCAGCGTCAGGACCTCGGCCGGTGACTCGTTGCCGGCGCCGACCAGCATCGCGACACTGTGGCGCACCACCTCCGGGGTCAGCGGCTGGCCGCCGGCGACGATCGCGACAAGTTCGGAGAGCACCCGTTCGGCGAGCGCGACGTCGGCGGGCTCACCAGAGAGCGTCACCGCGTTTCCGCGCACATGCAGATCTGCGGCCAGGATGCGTTCGAGTGCACGCAGGTTTTCGTCGGCGGAACCGAGCAGGCCCAGGACGAGGTCGGGCGGAATGTCGATGCTGCTGCGAACTTGAGATGTCGACGAACCAGCAGCGTTGGACTCGCGGGGCGTCACGTGGGTTCTAATGCCTGCTTTCTGCGGTTTGACATGGTTTGCTCGGACGGTTCAGTCTACCGCCGGGCGGTTGGCAAACCCAATGGTTGGCCGCTGCGCGACGCTGAATGCACGCCGGCCAGCAGCAAGTCGAGTGCTCGATCGAAGTCCGCAGCGGCACTGGACTGCTGGCTGGTCCGGGCCAGTGCCGCAAGCCGAGGATGTTCGACGCCGGCCAGACGGCCGATCTGTGCTGCCACCGCGACCTGCTCGGCATCCCGGTCCGGTCCGGCGAGCGGACCCGCCAATTCCGCTTGGGCACTGCCCATCACCAGACCGAGCACCGCCCGGAATGCAGCCAGCAGGTCGACGCCGTCAAGACCTCCGCGGGCCAGCGCCTCCACCAGCCGTTCCGCGGGCGCGTAGCTCGACGGCGAGACGGTGCGACGAGTCAGGACCAACGGAACGACATTGGGATGGCGACGTACCGCCAGCCATATCGCCGTCGCGACGGCCCGCACGTCCACCAGCCAATCCTGCGATGCGTCAGGAATTTCCACGCCGGACATGACCGCTTCGGCAACCAACTCCTCGAGCTGTCCGCGATCCTTGACGTAGTTGTAGAGCGTCATCGGCCCAGTGCCCAAAGCTGCGGCCAACGTTCGCATGCTCAAACCGCCGAGCCCGTCACGATCGACGATCTCCAACGCTTGCGCCGCGACCTCCGCCACGTTGAATCGCGCCCGCATGCCTCACCCGCTTTCCGTTGTCCGTCTCTTGACACGTACATCGTACGTGAGATAGAAAGCGTACATCGTACGTATCTAGGAGGCGCGGACATGCGAGCTAGCACGACAACATCGACGACGTTCCGTTCGGGCGGGCAACGGTGTGCGGCGTGGCTGACCCTGCCGGATGGTTCCGGGCCACACCCGGTCGCGGTACTCGCACATGGGTTCGGCGCCAACCACACCATGGCGCTCGGTCGCTACGAGCAACACTTCGCCAAGTCCGGGATCGGCACCTTGGCCTTCGATTACCGACACCTCGGAGAGTCGGAGGGCCTGCCCCGGCAGCGGTTGAGCCTGCGCCGCCACCGCCACGACGTCGCCGCAGCGGTCGATTTCGCGCGCGGGTTGCCCAACGTGGACGGCAGCCGAGTGGCGTTGTGGGGAACCAGCCTCGGGGCGATGCACGTCCTGAAAGTCGCCGCCCAGCGCAAGGACATCGCCGCGGTGGTAGTGCAGTGTCCGATCGTGTCCGGCGTCGCCGCCCTGCGGCGACTCGGGCCCGCCGCGATGGGGCGGATGACACCCGTAATCATCGAAGACACACTCCGCGCCGCGTTCGGTCGTGGTCGCCGGTATGTCTCGATCGTCGGGCCGCCGGGAAGCCTCGCCGCCGTCACCGTGCCCGGGGCAGAAGACGGCTGGTATTCCACCGTCGACCCCGGCGGTGATTTTGACAACCGGGTGGCGGCGGCGAACACCATCGGGATCGCGCTGACGAGCGCCAAGCGCGGAGCACGCAGCATTTCCGCGCCGTTGCTGGTCTGCGTGTCACGCCGGGAAACGCTGATGGACTGGCGTCATGCTGAGGATGTCGCATGGAGCGCGCCGCGCGGCGAAGCACGTTACTACGACGGCGACCACTTCGATGTGTACCACCAGCCACTGCTGGGCGATTTACTGACCGACCAGACGGCCTTTCTACGGAAGCATCTTCGTGTCGGCGGTGCATGAACAATTGCGGGCCAATGATCTTCGGCTCCTCGCCGTTGCCCGCGGTGTATCAGATCAGGACTGGTTTCGCCCGAGCCTCTGCGCCGCGTGGAGTAATCACGAAGTGCTGGCCCACCTTGTGATCGGCTATCGCGCATCACTCGCCGCTATCGCAGCCGAGATGATCAGGCATCGAGGATCTTTCGACCGCTCCAACGCCGGGTTGGCACGCAAATTAGCGGCACGTCATACCCCGGCAGTGCTGATCGACGAGTTCGCCGCATTGGTCGATAGCCCACGTGGCGTGGGCCGGGTCTTTCCGCGACGACTGCTGTTGGGCGACCACATGATTCACGAGCTCGACATCGTCTTACCACTGGGACTACGGCCAACGGTCAGCCCGGAGGTTCTGGTCGCCGTGCTGGAAACCCAAGTGCGGGTGCCCAACCCGTTCGTCCCAGCGGCGGCCCGGGCCCGGGGTCTGACGTTGCGCGCGACGGATGTGGACTGGGCCTACCCGGATGGCCGGCGCTGCGTCACGGGCAAGGCCGCGCATCTGGCTTCGGCGCTGGCTGGGCGTCCGTGGGCGCTTACCCACCTCAGCGGCGACGGCGTGGCGCAACTGCGCGAACGCATGTAAACCACGGCGTGCTTTCTACGGGCCCGCGTCGTCGTCGGGCAGCTCCCACCGCGGCGTCAGCACACCCAGCGCGCCCAACGCCACCGCGGCGGCAGTCGACGTGCGCAGCACGGTCGGGCCCAGCCGGACTGCCACGGCGCCGGCATCGGCCACCGCGACCAGTTCGTCGGGAGCGATGCCGCCCTCCGGGCCCACCACCAATGTCACCGACTTCGCCTGCGCCAGGCGTAGATTCGTCAGCTGTCCGGCAGCCGACTCGTGCAGCGCCAGCACCGTGCCTCCGGACGCCACCTCGTCGCGGATCCGCTGGGTCAGCGCCGCAAGGGACAGCACGCCGTCGACCGATGGGATATGCGCGCGGCGGGATTGCTGTGCGGCGGCGCGAGCGACCGCCCGCCATCGCCGCAGACCTTTGTCGGCGCGGGCCCCTTCCCAGCGGGCCACACAGCGCGCAGCCTGCCAGGCCACGAAACAATCGGCGCCGGCTTCGGTGGCCAGCTCGATGGCCAGCTCGGAGCGCTCGGCCTTGGGCAGCGCCTGTACCACCGTCACCGGCGGCTGCGCCGGCGGCACCTGCCAGCGGTCCAACACCCGGGCCTGCAACCCGTCGCGGCCGGTCTGCTCGACTGCACAGCGGGCCAGACCACCGGCGCCGTCGCCGAGGATCAGTTCCTCGCCGCGGCGGATGCGTCGCACGGTAGCGGCATGGAAGCCTTCGTCGCCGTCGACGACGGCCAGCTCACCGGTCGTGGGCAGCGCGTCAATGTAGAACAGGCCAGGCATACGAATTCGGCAGCCGTTTAGCGCCCCGTAAAGGTTTCACGCAGTCGGCTGAACAGGCCACCGGTCGCTGCGGCGTGCGTCGGCTTGACCTCGGCCGCGTCACGGGTGCGGTGGCTCTTGAACTCACGCAGCAGTTCACTGTCGCGGTGGTCCAATCGGTCCGGCACCACCACCTCGACATGCACATGCAGGTCACCACGCACACCGGAACGCAGATGCGGCATCCCGTGGCCACGCCGGGTCGTCACCGAACCGGGCTGGGTTCCCGCGGGAAAGGTGATCTCGGTGAGGCCGTCGATGATCGCGTCCACGGTCACGGTGGTGCCCAGGGCCGCGTCGACCATCGGCACGGAGATCGTGCAGTGCAAATCGTCGCCGTCGCGCACGAAGATGTCGTGCGGCTGTTCGTGGATCTCGACGTAAAGGTCGCCCGCGGGTCCGCCGCCGGGCCCGACCTCACCTTGAGCGGCGAGCCGGACCCGCATGCCGTCGCCGACGCCGGCAGGGATCTTGACGGTGATGTCCCGGCGAGCCTGCACCCGTCCGTCGCCGCCGCACTGGTAGCACGGGTCGAGAATGACTTCGCCGACGCCGCGGCAGGTCGGGCACGGCCGCGCCGTCATCACCTGGCCGAGCAAGGAACGCTGGACGGTTTGCACCTCGCCGCGACCACCGCAGGTGTCACAGGTCACCGGCGACGAATTGGCGTTGGTGCCGCGGCCCTGGCATCGGTCGCACAGCACCGCGGTGTCGACGGTGACCTGCTTACTGACGCCGGTCGCGCATTCGGTGAGGTCCAGCCGCAACCTCAGCAACGAGTCCGAACCCGGCCGGACCCGTCCGACCGGGCCCCGCGAAGTCGAGCCCCCGCCGAAGAACGCCTCGAAGACATCGCCCAAACCACCGAAACCGCCGAATCCATTACCGGCCGACGCGGCGTTTGCCAGCGGGTCGCCGCCCATGTCGACCACGCGTCGCTTCTCCGGGTCGGACAGCACCTCGTAGGCGGCGCTGATCTCCTTGAATTTCGCCTGGGCGCCCTCGTCGGGGTTGACGTCGGGATGCAGCTCGCGCGCCAGCTTGCGATACGCACGCTTGATCTCCGCATCGCTCGCGTTCCTGCCCACGCCGAGCAGACCGTAATAGTCGCGTGCCACGCCTGACCTTCCTTAGGCCTTAAGCCTCGTTCGGCCGCGCTACCGCGGCCACCAATGAATTGTGCAATGAATGCGGCTTCATCGCGCACCCAGCACGTCGCCGATATAGAGAGCAACCGCAGCGACACTAGCGATAGTTCCCGGATAGTCCATCCGGGTCGGCCCGAGCACACCCATGCCGCCGTAGACGGTGTCGATGGTGCCGTAGGTGGTGGACACCACCGATGTGCCCGCCATCTGCTCGGCCTCGGTTTCGTGCCCGATGCGCACTGTCACTTTGCCGGCTTCCTGTTGGGCAGCGAGCAGGCGCAGTACGACGACCTGTTCCTCCAGGGCTTCCAGGATCGACCGCAGCGAGCCGCCGAAGTCGGCGGTGTTGCGGGTCAAGTTGGCGGTACCGCCCAGCAGCAGCCGCTCCTCGGTGTGCTCGACCAGAGACTCGAGCAGCACCGTCGCCGAGCGCCCGACGGCATCACTGAGGCTCTTCGACTGACCGCCTCGAACGTGGAGCTGGCTGGCAAGGTCAGCGACCGCGATCGATGCCGCCGAGAGCTTTTTGCCGTCCAGCGCCTGCCCGAGTATCTCGCGCAGCTGGGACAACTGGTGGTCGTCGATGACATCGCCGAGCTCGACGACGCGTTGGTCGACCCGGCCGGTGTCGGTGATCACCACCATCAGCAGCCGGGCCGGCGTCAGCGCGATCACTTCCAGGTGCCGCACGGTCGACGTCGACAGCGTCGGGTATTGCACGACGGCAACCTGGCGGGTCAGTTGGGCCAGCAACCGCACGGCGCGACGCAGCACGTCGTCAAGGTCGACACCGGACTCCAGAAAACTCAGGATGGCGCGCCGCTCGGCCACCGATAGTGGCTTGACGTCGTCGAGCCGGTCGACGAACTCGCGGTAGCCCTTTTCCGTCGGTATCCGACCGGAGCTGGTGTGCGGCTGGGTGATGTAGCCCTCAGCCTCCAGCACGGCCATGTCGTTACGCACCGTCGCGGACGAGACGCCGAGGTTATGCCGTTCCACCAGCGATTTCGAGCCGATCGGTTCTTGGGTGGCCACGAAGTCGGCGACGATCGCGCGCAGCACGTCAAAGCGGCGCTCGTCGGCACTTCCCATCCGCATCCACCTTCCTAACTAGTTCAGTTTACGGTGATCACCAGCAACTACCGCATCGCCGCCGCGTACCGGACGGCGCGGCTCCTCCTCGGACCGCTCCGGCCCGCATCGTCGCCGCGGTACCGGACGGCGCGGCTCCTCCTCGGGCCGGAGCGGCCCGCATCGTCGCCGCGCTAGCCTTTCCAGCATGGCCACGTCGGGGAGCGCCGCGCCGGGGACAAGCTGCGGATGATCTTCAAGGGAGTGCGGGAGGGCAAGCCGTATCCAGAGCACGGCTTGTCCTACCGGGACTGGTCGCGGATTCCGCCGCGACAGATCCGGCTCGACGAGTTGGTCACCACCACCAAAGTGCTGGCACTGGATCGCCTGCTGTCAGAGGATTCCACGTTTTACGGCGACCTCTTCCCCCATGCAGTCAAGTGGAAGGGCGTTCTCTACCTCGAAGACGGGTTGCATCGCGCAGTGCGCGCGGCACTGCGAAATCGCACCGTGCTGCATGCGCGCTTGCTCGATCTGGATGGTTTGCACGCGGTCACCCAGCAGGCCTAGCGCCCCGGTCACGTTCTTGCGGCGGGCGGTGTCGAGGTAGGTAAGACCGCCCAACCGCTTTCAGGAGGACCGCCATGCCACGACTCACCGGAGTGTCCGACCGCGACGCCGGACTCGGCGCCAAGATCGCCTTTTTCTTCACCAAACGCAGCTTCAGGCAGATGACCGGACTGGAAACCGCGACGATGCTGGAGCCGCTGCGGATGTATGCCTATATCCCCAAGCTGCTCAACGCATATGGCCGGCTGGAATCGGCCGAGTCGAAAATGGACATTCTCAGTCCCCGGCATCGCGCGCTCGCCGAGCTGAAATCGGCGATGACGGTGCGCTGCGAGTACTGCATTGATCTCGGTTCGGCGATCGCGCACGGCTGGGGGCTCACCGACGAGGAGCTATTGGCGCTTTCCGACTACCAGACCGCCACCTGCTTCTCCGACCTCGACAAGCTGATTCTCGAGTACGCCACGGCCCTCAGCCGCACACCGGTCGAGGTGTCCGACGAGCTATTCGAAGGCTTGCGCACGCATTTCGACAACGCTCAACTCGTCGGGCTGACCCACATCATCACGCTCGGCAATCTTCGGGGCCGGTTCAACCTCGCGTTGGGCATCGGCGCCGCCGGTTTCAGCGAAGGCCGGGTGTGTGCGCTGCCGGACACCGGGCGAGGGTGACCGCGGACGCGGACCTGGCAGCACGCTTCCAGGCGGCCCGGCCGCATCTGCGTGCGGTGGCCTACCGCATGCTGGGCTCGGTCGACGACGCCGAGGATGCCGTGCAGGAGGCCTGGCTGCGACTGGGCAGCGATCATCGCGACGCCGGCGAGATCGTCAACCTCGACGCGTGGCTGACCACCGTGGTGGCACGGATCTGCCTCAACACCTTGCGCGCCCGCCAGACCCGTCCCCGCGAAGAACTCGTCGCCCGGGTGCCGGACCCCATCGTCGACGGGGTCGGGGAAGTCGATCCCGAGCATCAGGCGATGCTGGCCGACGCGGTGGGATTGGCGTTGTTCGTGATTTTGGACACCTTGCCACCGGCCGAGCGACTGGCGTTCGTCCTGCACGACGTGTTCGCCGTCCCGTTCGACCAGATCGCGCCCATCGTCGAGCGGTCGCCGGAGGCCACCCGCAAACTGGCCAGTCGGGCGCGGCGCCGTATCCAGCAAACCGCGCCCGGCCCGGACACGGGCCTGCTGGCCCAGCACGCCGTCGTCGACGCCTTCTTCGCCGCCGGACGTAGCGGCGACTTCGAACGGCTGGTCGCCGTTCTCGACCCCGACGTGACGTTGCGCGGTGACTTCGGCCCCGGCCCGGCCGGACAGCGCTCGGTGCGCGGCGCATCGACGGTCGCCGGGCTGGCCAGGGGCTACGCCGCGCCGCAACGCCACGTCCGACCCGCCGTCGTCAACGGCGCCGCCGGCGCGGTGATCTTCGTCGACGGTCGGCCGACCGCCATCATGGGCTTCGTGGTCCGCGCTGGGCGGATCGCCGCAATCGACGTGCTGGCCGATTCCGCGCGCATCGCGCGGATCGACTTACGCGCGGTGACCCGCTAGCCGGAAGACCGCGGTGGTGTCAGTTGGTGGCCGAGGCTGCCTGCACCAACGCGATCGCGGCGTCGTGCTGCAGTACCCACGTGCCACCTTGATCGACGAACGCCAGTTGCTTGTTGACCGGGCCGGCGAACTTCGGACCCGTGATAGCGACGTCCGCGGTCACCCCGTTCGGGCCGACCGGCTGGATGTTCGTCACGTTGAACTGCTCCGGGAAGTTCCCGTTGCGGAAGGCCTTGCGCAGGTCATGGTCGGCCACATGGCCCTCATCCGCGCTGATGCCGTTTTCGACCAGTCCGAACTTGGTCTCGTACGACACACCAGGATCGGTGACTCGAGTCGCGAGGTCGGACAGCTGTTCGGGGCTTGGCAAAGGCGGCGCGCCAGGCGGCGGCGGCGGCGGGGGGTCGAGCGGTGCGCCGAGCACCACGGGCCGCACCTGCAGCGCGGATGCGCCACCGGCGACGGCTGAAGCCATGCCGGCCGCGGCAGCTCCAATTGTGGCTAGGGCGGCCACCCCAGTGGCGAGCAATTTCACGGTCATCGTTGTCCCTTCGATTCGGACCTGAATATCGGTGTCATTCTGCTGGTCACCGCGCGGTCTGTGGCGACCCTGATACTGGCGTGTCGTATCGCCGGTTGTCGTACATCAAAGCCACTCGCGAGCCGTGCTGGCAAGTTGCTGCTCGGTGTCCGGCAAATCGACGGGCTCCTAGCCGACGTGGATTCGCCACTCGGCGGCATCCCGTTGCTGTCGCCAGAATTCACCGAAACGACCTCCGGCGGTGAGTAATTCGTCGACCATACCGTCCTCGACTATCCTGCCGGCCTCGAGGAATAGCACCCGGTCGGCATGACGAATACTGGCCAACCGATGGGCAACGATCACCTTGGTGCGTAATTGCGAATCCACGGTGAGGGCGTCGACCACAGCGGCCTCGTTCTCGGTGTCCAAAGCGCTGGTCGCCTCGTCGACCAGCAGTATCGGCGCCGGTTTGAGCAACGCGCGGGCTATGCTGACCCGCTGCCGTTCACCGCCCGACAACGCCGAACCGGCTTCACCGACGATCGTCTCGACACCGGCGGGCAGCCTGCCGGCGAGCTCGTCGACTCGCGCCAGAGCGACAGCGCGGGTGAACTGATCGTCGCCGGCAGTGGGGTCGCCGGCCGACACGTTCTCTCGGATAGTGCCGTGGAACAAATAGGGGTGTTGAAACACCACGCTGCTTGCGGCGCGGCGGGCTTCGGCGTCGAGCATCGCAACGTCCACGCCGTCGACCAAGACGCGGCCCCGGGTGGGTTGATACAGGCCGGCGATCAGCGCCAATATCGTGCTCTTGCCCGAGCCGGACGGCCCGACGATCGCCGTGGTGGTTCCCGGCCGCAGTGCAAAGCTCACGCGAGAGAGCACCGGCGCGCTCGCGCCGTTGTAGCTGAACGAGACGTCGTCGAACTCGATGCTTGGCGCGTCGTGGTGGGCGCGCCACGCCGTGTTTCCGGCAGCCATGACCGGCGCGCTCAGCACCGAACGGATCCGGTCAAGGGTGGCGCGGGTGCTCTCCAAGGCCGGCGCCAGCTCACTGATCGAGGTGAACGGTTCGAGGTAGCGGGCGATCACGACGATCAGGGCGATCGCCTCGGGCACGGTCAGTGTGCCCGTGACCGTCAGCGCGGTTGTCGCACCCGCGAACAAGATGAGAGCCAGCTGGCTCGCCAGGCTGAACAGAAGTTGGCCCGGAACCTGCATGGTCAGCAACCGCATCGTCGCGCTGTGCTGGGCGGCGAGCGCGTCGCCGACCAGGCTTCTGGCCGGCTCGACGCGACGCGCCGCCCGCAACGCCTGTTGAGTTCGGGCGAATTCGATGATCCGCTCGGTCAGCGCGGTATTGGCCTCGCCAGCGGCGTGATCGGCGCGACGCGCCAATCGTGCCGACGCCCACAACGCTCCAAGCAGCAGTGGCACACCACCCATGGCGGCCACGCCGAGCTGCCAGGACACCGGCAGCAGGGCCACCGCGATGGCTGCCGGCAGCAGCACTGCGGTGATCAGCGGCGTCAGCAGGTTGACCGCGAGGCCGACCAGTTCTGGCCCGGTCGCGGCGATCGCCTGGCGCGCCGTCGCGGTGTTGTCGGCGCTGAACCATTCCAGCCGCACATCCGGCAGCCGATCCGCCACGTCGTGCTGGGTGTGGTCGAGTACCGCGAAGCCCAGATCGAACCCGATCCGCGCGGTCGCGGTGTCGATCGCCCATCCGGCCGCCATCGCCGCGGTGAGCCAACCCAACCATCCCAGCGCTCGTTGTGGTGCGTCGCTGAACAACGCTCCCACCAATGGGACCAGTAGAACGGTGCCCGCGGCACGCACTATCACTGACACCATCGCGAGCACGGTGTAAGCAACCACCTTGCCGCGACGGTCCGCCGGGACCAGGCCTATCCAGGTGCGGATCATCGCGCAGCCTCCTGCGCCGTCGTCACGGTCACCGGGTCGCGACGGCCGCTGTCCCACAGTCGTCGATACCGTCCATCCGCGGCAAGCAATTCGTCGTGGGTACCGCGTTCGGCGATCTTGCCGTGGTCGAGCACGACGATCTGGTCGGCGCCGGCGATGGTGTGCAGCCGATGCGCGATCACCAGCACAGTGCGCTCGCGGGTCAGCCGGTTCAGTGCTTGCTGCACAAGGTATTCCGACTCAGGATCGGCAAACGCCGTCGCCTCATCGAGGATGAGGACTTGCGCGTCGGCAAGGATCGCGCGGGCGATCGTCAGCCGTTGACGTTCCCCGCCGGAGAGGCCGCTGGCCGCGCCCAGCATGGTGTCATAGCCGTCCGGCAATCGCATGATGCGCTCGTGTATTTGCGCCTCACGGGCTGCGGCCTGCACTTGGGCGGGCGTGGCATCGGGGACCGCCAGCGCGATGTTTTCGGTGACCGTACCGTGCACGAGCTGAGTCTCCTGTAAGACGAATCCGACTCGGGTGTAGAGATCGTCGGCTGTTAACGATCGAATATCTTGTCCGCCAACGTATATCGCGCCCTGCTGCACATCGTAGAAGCGGGCCAGCAGTGCGGCCAGCGTCGACTTTCCGGATCCGGACGGGCCCACCAGCGCGGTTACCGTAGCTGGCCGCAGCGTCAGCGACACGTCCTGCATCACTGGTACGCCCACGCGATAGCCGAAGCTGACACGGTCGAACACGACGGTGGCGGACACGTCGCCGGACGCTTCCGGCGGCTCGTCCCGCACGGAGAGCTCCGGTTCGTCGAGCGTGACCTGCAGGCGTCGGGCGGCCAACAACCCGGCGCGGATGCCACCGAGCCCGTAGGCGATATTGAGCAGTCGAGCGCCGAATGTGGTGCCCAACAACAAAAACGGCAACAGGTTGACGGGGTTCATCCGGCCGGCAACCACCAGCAGGGTCCCTGTTGCGGCGATCAACCAGAGGAAAGTCGTGGGGCGAGTGACCAGATCCATCACAGTTTTCTTGCCGGTCAGCGGACGTTGCCAGTCGATGAGAAAGCCGACGTACTCGTCCAGGCGACGGCGGAAGCTCGACGCGGCCGCACCGCCGAAGACGCGGATCACCGGCTGGCCCTCGAGGTAGGCGCCGGCCTCGCCGCTCATTCTCTCGGCCCAGCGCTGCGACTGAGGAATGCGAGGGCCGGACTGAATCGTCATCGACGACGTCAACACCAGGTAGACCAAGACGGGAACGAACAAGACCAGCGCCACCCGCCAGTCGACGACGAACAGGTAGACCAGCACCGCCAGCGGCGCGACTACCGCGGCGACCGCGTCCGGGATGGCATGGGTGACCAGATAATGCAGTGCCAGCGTGTCGTCGGCGACCAGCTGTTTGATCGACCCCGACCCGCGGGCGGTGAACCAGCCCAACGGCAATCGCGACAACTTGCTCAACAGCCGCGAACGCAAGCCACTGGCAAACCGCGCGTCGACAACGTGCAGCCACAGCGTCAAGGCGGCGCCGAGCACGGTACCGAACCCCAGCAGCGCCACTGCCGCGAATCCGATCTCCCGCAATCGCGACGGCTCCGCGCCCGACACCAGGAGCCTGGCCAACTCGACCAGCAGCACAAACGGTGCCAGCTGCAACAGCGTGATCACCGCCTGCAGTACACCGGAGGCGATCAGCGCTGAGCGCAACGGCGCGAGCAATCGGCCAGCGGCCTGCGCACGCCAACTGCCACGGGCCGCCGGTTCAGCCGAATCCTGCTGCAAAACCACGCTTTCCGGGTCGGTCACCGCAGGGTCTTCGCCGTGCGCGACGCTGTCGGCGGCCGTTGGCTCGTCGCCGCGGCGGATGCCCATCGCGCGCCCGGCGCTCCAGTAGGCCTGGGCGTGGATTTCCGACTTGGGGAAGCCGAAGTCGTCGCGCAGCCGTGTCCGGACGTGTTTGAGTGTGGTGGCTTCCGGCGTCGCCCAGGCGTACCAGTTCGACCAGTCCCGGGTCTCGATTGCCGCGGACAGCGATTTCTCGTCGCGCCGGCTGACCCAGTGCACCCGTAGCCGGGGATGCTCCGCGAGCGGGATCAGCCTGTCGTTGTCGTCGTGTTGCTCGAGATACGCCTCGATCGGGACGTCGTCGGGAACGACTCCGATGATCCCGTTGATCCCCGGAATCGACGCCGAGTCACCTATCAACAGATAGCCGGCGGGCTGCTCGTCCGGTGTGTCGAAACGCGATGAGCCCATCAACGACATCACGGCGATCGTCGCGCCGGGCTCGACGCTGCGCGCCCACAACGACGCCGGGCCGGCCGCGTCGTGCAGCACCACGTCGACCGCGAAGCGGCCGGCCGGCACGTCGGCCTCGGAGATCGTGTATGCGCGCTGGAACTCGGTACTCGAACCCTCCGGATCGGGAAACCAGAACCGCAGCCAGGCCGCCGGTTCGGCCTGTGCATCCTCGAACAAGGTCGGTGACTGCATCCGTATCCGCACGAAATGCGACGCGATCGCGACGGTTTCGATGACCGTCGCCGTGTGGTCGCGGGCGCCGAAGCCGCGCAGCACCACACCCTGGAACCCGCGTGCCATCAGTTGTCCATCGCCTCGCGGAGGCTCTTTGGCCGTATATCGGTCCAATGCTCCTCGACATATTCAAGGCACTCGGCGCGGCCGGCTTCACCGAAGACCTTGCGCCAGCCGGCCGGAACGTCGGCGAATGTCGGCCACAAGCTGTGCTGGTCTTCGTCGTTGACCAGCACAACGAACGTGCCGGTCTCGTCATCGAAGGGGTTGGTGCTCATCATCTCTCCTGGTCGAGGAATTGGCGTTGGGGCTCAGCTCGGCTCCTAACACCCGGTCGGACAGCAGCCCCAGACAGCTGAGGTTAGGGAAACCGGGACCCTGATTGAGTCCGGCGAGGTTGGGCAAGAACAGCTTCGGGGTGACGTCGGCGACGGCGAGGTCGTGCCCGATCGCCTCCTGCACACGATCGCCGGTCAGCGGACCACCTAACCCCAACTCGAGCAGGTCGAGCGCGTCCTGGCTGAACAGCGTGGTGAACCACAGCGGGTCGGCGCCCGACCCGTCGATGACCAGGTCGAAACCGTGCACGGTCTCGACGTTTTCGCTGCCCCGGTTGGTGGACAGCGTCAGCCGGATCTGCTCGTCGCGGCCCACCGCATGGGCAACCCGTCCGCGCAGATGCCGGATGCGGTCGTCGGCGAGCAAGGCATCCTGGACGTTGGACGAGAACACCCCGCGGTCGGTGCGAGCGATCGCGTCGCGTCGTTCGTCCACCGTCAGCACCGTCCAGTCAGTGGGGTCGGAGAACAACGCGTTTTCGAAGAAGCTCTCGCCGCGGGTGAACAGCGTCACCTGCGGCGAGATCACGGTGATGGTCGAAACCCGGTGCCGGAAAAGCTCATTGAGCATCGCCGCAGCGGTCTCGCCCCCGCCGATCACAGCCACCCGCTCCGCGCTGATCCGTTCCTGCTGGCCGGCGCGATGCCAGAACTGCGCGATCGAGAGCACCCGTGGATTGCCCGGCAACAACGACCGCTCCGCCTGTCCGGGGCCGGTGATCATCAAACCGTCGGCGTGCACGGTGGTTTCGTCGGTGTGCAACACCCAGCGCTCGCCGTCCACGGCGAGACGGTCGACCTCGCCGTACACCACGGTCATGGCGATCTGCTCGGCCACCCAGCGCAGGTACTGGCTCCACCGCCGATGGGTGGGCGCCGGTCGACCGCGGTCGATCCACTGGGCGAACTGACTGGTGGCGATCAGATACGACTGCCAGCTATAGCGAGTCATCCGCTCGTCGAGTTCGGCGTTGCGCCGCGGCGCCAGCGACGAGCGGTACGGGAAGCCGACGTCTTTTTCCGGGCTCGTTCCCAGCCGTTGCGCGCCGTCGGTCCAACCACCACTGGCCTGCCAGTTGGCGCCGACTCCGATCCGCTCGATGGCCACCACCGTCGGTGCGTCGACCCCCATCTCGCCCAGCACGTGCGCCTTGGCCGCAACGGCCACCGCCTTCACCCCGGCGCCGAGCACCGCAAGCGTGCTCATCTCACCATCTCCTCGAGTGCCTGCGTCCACAGTGATTGCAGCGCAGCGATATCCGACTCGTCGAGGATGTCGGGTAGCGAACGCCACTGCGTCACCAACGCCTGGTGATCGCCGCTGCCGAGCACGGTGGCCACCAGGCTCAGTTCGTGACGCACCGCCAGCTCGGGCTCCGGCAATGGCGAAACCCCGGACAGCAGACCGCGGTCCAGCCACAGTCCGCTGGTACCGCCGATGTCGGCGCGACCCAGATAGTTCAGCAGCAGCTGCGGTGCGCTGAAGCCGGCGAGCCGGCCTGCGGTATCGCTGCGCAGGTAGCGCAGCAGCCCGTAGTCGACACCGTCGCCAGGGATCGCCTTGAGCAGTTCCTGCACCCGTCGCGGGTCCTCGATACCGACTCGCAGCGGATAGATCGCGCTCAGCAGTCCTACTGTCTCGGTGGTGTCCATGCCCCGGCCGTCGAACAGGGGATCGGCGCGACCGTGGGTTTCCAACGCGAGCAATGGCGGCGGTGTCGGCTGGCCGCGGCGTTGCCGCCACCGCGTGACCATCTTCGACGCGGCGGCAACCAGGACCTCGAAGACCGGCAGACCCGACTTCAACAGCCGGGCGGTGCTGTCCACGTCGAGCATCGCGGTTCGGACCAGCAGTCCGCCGGCGCGGTCGCCGTCCGGCCTGAGTCGTCGCCGGCCCAGATCGGGGTCGTCACCGTCGAGTTGTGCAGCCCAATATGGTTCGCTGTCAAGGGATTCGGCGCGCTCGATCAGCGCGTGGACCCAGCGCCGGTAGCTGGTGTGCTCGCGGACGGGCGCAGGCGTCTTCCCGGCGATGAGTGCATGCAGGGTGGCGTCGAGTTCGCCGAGCACGACCTGCCACGACACCGGGTCCATGGCCAGCACGTGCGCGGCCAGCACCAGCACGCTCTGACCGCTCGGTGGTCGCAACCACACTGCCCTAAGTAGCTTTCCGCGCTCCGGGTCGAGGCTTTCGATGGCTTGTCCGGTGTGTGCGCCGACGGCTGCCTGCAGATCACCCGGCGCCGATACCTCGGTGAACAAGTCGCAGGATTGCTCGCCGTGCAGGGTCATGGTGGCGCGGTCCAGCCGGCTGCGCAGCACTTCGTGTCCGTCGACGACGGTCGCCAACGCCGTCCGCAGCTGCTCACCCGTCACGCCGACCGGTAACCGAATAGCTTCGGCCTGCGCCAGCCTGCGGGGCTCGCCGAATTCATAGAGCCAGTGTGCGTTGGCCAGCAGCGGTATCGGCCCGCTTTCGGTTTCTACATCAGGAGTGAGATCGGCGGCCTCGGCAGCTTCGGTGTCTATGGCGGCGGCGAGTTCGCGGACGCTGCCGCACTCCAGCACCAGCCGTGCGCGCAGGGCGATGCCGCGCCGCCGGGCCGACTGCACGACCGAAAGCGCCACGATGCTGTCCAGGCCGAGCTCAAGGAAATCGGCATTCGGGTCTATTCGGGTGACCTGCAGAATGTCGGTGAGCAATTCGGTCAGAGCGGATTCGGTGGCCGTCTCCGGTTCGGTCCGGCCCGACTCCGTCACCGCCGCCAAATCGGTTGCTGCCAATGCGGCTTCGTCCAGTTTGCCGTTGGGGGTCAGCGGGACGTCATCGACGACGACGATGCGCTGCGGAACCATGTAGCGGGGCAATCGGGCGACGAGCATGCGGCGCAGCTCGGGCACCGACGGCGACCGGCCCGACGAGTCAGTTACCGCCACATAGGCGGTCAACCGCGGGACACCTTGCCGCTCGTGCACCATGACGCTGGCATGCCGCACTCCGGGGTGTGACTCAATTGCGACGGCGATCTCACCGGGCTCCACCCGGTGGCCGCGGATTTTCACCTGCGTATCGGCGCGCCCGACGTACTGCAGCGATCCGTCAGGTTGGCGCCGCACCAAATCGCCAGTCCGGTACATCCGTTCGCCGACGACGAACGGGTCGGCAACGAAGCGCTGAACAGTCTCTGGTGCGCGGCCCAGGTAACCGCGGGCCAGCTGGGCGCCACCGAGGTACAGCTCCCCCGCGACCCCGAACGGCACCGGACGCAACGCCGAGTCCAGGACGTACCCACGGGTGGTGCGGGTCGGGCGCCCGATCGACGGTTGATCGTAGTCGTCGATGCTGGCCACCACCGCCTCGACCGTGGTTTCAGTGGGGCCGTAGCAGTTGAAGGCCGTCATCGCCGCGCGACGGCACTCCATGCGGATGAATGACCAGGCCGCGCCGCCGAGTGCTTCGCCACCGAGCGCCAGCACCGCCAGGGACACCCGTGTCAGCAAACCAGCCGACCTCAATTGAGCAAACATCGACGGGGTGGTGTCGATCATGTCGACACCGTGCTCGACGATGGAGGTGACCAACGCCTCCGCGTCGGTTTGGGTGTGCTCGTCGACGACGTGCACGACGTGCCCGTCGAGCAGCGCGACCAACGGCTGCCAGGCCGCGTCGAACGCGAACGACCACGCATGCGCGATGCACAGCGGGCGGCCCAGCCGAGCCGCCGCGGGCCTCAGCACGCTGTCCAGGTGGTCATCGGCATAGGCAACGACGGCGTCGTGGGTTCCGATGACGCCCTTGGGTTCTCCTGTTGTTCCCGAGGTGAAGACGACGTACGCGGCCTGCTGAGGGCGGACTTCGACGGGTCGGAAATCGTCGGCACGGTCGAGGTCGCCGCCGAAGTCGTCGTCGATGACGATGGTGGCGCCGCTTTGCCGCAGAATCGAGTTCACCCGGTCTGCAGGCATTCCCGGTTCCAGGGGAACATATGTCGCGCCGGTTTTGAGCACCGCGAGTATCGCCACGATGTATTCCGGTCCGCGGGAAAGCTTGATTGCGACTGGTGCCTCAGCGCGCGCGCCGCGAGCCGCCAACGCACCGGCCAGCCGGTTGGCCGCCACGTCCAGCTCGCGGTAGCTCAGCGTGCCGCCCGCCCAGGTGACCGCCGGGTTGTCGGGTGTCCGGACGGCGATCGCAGCGAACCGCGTGTGAATCCCCTGCGCCGTCGTCTGTCTCGCCGAACTTGCGCCGAGCAGCGGCGCCGCCTCCTCCGCCAGTAGGACGCTGACCTCGCGCAGCGGACGGTCCCACCGAGCCAACAGCTGCTCGGCGGTGGCCAGTAACCGCTGGCCGAGTGTCGCGGCGGTCGTGGTGCCCAGCGCCCCGTCGATGACTTCGACCATCAGGACCAGCGCGTCGTCTGCCATGTGGGCGGCGAGCACGATCGGGAAGTGGGTGAGGCTCTCCACCGCGGCCGGCCGGAATGTGACACCGGTGCTGGTCAACTCATCTCCCGCGGACATCCCACCGGTCGGGAAGTTCTCGTATACCAACAACGTGTCGTACATCTCGCCGACACCGCCCAATGCCCGCAGTTGCGCATGCCCGAGATAGCTATGTTCCCGCAGTATCGCCGAGTCACGTTGCACGGCAAGGCACTGCTGACCGACTCCGGCGGCGGCGTCGAGTCGCACCCGTAACGGGACGGTGTTGATGAACAAGCCGACCATCGTCTCGACACCGGCCAGCTCGGCCGGCCTGCCCGAGACCGTTACCCCGAAAACCACATCGGCGCGGTCGGTCAGGCGCGACAAGATCACCGCCCAGGCCATCTGGAGCAGCGTGTTCAGCGTGACCCCGTGTGAACGCGCACCTTTGACCAGCCGCTCGGTGGCTTCGGCGCCCAGCGGTAACTCGGTGCGCCGTGGAAGACGGGACGCCGGCTCGCGTTCCGGGTGGGCGGCCTTGCGCGCAGCGTCATCGCCGC
Organism: uncultured Actinomycetota bacterium; assembly: GCA_963833915.1. Classification (GTDB taxonomy): domain Bacteria; phylum Actinomycetota; class Actinomycetes; order Mycobacteriales; family Mycobacteriaceae; genus Mycobacterium. The sequence goes on from CAWHZO010000010.1 coordinate 303,378, forward strand.
CAAAAGCCGTCGCGAGCAATGTCGGACCCGGCAGCCCAGCGAGATGGTCACGCCAAAGCCGTTGGCTGGCTTGCTGATCACGGGCGGCAAGCCACCCGATGTAGTCGCGGTACGGACGGGGCGGGACCGGCAGTGCGTCGGGATCTCCGCCGGCGCGGTACAGGATCATCATCTCGGTGACAAACACCGGCAGCGACCAGCCGTCGATCACGATGTGGTGGGCGGTAATCACCAAACGCCATCGCGCATCAGGCAGTTCGATGAGCAGGAACCGGATCGCCGGTACCCGCTCGAGATCGAACGGGCGTCGCCGCTCGTCGGCTTCCAGCGCCTCGATGTCCTCTTGCGCGGCGGCGACATCTCGCCATGGCAGTTCGACTCGCGACGGCACGATCTGCACTGGTCGTGCAATCCCGCGGCTGAAAAAGCACGCCCGCAGGTTGGGGTGCCGCATCAACATTTTCCCCGCGCAGTCACGCAACAACGCGACATCGAGGGAGCCGGAGATGTCGGCGGCCATCCCGATCACATAGGGATCGTCGGCGGGTTCGCCTTCGGTAGAATCGGCGAGTTCTGAAAGGACATTCAGCGAATACAGGCCCTCTTGAAGAGGACTCAGCGCCATCACGTCCTCGATCTCGGGCGCGATATCGGCCCGAGTACCAGCTTCGATTCCCGCGGCCGTCATGGCGTTCCGTCGCGCGACTTCGACCACAGCTGCGTCACCGCAGCCAAGTCGGCGGGTGACAGCCCCGAGGCAGCCATCGGCTCGAACCGAGTTTCACCCGGGTGGTCCACGTCGTCTGACGAGGCGGCATCGCCCAGTGCGTCGAGCGCGTCCACAGCGGCAGCCAACTGCTCTACGGTCGGGTTCTCGAAGACCATGCGCGGATTGACGGCCAGGCCGACCGCTCGTGCACGAGAAGCCAACTGGACCGACAGGATGCTGTCGCCGCCGAGCGCGAAGAAGTCGTCGAATCGCCCGACGTCGGGAGTCGACAGCAAGTCCGCGAAGACCGCGGCAAGCGCCCGCTCGGTGTCGGTGCGCGACGGTTCAATCTGGCCGCTGGTGCTGACCGCCGGCCGCGGCAGCCCCGGCCTGTTCAGCTTGCCCGATTCGGTCTTGGGCAGCGCGTCGAGCACGGTCAGCGACGAGGGCACCATGTATCCGGGTAGCGTTGTGGTGACCGCGGCGCGCACCGACGCCGCAAATACCGCCTTCTCCGCATCATCGGTGATCAGCCTTTGTGGCACAACGTATCCGACGAGGCTGGCGCCGTCGTGCACCTCCCAGGTGCGGGCGGCCGCGGCGGCGACGCCGTCGGCAGCGGCCAGCGCGGCTTCGACCTCGGCAAGCTCGACCCGGAATCCGCGCACCTGCACCTGATGGTCGGCGCGACCGGTGAACTCCAGTTGGCCGTCTTCGGTCCACCGGGCCAGATCCCCGCTGCGATACAACCGGCCACCGGGTTCGGCGCCAAACGGATCGGCAACGAAACGTGACGCGGTCAGGGCGGGCCGCTTCCAGTAACCGCGAGCCAGCTGGTCGCCGGCGTAGTACAACTCGCCGACCACGCCGACCGGTACCGGCCGCAGGCCGTCATCGAGCAGATACGCGTACGCCCCGGCAACCGGCGAACCGACGAGTGGATTCGGCGGGCTCAGCCGCCCTCGTGACACCGCGCCGGAGGTCTCGGTCGAGCCGATATTGTTCAGCAGCTCGGGGCCTTCTCCGACGGTGACCGCGCAGGCGGCCGTTAATCGCTGCAGCAGCGAGGCGCTCACCGGCTCTCCGCCGCACACCAGCCGAGACAGCGATCGCACCGAATCCGGCGCGTTGTCCACCAGCGCGGACACCAGGCTGGGCACCGCGGTCACTTGCGCGACAGACTCGCGTTTCATCAGTCCCGCAAGAGCTTCGGGGTCGCGATGCTCGGCGTCGTCGGCCATGATCATGGTGGCGCCGGCTGCGAGACCGGCCAGCAGTTCCATGCCGCCCTCGAGGAACGTCATCGAGGCCTGCGCCAATCGGACGTCATCGGCGCTCGGCGGATAATGCCGCAGCTGCCAATCCAACCGGGCTGCCATCGCGCGTTGAGTACCCACTGCTCCCTTGGGCTTTCCGGTTGAGCCCGAGGTGAAGACCAGGTACATCGGATCGTCGGGATGGGGCAGCCGCAGTCCCGGCGTGGGCGGCTCGGCATCGTCGGATCTTTGCACCACGTCCCGCACCTCGGGGTCGTCGAGCGAGAGGACTGTGGCCGCAAGCTCGTCCGGCATGGTGTCGACCGCCTCGACCGTTGCGACCACGACCTGAGGCCGCACGTCGTCGAGCATGAACTGTTTGCGCGCCAGTGGATAGCCGGGATCGATCGGGAAGTACGCGGCGCCGGCCTTCACGATGGCCATCAGCGCCACCACCATGTCGATGCCCCGCCGTGTCGACAGCCCGACGAAGGAGCCCGGCCGCACACCGTGATCGGCTAGTAGCGCCGCTAAGTTATCCGAACGGCGATGCAGCGCAACGTAGTCGAGATGGTCGCCGCCACACCGCACCGCGATTCGCCCGGCTCCGTACTGCCTGCTGGGCTCGAGGACCTCCGGCACAGTGCGTGGCCGGTCGGGTGGCGGCTGATCGCCGTGACTCCAGTCGGTCAGGATGCGGTGCTGCTCTTCTGCATCCGTCAACACCACGTCCCGCAAACTTTGGTCGATGTCCTCAGCAAACTCGGTGACGACCCGAGTCAGCCAGCCGGCCAACCGTTCGATGGTGTTGCGTTGGTAGAGCTCGGTGCGGAAGATCAGGTGGCCCCGATAGCCCGCCGAACCCGTTCCGTCGGTGCCGTCGGTGCCGTCGGTGCCGAAGAAGTTGACGCTGAGGTCGGCGTGCGCCATATCGAAAACGGGGTCCAGCGACGTGCATACCGTGTCCTGCTCGCGGCCGCCGTCGGGCGCCGATTCGATTACTCGCGTGGCGGGCAGGTGATCCCGCACGTGCACGATGACCTGAAACAGCGGATTGCGCGACAGCGATCGCACCGGACTGACGCTGTCGACCACCCGATCGAACGGCAAGTCCTGGTGAGCGTAGGCGGCCAGGGCCGTCTCCCGCGCCCGAGTCAGCACGTCACGCAGTGTCGGGTTGCCGCGCAAGTCGTTGCGTAGCACCAAGATGTTGACGAAAAAGCCGATCAGCTGGTCCAATTCGGCTTCGGTGCGCCCGGCGACCGGCGTGCCCAGTGGAATGTCCACTCCGCTTCCCGCCTTGTGCAGGACCACCGCGACGGCGGCTTGGAGCGCCATGAACTCGGTGACGCCCAACTCACGGCACCGGTCGGCGAGCTTGGCGCGAGTGGTCGAATCGATTTGGAACGTCACGGATTCGCCGTCGCCGCTGGGCACCGGCGGGCGTGGGAAGTCGGGCCGCAGCCCGCTGTCCTCCGGCAGGCCGGCCAGCTGGCGCGTCCAGTAGTCCCGTTGCTCGGCGCCGACAGCGGACGCCTGACCGGCCGGATCGCCCAAGAAGATGCGTTGCCACGCAGCGTAATCGGCGTACTGCACGCGAAGCGGCGCCCACGACGGGGCTTCGCCGTCGCGACGCGCCCGGTAGGCCGTGATCACGTCAGCGAAGAGCACCCCGGCCGACCAGTGGTCTGAGGCGATGTGATGAACGACCAGCGACAGCACATGTTCGCCGGTATCGCCGGCGTGCAGCACAGCGACCCGGATGGGCCACTCGCGGTCCAGTTCAAAGCAGTGCCGGCGCTCCGAGCCGAGTTGTTCCTGCAGCCACTCTTCCCCGTCGCCCGCGGCCCGGCGGACCGCCGGCTCGGCGACCGTGCCTACCACCTGGTACGGAACACCATCCGCGTCGATATAGGTGGTACGCAGGATTTCATGGCGGGCGACGACGTCGCCGACAGCGGCGATCAGGGCGTCGATGTCCCACGGTCCGGTCAACCTGGCGGCGAACGGGATGTTGTTGACCGGGCTCGGGCCGTCGACGCGGTAGGCGAACCAGCTGCGCAGTTGCGACGCCGACAGCGGGAGTGGCTCGTCGTGGGCGGTGGCGACGAGCTTGGGCCGCGAATGTGCACGCCCGCCGGAACGTAGTTGATCGACCCGCTCGGCCAACAGTCCGACCGTGGCCAGCTCGAAGACGTCGCGGATCCCCAACTCGACTCCGCATTCCGAACGGATCGCGGTGACGAGCTTGGTGGCCACCAGCGAATGACCGCCAAGATCAAAGAACGAGTCGTCGACACCGACCCGATCGTGACCGAGCAACCCGGAAAACAGCGCCGCGATCCGCCGTTCGGTCACCGTGGCGGGGTCGCGGTATTGCGCCTTCGCCACGATCTCCGGCGCCGGCAGAGCCGCGCGGTCGATTTTGCCGTGCGCGGTGATCGGTATCTCGTCAAGCACCACATAGGCCGCCGGGGTCATGTAATCCGGAAGCGCTGCCGCCACCCTTGCGCGGATCCGCTCGAGGTCGACGGTCTCGCAGCCGGCGCCGCCTGCCGGAGTGACATAGCCCACCAGGCTCTTGCCCAAATGTGGCAAGTCCGCGGCTAGGACGACCGCCTGCCCGACACTGGGGTCAACCGAGATGGCGGCGCCGACCTCGCCTAATTCGATGCGGAAACCGCGGATCTTCACCTGCTCGTCGGCGCGGCCGACGAACTCGATATCGCCGTCGGCGTTGCGGCGGGCCAAGTCGCCAGATCGGTACAACCGGCCGCCGGGGACGAACGGGTCGGCCACGAAGCGTTCAGCGGTCAGACCGGGCCTGCGATGGTAGCCACGCGCGACATGCGTTCCACCAATGTAGATTTCGCCGATCACCCCGACCGGCACCGGGTGCAGTGTGTCGTCGAGCAGATGCACCTGAGTGTTGATCTTGGGCCGACCGATCGGCACTACCCGGGTGCCCTGGGCGCCCTCCACCGGGTAGCTGGTGGCGTTGACGATGGTTTCGGTGGGCCCGTAAAAGTTGTACAGCAACGCGTCGAAGGTGCCGTGAAACTTGTCGGCGATCTCGCCGGGCAACGGCTCGCCGCCGATGGGTACCCGGCGCAAGGTGCGCCACTGGTTGACACCGGGCAACGACAAGAACAGTCCGAGCAGCGACGGCACGAAATGCATCGACGTGATGGCCTCGCGGCGCAGCAGCTCGGTCAGGTATCCGATGTCGCGCAGCCCGTCCGGCCGCGGAATCACTAGCCGGGCACCGCAAATCAGTGTCCCGAAGATCTCGCCGATGGACACGTCGAAGCTGGGCGAGGCCACCTGAAGCAGCCGGTCGGTCTCGTCGACTCGATATTCGTCGCCGAACCACACGAAGTACTCGGCGATCGGCGCGTGTGGAACCGGAACGCCCTTGGGCAGCCCGGTTGAACCCGACGTGTAGATCAGGTAAGCCGTGTTGCTCGGGCCCAGCGGCCGGATCAGTTCGCCGCTTCCCGGCTCGGTGGCCGGGTAGTTCGCCAGGCCGGTGACCGGTTCGCGCAGCACTAATTTCGCCGCCGCGTCCGCCAGGATGAACGCCAGCCGGTCCTCCGGATAGGTCGGGTCGACCGGGAGGTAGACCGCACCTGCTTTGAGAATCCCCAGCGCCGTGGTGACCAGTTCCGGTGACTTGTCGAGCAACACCGCGACGCGGTCCTCGGTGCCGATGCCTTGCTCGATCAGCCAGTGCGCCAACCGGTTTGCTTCTTCGTCGACCTCGCGATAGTTGTACTGGCGGCCTTCGTACACAACGGCGACGGCGTCGGGTGTCTGGGCTGCGCGCCGCGTGACCAGTGTCGGCAGCGTGCTGGCCGGGGTGATGAAATCTTCACCGGACGAGACGCGACGCAGCCACTCAGCGTCCGCATCGCTCACCAGTCCGCAAGCAGACAGGGTGGCATCCGGGTCGGCCAGCGCGTTGTCCAACAGGACGCCGTAGTGCCGGAGCAGTTGATCCACCAGTCTGCGATCCAACACCTCGACCAGATACTCGGCTTCGACCAGTGCGCCGCCGTGCGAGCGGTCTGCGGTGCCGGCCAATTCGATCATCAGGCTCAGCGGCAGCTGGCTGAAGTGGCCGCGCAGTTCCGCGCGCTCGCACTGCACCCCCGGCGGACAGAACCCGCCGGCGTCGGGCTCGCGCAATCCGAAGCTGACCCGGGTCATTCGTTCGGCGCCGTGCCTGCGGTCCGGGTTGGAGGCGCGCACCAGCCATTCCAGGTCGACGCGTGAGTGGGCAAGGGCGCCCACAGCGCTGTCGCGAGTTTGCACGAGCAGTTCACGGAACGTCAGCCGAGGCTGCGGCTGCATTCGCATCACCAGGGTGTTGCCGTAATAGCCGATCGCGTCCTCGGTGCCGGCGCCGCGGTTCAGCACCGGGGTGGCGACGAGGAAGTCGCATGCGTGGGTATAGCGGTGCACCAGCGCGCCAAATGCGGCCATCAACACCATGTACGGGGTGGAACCGGTCTCCCTGGCGAGCGCGGCGGCGCGCTCAATTGTCCCCGCCGACAACCTCGCTGTGGCGCGCTGCGCGCGCCAGGTGCTCGGGACCACTGAGCCGTTGGGGCCGGGAAGTTCAAGTGGTTCAGGAAGATCCGTCATCAAAGAGCGCCAGTAGGCTAGGTCTTCGTCGAGGTTTCTGAGCGGGTCAGTCGCGACAGCCAGCCGCGCCGGCGCGCCGGCGGCGCTGTCCGGATCGGTGTAGGCGCGGGTGAGATCGGTGAAGAACGGTGCCCACGAACCGTCGTCCCAGGCAATGTGGTGCGCGGTGAGCAGCAGTATCAGCTCGTCGGCGTTCACCCGCACGGCGGCGATCCGCAGCGGCGAATCCTTGGTCAAGTCGAACGGCTGCCCAAACTGCCGCTGCGCCAGCACTTCCAGCCTGAGCCGTCGGGCCTGTTCGGCAAGCCCGGACAGGTCATGCTCTGCCCAGCCGGGCCGCAAATCGTCACGGATCACCGGATAGGGATCGCCGGCGCCGTCGGTCTGATAAATCGTGCGCAGCATCGGGTGCCGCAACGCTATGGCTGCCACCGCCTGCCGTAGCCGCGCGACATCGACGTTGCCGCTGACGCGATAGGAGACACAGATGTTGAGCAGCGCGCCGTCAGGGTCGACCGACTGCACAAACCACATTCGGCGTTGGCCATCGGACATCTCCGGAATCTGCCGCCCGTCCGCAGTTGCGTCAGCTTCGGCGGCCACGGTCGGTCGAGCCAGGCCACGCTGAGCAATCCTGCGGCGCAGCAACTCCAGGCGCTGCGCGTCAAGCGTGCCTATGCCGGTGGTGTCAGTCACGCGTGGATTCCAACCTTCCTGATGTCTTGGCCGTTGGTCGAGCCGGAGCGCACGACGTCGATCAACTCGGTGACGGTAATGCCGCCGAGCATCTGCGCCACCGGAGCCGAGTGCCCCACAGCTCGGCGCAGCCGCCTGCGCAGATCCAGTGCCAACAGCGAATCCAAACCGAGGTCGAAGAGCGACGCGGTCGGGTCGATCGACACCGAATCGCCCAACTGCAACGTCGCAGCGAGCTCGGTGCATACAACTTCGGCGAGCGGCCTCGCGCCGGAGTGGTTGTGCTGCCGAGCATTGTCGATGTTCGCCGGCAGGCTCAGCGGCATCGAGATTCCCTGGCTCTCGAAGAACACCCGAAGCCGATCGAAGTCGGCATCGAAAATCAGCGGATCGTCGGTATACCGACCCAGACTGGCGTCCACCGCCAGCTCAGGCCGCATAGCGATGAGACCGGAGCGCTGGGTGCGGGCGATCTCGGCTGCCTCGACGACTCCGGCGTCCTGCCATAGGCCCCATCGAATCGATGTGCAGTCCAGTCCGCTGGAACGCATTTGGGCGGCCAGCACATCGAGGAGCCGGTTCGATGCCGCGTACGCGGCGTGACCGTGACCACCCCAGACCCCGAACACCGACGAGCATGCCAGGATCCGGCATTCCGGCTGCAGCGGCCAGACTTCGGCCATCAACGCCAGCCCGGCCACCTTCGCGGCGCACACTGCCGCCACGTCCACGCCGGTGAGCTCGGCACGCCGGCGTGCCGCGGCGATTCCCGCGGTGTGGATCAGCAACGACGCGCCGGAACCGGCATGGTCGGCAGCGACGGCCGATAACGCCGACCGATCAGCGATGTCACATCGCGGGGCGTGCACCTCGACACGATGCCGCCCGGCCAGCCCACTCAGCACCTCGGGCCTTAGACCGTTGCGGCTCAACAGGATAATTTTGCGCGCACCGCGTTCGACGCAGTACTGCGCATAGCGCAGACCGATGGCGCCGCTGCCGCCGGTGATGACCACGTTCTCCAGCGCGGCCGCCTCGAGCGGTCGCCTGACCGCCGCGTCGCGGTATTCGCGCAACGCCCGGACAAAATGCCGCGGTGAGGTGTCGTGCGGTGGGTTGGTGCGCAGCGCCATGACACCGGGATTGCCGAGTAGCACGTCGAGGGCAGCGGCCGCGGTCTGCTCGTCGACCTGTCCGGACGGAAGGTCAAGACTTGCGAACGTCTGCTCGCCGAACTCGAAGCCAACGCTGCGGTGCATGGCGGCCAGCGCTGCGTGTGCGGGCCTGACGGCCGCGTCGCCCGGACGAACCCGTTCGCCGCCAGCGGTGAGCAACCACACGGCTCGGCATCGTGGACCGATGATCGCGGCATAGTCCGGCAGCCCCACATCGGCTCGGCCGGCGATCTGTTCGATGGCGCCCGTCACGTCCAGCCGATCGAGCGCAGGGGCTATCACCGCGACGATTTCGGCCTCGCCCGGCGACACCGCCTTACACCCACGATGTGTGGAAGCGGCGTCGATCAGCAGCTGTGCCAGCGGCGCCCCGCTATCGCCGACTATCGCAATCCCGCAACGCGTCCCGTCAGCCGAGGTCGGCAACCCCGCCTGCTGCCAGTCTTCGACGGCAACGGTCAGCGCGGTGGCCGGGTCAGGCGGCTTGTTGGTCAGGGGTTCCGGTGCTGCCCACAGATGCACCGCCCGCATCGGCGCATTCGGGAATCCGCGCAGCGGTGGTTGGACACCCGCAGGTAGCGCGTCGGCCCATCGGTAGCCCGGATCGGCGGTCGCGACGGCCGCGATATTCGCCGCCAACACGTCGGTGATCGACTTATCGCGATGACCCGAGCCGACAATCACCGCCGACTCGTCATCGACGAGTTCAATAAGCGGGTACACCAGTGCGGGATGCGCGGACATTTCGACGAATGTGTCAGCCCCGCACTTTTGGCCGGCCACCACCGCTTGGTCGAAACGCACCGTACTGCAGAGGCTTTCATACCAGTACTGCGAGAAATTCGTGTCGCTGCTCACCTCGGAGCCGACGGCCGAGCCGACGAATGCCACCGGCCCGTCGCGGAAGGCCGACCTGGGTAGCAACTCGGTCAGATCGGCGGCCAACGGCCGCAGAGCGCTGGTGTGGCCCGGGTAGTCCACGGTCAGGTGGTGGGTAAACACGCCACGTTGCTGGGCCAGCTCAGTCGCGGCGATCACCGCGTCGTGGTCACCCGAGACCACGGTGGACGACGGCCCGTTGACTGCCGAGACCTCCAGCCAGCCCGGTGTTTCGCCGATCAGTGCCTCAGCCTCGTTGACGCCAACACCGAGCACCGCCATCGCGTAGGGGCCCGCCAACCGGTCGACGACCGTGGCGCGCGCACCCACCAGCGCGACCGCGTCGGATAACGAAATCTTTTCGGCCACGTAGGCTGCCGCGATCTCACCCAGGCTGTGCCCGATAGTGATATCGGGCAGCACCCCGCAGAATCGCCACTCCCGCGCCAAGCTGACCGCATGGATGAACTGCGCTCCCTGAATCTGGGTCCGCGTCCAAATCTGCTCCCGTCCGCCCTGCAAGTACGGCAATGGCGACGGCAACCCGGCCGCGATGAACGCCGCCGCGCAACGGTCGGCCTCGGCGCGAAACGCGGGCAATCGCTGGTAGGCGTCTGCTCCCATCGACCGCCATTGGTTGCCCTGCCCGGGAAACACGAACGCGATGCATGGTGCAACACTTTTCGATGACCGAGTGACCAGCGGATGCTCCGCGTCACGGGCGAGTGCGGACAGCCCGGCCACCAGCTCGGTGCGATCCGCCACCCGCGTGACGGCGCGGTGCCGCCGCACCCGCCGCAGGCGTAGCAGGGTGGACGCAACTTCGGCAGTCGGATCGTGGTCCGCCCCGACCCGGTCGAGGTAATCCAGGATCGCCCGCGCGTCCTGACTGATCAGCCTTTCGTCATGGGCCGAGAGCAACACCGGCACACGGCCGTCGGGCAGCGGTTGCGCGAGCATCACGCGACCTCGGGAAGTGAGACGATAATATGCGCGTTGGTGCCGGCGATACCGAATGCCGACGTGGCCGCAACCCGTTGCCCATCGACTGCGGGCCACGGCGTCAGCGTCGTCGCAAGGCGCAAACCCTGCTTCTCCCAGTTGATCTCGGGACTCGCGTCGGTGGCGTGCAGCGTAGGCGGTATCGCGCTGTGTTCGGCGGCAACCAGAATTTTGGCCAGTCCCAATGCCCCACCGGCGGCCAGAGCGTGCCCGAGGTTGGATTTCACCGAACCCAACATGGCTCCGTCGCCGGGTTCAGTGTCGCCGTAGGTTTCCGCCAACGACTGCAACTCGGTGCGGTCTCCGAGCCTGGTGCCGGTGCCATGCCCCTCGACCATGCCGACCTCCTCAGGCCGGATCCCCGCCTCGGTCATGGCGCGACGGAACAGTTTGACCTGCGCCGAGCCACTCGGTGCACTCAGCCCCGCGCTGCGGCCGTCGTGGTTGACGGCACTACCGAGAACTTCGGCAAGAATGTGCCGCCCGTCGCGCAGCGCCGCTGACTTACGTTGCAGCACAAAGATTGCCGCTCCCTCCGCCCAGACGGTGCCGCTGGCATGTGCGCTGTAGGCGCGGCAGTGGCCGTCGTCGGAGAGGGCGTGCTGCTTGGAGAACTCCACAAAGAATCCGGGCGAGCCCAGCACGTTGACTCCACCTGCCAACGCCACGTCGCAATCGCCGGTCTGCAGTCCGCGCACGGCAGCGTGAAAAGCTACCAGCGCCGACGCGCATGACGAGTCGATCGTGACCGCGGGACCCGTCGACCCGAGCGTGTAAGCGATCCGGCCGGATATCACGCTCAGGGCCGTCCCGGCGAGCAGATGGCCGCTGTATTCGGAGAACTCGGCCATCTGGGGTCCATATCCGGTGGCGGAGGCGCCGAGATAGCAGCCCATGTCGTGCCCGGCCATGTCGTCGGGGTTGATGCCGCTGTTTTCTAGCGCCCGCCAGGACACCCGTAGCGCGACGCGCTGCTGGGGATCCATCGCGACGGCTTCGCGCGGCGAAATACCGAAGAACTCCGGATCGAACGTGGTGGCGCCGGTAAGGAATCCCCCGCAGTCATGGATTTCTTTGAAACCGTTGCGCCGTGATCCGGCGAACAGCTCGCGGACCGGCCAGCCGCGGTCGGTGGGAAACGGACTCAGCGCTTCACGGCCGTGGGACAACAGCTCCCAGTAACCCTCGGCCGTGTCGATGCCGCCTGGCGCTTCGACTGCCATGCCGACAACCACTACCGGCTCGGCCGCGAATCTGTTCTCAGGCATCGGCATTCACCCGTGCGGCGACGGCATCGATGTGATCGTCGAGGTAGAAATGTCCGCCGTCGTACCAGGAAAGGTCGAACGCTCCCGCGGTGTGGTCTTCCCAGAGCCGCAGCTCGGCGGTATCGACGCGGTGGTCGTCGCGGGCGCCCAATACGCAGATGTCGGCGGTGATTCGGACGTCCGGGCCGCAGGTGTAACGGTTGATCGCGTGATAGTCGGCCCGCACCGCGGTGATCAGCAACTCCGCGAACTCGTCGTCGGCGAGCAGATCGGCATCTGTTCCACCGAGGTCGGCGATATCGACGAGCAGGTCGTCGTGGCTGGTGGGAAGTTCCGGCATACCGGCGACGGCCGACGGTGCCGCAGCCGCCGACACCCACAGCCGCTGCACTGCGGCCCCACGGGATTCGGCGATCCTGGCGAATTCGAAAGCGACGACAGCGCCCATACTGTGACCGAAGAGCCGCAGCGGCGCCGCGTGACGCCATGGGCCGGCCACGAACAACCCGCGGGCGAGGTCCTGGACGGTTTCGGCGGCGGCGTCCTTCAGGCGGTCGGCGCGCTGCGGGTACTGCACGATGTAGGTGTCGCCGCCCGCGGCCAGCGCGGTCGCAAACTTGCGATAACCCGCAGCGGCTCCGCCGGCGTGCGGGAACACCACGGTGGCGCCAACGCATTCTCCCCCGTCTCGACCAGGCACCAGCTTGATCCAGGACGGGAATTCCTTCTTCGGCACCGCCGTCAGATTATCGAAAATCATTGCACTGCTTCGTTTTCGGCGATTGCCGCTACGACGTGGCCGGCGTCCATGTGGATAACTTCCAGGTATAGCTCGGCAACCTGATCGAGCCGACCACGGTCGCGTTCACGTCGGCCGAGCACGTCGGCAAGTGCGGAAACGGTTCGGGTGGCGAAGATGTCGGCGACTATCGTGTCGGGGGTGTCCAGCCAGGATCGGATGCGGGCGACGGCCTGAGTCGCCAGCACCGAGTCCCCGCCGAGGGCAAAGAAGTCGTCGTCAACACCGACCGAAGCCACACCGAGCACATCGCCGACGATCGCCGCGAGAGCGGATTCCAGCGGTGTCGACGGCCCGCGGTGGTCAGGCTCAGCCGTGGCGGCGACGGCGGCGGCCAGCTGGGCCGCGACGATGCGCCGGTCGATCTTTCCGCCGACTGTGAACGGGATCTGTTCGACCAGTGAAACCTGACGCGGGATCATGTGCGCGGGAACGAGTTCGGTCATGGCTTCCCGCACGCCAGACGCGGTCAGCTGCGTGTTGTCAGCCCGGACAGCCGCGGCCAACATGTCGGCGCCGCCCGGTGTCGGCACCAAACCTGCGACTCCTATTGCCACACCGGGTATCTGCCGCAGCGCGGCCTCAACCTCGCCGAGCTCGACGCGGTAGCCGCTGATTTTGACGCGGTGGTCGGCGCGTCCAACGAACTCCAGCGTGCCGTCTGGCCAGTACCTGGCGAGGTCGCCGGTGCGGTACCACCTCCGGCCGTCGTGCACAACGAAACGCTGAGCGGTGAGGTCCGGACGTCCCCGGTAGCCTCGCGCGATGCCACGTCCCGATATCCACAGCTCGCCGACGACCCAGTCGGGGCAGTCGCCGCCCATGTCATTCACCACCCGGCAGGCGTTATTGGGAAACGGTGTGCCATACGGCACGGCGGTCCAGTCTGCCGGCAGCTCGCTTGGCTCGCAGATCGTCGCGTGCACGGCGGTCTCGGTCGCACCACCCAGACCGGCGAAACGCAGTTGCGGCGCCTGGGCTTTCAGCAGGCGGGCCAGCTGCGGCCGTACCCAGTCACCACCGGTGGGCACCACGCGCAGCGATGACAGGCGGCCCGCGGCGACCTCGACCAGCATCTCCAGCCAGCCCGGCAGAAAATTCAGCACCGTCACGGCGTGTGTCTCGATCAGCCGTGCCCAGACGTCCGGATCGCGACGGTGCGCTTCGTCCACCACTACGATCGCCCCGCCGGCTCTCAGGGTGGCGAATATGTCCAGCACCGACATGTCGCATTCCAGGGTCGGCAACGCCAAGCAGCGGTCGGCTGCGCCGATTCCGAAGTGCCGGCTGAGGAATTCCACCGTGTTCATCGCGGCGTCATGGGTGACCTCGACGCCCTTGGGTTCGCCAGTGGAGCCCGAGGTGAACAACACGTAGGCGAGCTTGTCGGGATGGGTTCTCGCAAAGGACTGGATGTCAGCACCGACAGGTCCGCCGTGGAGCAGGTCGGCAATCGTCAGCGCGGGCACTGGTAGCGCGAGCCGCTGCCCGCTGCAAACCAGGGCCAGACTCACTTGACCGGCCTGGAGGATGCGTTCCGCCCGCTCGCGGGGCTGATCGACACCGATCGGCAGATAGACACCGCCCACGGCCAGGATGCCTAGCAGCGCCGGAACCTGTTCGGCAGACTTGGGGCCCATCACCGCGACCGTGTCGCCAGCGTCTACACCGTGGTCGCGCAGCGCCGCCGCCACCGCAAACACCTGATCACGCAACTGCCGGTAGCTGAGATCACCGGTGCTGGCGTAGACCGCTGGCGTGTCAGGCCGCGCCTCGGCGCGGCGGAAGAACCCGTCGTGCAGCGCCTCTCCGCTCGACGCGGCGCTGCGGCCGTTCACCGTGTCCCGCGCCGCGCGCTGGGCCGCGGGCAGCGGTGACGGACGTGGGTGATCCCAGCTGTCATCGCTGGCAGCCAACCGCAGTAGTTCTTCAATGTGATGGGCGAACATGGTGTCGATGACGCCGGGCGCAAACGCGTCATCGCGAACATCCCAGTTCACCAGCACGCCGCCGTCGAACTCGGTGACCTGCGCGTCGAGTAACACCTGCGGGCCCTGCGAGATGATCCAGCCCGGCGCCCCGAACGTTTCGGTGACATCGGGCCGGAACAGCTCACCCAGGCCAAGCGCGCTGGTGAAGACCACCGGCGCGAGCACCTGGACACCGCGGTGCCGGGCCAGGTCCCGCAGCACCGATAACCCCGGATAGTCGGCGTGGACCGCCGCGGCGCGCATGGCGTCCTGAACCGTCCGCGCTCGCGCGGCGGCGCTCGCGGCGTCCGTCACGTCGATGTCCAGCAGCAACGACGAGGTGAAGTCGCCGACCAGTAGGTCGACGTCGGGGTGCAGCGGCTGACGACCGAACAGCGGGACGTTCAGCAGGAATCGTGGGCTGGACGACCAAACCGCCAGGGTGTTGGCGAACGAGCCGGCCAGCGTCATCGCCGGGGTGATGCCTCGGGCGCGGGCCGCGGCGAACAACGCGTCGCGAGTGGTCGGGTCCAACCAGTGCCAGCGCCGGGTGCTTTTCGGCGCACTGTGTTGTCCGGGCGCCTCGGGTAATGCCGGCGGGCCCGGCAATTTCGGGATGCGTTGCGCCCACCAGTCACGGTCGGTGTCGCGCTGGGGTGTGTGCCACGATTCCTGACCCGCGATGGCCCGACGGTATTCGGGGTAGCTGTAGTCCAATCCGGGCAGTTGCCCGCCCTGGTAGAAGGTGGCGAGGTCAGCCATCAGGATGCGATAGCTCATCGCGTCCGCAGCCTGCATGTCTAGGTCAACGTGTAGTCGTGACCGCTGCCCGGACAGCAACGACACCGCCAGCTCGAACACCGCATCGTCGAGCTGCTGGTGCGACTTGGCGGCCTGGATGTCGGCGAGCCGCCGCTCGACAACGTCCGGCTTGAAGTCACGAAGGTCGTGCACGGTAACCGGGAAATTTTGACATTCCGCCGCCGGACGGATCCGCTGGGTGCCGTCGGGCAAGAACTGCACCCGCAGCATCGGGTGGCGCAGCGCCAACCTGGAGGCCGCGGCCTGCAACCGTTCCGGGTCAATTGCGCCCCCGTCGAACTCGACATACAGATGCCCGGCCACACCGCCGAGCCGCTGGTTGTCCTGGCGACCGACCCACAGCGCGTGCTGCATCGGGGCCAGCGGAAACGGCTCATGGGATGCATCGGCTGACAGAGGTTCTGGGGTTTCCGGTTCACGGGCGGCTGCCACGTCTGACGAGACCAGCATCAGTTTCGACCAGGCCCCGATCGTCGGGGCGGCAGCCAGCGCGGCGAAGTCAACCACAAAACCCCGGCGGCGCCAGCGTCCTGCCAGCGCCATCATCCGGATCGAATCAAAGCCCTGACCGACGAGGTCGCCGTCGGGATCGATGGCTTCGACATCGACGCCGAGCAATTCGGCGACCTCGCCGCGGATGGCTTCCGCGCGCACGGCCGGTGAAACCACAACCCCTCCCCACTAATTAGCGAAGGCTGCCCTAATTTGTGGTTACCTTACCCTGGGGCCCACCCGACCGAGGAGTGCTTGTGTCATTGAGGACCAAAGGCGGCCCGGAAGGCTTCGTGCCGTTCCCCGCCGATCGGGCCGCGCGGTATCGCTCGGCCGGCTATTGGACGGGACAAACCCTCGACTCAGTCCTGTCAAACGCCGCGCAACGCTGGCCCACACGTATCGGGGTGCTCGATGCCGACACAGCGCTCGGCTCGTCGCAGCGACTGAGCTTTGCGCAACTCGACGAGCGCGCCGATCGCGCCGCGGCGGGGTTGACGGAACTGGGCATCGCGCCGGGCGATCGGGTGCTGTTGCAACTGCCGAACGGCTGCGAGTTCGCGGTGGCACTGTTTGCCCTACTACGCGCCGGTGCGATCCCGGTGATGTGCCTGACCGGTCACCGCGCCGCCGAGTTGGGGCACTTCGCCGCTGTCAGCCAGGCCAAGGCCCTGTTGATCCCAGATACCGCAGCAGGATTCGACTACCGTCCGATGTCGCAGGAGCTGTTGCAAGGCCACCCCGCGCTGCGTCATGTCATCGTCGACGGCGATCCCGGACCGTTCGCCTCGTGGTCGCAGGTGTCTGCGCGTCGAGCCGAGCGGGCCGAACCACGCAGACCAGATCCCGGGTCCCCGGCACTGCTGCTGGTCTCGGGCGGCACTACGGGCTTACCGAAGCTCATCCCCCGCACCCATGACGACTATGTCTATAACGCCACCGCCAGCGCCGAGGTCTGCGAGCTGACTTCCGACGACGTCTATCTGGCGACGTTGCCGGCCGCGCACAACTTTCCATTGGCTTGCCCCGGCCTGCTCGGCGCCATCGCGGTCGGCGCCACCACCGTGTTTCTCACCGACCCCAGCCCGGAGGCGGCGTTCGACGCCGTCGCGCGCCACGGTGTCACCGTCACCGCGTTGGTGCCGGCGTTGGCCAACCTGTGGGCGCAGGCCACCGAATGGGAGCCGGTGACGCCGACATCGTTGCGGCTCTTGCAAGTTGGTGGAGCAAAACTGGAGCCCGACGATGCCCGCCGGATACGCGAGACACTGACGCCGGGCCTGCAACAGGTCTTCGGGATGGCCGAGGGCCTGCTGTGCTACACCCGGCCCGGCGATCCACCGGAACTGGTCGACCACACCCAGGGCCGTCCGCTGTGCGCCGATGACGAACTACGCATCGTTGACGACGCCGGCCGGTCAGTGCCCACCGGCGCCGACGGGGAACTGCTGGTGCGTGGACCGTACACATTCAACGGGTACTTCCGCGCCGAAGCCGATAACGCGCTCAGTTTCGACCCGGATGGCTTCTATCGCAGCGGTGACCTGGTCCGCCGGCACGCCGACGGCTACCTGGAGGTGACCGGCCGGATAAAAGACGTCATCCACCGCGGCGGCGAGACCGTCGCCGCCGGCGATCTCGAAGAGCACCTGCGTGCGCACCCGGCGATCTCGTCAGCGGCCGCGGTCGCGCTGCCGGATCCATATCTGGGCGAAAAGATCTGCGCCGCGGTCATTTTCACGGGGAGCCCGGTGACGCTGACGGAATTGAACGATTTCCTCAGTCAACGCGGAGTGGCGACGCATTCTCGACCGGACGTACTGGCCGAGATGGCCTCATTGCCGACAACCCCGGTCGGCAAGATCGACAAGAAGGCGATCGTCCGGCGGTTGCAGTCCTGAGATCCGGCAAGTTTCGGCCGTCCTACCGATCGCGACGTCGGCAGGCGCTAAGGCCATTCATGTAATTCGGACAGAGATTGCTTAGCTTTCGCTACTAGCCTCGACTTCAGAGTCGTTTTCGCTGGTCGAGGAGGTGAGAGAAGTGAAAGCAAGGCTTGAGAGCAATTCGCCCGCAATAGCGGGCCGTATCACGGCGCACCGTTCGGTCTGGTCAGGCGCCCTTTCGGTACTCGCCACCGGCGCCGCTATCTTCGGCGCAGGACCGGCGTCGGCGTTTCCGTTCTCTACGATTCCCGAAGACGTCCGACTAGCGGGCTAATTCGAGGAGTTCGGCCGTGGCATCCCACAGCCGTGACTCACGAGCCCGATCCCTCGCGAATGGCTTCACCTTGCGCTCTTCGTCTTTGACGACGAATGCACCGGGATTGAAAGGAATAGCCGCCAGCCTGAGCAGGTTGCTGGCCACATGCCAACCGGAATCATTTTGACGGCCCCGCCAGACGCCCCCAACGTCGTCGACGACGTGATCTCCCAAGCCAGACGCGCGTACGAACTCGGCGTCCGCCAGATCTGGCTGGCGCAGCAGTTCAACCACGACGCGATTGCATTGGCGGGGCTGATCGGAGCAGCTGTGCCAGGGCTGGGGGTGGGCACCTCGGTCGTCCCGATCAACCCTCGCCACCCATTGGTCGTCGCCTCGTTGGCGCAGACGGCACAGGCCGCCTCGCACGGCAACTTCAGCCTCGGACTCGGGTTGGGCGCCCACCACCCGGAACGCCAGGCGTTCGGTAGGAACTGGCCCAACACGATTCAGCGGTTACGCGAACATCTCACGATCCTGCGCGCCATCTTCGACAGCGGGACCGTCGACTTCCACGGCACCGAGCTGAGCGCGAGCCCCGTATGGCCGGTGAGCGTCGCCGGCGGCACGCCCGTGCCGGTGTATGTGGCCGCGATGGGGCCCAAGGCATTACGTGTCACCGGTGAACTAGCCGACGGCACATTGCCGTATCTGGCCGGTCCCCGCACCATCGCCGAATTCATCGCACCGGCGATCAACAAAGCGGCGGCCGAAGCGGGCCGGTCCTCGCCCCGCATCATCGCAGCGGTGCCCGTCTTGATATCTGACGACGTCGACGCTGCGCGCACCACCGCCGCTGAACAGTTGAGCCTGTACGAGACGATTCCGTCCTATCAGAAGGTAGTCGCGCGTGAGGGTGTCCGAACCGTCACCGACCTCGCCGCGCTCGGGCGCGAGGAATCAGTCGTGCGGCAGTTACGCCGCTACTTGGACGCCGGTGCGACGGACCTGGTGATCAGCCCGTTGGATCGCTCGGAATCGCCTGACTCCGAAGCACTGTGGAGACTTACTGCCGGTCTCTGATCCGCCCGGAAGCAGCCTTCGAAATGACCGTTTTCGATCCCGACGGTCTGCATGAACGAGTGAGCGACGACTGGGCCGACCAGCCGAAACCCTGCTTGCCGCAATGTTGCCGAAAGCTGTTGGGATTCCGGGCTTTCCATCCGGCCGTCGGCCCAGCTCCGTAGGCGATAGTGTTTACAAGGTTGATGTTGCCACGCCAGTTGCGACAACGAACAGTTCAACAAGAGACGAGCGTTGTGAAGCGTGGCTTCGATCTTTCGTCGATTGCGGACGATAGAGCTATCGGCCATTAACCGTTCGACGTCGTCGGGTGTCATCGCGGCCACAGCCGCCGGGTTGAATCCGTCGAATGCTTCGCGGAAGTTGTCTCGCTTGTCGAAGACGGTCGCCCAGGACAGTCCGTTTTCGAAATACGTCAGCACGAGTGCTTCGAACAGCACGGCCTCGTCATGTGTCGGCGTTCCCCACGCGTGATCGTGGTAGTCAGTCAAATCGCGGCCTGTTTTGGTAGCCCAACGGCAGCGCGTGACCCCGTCAGCGGCGGTGATAACCGTCGGCAGCTCTGGTGACATGTCTATGCCGGCCATCGCCTTCATCCCGCACCCCTATCAACTGCCCGAGGGCACCTCAGCGAACCCCGGTTCCCCGCCGTCAGCTACGGAATTGAACCGGTAGCGGGTTTCGAGACGCTCGTTGATGTCGCGTATCGCGCTCTCGGGAATCGCAGTGACATCGAAGTTCTCGCTGATGCGGCCGGGGTTGACCGATCCCGTCAGAACTGCACTGCCACGCTGAATGCCCCAGGCCAAAAGCACCTGCGCGGGAGTCTTTCCCGAACGCTGTGCTATCGAGACAATCAGCGGGTCGTCAAGCAGTCGCGGTTCCAGCGCGTGGCCCAGCGAAGCGAACGCCAACAGGATGATTCCGTCTGTCTCGTGTAATGCGTGGAGTTCCCATTGCGGGTGGTATGGGTGCGACTCGACCTCCACGACCGCCGGCTTGATCCGGGCAGTGTTAACAATCTTTTTGGTGCGTTCGACGTCGATGTCGGACAGTCCTATCGCTCCGGTTAGTCCCTCGTCGACGAGGTTCTCCATCGCCGCCCACGTTTCCTCCAACGTGACTCCTTCGTCATAGATGACGGCTCCGTGCGGGTCGCGGGGATCCTGGTCGTCGCCGGGCTTGAACGCGAACGGCGTGTGCACCAGATACAGATCGACCGCGTCGAGCCCGAGCCTGTTCAGGCTGGCCTGCAGCGCAGGCTTGACCCGTTCGGGCCGATGGTTGTTGTTCCACAGCTTGGTGGTGACAAACAACTCCTCGCGACGGACCGTGCCGTCAGCGAACAACTCTTCAAGCGCCGCACCGACTTCGGCTTCATTGCGGTAACGCTCGGCGGCGTCAAGGTGGCGGAACCCAACCTTGACCGCGGCCTTCACGGCGTTTCGCGTCTGCGTGCGATCGGAAAGCGACGTCCCGAACCCGAGCGCCGGAATCTCACCGCTGCCGT
The DNA here is from genome assembly GCA_963833915.1 of uncultured Actinomycetota bacterium. GTDB lineage: Bacteria > Actinomycetota > Actinomycetes > Mycobacteriales > Mycobacteriaceae > Mycobacterium. The sequence goes on from CAWHZO010000010.1 coordinate 323,888, forward strand.
CGTTCAAGGCGAATCTGCGTTGGCTCAAGTTCTCACTCGCTGCCATGACTTTCGGCCTCCTTGTTCACGTACATCTCCGTGAGCGGCAAGTCGCTTAACTATGAATGACCAGTCGTCTATCTAACAAGACCTGCCGGCAGGACACTCCATGACCGGTTCAGTGGAGAAGCGCCGAGACAGTGACCGCTTCGAACCGGTCGTATGGGATGCGACTGCGGGTCACTTTGCCGCGAAGGGCCGCACCTTCCCATGCCTCGATCAGCTGGGCGGCGAGCTCTCCCGGGTCGAGATCCCCTCGAACGTCACCCGAGCCCTGCTGGCCGGAACGCACACACGCGGCGAGAGCCCCGTCCCAGCGGTCGAGAATGCTGACGAGCTCGGCGCGAACCAGCTCGCTCGAACCGCCAAGCTCGAGCGACATGTTGCCGACCAGACAGCCGAGCAGGAAGTCGCCGGCCTCATGATCATCAGCGAGCCGATGAAAGAACTGAGTGATTCGCTCTTGCGCCGACCCGTCGGCATCGAGGATCGGTAGCAGCCGCGTTTCGATGTCCGCCCAGTAATGTTCGAGGACCGCCGCAGCAAAAGCCTCTTTGCTGGGGAAGTACGCGTAGAACGACCCTTTCGGCACGCCGGCCGCGTCGGTGATGTCTTTGACGCCGCTAGCGGCGAATCCGCGTGCGTGGACGAGGTCGAGCCCCGCTGCGAGCAGGTTCTAGCGGACCTCTGGATTAGCTGGCCGGGGCATGCGCTCAATAGTAGCCGACCGGTCAGTTATTTTTGATCGGCGGCTCCGCCGGCCTGTGGCCATCCTGCGGACTTTTCGTGGTGAAACGTGAGTCGTTGGGGAAGAATGACGCCGATGCGGAACGACGATGTACAGGCCACGTTGCGGCGTCACTGGACGGCATCCGACGCCAATGAATTCGCGACAGAACACCAAATCTACCGTGATGACGCAATTCTCGACTATCCGCAGTCGGGTGAGCGCATCCGCGGCCGGCACAACATTCAGGCGTCGCGCACCGCGCAGCCGAACACGAAACACTTCACGGTGCGGCGGATGCTTGGCGAAGGTGACCTCTGGATCACCGAACTCGTGATGACCTACGACAGCCAACCCTTCTATGTGGTCAGCATCATGGAATTCGAGGGCGCTCAGGTGGTGCATGAGACCCAGTACTTCAGCGATCCGTTCGAGCCGGGACCATCTCGCGCCCAATGGGTCGAAAAAATGTCATAACCGCGCCCTCGGGCGACGCCTCAGTCGCCTCGTTGGCCGAGCAGTTCGGCCCAGTTGCGCGGCACCCGACCGCGGGGACCCGGGACCGTCTGGTCCTCGGGATGGCATTGCGGTGGAGCAAGATCGGGACCGTCGTAGTAGTCATTGGTCTGGTAGTCCCAGAACCAGGCCTCCCCCGGCTCGAACGATCGGATGATCGGGTGCCCAGTCTCTCGCCAGTGCGCCGTCGCGTGTCGGGCCAGCGAATCGTCGCAGCAACCGATGTGGCCGCAGGTCGCACAGCGCCGCAGATGCACCCACCAACCGCCGGTGGCTTCACACTCAGCACAGCCGATACCGCTGGGCGGCACCGACGGGTTCACAGCAGCGGCAGTCATCGCGATTCTTTCCTTCCTCGCTGCTGGCGTGGCGGCGGCGGCCGAACTTAAAGGTGGGAGACGGAAGTGCAGCGAGCGGTTAATGGTAACGCCGCCCGACCAAACGCCTGACAACTTTCAGCGGGACCCCGGATACTGTGGATCGGGTTTCGGGGCCGATAAGGTCATGGCGGATTGGGTCTTTGGGGCCTTAAGCGGCGCTACCTTTGAGGGCGGGATGCGCGATGTGGGTGGAGCGACTCTGGTTTCCGCCGGCGCTTTTCGCGGCGTACATGGCCTTGTCGGCGACGTTGACCAGATCGTCGATGAGTGCACGCTCGGCGGGGTCGAAGCTCGGGCCCAGCGGGGCGCTGACCATGCCGATGCTGGCCGTGATGGGGTAGCGGGTGGCGGCGATGGCTTTGCGCAACTGTTCGGCGATGTCGTGCAGGTCGTCGGTGCGGTAGATGTCGGCGACGACGAATTCCTCGCCGCCGAAGCGAGCGATCATCGTTGTCGGCGGGCAGACGAGGCGAAGAGCACCGGCCACCGCGACCAGTGCCTTGTCCCCGGTGGAATGGCCGTGGGTGTCGTTGAGGCGCTTGAAGTTATCCAAATCGATCATGGCTGCGCCCAGATAACTCGGCCCTTCCCGGCGGCGCAGCAACAACCCGTATGTGGAGTGATAAAAAGCCCGTCGGATCAAGAGACCCGTGAGCGCATCGCGGCTGGATTGTCGCAATTCGCTGGCCAGCGCGTGGACGAGCCATTGCACCGCAAACGGAAACGCCACATTGAGCGCCAGGACGAGCAGAAACGCGCAGCCCGCCACAACGGTGTCGTAGTAACGGATCAGGCGCTCCACGAGCACCAGGGCGGTGGTCACGGCGATCGCGAAGTTAATCATCATGTACGGCGCCGAGTGAAAGAAGGCGAGGTAGCCGCCGAGCACCGCAAACGCGGCAGAACCCAACATCCCTGCGAGCGGGTCGCCTTGAGTGAGGCACGCCGCCGCGATGCAGACGCTCCCGGTAAGGGCGTAGAGAACGGATTGGCCGCGGGTGGGCCAGCGGATCAGCCACAACAGCGCCACCGTCACGCCGAAGCCGCTGGCAACCGGTGCCACGACGACCGCGGCTGGGTAATGCGGCAGGGCCGGCCTGACCAATACCACAGCCGGAACCACGGCAATCGACGCGATCACGGCGGCGATCATTGCCCGCCATATCAGCCGGATACCCCGGGTGTTCAAATAGAGAGTCAGCCAGTCAAAGTGGTCGCCCTGACGCCACCACCACCTCACAACGTTCACATGCGCACCCCCGCTTCGCGATTCAGATGTTTTGGCACGGCATCAGCCCCGACCCGACAGCACGTCCCATGCTGTCACGCCTCAGCTGAATAGTCTGCAATGGCCTTTTGCTGACAGCGGGGGCGGCGGCGGTTCGATGGTGTCGATGCGGTCATGCCCGAAGCCTGTCATCTAATTGTTGTGGGCGCGCGGTCACTGCGGCGAAATACTGTAGGTTCCCACGGGCCGAGGCCCCGGGCGTTCACGACAGCGGCGAGGTTCGGCCACCGATCGTGTCGGTTGTTCATTGACGCACGAGTGCCGTTGAGGAACAGGCTCAGGAGGCTGAACCACGCGATGGTTGCGATGTGCTTGCGGGTGGTTGTTGCCCGAACGTGTCGAGCAGGGATTGCCGGGCATCCCCGGCCTGACCGATAGCCCGGCAACTACAGTAAGCGAATAGACGATCAGCGCGTCGACCCCATTACCGCGGCTATTGCGAGCCGCAACATTTTCGCTGCCATGCGTACCAAATCAATTGCAGGGCAACACGATGTCAAGACAATAACTATGGTCAGCTCCGAACAGACTGCAGCGCAGGCGGTATCGTCGTAACCGGGACTTTAGCTGCGACTAAGATCGACAGGCGGGAATGTCGTACTGCGCGTGTACCGGTTCGACAACCACGGCGGGCTAGACGGTCTGCACATACACGACGAACCCGTCCCATCGCCACAGCGCGGAGAATTGCTGCTGCGGATAACAGCGATCTCGCTGAATTACCGCGACATCGCGATCCCGTTGGGCCGCCACGTCCGCGACGCGAAGCCCGGTCTGGTGCCGTGCAGCGACGCCGCTGCCGAAGTCGTCGAAGTGGGCGAAGGCGTTGACGACTACCGGCCCGGCGACCGTGTTATCAGCATCTTTGAGCCCAGGTGGTTCGGCGGGCCGCTGCCGGCGACCGCCAATTCCGACAGCTACGGCAGTGGGCAGGACGGTTGGCTCACCGAATACAAAGTGGTGTCACGGGAATCGGTGGTAGCTGTGCCACCTGCGCTGCCGGACGAACAAGCCGCCACGCTGCCCTGCGCCGGGTCACCGTCGGGGATCGGACCGATTTACAGGATCTCGTGCGCGCCGTCACCACCACAGGGCTCACACCAGTGATCGACCATGTCTTCGAATTCTCTGATGCGGCCGCAGCATTCGAGCGACTACGGGAGGCGAAGCACCTCGGCAAAATCGTCATCAGGGTCAACTGAGACGATCGCCGATTCATGACCGGTCGCCACAGAACCGAACGGCCGATGGGGATGTAGGGTCCTGTTTTACGACTCGATCGCGGCGTGTGCTGTCGCTATTTCGCGTATTGCGCTTCACCGTTGCCGAAGGACCAGTTCTCTTTGCTGACTTCCACCAGATTTATGAACACGTCCTCTCGACGCATTTCCAGCCGCTTGTGTAGTCCGTCTGCGATGGCTTTATAAAACGCTGATTTCTGGTCCACGGTTCGGCCGGCCAGGAGTGTCAGCTGGATGAAGACGCAGTCCTGGGATCTGTGGATGCCGAGGTAGTCGGGGTCGAAGATGAAGTTGCGCGCTGGGTGTTCGGTGACGACCTGGAACCGATCTCCTTCCGGCACTCCCAGAGTCTCGATCATGGCGTCATACACAACTTCTCCGATGGTTTGGCGGTACTCGGCCGATTGACCTTCTCGAAGGTCGATGCGAGCAAGAGGCATGAGAGAGGTTCTTTCTTTATCTGAAGCGCGGCCGAGCCAGCGGGCGGTAGGAACTGTGAAGAGACCCGGGTCATCGGCCGCCGGTACGGGGCAAGCCTCCCATCGCAGGGGGACGGTTCGGAGCTGAAATCAGTTCTTGGGGGAAATCTTTCCCGCGAAAGTCTGGGTCACGATTTTTCCGTTCTGCACGATGAACGTGTCGGTGCCGATTTCGAAGGCGTTGTCTGCTGACTCGGCCGTCCAGACGATGTAGGCGGTGTCGCCGTCGACCTCTTGCCGCTGCAGGTCGAAAGACATCCCCGGCTTCTCAAATTCCTCGAACAGTGTGCCGAAGAATTGGCGAATAGCGTTGGAGCCGTGCAGCACACCACCCTGGCTGATGAACGTCGCATCATCGGCGTAGTCGGCCATGGTGCCAGCGAGATCGAGACTCCCAAAGTGGTCGAGGTGGTGGGCAAGCACTTCCCGCGTCGTCGCGGTGTCACTATGTGTCACTTGCTGATTCACGTCGCTCCTGATGTGTTAGATGTTTCCATTGCCCTCGACGTTACCGAGCCAGGGATTATTTGTGCCGAGGTTTTGGGCGCCGATGACAGAAGGCATTTGACCTCTATTTCGTGCGCCGAGGTCAGCGCAGTTCCACGGGGCCGACGCCGATGGGGGTGCGGAACAGCACGTAGGGCGTGCGTCGCTCGTCGGTACCGCGGAACATCGCCTGGCGGAAGAACTGATTGGCCGTGACGTAGAGATACCGGTCAGCGGCTACCGACAAGGTGTCCGGCCACAGCAACCGCTCGTCGTGCACGACGGTTTCCCATGTGCCGTCGGTCAAGCGCCGATGGATCGCGTTGTGCTCACCGTCGGTGATGTAGAGCCGCCCGACAGCATCGGTTTCCATCCCGTCACCAACCGAGCCTTTGTCCCCCTCGTCGATAACCGTTGCGGCGACGGCGTTGTCGTCGAGGTCGCGATCGAACAGTGCGTCGACGACACACTCCACCACCGCCGGCTCGATAACGCACAGTAATACAGTCGCTCGCCGTCGGCGCTGATGGCGATGCCGTCGGATCCTATCTTCAACGGGCTGGTGCAACCGTCCTGATTGCGGTGTAGCAACTGCTGACCCTCAACGATGATGCGGAGCCCCGGCGGTGTCTCCCCTTTGGTGCTGGGGTGGTCGTCGAGCCTTCGCCAACTCTGCCCGGTGGCGAGGTCCACCACGATCAGCCCGTTGCGTCCTTGGTCCGATGAATCGGTGATGAACGCGGCACCGGCGCGACCGCGACGCAAATCGAAGCGCACGTCGTTGAGATAGCTGGTGGAAAGCGCGACATCGCCGGGAAACACGATGGTCTGCGCGACCTCGCCGCGGTCCAAGTCGACGCGGACCAGCTTCGGGCCGCCAGGGGATGTGGGCTCAAACATCGGGCTACCGGTATCGAGGATCCATAACCGGTCAGCGGGACCGACGACGATGCTTTGCACCGATACCAGCGCGTCGGGATCGGCGGCGCCGCTGTAGTTGTTGAAGGCCTGGCTGGGGTACGCGACCAGTTCGCCGTCACGGATTTCGGCGACGGTAAACTCGACCTCATCGCCCCATCGGGGGAAGTTGACGAAGATCCGGCCGGTGCGAGAGACGCTCACTCCGGTGGGCATCGGGCCATGGAACGGGTGCACGATCTCCAGCGCGCCGAGAGGTTGATCGGTTGCGGTTGCCGTCATCTCAATTCTTTCGATTCGTGACGGCGTAGTACCGGTTGGCCGGGAAGAAAATACCCGGACCCCCTCCTCGACCAAGAAGTCGAAGAACAACCGCACCGACACCAGGCGCTGCTGAATCGTCGCGTTCGCCAGCCCGCACCCGAAATCGATTAACACCACGTCCGCGCCGCGCCGGCTCGCCGCCCGGTCAGCTCACGAACAAAACCGCGACGTCGGCCCGGTTCGCGGTGACCGGGTCGATGCCGCGGTCCTCACAGACCTGCAGAAACTCGGCGAGTCCGCGCGCATACGCGTCGATCGTCCGGGGCGCGCGACCCAGATCGGTCCACACCCGCAACCAACCCGCCGCCCGCTCGTGTCGACCGAGTACTGGCCACCTCTCCTCCAACCCCACTGCCGCCAAGCCCGCCTCCCAGTTCTGTAGTCCCATCAGGCCGAGATCCTCTCAGCCCACTCTGATTCCACGTAACTAATAGAAAGTGACCGCGGGCCTTGACCGCCCGCTTGTAACGGGCATTGAGGGCCTCGATCGCGTTCGTGAAGCAGATCACCCGGCGGATCTCGACGTCGTAGTCCAGGAACGGAATGAACTCGGCCCAGGCGTTGTCCCAGAGCCGGATCACCGCAGGGTAGCGCTGTCCCCATCTCTCGGTCAGCTCGTCGAACGCGGCTGCTGGGGCCACCTGGAGACATCGCTGACGGATTTGGAACACGCTGTCAGCGGGTGAAAAAACGCGTTCAGGGAACTCCAAGGAATCCGCTACCGCCGGTACGCATAGTCGCCCAGCCCTGTGGGTACAGATGAGTGAACAGTTGTTCCGGTTCACCACGAAACGACAGAACGAAGTGGATGCGGAGGAGTTTCTGATGCCAGAGGTCGAACTTCACCACGACGGGCACCCGCGCTACCGGCGAATGGTGCGCTTCGACTGGTCGGAGACCCCGCTGCACTGGGTGCCCAACGATCCTTTCGCGACACACATGACGAATGTGCTGCATCTGCTCCTGCCCGAGGGTGAACGGCACTTCATTAAGGCCGTTCTCGAGGCGTCGTCGCTGGTCGATGATCCAGAGTTAGAGGCGGCGATCAAACCGTTTATCCAGCAGGAGTCGTGGCACGCCTGGGCTCACCAGGTGGTGCTGGACCATTTGGCCGAGCAGGGCATCGACACCAAGCCGTACACCGAGCGGCTCCGGAAAACGTTGTCTGTGACGCTCGGTGATCCACCGAAGTTTTTCCCGCCGGCGTTGCAGCGGTGGTGGCTGTACCGGCGTCTGGCCGACGTGGCGGCCCTGGAACATTTCACCGCGATGTTGGGGCAATGGGTGCTGCAGAACCGAGGTCTGGAGGACGCGGGCGCCGACCCGATGATGCTGGATCTGCTGCGCTGGCACGGTGCCGAAGAGGTCGAGCACCGCTCGCTGGTCTTCGACGTCTACCAACACGTGTGCGGCAACTATTTCATCCGGGCGTTCTCGATGTTGATGACGACTCCGCTGTTTTTCGGGTGGTGGATCGCCGGAGCGAAATACCTGATGGCCCAGGACCCCACCATCGATCAGAAGTGGCGCTGGCGAGATTGGTGGCGTGCGGCGCGCGAGAACAAGTTGCCCAGTCCCTGGAAGCTGATGGTGACGCAGCCCGCGACGTATATGCGGCCCCATCATCACCCCGGTCCCGAGGCGGATACCGAGATGGCGGTCGATTACATCAAGAAGTCGCCCGCCGCTAAGGCCGCCCGCGAGCGGGCACAGCTAGAAGGGAAGGCCGCAGTTCGATGAAGGTTTCGGTGGACCTTGATACCTGCGACGGCAACGGCGTGTGCATGAGTCTGTGCCACGAGGTTTTCGATGTGCGAGAAGACGGGCTTCACCTGCTCCAAGAGCAGCCGCCGCGGGAGCTACGCGGACCGTTGAAGGCCGCCGAAGTGTCCTGCCCCACCCAGGCGATCGTGGTCGAGGAGTGACGCGATGTCCGCCGAACTAAAGCAGGTGGTCGTCGTGGGTGGAGGCGTCGCGGGGATCCGGGCGGCCGAGACGCTGCGGCACGACGGCTACGACGGCGCGCTCACCATCGTGGGCGCCGAACGGTACGCCCCCTATCATCGGCCGCCGTTGTCGAAGAAGCTGCTCAGCGGCCAGGTGCACCGAGCCGGCATCGATATGGCCCCGCAGTTCGACATGGACGCCCGCGTGCTCAGAGGAGCAACTGCGGTCGGACTCGACACGGCTGCCGGTACCGTCCACGTTCGCGACGACGGCCAAAACCTGACCTTGGGTTACGACGGAGTCGTCATCGCCAGTGGCGCAGAGCCTCGCGAATGGCCCGGTGGCCCGACTCCCGACGGGGTGCTTCTGCTGCGGACGGTCGGAGACTGTCTGAGCATTCGAGAACGACTCGGCTCGCGTCCTCGGGTCGTGGTGGTCGGTGGTGGGTTCATCGGCAGCGAAGTTGCCGCGACCTGCCGATTGCTGGGCCTGGACGTGGTGCTGATCGAGAAGGCCTCCGGGCCGCTCGTTCAGGCATTGGGCGCAGAGTTGGCGCCGTGCTGGGCGAAGTTGCATCGCGAGCATGGCGTGGACTTGCGCGTCGGCGTCGGTGTGGACGGATTCGTCGGCAACGGGCAGGTGGAAGCGGTCCGACTTACCGACGGTTCGCAGGTTCCAGCCGATGTCGTCATCGTCGGTCTGGGCGTTAGTCCCGCCACCGCGTGGCTGGAAGGCTCGGGTCTACGTCTGGACGACGGTGTCGTCTGTGACGCCCGGGGTGTCGCCGAGGGCAACACCGGCGATGGCGTTGTCGTTGCCGCCGGGGATGTGGCGCGCTGGTGGCATCCGCTGTACGAGCGGCACCTACGCACCGAGCACTGGGACGACGCCGCACGTCAGGGCGAGGCCGCGGCGCGCACTCTGCTGGCCGGCCCGGAGCGCGCCGAAGCCTTTGATGCGGTGCCGTATTTCTGGTCCGATCAATACGACGTCAAGGTGCAGATGTTCGGTATCCCCACTGATTACGATGCGGTAGAGGTTGTCGAAGGTGATCTCAGCGGATGGGAGTTTGTCGCCGCGTACGGGCGTGAAGGCCGCACCATCGCGGTGGTGGGAACGATTCCCAATCGGCTGCATGCCTACCGCGACGCCATCAGCAACCGTGCGGACTTTCCACCGAAGCAGCCGGACTAGCCTCTCAGATCTTGATCGACGGCAGCAGCCTGGTGAGGTTCCACAGTCGATTGCGTCTGGCCGATAGGCTGGAAATCGTCAGTGCGACCGCCCAAATCCCGATCAACACGATCACCGCCTGCCAGAGCCGGTAATCGATACCGCCAAGGATGAGCTGCCGTAAACCATTGACGCCGAACGTCATCGGGTCGAAGCGGTGCAGCGTCTGGAACGGCTTCGATGTCGTCTCCACCGGGTACATGCCACCGGCGCTGACGAGCTGAAGCATCAACAACGCCATGATCAGCACCCGCCCGACCGCCGGACCGACGAGGGCGTTGATCGCTTGCGTCGCGGCGACGAACGCACAGGAGACCAGGATCATGAATGCCGCCATCGCGAGAGGGTGAACAGCATGCATGCCAAGGGCGAATCGCACGACGCCGTAGAGGATGATCGCCTGCACGATCCCGATCACCGCTGCGGGTAGGTAGCTGGCCAGCGCCGCCCGGATGGCTATCACCTCTGCGGCGATAGCGCGGGTTTGTAAGGGCCGCAGCACCATCCACAACACCAGCGCACCGAAGAACAGGGCGAGTGTGATAAAGAACGGCGCCATGCCGGTGCCGAAGTTCGGCGCGGGGTTCTCGTGTGTGGTTTTCAACTGAACCGGCCCACCGATGGTGTCGGCGATCGCTTCTTTCTGCTTGGGCGTCCAGTTGGGCACCTGTTTGGCGCCGTCAGCGAGCTTGGTCGCCAGCTCGGCTGATCCTGCCTTGAGTTGCCCGGTACCGGATTTCAGCTGTTGCGCGCCGTCGTCGAGTGTTGCTGTGCCGCTTGCTAACTCAGCGCTCATACCGAAGAAGTCTTCGAGCAGCACCGTCCGATCGTGGCCGGCGACGAGCTGCACATCGACGTCGAACGGACGTCGGTGCGCAGATTCGCCGGCAGAGATCTAATCACCGTGACCAACACCTTCACCGACACTGCCGGCGAGCGGGTGCACACTCTGCACACCACCGTGGTGGGCGTCACCGCCGAGGACATCGATCCGGCGATCAAGACGGCCGTGCAGAACGCGATGATGCACGACGTGAACATCCTCGCTATCGGCGCAAACGATGCCGACTACCACAAGACGGTGCGGCCCCAGGGCGAGGTTCGGATCGCCGAGGGCGGCATCGCGCGCACGCCAGGCATGCCGTGCTTCGATGACGTGAAGATGGGCGACGAGCTCCGGTGCGCCACGCCCGGCTGTCCCGCGCCGACCTGGTGAACTATGCCGGTGCCGGCGACGCCAACCCGATTCACTGGGACGAGGGCATCGCCAAGCTGGCCGGGCTGCCCGACGTAATCGCCCACGGAATGCTCACTATGGGCCTTGGTGCCGGATTCGCCTCCGCATGGACAGGCGACCCCGGCGCGGTTACCCGCTACGCGGTGCGGTTGTCTGCGCCCGCGATCGTGTCGGCCGCCGAGGGCACAGACATCGAATTCAGCGGCCGGGTCAAGTCGCTGGACCGGGCGACCCGCAGCGGTGTTGTCATCGTCGGCGCGAAGTCCGGTGCCGGAAGATCTTCGGCCAGGGCGACGCTATACGTCCGCTTTCGCTGACATGCCGCCGCGGTTGATCGGCGATGACGCCGGTTTTCCGCTCAAGTTGCGTCGGCGTCTGACAACCGATGTCGCTGCACGGGCCGCGCGGTGACTACCTTCGCCGTGATGACGCCCAGCTTGAGCATGCCGTACCAGGTCGAGGGGTTAAACAGCGTGGGCCAGACCGTGCGAAGGCGATCTTTTCTCACATCGCGCTCGGCGAACCGGTCCCGCAACCATCGCAGCGTCATGGGAGCAGACAGCGGATGCAACAGCAGGTGACCGCAGAATCGGTCCCGGTGGTAAGTCACCGCTGCTCCCGCTTCCTGGTAGTACGCGACGAGCCTGTCGATGGCGTCGACGCTGATGATGCGGTCATGCACCGCCTGCACGACCAACACCGGAGGGCGGGGAATGGACTGGCCCAGCTTGGTGGCATCAAAAACGTCTCGCACCTCGGGCAAGTCCCAGAGCTCATCGGCAGACATGCCTACGTATGAGCCGATGTCGGTGCCGCGCAGACGCCAGACGGCCTGTGCCGTTGTCATAGAGTGGAGCTCGTCGAGCAATTTCTTGCCTTCGTCGCTGGCGTGTTCGTCGACGACGCGTTGCGCGCCGGGAAAGACGTGCGTCAACGCCGCAATCATCAGGGCGGCCAGGCCGGCGAAGAAGGTGCCGTTGAGGTGGCGTGCAACGCTGCCGCAGTCACCGACCGGCGAGCCGAGCACCGCGCCGACGACGTTGAGTTCCGGCGCGTAGTCGGAGCTGTGTTCGGCGGCCCACGCGGAGGCGAGTCCGCCACCGGAATAACCCCATAGCGCGACAGGGGCCGAGGGCGACAAGCCCAGAACTTGACAGTGCAATGCCGCGCGGACGCCATCGAGGATCCGGAAACCAGGCTCATGTGGTGCGCCCCACATTCCGTGGCATCCTTCGTGGTCGGGCACCGAAACTGCCCACCCCTCCGCCAGGGCCGCCGCGACTAGCAGGTACTCGGACTGGACGAAGGCGCCGATCGGCTTCGCCCCGCGGCGCAGGGCGTATGAGGGAAAGCATCGCAGGGCGATCGCATCTATCGCGCACTGATACGACAACACCGGACAAAGGCGCCCGGGATCGCGTTGCTCGGGCAGCAGAACGGTAGTCACCGCGGCCTCGGGCTCCCCGTGCAGGTTGGTGCTGCGATAAAGCAGCTGCGTGGCCCGCACCCGCTGCGGGATCACGCCGAGGAATCCCAGCTCGACGTCGCGGGACCGCAGCAGATCCCCGGGGTTCGCGTGCTGATATCCGAGCGGCGGTTGATAGAACGGATCTTCGTCGGGCACATGCAGCGGGTCGTCGCGGCGAAGCTTCTCATGAGGCACGCGGGGTGGCACTTGAGCTTCAGTAGAAGTTTCGCTCATCGTTGGCTGTTCTCCCCAATAGATCGTCGGCGCGACGACTGCACCAGGCCGGGCCGTATCGCAGAAAACCTGACTACCCGTGAACGACTGTTCGCTAAACGCCATGCAGAGCAGCTCTCGGGACTGAGTCCTCCAACCGCACCGGTACTAACTTTGCCGCAATTCGGCGGCCGCTGGGACATCCCGACTATTTAGTGCCGCTTGACCAGTAGCCCGATCTGGAGTACCCCCCGTGCCATCGTAGTAGGCGCTCTCGTATTCCTCGGGCGGTACGTAGTCCAGGACGCTGTGCAGACGGCGGTTGTTGAACCAGTCGACCCATTCCATCGTGGCGTACTCGACGTCGTCGATGATTCGCAATGGGCCCGACAGGAACGGGCTGCCCCGGCCGACGGCTTCGGTCTTAAACAACCCGATCGTCGTCTCCGCCAACGCATTGTCGTAGGCGTCACCGACACTGCCAATCGATGCCGCAATCCCCTCCAGCACAAGTGTTTCCGCGAATGCTATCGATGTGTATTGCGACCCGGCGTCGCTGTGATGGATCAACCCGGCAGCCACCCTGTGCTCGGCGTGATCGCGCCGCCACAGCGCCATCTTCAGCGCCGTGGTGACCATCGCGGTGTCCTTCACGGTGGCGGCATGCCAGCCCACGATGGCCCGGGAGAAGCAGTCGATCACGAATGCCACGTAGACGAACCCCGACCACGTCCGGCAGTAGGTGAAGTCGGTGACCCACTTACGGTTCGGCGCGGCCGCGGTGAAGTCCCGATCCAGCAGATCCGGTGCCCGACGAGCATCCTTTCCACCGGGGATCGTGGTGCGGTGCTTGCGGCCCCTGACCACCCCGGACAGCCCCTCATCAGCCATCAGCCGGTCGACCGTGCACGCCGCCACCCGATGGCCCTGGCGGCGCAGATGTGCCGTCATCTTCCGGCGCCCATACAAGCCCTCCGGCGTGCCGACCGTCGCCCGCAGAGCGTCAGTCAGCTCGGCGTCGGTGATCGTGCGCGCCGACGGCGCGGCTTTCTTCCAGTTTCGATACGTGCGTCCGGCGACCGCCACGCCCTGCTCAGTGAGCACGCGGCAGATCGACTCGACCCGGAAGTTTCGTGCACGCATCTGATCGATGAACGAACAGATCAACGGTGGCGAGGGTCGAGTTCCCTCGCGAAGAAAATCGAAGCCGCCTTCAGAATCTCGTTGGCTTCCTTGAGATCTCGGTTCTCACGCTCCAACTGCTTGATGCGTTGCTGCTCGGCTGTGGTGACACCAGGGCTCTGTGCGGCATCGACCTGCGCTTGGAGCACCCACTTACGCAAAGTTTCCGGACCGACCCCGACTTTCGGGCCGATCGCCTGAGCCGCCGCATACACCGACCGATACTCACCGAGATGATCGAGAACCATCCTCACCGCACGCTCACGCTGCTCGACCGGGTAGTGCTTCGACATAATCTGCATCCTTCTCAAAGAAGGAAGCGGCATCAAACCCGGAACGGTTCGCCGAACCGCCTACCGAGGCTAACGACTTTCTCATTTCGATGGCGGATCCGCCACTAATCCGCCATTCCTGTGAGAAATCCGCCACTTAGTTTGAGAACCTAATGGTGCGGCCGGCCAATCGACCGCGACCACTAACATTGCCATTGACTAATGTCACCATTTTGTGTTGACTGCTTTGCATGACGGACCCAGCGTCGGGCCGCGGTTCACTACGGTCGCGTGGTGCGGCACTCGTGAGCACGCTGACATTGCGGCAGATCAGCGCGGTCCTGCCGCCCGAGCAGGCCTGGGGGCTGTGGCTGTCGCGCCGCATCGTTGCCACCGTCATGGACACCTTCGGACCGTCGATGGCCGGAATCAGCGTCGAGCCGATTGATGCGATCGCGTCCGACGGACGTCGAGTCGTCGGTGAATGGGTGCGTGCGCCCGGTGTACGGTCGACCGACGGCGCCATCTACTTCGTCCATGGCAGCGGGTATGCGCTGTGCTCGCCGCGAACCCATCGGCGACTGACGTCATGGCTGTCCCGACTGACCGGGTTGCCGGTGTTCGCTGTCGACTACCGCTTGGCGCCGCGGCACCGCTTCCCCACCGCCGCCGACGACGTACGCAGGGGCTGGGATTGGCTGACTGGGCAGGTCCCATCGGAACGCGTTGTGATCGCCGGTGATTCGGCAGGCGGCCACTTGGCGGTGGACCTGCTGCTGCAGCCGGACGTCGCGGCCAGCAGTCCGGCCGCGCTGGTGCTGTTCTCACCGCTGGTCGATCTCACCTTCGGCCTCGCTCGTGCGCGTGAGGAACTGCGCCGCGACCCCGCGATCCGCGCCGTCGACGCCGCCCGCCTGATCGCGTTGTACAGCGGCGGCGTCGATCCCGCGCACCAGCGCCTAGCACTCGACGTCGCCGGCGGGCCCATGCTGCCCCCGACACTCATCCAGGCCGGTGGCGCCGAGATGCTGCTGGCGGATGCGCGCCGACTGGCCGCCGATATCCGCACCAGCGGCGGCAAATGCGAGCTACAGGTTTGGCCGGACCAGGTGCACGTGTTCCAGGCGCTGCCCCGGCTGTCACCGGAAGCCGCCAAGGCTATGGCGCACGTCGCGAGCTTCATCGACATGTCGTTGCGAGCCAACGGGTTTGACGCCATAACAGGGAAGGTAGGCTGAGGATGATCGGGCCGTTCGGCAGGTCGAGCAAGGTCAGCCACCACGCACGCGCGGTGGTGACCGGCGCGGGCAGCGGGATCGGCGCCGCGTTCGCTATCGAACTGGCCCACCGTGGCGGTCGGGTCGTCTGCAGCGACATCGACGAAGTCGCCGCGGCGAGAACGGTCAGCGCGATCACCGACAACGACGGCGAGGCCGTCGCGATTGCGTGCGACGTAACCCGATTCGACGACGTCCGCGAACTGGCCGCCCAGTCAGAATCGTGGTTCGGCGCCGCACCCACGCTGGTGATCAACAACGCCGGCGTCGGCTCCGGAGGCGCCTCCATCGGCGAACTCTCCCTTGAAGACTGGCAGTGGGTGCTGGGCATCAACCTATGGGGACCCATCCACGGCTGCCACGTATTCGCTCCGATCCTGCGGTCCGCCGAGCCCTCGAACATCCCGCGGGGCATCATCAACGTCGCCTCCGCCGCCGCGTTCGGCGCGGCGCCCACTATGGCGGCCTACAACGTCAGCAAAGCCGGCGTGCTGTCGCTGTCGGAGACCCTGGCCGCCGAATTATCCGGCAGCTCAGTAAAAGTCACGGTGCTGTGTCCCACCTTCGTCAAGACCGACATCTTGGAATCCGCCCGTATCGCGGGCCAGACGACGCAGCTCGCGACCAAACTGATGCGGTGGACCGGGGCTTCACCGACCAAGGTTGCGCACACATGTCTCGATGCCCACGATCGCGGCGAGCTGTATTGCATGCCGCAGCTCGAGGCCAAGATCGGCTGGAACATCAAACGGCTCGCCCCGGGTACGTTCACCCGCGCGATCGGTCTGGCGTCCCGAGCCGCCCACGCTGACAGCACCAACGCGAAGGAGGAGTGGCGCAAATGAGTATCGATATGGAAGCGATGCTGAGCAAGATCAAGGATCGGCAATGGGCGCTTGCCGATATCGACTGGGACGCACCCGGTGCCGAGACCATCCGGCCCGAGTTTCGACCCAAGCTCAAGGCGTTCATGGCCGACCTGTGCTGGATCGAGAACATCGGTGCCCGCGGGTTCGCCGCGCTGGCCAAGAAGGCACCCAACCCAACGGTGGCTGAAATCTACCGCTACTTCCACGCCGAAGAGCAACGGCACGCCAATGCCGAACTGGCGCTGATGAAGCGGTGGGGGATGCTGGAGGACGGCGAAATGCCGGAACCCAACGTGAACATTCGGCTGGCCATTGAGTGGCTGGACCGCTATTCCGACGACATGCCGCTTTCTCTGCTGGGCACCGTCATCCCGATGCTGGAGGTCGCCCTGGACGGCGCCCTGCTGAAGTTTCTGCTCGACACCGTCGAAGACCCGGTGTGCCACCAGGTATTCGAAAAGATCAACAATGACGAATCGCGGCATATCGCTGTCGATTTCGAGGTACTTGACATGATCGGGCACGCCAAGGCCCGCCGCCTGGCCATCGAATTCGTGGGCAGCCTCGCGTCGCCGGGTGTGATCATCGGCGCGCTGATGTACGCGCCGCTGCTCAACCGCATTCGCAACGAGATCACCGGCATGGGCATGGAGCCCGAACGGCTCTACAACGCGGTCAAGCGGTTCAAGCATCTCGGCGAGCGTGGCGAACAAACCTGGCGAGTGCCCACCTACCAGGTCTTGAAACGGCATTCTGCGGTGGTCGTGAAGCCGCGTCACCCGTACCACCTGCTTGCCAATTCCATGGTGTGGCTGTCGGATCGCTATCCCAGGCCGCTGCTGCGGCCCGTGCCCAGCTGGTTCAAAGAACTGACCCACGAGCCCGCGGCGTGATCATGGCGGACACACACACCTATGCGACGCTGATCGTCGGAGCCGGATTCAGCGGTCTCGGTGCCGCAATCAAATTGGCGCAAGCAGACGTCGACGACATCGTGATCCTGGAGCGCAGCAACCGGGTGGGCGGGACCTGGCGCGACACCAGCTATCCGGGCGCCAGTTGTGACATCCCGTCGCTGCTGTACTCGTTTTCGTTCGTCAAGAACCCGACCTGGTCGCGGACCTACTCGCCGGCCGAGGAAATCCGGCGACACATTGACGACATGGCCACCCGATTCGACATCCGCCGCCACATTCGGTTCGGCCAGGAAGTCACGGGCCTCTCGTTCGACGAGGACGCCGGCGTGTGGACCGCAACCACTGCCAGCCGCAAGCGCTTTCGGGCCCGCACCGTCATATTGGCGTCCGGGCCGCTGCCGGACTCGAGCTTCCCCGACATCCGCGGCCTCGCTTCCTACCGCGGGCACAAGATCCACAGCGCCCGGTGGGACCACGACTACGACTTCGCCGGCAAACGCGTCGCCGTCATCGGCACCGGCGCCAGTGCCATCCAGATCATCCCCGAGCTGGTTGAACAAGCCGAGTTCGTCAAGGTCTTTCAACGAACCCCGGGTTGGGTGCTGCCCCGTTGGGACGTCGCAACCCCGCCCGCCGTGCAGGCACTGTTCACGAAAATCCCCGCGGTCCAGGAGCTTGCGCGCCAAGCACTGTTTTGGGGGCACGAGGCCAGCGCGACCGCATTGGTGTGGAACACTCCCTTCACCTCGTTGGTGACTCGGCTGGGCCGCTTTCACCTGCGCCGTCAGGTCAAAGACCCGTGGCTGCGTCGCCAACTCACTCCCGATTTCACTCCCGGGTGCAAACGCATGCTGGTCTCCAGCGACTACTACCCGGCATTGCAGCGGGACAACTGCAAGCTGGTCGATTGGCCGATAGCGACATTGAGCCCGGTCGGCATCCGCACTAGCGACGGGATCGAACATCACCTGGACTGCATCGTGTTCGCCACCGGCTACGACGTGCATCTGACCGGTCCCCCGTTCCCGGTCACCGGGCTCGGCGGACGCTCGCTGAGCGCCGAATGGGCCAACGGCGCACAGGCTTTCAAGAGCGCCAGCGCGCATGGGTATCCCAACCTGTTCTTCATGACCGGTCCCAACTCCGGGCCCGGCCACAACTCGCTACTGGTCTACGTCGAGGGTCAGCTCGACTACGCGGTGCGCGCTATCACAACGATCCTCGGCAACGATTTGCGTTACCTCGACGTTCGTCACGACGTCCAACGCCGCTACAACCAGCGCATCCAGCAGCGGCTCACCAAGACGACGTGGATGTCGGGCTGCAGCAGTTGGTATCTCACCAAGGACGGTTTCAACGCTTCGATGTACCCCGGTTTCGCCACCCAGTATCTTCGGCAGATGCGGGATTTCCGGTTCGCCGACTATGACGCGGTCGAACAATCTGCCGTCGGCGTCAGTACATCCGCCTGAACGATGGCCCCCGACCGACCGCCCCGCGCAGAGACCGGCACCATCGCCGGCGTTTTGGCTAACCTGCGGCGCGCGCCCAAACGCGTTCGGCGACAATCGCGGGAGGTCATCGAGAACGCGGTGTCGCAGTTGTTCGACGCGGCGGTCCGCCACCCCCACGGTGCGCCGGGCGCCGGGGAATACCGCATCGACGACCTGGCCCGGCTGGCCGGCACCACCACCCGCAACATCCGGGTGTACCGCGACCGGGGGTTGTTGCCGCCACCGATGCGGGTCGGACGGATAGCGCTGTTCAACGACACCCACCTGACCCGCTTGCGCCTGATCACCTCGATGCTCGATCGCGGATACAACATCGCGCACGTCCGCGAGATGCTCAGCGCCTGGGAGGAGGGCAAGAATCTCGGCGACGTGCTCGGCCTGGAAACCGCGATCGTGGGTACCTGGACCACCGAGAAGTCTGAGACCATGCCGCTGGCCGAGGCGCGACGACTCATCAACGACACCAAGGCTTTCGATCGCCTGGAGCGGCTGCAGGTGATCCGCGTCGACGGCGCCCAGGCCACCGTCACACGTCCCAAACTGATCGACGCGTTCAACGAGATTCGCGGCTACGGCGTGAGCATGGAAAAGCTCATCGACCTGCATGAGCAGATCGTTCCGCTGATCGATCAAATCAGCGAGATGCTGGTGCGAGCGGGCGCCGAACACGTCGCCGACCGGATCAAACCGCGTGAAGCCCTGCCCGCCGACACCGAAATCGCCGAACTGATCACGATGCTGGTCCGATTTCGTAGCCAGGCCGTCGCGTCCGTCACCGCCACCCTCACGTCATCGATCGAATCAACCATCGAGTCGCTGGTCAGCAGCATCCTGGCCGACTACCTGGAGCGCTCTCCGGACGCCGAAGTCGGCTAATAGGCTTGGCGGCGCGCGACAAGGTGTGGCGCCAGCGTGGCCAGCTTCTCGCACGTCTCCTCGAATTCGCGGTCGGGATCCGAGGCGCCGATGATGCCGGCCCCGGCTCGCAGCCAGGTTCGCCCGTCGCGCTCGTAGACTGTCCGCAACGTCAGCGCCGCATCCAGCCCACCGCCAGCCGAAAACATCACTACCGCACCGGAATACAACTCGCGCGGACTTTCATCGAGACGCAGGATGGCGTCCACGCTAGCCGCCTTGGGAATACCCGAAGCGGTGACCGCTGGAAACAGCGTCTCCAACACGTCCATCCGGTCTTTCGATGGGTCAAGTCGGCCGGTGACCGTCGAACCCAGGTGCTGCACGCTGCCGCGCTCGCGCACCGTCATGAAATCGACCACCGCGGCGCTACCGGGTTCGGCGACCTCGGTGATCTCCTGCAGCGAACTGCGCACCGACATGGCGTGCTCGACGATTTCTTTGGTGTCAGACTCCAGGTCGTCGCGGGCTTGGCGGTCGCGCGCGGCGCCGCGGCCCAACGCCCGCGTGCCGGCCAGCGGTTCGGTCACCACCACGCCGTCCTCGTGCACCGCTGCCACCAGTTCGGGGCTGTAGCCCAACGCTCGAAAACCGCCGAGCCGCAACAGGAACGAACGAGCAGGGGTGTTGTGCCGCCGTCCCAGCCGATACGTCGACGGAAAGTCCAGCGCGAAGGGCACGGCGACGCAACGAGACAAAATCACTTTGTGGTAGTCCCCGGCAGCGATCTCGCCGATAGCTGCGCCAACCCGGGCACGGTAGTCCGTGGTGTCGGCGGCCACGTCGACAGCGGATGCGGTTGGTGAGGGCGGCGGGCCCGCGCTGAGCAATCGGCTCACGATTTCGCGGTGGCGATCTTCGGCGTTGAACAGCGCAACGGCGTCGTCGGTGACAACGACGCGGGTGCGCGGCCAGAACACCCGCGCCAGCGGGGCCTGCGGCGCCAGGCGCTCTTGGAGGCCGAAGCGATAGGCGCCGAATTCGAAGGCGATCCAGCCGAAGGCCTGGTCGGTCTCCAACAACAGCCGGTCGACGGCCTCGCCGAGCACTGGTCCGGGCCGGCCAGACCACGTTTGTCGCTGGGTCACACCGTTGCGGATGATGCGCAGTTCGTCGCGGTCCAACTCGATCATGGTGAGCACACCGACGGCCAGCACCCACTGGCCGTCGTGCTCGTAGAGCAGGTATTGCTCGCCGTCGCACTCGGGCAATGCCGCAACCAACTCGGCCGCAAGGTCCGCAGGGGTGAGGTCGGCCGGCAATGGAAATGACCGTGACGCGGCGCCTGCCTGGCTGGTTTCGACACCGACTTCGGTCACGCTTAGTAAATTTAGCCTAACCTATGAACGGACGGGCAACTCCGTCGTCGAATGCCAGCGCCCGGCGGCTTATGCGCTGGCCTACGCGCTTTTTTGCGACTCCGACTCCAACTGCGGGCGGATCCGGCGCCGACGGGTCCGATCGGCTGGGTGCTACCGGGTCCCGCGGTCCGTTGCCGACGCGCACGGCCCGTGATTGGTCGTCATACAACGTTTCCGCACCGTTCACTCCCCCGCCCCACAATGGATCTGGTCCGGCGGCGGACCGATCATAGGATCGGGCGAGGCCGCGCTGCGACGAGAGGACAGCATCATGTTTGTTATCCGACTCCTTGACGGAGAAGAGGTCCACGCGGCCGAGGGCGACAAGCTCACCATCAACGAAAACACCGGTGTGCTCAGCGTGTTGAGGGTCGACGGGTTCGAGGAAGTCACGACGCACTACTCGCCATCGGCGTGGGCGTCGGTGACGCACCGCATCAAGGAACCGGGAGTGCGGCCGTCACTGGTCGGGTCCAAGAAGTAAAGACCCGACACAAGCCAATGCTCCTGGAATTTTGGGAGAACTTCCGGCACAACCTCTTCAAGCCGCTGTTGCTGTTCTTTTACCTCGGCTTCCTCATCCCGATCCTCAAGGTGCAGTTCGAATTTCCCTATGTGATCTACCAGGGCGTGACGATGTACCTGTTGTTGGCCATCGGCTGGCACGGCGGTGAAGAGCTCGCCACGATTCACATCGCGAGCATCGCCAACATCGCGGGATTCATTGTGCTGGGATTCCTGCTCAACTTCCTGATAGGTTTCCTCGCCTACTTACTGCTCACCCGCATGACGAATATGCGACGGATCGACAGAGCCACCGTCGCCGGCTATTACGGATCAGACTCCGCAGGAACGTTCGCAACCTGTATCGGCGTTCTTACCACCGTGGGGATGGCCTTCAACGGCTTCATGCCCGTCATGCTGGCAGTCATGGAGGTGCCGGGATGTCTCGTAGCGCTCTATATGGCGGCGCGGCTGCGGGAAAAGGGGCTTGACGCGTCAGGGAACATGCCAAACGAGCCCGGCTACAAGACGGCGGTGAGGGTGGGACCCGGCGCGGCCAGCCAGGCGACTCCCGGGCAGCATCTCGATCGCGCAGGCGAGCGGGCGGTCGAGCAGGAGACCCAGATTGCGCTAGAACTGCACGAGCATCCTGATGACACGGCCAATTGGGATGCCACAAAACCGCCCGTCGGCAGGGTCCAGATGTTGAGGGAGGTCTTTCTCAATCCTGGGCTCTACTTGCTCTTCGGCGGCATTGTCATCGGCCTGGTCAGTCGGTTGCAGGGAGCGAAGGTCGTGCACGACAACGACCACGTTTTTGTGGCCGCCTTCCAGGGCGTACTCTGTTTGTTCTTGCTCGAGATGGGCATGACTGCTTCGCGTCGGTTGAGGGATCTCAGGAGCGCCGGCCCCGGGTTCATCGCCTTCGGTCTACTCGCGCCGAATCTGTTCGCCACTCTCGGGATCATCAGCGCTCACGGCTACGCCCACCTCACTCATACCCAATTCAAGCCAGGGACTTATATCCTGTTCGCGGTACTCTGCGGCGCGGCGTCGTACATCGCGGTGCCTGCAGTCCAGCGTCTGGCCATCCCGGAAGCGAGTCCGACCCTGCCATTGGCCGCGTCGCTGGGCTTGACGTTCTCATACAACGTCACGATCGGGATCCCGGTCTACATCGAGATCTCGCGCGCTGTCACCCCGTGGTTCCCGGTCACCTGACGCGAGAAATCCTGGGCCGGATCAACAACGCCTTCACGGCGACAACGTGATCGCGCCCTCGGGGCAGTTCCGTTCGGCGTCGCCAGCCTGCGCCTCGAGCTCACCGGAGACTTCGTCGGTACGCACGATCGAGTGCCCAGCCTCGTCGGCGTCAAAGACTTCCGATGCCAAGGTGTAGCAGCGCCCGTGACCGACGCAGCGATCCGCGTCGACACCGACGCGTGTCATGAGCGCCGCTCCTCCTCATCGCTTCGCTCTGCATCGTCGCCGGCGCGTGTCATGAGCGCCGCTTCTCCTCATCGCTTCGCTCTGCATCGTCGCCGGCGCGTGTCATGGTACCGGGAACGTCAGCGGCAGCGACTCCACTGACCGCAGTGCGGCCGTGTAGGCCAACTGGGTACCCGGCTTGATCTCGTAATCGGGTATGCGGCGGTGGAATTCGCGCAGCGCCACGCGCAGTTCCATACGGGCCAGGTGGGATCCCAGACAGCGGTGCGGCCCCCCACCGAAGGCCCGGTGCCGGTTCGGGTTGCGGCGGAAATCCACCAGCTCCGGATCGGGAAACTCGGCCGGGTCCGTGTTGGCCGCGCCGAGCAACGGGCTGACGCGCTCCCCCTTGCTAATCGGGCATCCGCCCACTTCGACGTCTTCCATGGCGACGCGGGCGACGCCGGGCACCGGTGTCTCCCAGCGCAACAATTCCTCGATGGCGCTCGGCAGGATGTCGGGTTGCTCGACGAGCTGATGACGGTGGTCGGGGTGGCGCGCCAGATACACGAAGAAGCAGTCGAGCGTGTCGGTCACCGTGTCCAGCCCGGCGATCAGGAAGAGGAAACAGACGTCGAGCAGTTCGTCACGAGATAACGGTTGGCCGCCTTCCTCTTTGAAGCTCGCCGCGATCATCGCTGACAAAACGTCGTCACGCGGGCTGGCGATGTGGTCGTCGATGGCCCGCTCGAAGTACTCGTAGATCTGCTGCGCTACGCCTGCCGAAGCCTCATGGCGTCGGGCGAAGCCGGGGTCGCCCTCCGGGCGAATTACGGCGTCCTTCCATTCCAGGAATTTGTCGAGGTCTTCCAGCGGCAGGCCGAGCAGCTGCAGAAACACCGTGCACGGGAGGGGTACGGCGAACTCTTCGTGAAAGTCGCATTCGCCGCGATCGGCGAAGCGGTCGATCATTTCATTCACCAACTCCGCGACGCCCGGCTCACGCCGGGCCATCTCGCGCGGGGTGAACAGCGGATCGAGGATGCGGCGGTACTTTGCGTGCTCGGGCGGGTCGATTTGCAGCGGGATCAGCGGGCGAATGTTGCCCAGATCGACGGCATCCATGTTGGACGAGAACAGCTCGGTGTGCTTGAGCGCCATCTCGATATCGGCCAGCCGGCTGAGCACGACTACCTGCGGCGCCCGGAAAACCGGGGTCGACTCGCGCAGCGCCTTGTACATCGGCTGCGGATCAGCGAGGCCCGCCACCGCCTGGTCGACAAACCCTTCGGTCTCTGTCATGCGGACAGCCTGACACCCAACGCCGGCGTGGGGAGACGATCCGCACTTATTGCGGGTCTAATCAAGCAGGTTGCGGACGATGCCGTCGGCCAGCAGCCGTCCCCGGTCGGTCAGCACCAGGTGTTCGCCGTGACGCGCCAGCAGGCCGTCCTCGACAGCGGTATCGGCGCGCCCACACTCGGCCTCGTCCAGGATTTCCAGTGGCAGACCCTGACGCAGCCGGATCCTCAGCAGCACGTCCTCGGTGTGGCGGCTAGCGGCATCCAGCTGCTCGAAACCGGCGACCGGCAAACTCGCGCCGTCCAGAATCTGCGCATAAGCGTTGGGGTGCTTGACATTCCACCATCGCGTCGCACCGACATAGCTGTGCGCGCCCGGACCGGCGCCCCACCACTGTCCGCCGTCCCAGTAGCCCAGATTGTGTCGACACTGCCCGCCCGCACGGCTCCAGTTGGATACCTCGTACCAGTCGAAGCCGGCCGCCGACAACTGCTCGTCCACCAGTTCGTAACGATGCGCGAGCACGTCATCGTCGGGCGCGGCAAGCTCGCCGCCGCGGACCCGGCGCGCCAACGCGGTGCCGT
Organism: uncultured Actinomycetota bacterium; assembly: GCA_963833915.1. Taxonomy (GTDB): domain Bacteria; phylum Actinomycetota; class Actinomycetes; order Mycobacteriales; family Mycobacteriaceae; genus Mycobacterium. The sequence goes on from CAWHZO010000010.1 coordinate 348,509, forward strand.
CCTCGACGACCAAGGCATAGGCGGACACGTGATCGACACCCGCATCGACCGCCGCGTCCACCGAGCGCAGCAAGTCGTCGTCAGATTCCCCTGGCGTGCCATAAATCAGGTCGAGGCTGACGTGCTCGAAGCCCGCAGCCAACGCCTCACCGGCGGCGGCCGCCGCGCGCCCTGGCGAGTGCACGCGGTCAAGGGTCGCCAATACCCCAGGCGCCACCGACTGCATGCCGAGCGAAACCCGGGTGTACCCCGCCGAACGCAGCGCCGCGAACATCTCGGGCCACGTCGACTCCGGGTTGGCCTCGGTGCTGACCTCGGCATCTGGCGCCAGGTCGAAGTTGTCGCGCACCGACTCCAGCACCGCGGCCAGCCGCGCGCCACCCAACAGGGACGGCGTCCCGCCCCCGACGAACACCGTCTGCACCGTCGGCGCGCCCAGCCGCGCGGCCGCCAGTTCGAGCTCCGACCGCAGCACCTGCAGCCACGCGTCGGGGTTGACGCCGCCCAGCTCAGCCGGGGTGTAGGTATTGAAGTCGCAGTAGCCGCAGCGGGTTATGCAGAACGGCACGTGGACGTAGATGCCGAACGATCCGCCTGAGCTCAGGTGCACATCGGGCAGGCCGACGGGCGGAGAGGATGCCGTCACGCCGTCTCAATATTCCCGAGTATCGGCCCAACCTCCAGCGCTGGGCGCCACAAATCACAATCTCGGAACCGGTGCGCCACCGCTCAAGCTTTCCACCTAGTTTTGCTCACTATGAGGAAAACTCCACCCTGGTAGAAACCGCCTACTGCATCCATGGCACAATGGCCCAGTGACCGCCGCAGCCCGCCCCAGCCAATTCGGCATCTCGCTGGTGGCACGTCGGCACATCGATCTCAAGCGCGTCTGCAGCTCTCGCTGTCTGCCTTGATGTCGTAGACCCGCCCACCTGTAATCCCAGCTGGCAGCCGGATCTGCGCCGCCGGGTCAGCATCCGGTGACGTACGCGGTCCAAGCCGGCTACTCCACAAAGGAGACCGCCGAATGACGAGCCCCCGCCCCACCAAAGGCCGCAGCGAAGGCCAGTGGGCGCTCGGCTACCGCGAGCCGCTGAACCCCAACGAGCAATTAAAAAAAGATGACGACGCCCTCAATGTGCGCGACCGCATCGTCAACCAGTACGCGAAAACCGGGTTCGACAGCATCGACAAGAACGACCTGCGTGGCCGGATGCGCTGGGCTGGGCTCTACACCCAGCGCGAGCAGGGGTACGACGGCACCTTCACCGGCGACGAGAACATCGATCTGCTCGAGGCCAACTACTTCATGATGCGGGTGCGCTGCGACGGCGGCGCACTGTCCACCGCGGCGCTGCGCACCCTCGGCCAAATTTCCATCGAGTTCGCCCGGGACACCGCCGACATCTCCGACCGGGAAAACGTGCAGTACCACTGGATACGGATCGAGGATGTGCCCGAGATCTGGGAGCGACTGGCCGCGGTCGGGCTGCAGACGACTGAGGCGTGCGGCGATTGCCCGCGCGTGGTGCTGGGCTCCCCATTGGCCGGTGAGTCGGTGGACGAAGTTCTCGATCCGACGTGGGCGATCGAGGAGATTGTCCGCCGCTATATCGGCAACCCGGAGTTTTCCAACTTGCCACGCAAGTACAAGACCGCTGTTTCCGGCCTGCAGGACGTCGTGCACGAGGTCAACGACATCGCGTTCATCGGCGTCCACCATCCCGAGCACGGTCCCGGGTTGGATTTGTGGGTGGGCGGCGGCCTGTCCACCAATCCGATGCTGGCTCAACGCGTCGGTGCGTGGGTGCCGCTGGAGGAGGTACCCGACGTCTGGGAGGCGGTCACGTCGCTGTTCCGCGACTACGGCTACCGGCGACTGCGGGCGAAGGCCCGGCTGAAGTTCCTCATCAAGGACTGGGGCATTGAGAAGTTCCGTGAGGTGCTCGAAACCGAATATCTCAAACGCAAACTCATCGACGGTCCGGCCCCCGAACCCGTCAAGCACCCGATAGACCACGTCGGTGTGCAGCGGCTGAAGAATGGACTCAACGCCGTCGGAGTCGCGCCGATCGCCGGCCGCGTGTCGGGCACCATCCTGGCTGCGGTGGCCGACCTGGCCGAGCAGGCCGGATCGGAGCGGATCAGGTTCACCCCCTACCAGAAACTGGTCATCCTCGACGTTCCCGACGACAAGCTTGACGAGCTGACCACCGGCCTGGACGCGCTGGGGCTGCGGTCGCGGCCGTCACATTGGCGTCGAAACCTGATGGCCTGCACCGGTATCGAATTCTGCAAGTTGTCGTTCGCCGAAACACGGGTACGCTCCCAGGCGCTGGTGCCCGAACTGGAGCGCCGACTCGACGACATCAACGCCGAGCTCGATGTGCCGGTCACGGTCAACATCAACGGCTGCCCCAACTCGTGTGCACGCATCCAGATCGCCGATATCGGATTCAAGGGCCAGATGGTCGACGACGGCCACGGCGGCTCGGTCGAGGGATTCCAGGTGCACCTCGGCGGCAGCTTGGGCCTGGACAGTGGTTTCGGGCGAAAACTGCGGCAGCACAAGGTCACCAGCGACGAGCTTGGTGATTACATCGACCGAGTGGTGCGCAATTTCATCAAGCACCGCGAAGCGGGCGAACGCTTCGCGAATTGGGCTGTACGCGCCGACGAGGCGGACCTTCGATGAGCCGCGCCGGCGACGATGCAGAGCGAAGCGATGGGGAGGAGTGGCGCCGATGAGCGGAGAGGCGAACGGGTTGACGGAGGCAAAACTGCGGGAACTGGCCGAGCAGGGCGCCGCGGAGTTGGAGGGCGCCAGCGCCACCGACTTGTTGCGCTGGACTGACGAGAACTTCGGTGGCGTCGGAGGACCCCGGTCCACGGCGACCTGCAACTACATAGTGGCCTCCAACATGCAGGACGCGGTGCTCGTCGACCTGGCCGCCAAGGTTCGTCCCGGTGTGCCAGTGCTGTTCTTGGACACCGGATATCACTTCGTGGAGACGATCGGCACCCGAGACGCGGTCGAGGCCGTCTACGACGTGCGGGTGCTCAACGTCACGCCCGAGCACACGGTCGCAGAGCAGGACCAGTTGCTGGGCAAAGATCTGTTCTCCCGTCAGCCCAGCGAGTGCTGCCGGCTGCGCAAGGTCGCCCCGCTGTCCAAAGCGCTGCGTGGCTACTCCGCGTGGGTGACCGGCCTGCGCCGGGTGGAGGCACCGACCCGCGCCAACGCGCCGCTGATCAGCTTCGACGAGGCATTCGGGTTGGTGAAGATCAACCCGCTGGCGGCGTGGACCGACCAGGACGTTCAGGACTACATCGAAGCTAACGACGTGTTGGTCAATCCGCTTGTCCACGAAGGTTATCCGTCGATCGGCTGCGCCCCGTGCACCGCGAAGCCGGTCGAGGGCGCCGATGCACGTAGCGGGCGTTGGCAGGGGCTGTCGAAAACCGAATGCGGGTTGCACGCCTCGTGACGCGCCGGCGACGATCCAATGGGCAGCGATGAGGTGGGGGCACCTCCCGCTTGCGAGGAGGAGCGGCGCATTATGAACCCGTTGGTGCTGGCCGCACACGGCAGCGCAGATCCACGGTCGGCGGCCAATGCGCACGCCGTCGCGGGTCGGCTTCGCGCCATGCGGCCGGGACTCGACGTACGCGTCGCGTTCTGCGAGCTGAACACGCCGCGCCTGGCTGACGTACTCACACCTGACGCGGTGGTCGCTCCCCTACTGCTGGCCGACGCCTACCACGCCCGGATCGACATCCCACGACAGATCGCCGGCTGCGGTATCGCCGTGCGGCCGGCCGCCGTACTGGGTGAGGACGACCGACTGGTGTCCGTGCTGCACGACCGGCTCGCGGAGCTGGGAGTCAACACGCTCGATCCTGAGCTCGGTGTGCTGGTGGTGGCGATCGGCTCGACGCATGCCGCGGCCAACGCGCGCACCGCTCAGGTCGCGCGCAAGTTGACAGCCGGAAGCCGTTGGGCTTGCGTGACAACCGCGTTCGCCACCGGGTCCGGGCCGTCACCGGCCGAGGCCGTTACCCGATTACGCGGCCGCGGCGCCCGCCACGTGGTGATCGCACCGTGGTTCCTGGCGCCTGGGCGCTTGACCGATCGGGTAGCTAAATACGCTGCCGCGGCAGGGATTCCGATGGCCGCGCCGCTCGGTGCACACCGACTGGTGGCCGAGACGGTGCTGGATCGCTTTGATGCGGCGGCGGCCGAGCTGATCGCCGCCTGACTCCGGCTGCGACTCTCCCAGGTGCTCATGCCGAACCGAGCTTCGCCCCATCCGTGACTGCGTCAGCGCCGTTGCTGCTTGGTAGCGCTGGCTCTTCGGGGATCGGCGGGACCCGGGTGGCACGCACGTAAACGGTGTCCCCCGCCTTCAGGCCCAGCGCTTCGGCATCGCCGCGGGTGATCTGAGCGATGAACGGGCCGCCGGTGGCGGCGTTGGTCAACTCCACGCGCACCTCAAAGCCCAGCATCACCACGCGGTCGATGGTGGCCCGAACCACGCCAGTGGACTCGGCGGTGCCCTCGTCGGCAGCGATCGCCATATCGGGACGGCGGCCAACCCGGATGTCGTGCGGTCGGACCAGAGCGCCGTTCAGCGAGGAGACCGCGCCCAGAAACGACATCACAAAGGCGTTCGCCGGCGTGTCGTAGACCGCGCTGGGAGAGCCGACTTGCTCGATACGACCCTCTTTGAGGACGGCAATTCGGTCTGCCACATCCAGCGCCTCCGCCTGGTCGTGAGTGACCAGCACCGTAGTGACATGCACCTCGTCGTGCAATCGGCGCAGCCACGCCCGCAGATCCTCGCGCACCTTGGCGTCTAACGCGCCGAACGGTTCGTCGAGCAGCAGTACGTGCGGGTCGACCGCCAGCGCGCGCGCAAGTGCCATGCGCTGGCGCTGGCCGCCGGAAAGTTGACTGGGATAACGGCTTTGGAATCCGCTGAGCCCCACCACGTCGAGCAGGTGGTTGACCTTCTCGGCGATCTCGGCCTTCGGCCGCCGCCGAATCTTCAGGCCGAAGGCCACGTTATCGCGGACGGTCATATGCTTGAAAGCGGCGTAATGCTGGAATACGAAGCCGATTTCCCGCCGCTGCGGCGGTATCCGGGTGACATCGCGGCCGTTGATCGTGATGGTCCCGGTGTCGGGCTGATCGAGTCCGGCGATGGCGCGCAACAGTGTCGACTTGCCCGAACCGCTGGGCCCCAACAACGCCGTCAACGAGCCGGTGGGCACGTCAAAGTCGACATTGTCCAATGCGACGAAGTCGCCATAGCGCTTGTTCGCGCCCCGCACGACGATCGCGTTAGTCATACGCGCCACTCCTCCTGTCACGCCTGCTTGGTGGCTCGTGTACGGCGAGCATCGAGAATCACCTGAACGACCAGGACCACCACGGAAACCGTCATCAACAACGTCGAAAGGGCATAGGCGCCGTACTCGGCGCCCCGGTTGTAGCGGTCGGATACCAGCAGCGTCAACGTCTGCGATTGTCCCGGCAGGTTCGACGACACCATGATGACCGCGCCGTATTCACCGAGCGTACGGGCGATCGTCAACACGATCCCGTACGTCAGACCCCAGCGGATCGAGGGCAGTGTGATCCGCCAAAACGTCTGCCACCAGGTGGAACCCAGCGTTGCCGCCGCCTGCTCCTGATCGATGCCGAGTTCGTGCAGCACCGGCTCGACCTCTCGCACCACAAACGGCAGCGTGGCGAAGATGCTGGCGAGCACGATGCCCGGGAAGCCGAAGATGATCTTGAACCCGAAGTCTTTCTCGACGAAGCCCAGCAGCCCCGCCGATCCCCACAACACGATCAACGCCACGCCCACCACGACCGGCGAGACCGCGAACGGTAGATCGATGATCGCCTGCAGCACACCCTTGCCGCGGAACCGGTTGCGCGCCAGCATCAGTGCGACCGGGATACCGAAGATCACGTTGAGCGGCACCACGATCGCCACCACCAGCAGCGACAAGTTCAGCGCCGACACTGCCGCCGGGGTGCTGACCCAGGCAATGAACTGACCGAAGCCTGGCGCGAACGTCCGCCACAAGATCAGCCCAACCGGGACGACGAGCAACACCGACACATAAGCCAGGGCAAGAAAGCGAAGAAAGTAACGAACTCGCGGCGATAGTGTCATGCGCCGCTCCTCCTCATCGCTTCGCTCTGCATCGTCGCCGGCGGTGTCATGGCGCCAGCTCCTCACGCTTAGCCGCGCGCGATCCGACCGTGCGGAGAACGAAGAGCACAACAAACGAAATAGCCAGTAGCACAATTGATATCGCAGCGGCACCGGTCCGGTCGTCATTTTCGATCAGGGTCCGGATCCACTGTGACGACACCTCGGTTTTGCCGGGCACCGCCCCGCCGATCAGCACCACCGACCCGAATTCGCCGATGGCCCGCGCAAACGTCAGACCCGCGCCGGTCAACAAAACGGGAGTCAGGGAGGGCAGCACGACCGTTGTGAAGATCGTCGCGTTGCCTGCGCCCAGCGACGAGGCCGCCTCTTCGGTCTCGCGGTCAATTTCGAGCAACACCGGTTGGACGGCGCGCACCACGAACGGCAGCGTGACGAACGCCAACGCCACGCCCACACCCCATCCGGTGTGCTGCAAGTGCAGGCCGACGGGACTGTTTTTCCCGTAGAGGGCCAGCAGCACCAGGCTGGCCACAATCGTGGGCAACGCGAAGGGCAGATCGATGATGACGTCGACGAGCCGTTTACCCGGGAAGTCGTCGCGTACCAGCACCCAGGCGATGAGTAGACCGAAAATCATGTTGAGCACGGTGATGCCTGCGGAGATGGTCAGCGTCACCCGGAATGACTCGAGCGCGGCATTCGAGGTGACCGCGAGCCGGAACGCTTGCCAGCCGCCGCCGACAGATTGCCAGCCGATCGCGGCCAACGGCAGCAGCACGATCACCGAAAGCCACACCACCGCAACGCCCGCTCGCAATGACGTGCCGCTACCGCGTAACCGGTTACGGTTCGGCGCTTTATCGCCGCGAGTGCGCCCGGTTACCTCGCGTGCTATCGCCGTCGTCATCCGGTGGCCTGAGTGTAGATCTTGGTGATGCTGCCCGATTTCTTGTCGAACAACTGCGCGTCCACGGCCGGCCAGCCACCGATATCGGCGATCGTCCACAGCTTGGCAGGGGCCGGGAATTGGTCGCGGACATCGGCGGCGATTGCGGGATCGACGGGACGGAATCCGGCAGCCGCCCATACTTTTTGGGCCTGCGCGGTGTACTGGAAGTTCTTGAACGCGGTGGCGGCATTCAGGTGCGAGCTGCTGGTCACCACCGCCACCGGGTTCTCGATCTTGATCGTCTGCGGGGGGTTGACGTGAGTGATCGGCTTACCTTGGCGTTCGGTGGCGATCGCCTCGTTCTCATAACTGATCAAGACGTCACCGGTGCCCTGAACGAAGACATCGGTGGCTTCGCGGCCCGACCCTGGGCGTAGTTTGACGTGCTGATCGACCAGTTTGTGGATGAAGTCAAGACCCGCCTGCGGGTCGTGGCCACCACTGCTCTTGACGGCGTACGGGGCAAGCAGATTCCACTTCGCCGACCCTGAACTCAGCGGGCTGGGCGTGATGACTTCCACCCCGGGCCGCAGTAGGTCGTCCCAGTCCTTGATGTTCTTCGGATTGCCGGGTCGCACCACCAGGGTCACTACCGATCCGAAGGGGATGCCTTTGGTGGCGTCTTTGTCCCAGTCTTTGGAAACTTTGCCGGCCTTGACCAGCCGCGCGATATCGGGCTCTACGGAGAAGTTGACGATGTCGGCGGGCTTGCCGTCGACGACCCCGCGTGACTGGTCACCGGAGGCGCCGTACGAGGCGATCACCTGCACGCCCTTGCCTTCCTGCGAGGCGTTGAACGCCGGAATCACTTTGCTCCAGCCGGGTTCGGGCACCGAATAGGCGACCAGCGTGATGCTGGTGTTCGCGTCGGAAGGCCCGCCGCCGCCGACGACATCACTGGCTCCGCCGTGACACGCCGCGATCATGCTCGCGGCGACGGTCAACGCGACAGCATGCCGCCACCCCACGGCGCCTCTGACGTCGTCGAGCAATGGTCGACCTTTCGGTGTCGGGCTGAACGGCTGAGAAATCCCGTCGCGATAAAAAGGCGAGTTTCAGCGCGCGGGCAGAAGGTCAGCGACAACAATGCACGTCAGCAACGGCGCAATCGCCCACGGCAATGAGCGCCAAGACATGACACTCGGTATTGCCGGACGCTGCGTGCATTGGCGAAGCCTAACAGAATCAGTTCGACCCGCAGCCAGGCTGATGCAGGTCAGCGGGTCAGCAGCCAGGCGACGATCACCAGCACCACCAGGGCGACCAGCACCAACGTGACCTGCGATCGCGGCATACCCGTCTTTCGGCTCATTCGGGTTCTTCGTCGCTGTGACGAACCCGCCGCACCACCCGGATACCGCGACCCAGCAATGTGTCCAGCGTTACCGCGATGACGTAGGCCAACGCCAACACGACCGGCATCACCACGATGGTCTGCAAGACGAACCCCAGCCCCGACAGCCACAACTCGACGCCGTCCCACCAACTGAGGATCCCGTTCACGGGCTCACCCTATTCCGGCTGTCGAGGAATCCCAACATGCCAACATCGTCAGCTCAAGTCGCTGATCTTGTCCATCATCGCGTGGGCGATGTCGATAGCGCTGGTGTCCAGGTTGGCCGATCCCGGATCCGAAGAGCGCCGGTCGCCGAAGAAGACCACCTGGACCTCAATCAGGCAGTTCAGCCGGACACCGATGGCACGCGCCTGCGGTGTGGGCCGGAGCGGAGGCATATTGGGTAGTACCGCGGTCGCGGTATTCGTCGCCGCGACAACAGTATTGGTGACACGGATGTCGCTGATGGAGTTCGTCGTGTTAATCGGGCCGTTTTGTTCTGTCGTCGTCGTGGCGTTGCACTGCTGCCACTGCCGCGAGAATTTCGCGAACAGCGCGTCGGCCCGCGCGGCCGTGGGCAAGGTGACAACGCCCTCGATCACGCTGATCACTTGGGCCGGGTCACCGTTGTTCCACCACGACTCCGACGCCACGTCCTGGACATCGGAAGACTCGTAGACGCTCTTCTGCAGCATTGCCGTCACACCTAGGCACCCGGCCGGAGGAAGCTGACTGTAAAGCTTGTCCGGGCCGCCGAACAGGGGCGGCATACGGCCTACGAAAAGCTGGTCGAGCATCCGCGACAGCGCAACGTTGTCGACCAGCACCCGCCTGACGATCTGGCCGGTAAGCGGTCGCGGCTTGAGATTCGGCGCCGGCTTCACCGTGCCACTGACAACCGAACCGCAGCCCACAGCTAACGCGGCGACCACAGTGCACACCGCCGCCAGTCGGACTATCCGCATGGCTACTTCTTACCGTTATCCCCCGCGGCGTCCGTGGCCGGGCAGTTCGGCCCATCATGATGTCGGCTGATTCGTCGCGCCCTACGCCGAGGAGATCGAGCCGGCAACCGGCCGTAGCATTCCACTAAACTGACCCGCGCACGTCTCATGACGACAGGAACCCGGTGAGAGTCCGGGGCGGTTCCGCCACTGTGAGGGCCTTGGCGTCCAGCCAGCGGGCCTGAGCCAGACACTGGCCACGAGGCACTCCGCCGGACGGGGCGAGAACCCCGAGGAGGAACACCGTGAAGACCGATGACGCACCGCGGCCCGTCCATCGCATCGCGTTGCTGTCCACGTCCGACACCGACTTGCTCTCGGGCCGCGCCTCACACGCGGCGTATAACTTGGGCAACCCTGCGCGTCAATCCATCGAGCCCGTGCTCGACGGCGCCGAGGTGGTCGTGCTTCGGGTGCTCGGTTCCTCGGCGGAGGTCGCCGACGAACTCAGCGCGTTACGCGCCACCGGGTTGCCGCTGGTCGTGCTCGGCGGCGAACGTTCGCCCAGCGCCGAACTGATGGAACATTCGACGGTGCCCATCGGACTTGCGGCTCAAGCGCACTCATACCTCGCCGAGGGTGGTCCGGCCAACCTCGCGCAGTTGCATGCATTTCTGTGCGACACCGTGTTGCTGACCGGTGAGGGATTCGACGAGCCGGTGGTGATCCCAGAATGGGGTTACGCCCAGCGCGCCGGCATTGCGAGCGCCGACGTCGGCGCACGGATCGGCGTGTTGTACTACCGGGCCCACGAGGTCAGTGGCAACTCCGGCTTCGCGCATGCACTTGCCGACGCGATCGATGCGACCGGCACCGCGGTCGGCGTCCCGGTCTTCGCGTCCTCCCTACGTAGCGCGCCCGACGAACTGTTCGACGCGCTTGCCACCCTCGACGCCGTCGTGGTCAGCATGCTGGCTGCCGGAGGCTCGAAGTCGGCCGCCGCCGGCGCGGGCGAGGACGATGCCTCGTGGGACATCGAACGCATCGCTGCGATGAACATCCCGGTGCTGCAAGGCCTTTGCCTGACTTCCTCGCGCGCTGAATGGGAGTCCAACGACGACGGCGTCACCCCGCTCGACTCCGCGACACAGATCGCGATTCCCGAGTTCGATGGCCGTATCATCACCGCGCCATATTCCTTCAAAGAGATCGACACCGACGGCCTTCCGCACTACGTGGCCGATCCGGAACGCTGCGCGCGGGTCGCCGCCATCGCGGTCAACCACGCCGTGTTGCGACGGGTGCCCAACGAACAGAAAAAACTGGCGCTGGTGCTCTCGGCCTATCCCACCAAACACTCTCGCATCGGCAACGCCGTCGGACTCGACACCCCGGCGTCCGCGGTGCGGCTACTCCGGCGGCTCGCGCAGGACGGCTACGACGTCGGCGACGGCTTCGGTGTGCTCGGAATCGAGGATGAGACGCGAGCCGGCGATCGGCTGATGCACACGCTCATCGATGCCGGCGGCCAGGACGAACAGTGGCTCACGACAGAGCAGGTCGCCGATGCGCAGGTGAGGGTGACCCCGGCGCAGTACGCCGAGTGGACCGCCGACCTGCCCGCGCAACTCTGCGACGCAATGGCCGACGCGTGGGGCTCGGCACCGGGACGGCTGTTCGTCAACGACGACGGCGACCTCGTGCTTGCCGCCCTGCGGTCGGGCAACCTCGTGCTGATGGTCCAGCCACCGCGCGGATTCGGAGAGAACCCGGTGGCGATCTACCACGATCCGGACCTCCCGCCCAGCCATCACTATCTGGCCGCGTATCGGTGGCTGGAGCACGGTTTCGGCGCCCACGCGGTGGTGCATCTCGGCAAGCACGGCTCGATGGAGTGGCTGCCGGGTAAGAACGCTGCGCTGTCGGCGGCGTGTGCCGGCGACGCCGTGCTGGGAAACCTGCCACTGATCTACCCGTTCCTGGTCAACGATCCCGGCGAGGGTGCACAGGCGAAACGGCGCGCGCACGCCACCATCGTCGACCACCTGATCCCGCCGATGGCGCGCGCCGAGAGCTACGGCGACATCGCACGACTCGAACAACTGCTCGATGAGTACGGGAACATCGCGGCGATGGACCCGGCCAAACTCCCCGCCATCCGTGGCGAGATCTGGAATCTGATGCGCGCCGCGGAGATGCACCGTGATCTCGGACTCGACGATCGGCCCGACGACGCCGAGTTCGACGACTTCCTGTTACACGTCGACGGCTGGCTGTGTGAGATCAAGGACGCCCAGATCCGCGACGGGTTGCACGTGCTCGGTGAAGCCCCCGTTGGAGCGCCGCGCGTCAATCTGGTCCTGGCGATCCTGCGCGCCACCCAGGTGTGGGGTGGCCAGGACCACGCCGTCCCGGGTCTGCGTGCCGCCCTCGGGTTGAAGGAGGGCGCCGAGATCGCCGCGGTCGACGAGATCGAGACCCGCGCACGCGCGCTGGTCGAGGCCATGGAGGCCGCCGGGTGGGACGCCGACGCCGACACCATCGCTGCCCTGCACGAAGCGCCCGATGTGCGCATGGTGCTGCGGTTCGCGGCGACCGAGGTGGTACCGCGTCTGGCCGGCACCGCAGGCGAGCTGGACGCCATCTTGCAAGCGCTCGCAGGCGGTTTCGTGCGCCCCGGTCCATCGGGATCGCCACTACGGGGCCTGGTCAATGTGCTGCCCACGGGCCGCAACTTCTACACCGTGGACCCGCGAGCGGTGCCGTCGCGGCTGGCCTGGCAGACCGGGCAGGCGATGGCGGAGTCGCTGCTGCAGCGCTACCTCGACGACACCGGGACCTACCCCGAGTCGGTCGGACTGTCGGTGTGGGGCACCAGCGCGATGCGCACCTCCGGCGACGACGTGGCTGAGGTGCTGGCGCTGCTCGGCGTACGGCCGGACTGGGACGAGGCGTCCCGCCGCGTGAGTCGGCTGGAAATCATCCCGCTCGACGAGCTCGGCCGGCCCCGCATCGATGTGACCGTCCGCATCTCCGGATTCTTCCGCGATGCCTTCCCGCACGTGGTGATGATGCTCGACGATGCGGTGCGGATGGTGGCGCTGCTCGACGAGCCTGACGAGGACAACTTCGTGGCCGCGCACGCCCGCGCCGATCTCACCGACCACGGTGACGAAAGGCGTTCCACCACACGCATTTTCGGCTCCAAGCCGGGCTCGTACGGCGCGGGCATCCTTCAGGTCGTCGAAGCAGGCACCTGGCGCGACGACAAGGACCTCGCCGAGGTCTACACCGCCTGGGGTGGATTCGCCTACGGTCGCGGATTGGACGGCGCCGCCGCCGCCGACGACATGCGCACCAACTACGCACGAATCAAGGTGGCGGCCAAGAACATCGACACGCGCGAACACGACATCGCCGACAGCGATGACTACTTCCAGTACCACGGTGGCATGGTCGCGACGGTGCGCGCCTTGACCGGGACCGACCCCAAGGCCTACGTCGGCGACTCGACCACGCCCGACGCGGTGCGCACCCGCACGCTGGCCGAGGAAACCGCACGGGTCTTTCGCGCCCGGGTGGTCAACCCGCGCTGGATCTCGGCGATGCGCAGGCACGGGTACAAGGGCGCCTTCGAACTCGCCGCCACCGTCGATTATCTCTTCGGCTTTGACGCCACCGCGGGTGTCGTGCACGACTGGATGTACGAGAAGCTCGCGGAATCCTATGTGCTCGACCCGACGACGCGGGAGTTCCTCGACCAGTCCAATCCGTGGGCGCTGCATGGCATGGTCGAGCGCCTGCAGGAAGCGGCCGACCGCGGCCTGTGGGCCGACCCGTCACCGGAGACGATGGCCGCGTTACGACAGGCCTACCTCGAGGTGGAAGGCGATATCGAGGGTCGCGTCGGTGACTGAGTCGGTCCGGGTACGCATCCTGGGCGTCGGCATGGGACCGCAGCACGTGACGCCGGAAGTGGCCGACGCCCTGCGGTCGGTCGACTATGTGCTGGCCGCCGACAAGGGCGCCGACCACGGCGAGGATGGATTGCTTGCGTTACGGCGCGCGATCATCGATGCGCATGCCGACAGCGCGGTGGAGGTCGTGGAGGTCAGCGACCCGCGGCGGGACCGCTCGGTCGGGTTGACCACCGAGGATTACGAGGGCGCGGTCGCCGGCTGGCACGACGCCCGCGCTGCCAACTATGCCGGCGTGCTACGCGAGCGCGGTGGCACTGCGGCGTTCCTGGTCTGGGGTGACCCATCGCTCTACGACTCGACCATCCGCGTGGTGGAGAAGATCAAAGACCTCGGCGTACCAGTCGAATTCGACGTGCTGCCGGGAATCAGCGCTCCGCAACTGCTCGCCGCACGGCACCGCATCGTCCTGCACGAGGTTGGTCGCCCCGTCCACGTCACCACCGGCCGCAGACTGCAGGAGGCCGTCGCCGCCGGGCAGGACAATATCGTGGCCATGCTCAACCCACCGCCGCACCGCCTCGACCTCGCCGGCCTGGACGACTGGGCGGTGTGGTGGGGTGCCAATCTCGGCGCCATCGGTGAGCGCCTGGTCGCGGGCCGACTCGGCGACGTCGTCGGGCAGATCGCCGACGCGCGCGCGCAAGCTCGCACCGAGGCGGGCTGGGTGATGGATCTCTTCCTGCTGAGGAAGCAGTGGTGACACCTCTGCGGGTCCTGCTGCTGGGCGGGACGTCAGAAGCCCGCGCACTCGCCGTGAAGCTGGTGCACGACGGGGTCGACGTGACGAGCTCACTGGCCGGCCGGGTCGCCCGGCCGCGAATGCCGGTCGGGTCGGTGCGAATCGGCGGATTCGGCGGAATCGATGGCCTGCGAACGGCGTTGACCGACTTCGACGCTGTGATCGATGCCACCCACCCGTTCTCAGTAACGATCTCCGCCAACGCCGCATCCGCCTGCGCCGACGAGGCGCGACCGCTGCTGCGATTGCAGCGTCCCGGCTGGGCCGAGCGGGCCACGACGTCATGGCATTGGGTGAGCTCGCACCGCGACGCGGCCGCGCGGGCGCGAAGGCTGGGCAACCGACCGCTCCTCACCGTGGGCCGCCAGCAGCTGGAGGCGTTCGTCGAAGCGCTCGGTGAGCTGGCGGTGCTCGCACGTGTCGTCGATGAGCCGGCGTTCGAGCTGCCGCCGACGTGGCGGCTGATCAACGACCGCGGACCCTACGCCCTGCCCGGCGAATTGGCGCTGCTGCGCGAGCACCGGGCGGACGTGCTCGTCACGAAGGATTCCGGCGGCGAGTACACCTGGCCGAAGATGCGGGCCGCCGAAGTGTTGGAAGTTCCGGTCGTCATCGTGCGAAGGCCCGCTGTTCCACCCGGAGTAGCGACGGTGTCAGACATCGACGATGTCATTGAATGGCTACGCGCACAGTGTAATTCGTCGCGGTCACTCCCCTAGGCTACGTGCCGGTGGACAGCCTGGGCGAATCGCTGCGCGAGGGCGGGATGGCCGGCCCAATGCGTGTGCAGGTAGGCGGCGTGCAGTGTCGGCGTGGCGAAACCCTCGGGGCCCGCAGGCAGGTGCCACGCTGCCCGACCGTCAGCCGGGGTGACTTTCGTGCGGTGGAATTCGTGTCCGGTGACCTGAGCACCGGCTTCGGCAAGCAGGGAATCGCCGGGGCTGGTGGCAGTTCGGTAGCCGAGCGTCAGTCGCGTGGTCATTGCCGCGTCGGCGGGCACCACTCCGACCATGGGTGTGCCGTCAAGAGTGCGGCAGAGGTAGAGCAGCCCCGCACACTCGGCGACCGTCGGGACGCCTGCATTGATCGCAGCGCGCAATTCGGCTATCAGGCAACCGTTCTCGGCGAGCTCGTCGGCGTGCACTTCGGGGAAACCGCCGCCGAGGTAGATGCCGGCGGTTCCCGGGGGAAGGGCGGGGTCAACCAGCGGGTCGAATTCGGCGACCGCGCATCCGGCGGCCCGCAGGAGCTCTTCGGTTTCGGCGTATCGGAACGTGAACGCGCGACCGCCCGCCATCGCGACGACGGGCCGGGCTCGGGTCGGGGCCTGGATTTCTTGCGCCGGGTCCCACGCAGTTCCGTGCAGTGCCGCGGCATCACCGGCGAGGCGGAGCACGGCGTCGAGGTCGACGTGCTCGACGATGACGTCCGCCATGCGCGCCACGGCGTTGGCCGACCCGGCGCGTTCGGCGGCAGGTACCAGACCCAGGTGACGTGATGGAGTCTCGACGCCGTCGTCGCGAGGTAGGACGCCGAGCACCGGAATGCCGGTCGGGGCGAGCGCGTCGCGGACCTCGTCGGCGTGCCGTGTGCTGCGCGCCTTGTTCAGGATCACCCCCGCGACGCTCACTGAGGGGTCGAAAGCCGCCAGACCGGCCACCACCGCCGCGTGCGTCCGCGACGCGTGCGAGATGTCGACGACGAGCAGCACGGGGGACGCGGTGAGGGCTGCGATATGGGCGGTCGATGCTTCGCCGGCGGTACCGAGTCGGCCGTCGAACAGGCCCATGACACCCTCGATGACCGCGACGTCCGCCGATCTCGCGCCGTGCAGCAACAGCGGGACAATGCGGTGTTCGCCGACCAGGAACGGGTCGAGGTTGCGGCCCGGCCGGCCGGTGGCCAGAGCGTGATAGCCGGGGTCAATGAAATCGGGTCCCACCTTGTGGCCGGAGACCATCAGGCCGCGCGCGGCCAGCGCGGCCATCAATCCGGTTGCGACGGTGGTCTTTCCGTGCCCGGACGCCGGCGCTGCGACGACAAGGCGGGGAAGATCAACGGCTACCACTCGATCCCTCGCTGGCCTTTCTGACCGGCGTCCATCGGGTGCTTCACCTTTTTCATCTCGGTGACGAGGTCGGCGATGTCGATCAGGCGCGGATCGGCCTTGCGGCCCGTGATGACGACGTGCTGGTGGCCGGGCCGGGCGGCGAGAGTTTCGGCGACGTCGGCAATGTCGACCCAGCCCCAGTTGATCGGGTAGGTGAATTCGTCGAGCACGTAGAGATCGTGGGCTTCGGCAGCAAGGCGTCGCTTGATCTCCACCCAGCCGGCTGCCGCTGCCTGTGCGTGGTCGACCTCGGTGCCGGCCTTGCGGCTCCACGACCAGCCCGACCCCATCTTGTGCCACTCGACGGGGCCACCCTCCCCCGTCTCCGTGTGCAGCGCGCCGAGGCGCTCCAGCACGGTCTGCTCACCGATGCGCCACTTGGCTGACTTGACGAACTGGAACACTCCGATGCGCAACCCTTGGTTCCAGCCACGCAGCGCCAACCCGAAGGCGGCGGTCGACTTTCCCTTGCCGTCACCGGTGTGCACAATCAGCAGGGGTTGGTTGCGGCGTTGTCGCGTCGTGAGCCGGTCATCGGGCACGACGAGGACACGACCCTGTGGCATCAGGCGGCTCCGACAGTTGCGCCGCGGACGATGTCGGCCAGCGCTTGGGCGTTCACGCGAGCGAGCGGCACATGGTCAGCGTTCAGATGTTGGGCCAATGTCGCAGCCAGGCCCATTCGCATCCGTCCGCTTTCGCAGTCGACCACGATGCAACCGATTCCTTCCTTCGCCAGATACTCCGCGACCTGCCGGGACCGTCCGATGGCGTCAGGTCCGGCCGTGGCGCGACCGTCGGTGACGATGACGAGGAGCGGCCGTCGGCTCGGGTCGCGCAGCCTTTCGCGCCGCACAACCTCGGCGGCCTTCATCAGACCTTCGGCGAGCGGGGTCCGCCCTCCGGCGGGAAGGCCGTCCAGTCGCTTGGCCGCAATATCAATCGAACCGGTTGGGGGAAGGGCGATCTCGGCTGCACGGTCCCGGAACGTGACGACACCGACCCGGTCGCGCCGCCGGTAGGCGTCGAGCAGCAGCGACAGGATGGCCGTCTTGACCTGATGCATCCGTTCACGGGCAGCCATGGATCCCGAGGTGTCGACCACGAACACCACCAGGTTGGCCTCGCGTCCCTCCCGAACGGCCCGACGTAGATCGGTGGGCCACAACAGCAGCCGGCCGCCGCTACGGCCGCGAGCGACCTGGTGCGGCGCAGCGGCACGCACAGTCTCGACGAGATGGACGCCGGAACCGGTGCTCGACAGCGGACTGGCCCCGGTGCGTCGGCCACTCGTCGTCCGGGCACGGCTGCGACGACCGGCTTGTCCCTCCCCAACCCCATGGACGGTGAAAAGCTTTGTCCGGTAGGGCTCGCCGGCACCGACCGGTGCGCGATCGGCCTGCGCGGCGCTCGGATTCGGCGGGCCGCCGGCCCCAGGCGACGGCGCGTCGGGAGTGTCGTCACTGTACCCGCCACCTGGACCATCCGGGTCGGTGTCGGGATCGGGTGCATCGCCGGTGTCAGGCGGCAAGAGTTCGTCGAGTTCGTCGTTGTCGAGGCCGGGAGCGTCGAACGGATTGCGCCGACGGCGATGTGGGAGAGCGAGTTTGGCAGCGGCGCGCAGATCCTCGACGTTCGGCTCCTCGCGATCGTGCCACGCGGCGTGCGCGGCGGCGGCCCGCGCCATGACGATGTCGGCTCGCATGCCATCGACACCGGCAGCCGAGCAGACTTCGGCGATCTGGAGCAGTACTGCGTCAGTGAGCTGGACTCGAGCCAGGATTGACTGGGCATGTCGAATCCGGATACGAAGCCGCTCTTCGGCATTCGCGTATTGAGTTCGGAAGGCCTGCGGGTCCGCGTCGAACAACAGCCGTCGGCGCACCACCTCGGCGCGCTGTGCCGGGTCCCGCGGTGCGGCCACCTCGACGGTCAGACCGAAGCGGTCGAGCAGCTGAGGCCGCAGCTCGCCCTCCTCGGGATTCATCGTCCCCACCAGCACGAACTTCGCTGAGTGGGCGACGGATATGCCGTCGCGCTCGACGGTGACGGCCCCCATTGCAGCCGCGTCGAGCAGCAGGTCGACCAAGTGGTCGTGCAGGAGGTTGACCTCGTCGACGTACAGGATGCCGCGATGCGCCTTGGCAAGCAGACCCGGCTCGAAGTGCACAGCGCCGTCGCTCAGCGCCTGTTGGAGATCGATCGAACCCGCCACACGATCCTCCGTCGCGCCGACGGGAAGCTCGACCAGTCGTACGGGCCGGGTTTCCACGGGCGTGTCGGGACCGAATGGACCATCCGGTGAGAGCGGATTCGGCTCGGCCGGGTCTGTGGCGAACCGATCGCCGGCGATGACGTCGATGGGCGGCAGTATCCGGGTGAGTGCGCGCACGAGCGTCGACTTCGCGGTGCCCTTCTGGCCGCGGACGAGCACGCCGCCGATGCCGGGATCGATGACGCTGAGAATGAGCGCCAACGCCATGTCGTCGAGCCCACCGGGGGCGTCGGGATCGCCGCCGAGGACGGCGGGAAACGGGTACAGCCGATCAGTCGGGTGCATGGTGAGGCTCCGCTCGTGTTTGCCGGAATCCCACCGGCTTCCCTGGGTTCCCCCGACCAAGCCGACCGACCCTGACGGGATGACGGTTCGCCGGGCGCCTCGCGCGCTTTACGCTAGCATCGCCGACGTGCCGACCCCTGACCTGCATTTGGTTGTCGTCGGTGTCGGTGCCGACGGCTGGGACGGGCTGACGGCGGCGACGCGAGCCGTGATCCTGTCGGCGGAGGTCGTTCTGGGCGGGCCGCGTCAATTGGCACTCCTCCCCGCTGCGGACGGACAAGCCCGTCAACCATGGCCCGCCCCGCTGCGGACGGCCCTGCCCGACGTGTTGCAGCAGTTTGCTGGTCGACGCGTCGTCGCGCTGGCCTCCGGCGACCCGATGCTCAGCGGCATCGGTACCACGCTGGTCGAGACCTTGGGCGCCGAGCGGGTGACCGTCATCCCGCACGTGTCGTCGGCGGCGCTGGCGCGCTCTCGGCTCGGCTGGTCCGCAGAATCGACCGCGGTCGTCAGTGTCGTGGGCCGGGACGTGCACGCGGTCTTGCGTGAACTGGCACCCGCACGCCGGGTGCTGGTGTTGTCGTCCGACGAGAAAACGCCTGCGGCCCTTGCCGCTTTGCTCGCCGCACACGGATACGGGCCGAGTCGCTTCGTGGTCCTGGCCGACCTCGGCAGCCGCCACGAGACGATCGTGGAGACGACGGCCGAGCAATTCTCGGGTGACGCGCCGCGGCTGAACATCGTTGCACTGCAACTGACGGGACCGCTGCTCGCCGGCTGGGCGGCCGGATTGCCCGATGACGCGTTCGAGCACGACGGCCAACTCACGAAGCGGGATCTGCGAGCGGCCGCGCTGGCTCGTTTGCTGCCCGCGCCAGGGCAGCTGCTGTGGGACGTCGGCGCAGGCGCGGGTTCGGTGGGCATCGAATGGATGCGAAGTCACCCCACCTGCCGAGCCATCGCGGTCGAGGCCGATGCCGGTCGCGCCGAACGAATCGGCCGCAATGCGCGGACGCTGGGAGTGCCCGCGCTGCGGGTCATCCAGGGCACGGCTCCAGACGCGCTGAGCGGGCTGACAACTCCCGACGCGGTCTTCGTCGGCGGCGGCGCATTCCGGTCCGGCGTTCTGCAGCGGTGCCTCGACGCGCTGCGGGCCGGCGGTCGAATCGTGGCGCACGGGGTGACTCTCGAGACCGAGGCGGTTCTGGCCGCGGCCTACGGCGAGCATGGCGGTGAACTCACCCGCATTCACGTCGAGCATGCCGCGCCGGTCGGGTCCTTCACCGGCTGGACGCCGGCGCGGGCGGTGACCCAGTGGGCATTCACGAAGCCGCCTGACGGCTGACGTCAGCATTATCGGGTGACCGATCGGTCCCGCTGCGGGTCGTACAGGTGGCTTTCTCCCGCGCGCGGATCCGCGTGTTCGCCGAGCGCATCGCCTACCAGAATCACGGCGGCTTCCCGCAGCCCGGCCGCCTCAACCTGGTCGGCGATGTCTGCGACAGTGCCACGAAGGACGCGTTCCTCCGGCTGGGTGGCTCGGTACACCACCACGACAGGGCAGCCTGCGCCGTATGTTGGCACCAGTTCATCCATGAGAGCGCGAGTGCGGGTAATTCCCAAGTGCAGCACCAGAGTTGCCCTAGTGGCTGCGAACGCAGCGAGCGACTCGGTATCCGGCATCGCGGTGGACCGCGCGTGGGTCCGCGTCAGCACAACGGATTGCGCGACCAGCGGCACGGTGAGTTCGCGACCGACTCGTGCTGCTGCGGCGGCGTATGCCGGCACCCCCGGTGTGATCTCCCACGGCACCCCGGCGGAGTCGAGTCGCCCGGTCTGTTCCGATACA
Organism: uncultured Actinomycetota bacterium; assembly: GCA_963833915.1. Classification (GTDB taxonomy): domain Bacteria; phylum Actinomycetota; class Actinomycetes; order Mycobacteriales; family Mycobacteriaceae; genus Mycobacterium. The sequence goes on from CAWHZO010000010.1 coordinate 369,167, forward strand.
GCACTGTAGAGGGCCGGGTCGCCCGACACCAGGCGGACGACCCGTCGGCCGGTGCGGTGCGCATCGATGATGCGGGCGACGATCTGGTCGAGATCCAAGTTTTGGGTATCGATCAGATCCGCTGTTGGAGAACAGCTTTCCAGCACATTCGGATCCAGATAGCTTCCGGGGTAGAGGACGGTGTCGGCCGCTGCGAGCAGCCGAGTCGCGCGCACGGTCAGCAGGTCAGCGGCGCCCGGTCCGGCGCCGACGAACTGCACCGCGAACCCGGCGGCGGTCACCGTACCCACCGCGGCGTCCACACCCGACCGGCAGGAGTGGCTCGGGTCGTCGACGCTCCCACCAACAGAAGGCATTTCATGTCGATGGCGTCGGTGTCGAGGTTGCCTAGCGTCGTCACGGTCAGCGATTCCTCTGATCGCCCTACGTCACGTCCAACGACGACAACCGTTTCGGCGCAACGGTGTTCGAGCAGGACCTTTCGCGCCACAGCGATCTGGTCGGGACGGGCACGCGATGCCGGATTGTAGATCGCCAGAACGAGATCGGCGACGGCGACGGTCCGCAGTCTTTGCTCGATCACCGACCACGGCTTCAGTCGGTCGGACAGGCTCAGCACCGCGAAGTCCGCCCCGATGGGTGCGCCGGCCCGTGCTGCGACGGCGTGAACGGCCGAGACGGCGGGTAGTACCCGGATGGGAACCGCGGCGAAGCGCTCGTCATCGGCGGCCTCGAATACTGCCGAGGCCATGCCGAATACCCCTGCGTCGCCACCGGAGACAACGGCGACCTTCTCGCCACGAAGGGCCAACTCGAGCGCAAAGCGCGCGCGATCGACTTCGACGGTGTTGCCGGATGCGTGCCGCTGCAATCCTTTCCGCTGAGGCACCCGTGCCAGGTAGGGGCCGTAGCCGACGACGTGCTGCACCTCGGCAAGCGCGACCGCCGCCTCCGGCGTTGTCCAGCTGTCCTGGCCGGGCCCCAGACCGACGACGAAGAGTTCGGCGACACCGGTTTGGTCGGGCAGGGTTGTGGCGTCTAGCTTTCGGGCCGCGACGCGGGAACGCTGACCGTTGACCGAGTCGCCGTTGACGACGATCAGGGACAGGTACGGGACGGTGGATTCGTCGACGTCGGCGACCGGCAGCCAGCGCTGCTGCGGATGACTGGCCCGCTCGACATAGAGCGCATGCTCGAGGCGTCCCGCGGACGCCAGGGCACGACGGACGGCCGGGAAGGTGCGGCCGAGCTTCATGATGATGGCACCGTCAGTGTCAGCGAGGCGCCGCGCGAGTTCGGCTTCCGGCAACGTGCCCGGCAGCACGGTCAGCACGTCGGTCTGACGGACCAGCGGGGAGGCGGTCGCCGCCGTGGCGGCGGTGAACGCCGGTATTCCCGGTATGACCTCGGTGGCGAAGCGGGTACTGAGCCGGTCGTGCATGTACATGAAGGAGCCGTAAAACAGTGGATCCCCTTCGGCGAGTAGGGCAACGGTGCGCCCGGCGGTGAGATGCGCGGCCAGCCTGGCGGCCGATTCCTCGTAGAAGTCTGCCAACGCTCCTTCATACCCGCCGGGGTGGTCCGTCGTCCCGGTGGTGAGGGGATAGCGCAGTTCCTCCTCGATGACATCCGCGGGAATCAGGTCCGCCGCGACGGTCCGCGCGTAGGACCGCTTGTTGACGCCCGCGTGATAGGCGACGACGTCGGACTCTCCGATGATCCGGGCCGCCTTGAGGGTGATCAACTCGGGATCCCCCGGGCCTAGGCCGATTCCGTAGAACCGCCCGGCGGTGTGAGCGGTTGTCACTCTGCCTCCGAGGCCAGCGCGTTGATTGCCGACGACGTCATCGCCGATCCCCCGCGCCGTCCACGCACGGTCACGAACGGGATGTCGATTCCGTGATCGCGGGAAAAGGAGACGAGTGCCTCCTTTGATTCCGCGGCGCCGACGAAGCCCACCGGGCAGCCGACGATCGCGGCGGGCCGGGGCGCGCCGTCGAGAAGCATCTCCAGCAGGTGGAACAGCGCCGTCGGCGCATTGCCGATGGCGACGACCGCTTCGTCCAGGATGGGCTCCCACAACGAGACGGCGGCCGCGGTGCGGGTGGTGTTCCACTCCTGAGCGAGGGCCGGCACGCTCGGGTCGCGCAGGAAGCAGTGCACGTCGTTGGCGGCCGGGAGTCGGCCTGCGGTGATGCCGGTGGCGACCATGTGTGCGTCGCACAGAATGGGCGCACCGGATTGCAGAGCAGCGCGCGCGGCGGGCACGAGCTCGGGATGGATCACGAGGTCGTCGACGAGGTCCGGCTGACCGCTGCCGTGGATCATCCGCACCGCCAGTTTCTCGGCTTCTGCCGGCACGCGCGAGAGGTCGGCTTCGCGGCGGATGGTGGCGAACGAGTCGACGTAGATGGCGGGCCCGTCGGCGATGTAGTCGTAGCGTCGTGTCGGCCGTTGGGCATCGCGCGCCTGGGGACGTGTCACCTCGATACCTCCGGGGCGTTAGGGATGAGGATGCCGTGCCAGGGCGTGACGACGACATGTCCGACGCCTGCCGCGCGTTCGAGGAGCGACTGGACCAGCTGGGTTGTCAGTACCCCGTCATCGGCGGGCACGTGGGTGCCACCGGGCACCGTGCCGTAGGGAAGCGGTGGCGCTGCAGCGGGGAGCCGAGGGTCGGCGGACGCCGGCGGTTGAAGCGGCCGGGTCAGCTCGCGGATGTGCCACGGCGCATTCGCGCCCGTCCCGCGAACATCGAGGAATCGCGCCGCCAAATCAACCAGATGGTCGGCGGCGTCATCCACTGGTGTGACGCCTCCCCAATGATCGCCAACGCGCAGCTGAACCACACCATCGCCGAGCGCCACACCACCCAGGTCGGTTCCATGCTTTCCGGCCCCAGTGAGGCGGTCGAGCAAGTCGCCGCGGCCATCGTCGAGCGTGAACAAGAAACGCCCTGGCAGCAAAGCAAGTTCGGCGTCTCCACATATCAAGGTGTCGAGCTGCGTCGCCACGGAGCGAAGATCTGCACGCCCACCGGCCAGGCCCGTCTGCGGCGACACGAGCACATTTCGCACGAGTTCGTGCGTCCGCGACGGGAGGAGGCCGGTCGACTCGATCGCCGCCAAAGCGGCTGTCGTCAATTGGCGGCCGTCGCCGGACAGTCCGCGTAGTTGTAGATTTGCGCGCCGGGTCAGAAAGATACGTCCATCTGCGTGCTCTTGGCTGACCTCGTGCAGGCGTTTCAAAGCACGCGTGGGGACGCGACCACCCAACAGACGGATGCGCACCAGCAGCCCGTCGTCGGCCTGCCATGGCCGCAGCACGCCAGGGCACATGTCTGCCCGAGTGCGCGTGCGGGTTTCCATTGTCTACTTCTTACCTTTGTCCCCCGCGGCGTCCGTGGACAGCGCGGCGACGAACGCCTCCTGCGGCACCTCGACCCGGCCGATGGTCTTCATCCGCTTCTTGCCTTCCTTCTGCTTCTCCAGCAGTTTGCGCTTGCGGGTGATGTCACCGCCGTAGCACTTGGACAGCACGTCCTTGCGGATCGCGCGAATATTCTCCCGCGCAATGATTTTGGATCCGATCGCGGCCTGTATCGGGACCTCAAACTGCTGGCGCGGAATGAGCTCTTTGAGCCTGACGGTCATCTTGTTGCCGTAGGCCGCGGCCGCGTCCTTGTGCACGATGGCGCTGAACGCGTCGACGGCCTCACCCTGCAGCAGGATGTCAACCTTGACCAGTGCGCCCTCCTGCTCGCCGGCTTCTTCGTAATCGAGGCTGGCGTAACCGCGGGTGCGCGACTTCAGCGAGTCGAAGAAGTCGAAGATGATCTCGCCCAACGGCATGGTGTAGCGCAGCTCCACCCGTTCCGGCGACAGGTAGTCCATGCCGCCCAGCTCGCCGCGCCGCGACTGACACAGTTCCATGATGGTGCCGATGAATTCACTTGGCGTGATGATGGTGATCTTGACGATGGGCTCATACACCGTGCCGACCTTGCCCGACGGCCAGTCCGACGGGTTCGTCACCACAACCTCTGTCCCGTCGTCTTTCACGACGCGGTAGACCACGTTGGGTGCGGTCGAAATCAGGTCGAGGTCGAATTCGCGTTCCAGGCGTTCGCGGGTGATCTCCATATGCAGCAGACCCAGAAAGCCGCAGCGGAACCCGAAGCCCAGCGCCACCGAGGACTCCGGTTCGTAGGTGAGCGCGGCGTCGTTGAGTTGCAACCGCTCCAACGCGTCGCGCAGGTCCGGGTAGTCGGAGCCGTCGACGGGATACAAACCCGAGTACACCATCGGCCTGGGTTCGCGATAGCCGGTCAGCGCATCGGTCGCGCCGTGACGCGCGGTCGTGACGGTGTCGCCGACCTTGGACTGGCGGACGTCTTTGACACCGGTGATCAGATAACCGACCTCCCCCACGCCAAGGCCGGTGGTGGCCTTCGGCTCGGGCGAGACGATGCCCACTTCCAGCAGCTCGTGGGTGGAACCGGTGGACATCATCGTGATCTTCTGCCGCGGGATGATCTTGCCGTCGATCACCCGCACGTAGGTGACCACGCCACGGTAGATGTCGTAGACGGAGTCGAAAATCATTGCGCGGGTGGGCCCGTCGGCGTCGCCTTCCGGATGCGGCACCACACGGACCACCTCGTCGAGAAGCTCGGACACACCTTCGCCGGTCTTGCCGGACACCCGCAGCACGTCGTCGGGCTCACAGCCGATAATGTGCGCGATCTCAGCGGCATACCGATCGGGGTCAGCGGCGGGCAAGTCGATCTTGTTGAGCACGGGAATGATCGCCATGTCACGGTCCAGCGCCAGGTACAGGTTGGCCAACGTCTGCGCTTCGATGCCTTGCGCGGCGTCGACCAACAGCACCGCCCCCTCGCAGGCGGCCAGTGCGCGCGACACTTCATAGGTGAAGTCGACGTGGCCAGGGGTGTCGATCAGGTGCAGGACATGCTCTTCTCCGGCATTAGGGCCCGCGGCCACCCGCCACGGCAGGCGCACATTCTGCGCCTTGATCGTGATCCCGCGTTCCCGCTCGATATCCATCCGGTCCAGGTACTGAGCGCGCATCGACCGCTCGTCGACCACGCCGGTGAGCTGCAACATCCGGTCGGCCAGCGTGGACTTGCCGTGGTCGATGTGGGCGATGATGCAGAAATTCCGAATCTGGGCCGGCGCGGTGAAGGTTTGGTCGGCGAAACTGCTGATGGGAATCTCCTGGTGAAGCCGGGCTTAGGCGCTTCCAGGGTATCGGCGGACGGGCACTGCAGCACAATCGCGGTGAGAGCGGGGTCTCGGTCAAGCCCAGCCCGGTCGGCCAAAACAAAACCCCTGGAGTGATCCTCCGGGGTTTCGTTTCCGAGCGAAAACTCCAACGTCAGTGACAGGGAAGAGGCAGGTCGGCCGTATCGGCGCTAGCCTCGGGACTGGTTGCCGGCCAGAGCGAGCACGGCGGCGGCCGCGGCGCCGGCTAGGGTCAGGCACGCTTTGATTCGGCGCGTGATGGACCGCGGGTGGTCGAGGTTGTGGCAGGTAACCAGGCTCTGCGTCACCGGATTGAGAGGTTGCTGGACCTGCCGCATGCTCACGATGTGGTCTCCGTTCGGGACAGATGGCGGACTGTGCCAGTGCTAAGTCGCAAATGAGCAAATGCTTAGGCAATGCTGAGGGAGGCCTAGGAGCTGAAGCAATAAGGGATTTCCCTACATTTGTCAGGGGTGCACGCCCGCGATGCCGGACGGGCACAACTGTCGCGCGCCGTCTTATGCTGCGAACATGGCGTCACAGTGGAAGACGTTGCAGCGACTTGCGGAGAATCTGGTGTTCAACGAGGCACCGAGGTTGATCCGGCAGCTGCAGCACTCGCCGACTGTTCAGCGCGGCATCCAGATCGGCTTGGATGTGATCGTCGGCGCCACCTCCGAGGCACCGGCCGAGATCACCACCGGCCGGCCGGTGACCCGCACCAGTGTGCCCACCGCGCATCGGGCTCGCAGGCTGGTCTATTCACCCGATTTGGACGGTCGGGCTGATCCGGGCGAAGTCGTGTGGACCTGGGTGACTTATGAGGAAGACCCCACCCGCGGCAAGGACCGCCCGGTGCTGGTCGTGGGCCGCGATCGCGCCACGCTGCTCGGATTGATGATGTCCAGTCAGGAGCGACACGCTGCCGACCGGTCCTGGGTGGGCATCGGCAGCGGCAGCTGGGACGGCGACGGCAGGCCCAGCTGGGTGCGGCTAGACCGAGTGCTCGACGTCCCTGAAGAGGGCATCCGCCGCGAAGGTGCGATTCTGGATCGCGCCGTCTTCGATGTCGTGGCCACCCGGCTGCGCCGCGACTATTCCTGGAGCTGAGTCACTCCTCAACCCTGAGTGATGTAGGACTGGAGCTGCTCGTGCTCGCTTTCCAGCTCTTGCATCCGCGTTTTCACGACGTCACCGATGCTGACGATTCCGATAAGCTTTCCGTCCTCGAGCACCGGCACATGCCGCACCCGATTCTCGGTCATCAGCAGCGTGAGGCTGTCCACCGTGTCCGACTTGCTGGCGGTCGAGACCACAGCTGTCATGATTTTCTCGACCGGCTGCGAGAGCACCGACGCCCCATGGGCGTGCAGCTGGCGCACCACGTCACGCTCGGAGACGATGCCGACAAGACCGTCGGGTCCGACCACCACCATGGCACCGATGTTGTGATCAGCGAGCCCGGAGAGCAGCTCAGTTACCGTCGCGTCGGGCTTGATCGTCACCACCGCGCCGCCCTTGCCGCGCAACACGTCTGCAACCCGCATCAAAGCCTCCCGCCGATTGTGATCTGGTTCACACCAGGCTACGGCGATATTGGCCGGCGTGAAAGCAGCTGACGAAAATCGGAAGAACGTCCAGGTCAGGTCGTCGCACACGCGCCGTTGCGGCGTCGCGGCAGCCGAGCACCGGCCACCAACAGCCACGTCAATGCCGCGACCCGGGCCATCGGCAAGATCGGCCCCAGCACCGGCCAGACCAGCACCAACGTCGTCGATTCGCAAAGCGCGGCGGTCGCCACGCCAACTCGTGCCAGCGGCCGCGGCAACAGCCCGAGAGCCGAGCCGGGTGCCGCCATGCCCGCGACAAGAACGCCCAACGGCACGAGGTGCCCGGCGCCACCGACCAGGAAAACCAGGAAATACAGCATCTGGACCAACGCGGTGTCGCCGGTGATCTCCGGCCGCGACAACGTCCAGCCAAGCAACCCCGTCAAGCCCATGGCGCCGGCCGCCAAAATTCCGCCCACAAGGGTGATCGTCGGTGCCGCGCCGGTGACGCCGAGCAGGCGCAGCCGGGCACTGGCCGCCGCAGAGTAGACCGCCAGCGGCACCGACGACCCGAACGCACCGACCGCGATAACCCGCACCGCCAGCGGTTGGGTTCGCACGTACTGCTGGACCGCGGCGACCGAGCCGTACGGCAGGGGCATGACGCCGCCGACCGCGACTCCGATCGCCAGGCCACCGAAGAGCAATGCGACGAAGAGCGCGGCGAAGAGCGCCAGCGGCGGTCCATCGTGTTGCCGCGAATCAGCCATGGAGAAGACGATAGGGTGCATTCCGGTCGACAACGCCGACGTCGGGAAAACTATGCCAGTCGGGTGATTTCGACGACGACATCGAGATCGGTGGCGCCCCGCCCGTGGTAGATGCCCTTCAGCGGGGACACGTCGAAGTAGTCCCGGCCGACACCGACGCTGATGTACTGCTCGTTGATCTCGCTGTCGTTGGTTGGGTCGAGATCCCACCAACTTCCGGTCCAGGTCTGAATCCAGGCATGGCTCTGCCCGTCGACGGTCTCACCGATCACTGCGTCGTCGCTGGGATGGTGGTATCCGGACACATAACGCGCCGGAATTCCCATGCTGCGCAACACCATCAGTGACAGGTGGACGAAGTCTTGGCAGACGCCCTTGCCCTCCCGCAACGCATCCAGACCCGACGAATGCACCCCGGTGGTGCCCAGGACATAATCCAGTTCGCTGCGTACCCACTCCGCGGCCGCGACGACGGCGTCGGCGGGTTCGCGATCCTTGGCGATCCGCCTGCCTACAGCCGCAATACGTTTACTCACCGGCGTGTACTCGGTCGGACGAAGCACCTCGTCGAATCGATCGGCCACCGTCTCGTTGTGCAGATCAGGCCAGGTGAGCTTTTCGGTCGGAGGCTCGGGCCGGTCGGTCTCCACCACCGACGAGGACGTCACGGTCAACTCGGTGTGCGGTGCATGCAAGTCGAATGCCGTCACCGCGGTGCCCCAGTAGTCGATGTAGCGGTACGACCTGGTCGCCGGAACGGTTTCGACACGGTTCAGAACGACGTTTTGGCGGCTGTCCGATCGTGGCGTGAGCCGGGCTTCGTTGTAGGAGGCCGTCGCCGGCGACGGATAGGCATAGCCGGTCGCGTGCAGAACCCGCATGCGCCACATCAGTTCTTCCCCTGCTTGATCGGCAGCGGGTCACGCTGGCCGGCATCAGACCAGGCGACCCACGGTGCAACGTGAAAGTATTGTGCTGCCAATGCTTCTGAGACGTCTTCGCACGACTGCTGCAGGCCGGCCAGCCGCATCTCCAGCGATTCGAGCAGCACTCCCGGCCGCACGAATTCGAGTTCACTGCGCGCTCGCCCCAGCAGCCGTTGCGCTTCGGCGGTGGCACCGATCCGGTTGTTCGGACGGTTCAGCAATTCGTCGAGGTTATGCTCGGCCAGCTTCAGCGAATAGAAAACCGACCGCGGGAACAGCCGGTCGAGCAGGATGAATTCGACGACCCGATTGGCATCCAGCACACCGCGATAGGTACGTAGATAGGTGTCGTGTGCGCCCGCGGAGCGCAGCACCGTCACCCATGCCGGGGACACCGCACTGTCGCCCACCCGCGACAGCAGCATCCGCACCGTCATGTCGACGCGCTCGATCGCGCGACCCAGCAGCATGAAGCGGTAACCGTCGTCGCGGGACAGCGTCGAGTCGGCAAGGCCGGCGAACATCGCGGCGCGGCCCTCGATGAACGACAAAAATTCGTGTGGGCCAAGGCGTTTGGCGGCCCTCTCACGTTCACCCAACGCGTTGAAGGTGGTATTCAGGCACTCCCACGTCTCGGTCGACGTCACCTCTCGGGCAGACCTCGCGTTCTCCCGCGCGGCCGTGATGGCGTCGACGATCGAGCAGCCGCCCGGGGTGTTGCGGCGAAACGCCACCAGATCGGTCAGCGACCAGACATCCAGCTCGGTGTCCGGTGCCTCAATTCCCAAGACCTGCAACAGCACTCGAGACGTGTGATCCGGGTCGACACTGGAATCCTCCAGCAGCTGGTGCACGGTGACGTCAAGAATTCGCGCGGTGTCATCGGCGCGCTCGACGTAGCGACCGATCCAGTACAGCGCTTCGGCGTTGCGGGCGAGCATCAGCGAATCACCGCCTCCTGCTGCTGCTGCTGTTGTTTGCTGCTGGCCTGGCCGCTGTTCCTGGCCCGCCCGCTGCTGCGACTGTTTTTGCTGCTGAGACTTTTGCTGCTGAGAGGGCTTTTCACCGTCCGTCTCGGCGTTGGTGGTGACCGGGGTGGGCAGCGCCTTCACCACTTGTGCGGCGCCGAGCTCGCGGTCGGCCGCCGAGGTGCGCGTCGCCAGCACCCAGGTGTCCTTGGATCCCCCGCCCTGGCTGGAGTTGACCACCCGCGACCCGTCGACCAGCGCCACCCGGGTCAGGCCGCCGGGCAGCACCCACACGTCGTCGCCATCGTTGACCGCGAACGGCCGCAGATCGACGTAACGCGGCGTCAGCTTGTCGCCGATCTGTGTCGGGACGGTCGACAGTTGCATCATCGGCTGCGCGATCCAGCCCCGCGGATCGTCGCGGATGCTCTTGCTGATCGCGTTCAGCTCCTTGTTGGAGGCCTCCGGGCCGAAGACGATGCCGTAGCCACCCGAGCCCTCGACCGGCTTGATCACCAGCTCGTCGACCCTATCGAGCACCTCTTCGCGCTCGTCGTCCAACCAGCACCGGAAGGTGTCCACGTTAGCCAGCAGCGGCTTCTCTCCCAGGTAGTACTCGATGATGGTCGGCACATAGGTATAGACGAGTTTGTCGTCGCCCACCCCGTTGCCCACGGCGCTGGAGATCACCACGTTGCCCGCGCGGGCCGCGTTGAGCAGGCCGGCCACCCCGAGCACTGAATCGGGACGGAACTGCATCGGGTCCAGGTAGGCGTCATCGATGCGCCGGTAGATGACGTCGACCTGGCGCTCTCCGTCGGTGGTACGCATGTAGACCTGGTTGTCGCGGCAGAACAGGTCGCGCCCTTCAACCAGCTCGGCACCCATCTGCCGGGCCAGCAGCGAATGCTCGAAATACGCCGAGTTGTAAACGCCGGGAGTCAGCACCACCACCGTGGGGTCGGCCTCGTTGGTGGCCGCGGAATTACGCAGCGCCCGCAGCAGGTGCGACGCGTAGTCGTCGACGGCGCGCACCCGGTGGGTGGCGAACAGGTTGGGAAAGACCCGTGCCATCGTGCGCCGGTTCTCCATCACGTAGGACACTCCCGACGGCGAACGCAGGTTGTCCTCCAGGACGCGGAAGCTTCCCTTCTCGTCGCGGATCAGGTCGATTCCTGCGACGTGTATGCGCACGCCGTTCGGCGGCACGATGCCCGCGGCCTGGCGGTGGAAATGCTCACACGAGGTGATCAGGCGGCGCGGGATCACGCCGTCGTTCAGGATCTCCTGTTCCCCGTAGATGTCGTCGAGATACATCTCGAGCGCCTTTACCCGCTGGGTGATGCCGCGTTCCAGCCGCGTCCACTCGGCGGCCGATATCACTCGCGGTACCTGGTCCAGCGGAAATGGCCGCTCCTGGCCGGACAGCGAAAACGTGATGCCCTGATCGCTGAACGCCCGGCTCAGCGCTTCGGCGCGGGCATCGAGGTCGTCGGAGTCTGACGGCGCAAGCTCGGCGTAGATGCCCTTGTAGGGACCACGGACGTTGCCATGGCCGTCGAACATCTCGTCGAAGGCTTCCGCATAGCAGCTACCCGCCGCGTTATAGCCGTCGAAGATGCCCTCGTAGGGCTGCGGCGGCTGTGACTTGCGCTGCTGCCGCTTGGTCTCGACGGGAACGGTTCGAAGGGCCACCGTGCCATGCTGCATCACAACGTTCATCTCCGCAGGCCCAGGGTCTCCACTTTGGGGGAATGCACGACGGGCTGATACCCTGAGCAGTCGCCGCTGAAGCGTTGAGACGCTGCGGCAAACCGTGACAACACAAGCTGTTGAGATTTGCGAGGGAATTACGCGTGGCCAACATCAAGTCGCAGCAAAAGCGCAACCGCACCAACGAGAGCGCCCGACTGCGCAACAAGTCGGTGAAGTCGTCGCTTCGCACAGCTGTCCGCGCGTTCCGCGAGGCCGCCGACGCGGGCGAGAAAGACAAGGCCGCCGAACTGCTGGCCTCCACGAGCCGCAAGCTGGACAAGGCAGCCAGCAAAGGCGTGATCCACAAGAACCAGGCGGCGAACAAGAAGTCAGCGCTGGCGCACGCTCTCCACAAACTCTGAGGGCGGTCAACCCGCCACGAGCTCGGCGACCTTTCGCACCGCCGCTTCCAGCGCGTAGTCCGCATCGGCGGCGGCACCTTTCACGTCGGCGTTCAGCGCCGCCACCAATCTCATCGCGGTAGCCACCATGTCGCGTGACCAGCGCCGAGCCTGTTTCTGCGCCTTCTGCACCCGCCAAGGCGGCATCCCCAATTCGGCGGCCAGGCGGTACGGGTCGCCCGAGAGCGAGCCCACCCGTCCAATGCTGTGCACGGCCTCGGCCAGCGCGTCGGCCAAGACCACGTGCGGCTCGCCGCGCAGCATCGCCCATCGCAGCGCCTCGACGGCCCCCTCGACATCACCCACCACAGCCTTATCGGCGATATCGAACCCTTTCACCTCTGCCCTGCCGCCGTGATAACGCCGCACCGCGGCAACGTCGACGCGCCCACCCGTGTCGGCGACCAATTGCGAACAGGCCGAAGCGAGTTCACGTACATCCGAGCCGACCGCATCGAGCAGCGCGCTGAGCGTGTCATCGTCGATCTTGACCTTCAGCGAGCGGAATTCCCTGCGGACGAAATCCACGCGTTCACCGGCCTTGGCGATCCGCGCGCACGGATGTACTTGTGCGCCCAGCGCGCGCAGCTGACTCGCCAGCGCCTTGGCACGCCCACCACCTGAATGCACGACCACCAGTTCGGTGCCCGACGGAATGTCCGCTGCGGCATTGGCGATCAACTCGGCGGCTTCTTTGCCGGCCTCACCGGCGGCTTCCAACACAACGACGCGCTCGTCTGCAAACAGCGACGGGCTCAGCAGTTCGGCCAGCTCGTAAACACCGACGTCGCCGGCGCGCACCCGGTTCACCGGGACGTCGTCGCTGCCGGCGCGCTTTCGAGCCGACCGGAGCACGTCCGCGATAGCGCGCTCGACCAGCAGCTCCTCGTCCCCCAACACCAGATGCAATGCCGAAACCTGCTGGTTCACTGTTCGATCGTGTCACGTTCGGCCGACAGACCCGCCGGCCCCTGCCAGCAGACCCGACAACGACCAGGCGAACAGCGCGGCGGCCGCCAACGCCATCCCCGCCCGGAACCACCGCCACCGCCACAGCAGCACCGCCAGTAGTCCTGCGGCGCCGACGACCAACACACCGGAAATCCCGGACGGTACCGGCACGCTGGCAGCCGGGACGCTCGCCGCCCAATGCGCGATCCGCAACAACCACCACAGTTCGGGGCCAGTGAACCGGATGAGCAGTTCTGCCCCGCCCGGCCAGCACAGGCACAGCGTGGTTGCCGCACTGCCCAGCACGGTGATCGGTGCAATCAGCGCCGCGACCGCGAGATTGGCCGCCGCGGCCACCAGGCTCACCCGGCCCGAGATACCGGCGATCAGCGGAGCCGTCACCAACTGTGCAGCACCCGCCACGCAGACGGCGTCGGCCAGCGGCTTGGGCCAGCCCGCCGCCACCAGACGCCGCGACCAGATCGGCGCGATGACCACCAACGCCGCCGTCGCCACCACCGACAAAGCCAGGCCCACATCGACCGCCAACTGGGGCGCAACGACCATCAACAGCAGGACGGTGGCCGAAAGAGCCGGAATCGCCTGCCGGCGCCGCGACGACACCACACCCATCAGCGCTATTGCGCCCATCACCGCCGCACGAAGCACGCTGGCCGTGGGCTGCACCACGATGACAAACAGCACCAGGGCGATGCCGGCCAGCCCCACCGCGGCCCGCGGGCCGATCAGCCGCGACGAAAACAGCACCGCTCCGCACACGATCGTGACGTTGGCCCCGGACACCGCGGTGAGGTGCGTCAAACCGGCCGTGCGGAATTCTTGGCTGGTCACCGGGGTCACCGTTGACATATCGCCGAGGACCAGCGCCGGCAGCATCGCCGCCTGGTCTGCGGACAGCACCCGACGAGCCGTGGCAGCGAACCCAGCACGAACCGCATGCGCAATCCGATGCACCGGCCCGGCGCGACCCATCGTCGGCGCACCGACGGCGTTCACCACGGCCACCGTCAGGTCATGGCGGGTGGGCCGAGTGATTCTGGCCCGAAAGCGCATCGGCTGGCCCACCATCACCGCGCTGAAGTCACGCGCCGGCGCGAAAACCACCACGCGGCCAGCGGTCTCGTCGTTTCCCAGCTGCCGCAGCGTGGCACGGAACATCAGGTGGCCGTGGCCCACCGACACCGCGCTTTCGGTGGGCGCGACGACCACCTCCGCGCTGGTGCCGAACGCGGCCGTGATGGGGTGGTGAGCTACTGCGTTGGCGCGCAACGCGATCGCGAACCCGAAGCCCGTGCCGACGACACCCGCGGCTACCAATCCCATGCCGATCGCCCGCATCCGTGGCCTGCGCTGGCCGGCTCGCCACAGCAGCGCGCCCAACACGCTGGCCGCCGCGCACACCGACCCGACGACATTTCCGATCGGCCACAAGATTCCCGCCGCAGTGACCACCCAACTGGTCACTGCGGCCGGCACCAGACGCGCATCCAGCCGCGCCGTCGTGGGGTCGGCAATGGGTGATTGCTGCACCAACCTCAGACACGGACCAGCGGGCGCAGCTTTTCCAGGCGCCCGGGGCCTATGCCGTCAACCTCGCTCAGCTGGTCAACGCTGGTGAATTTCTTGTTGGCATCCCGCCAGGCCACGATGGCAGCAGCCGTCACCGGGCCAACCCCGGGCAGGGCGTCCAGCTGCTGAACGGTCGCGGTGTTCAGGTTGATCACCTGCGCCGGGGCGGCCTTGGCCGTTCGAGATGGGGAGCTTGCCGGGCCGGGGGCGGCCGAGCCGGGGCTCACCGAACTGCCCAACACGGCCGGCTGTCCTTTGACCGGCGCGATGCCCACCACGATCTGTTCACCGTCGTCGACCTGACGGGCCATGTTGAGCCCGATGGTGTCGGCGCCGTCCGTTGTGCCGCCGGCCGCCTTCAGCGCGTCCGCGATCCGCGCGCCGGGCGCCAACGTGACAAGGCCGGGCGTGTGCACCAGGCCCACCACACTCACCACTACTGGTTGGTTGGGCCGGGCTGAGGGACTTGGGCTCGGGGCACGGCTCGCCGACGACGCCATGTCGACCGGCGGCAGCTTCGCCGACACCACCGGTATGGGCTGCTCGCGCATCAGCGTGAAGATGGTGACCAGCACGGCGATAGCCGCGACCGCGGCCAAGGCGATGGCGCCCGCGCGTCCCGGGTCGGCACGCACCCTGGCCAGCCAGCCGCCGTCGTTGGTCGCCGAACCGTCCGGAAGCCACCGCGGCAGCAGGGAATTCGGGTCGGTGTCGGGATCGCTGTCGTCGGCATCGCGGTCCGGTTGGGCGATCTCGTCGGGTTGAGCGCCGAGTCGTCGGTGCAGCCGTTCGCCGGGCAGTTCTGTTCGCATGCGCCCGACGGTAGGTGCACCGACCGCGCCGACGATGCTGTCGCGCGCCTTGCCTGTACCAGCTGTGGACCAACTGCCAGCTGTGGACGCCGCCAAGCAAGTGCGGGGTGATTGTTCGACCATCCGGTGGATTGGGTCCAGAGGAATACGGATAACGTGCAATAAGGACCGTCTGATCCAGCTAGAGGAGACTGCCATGCAACTGGCGCTCACGAAGGACGAAGCCGCCTTCCGCGACGAGCTACGCGAGATTTATACGACGAAGATCCCCGCGGAAATCCGCGAGCGGACCCGGTCGGGCGAAGGCCTCGACCGCGACGACATCGCGACCAGCCACAAGATCCTCAACGAGCACGGACTCGCGGTGCCCAGCTGGCCGGTCGAATGGGGCGGCAAGGACTGGACGCCGACTCAGCACCAGATCTGGCTGGACGAGATGCAGCTGGCCTGTGTACCGGAGCCGCTGAACTTCAACGCCAAGATGGTCGGGCCGGTGATCGCCGAGTTCGGCTCTCAGGAGATCAAGCAACGTTTCCTCCCGCCGACCGCCAGCCTCGACATCTGGTGGTGCCAGGGGTTCTCCGAGCCGGAGGCCGGCTCGGATTTGGCCTCACTGCGCACCACCGCCTTGCGCGACGGCGACAGCTACGTCGTCAACGGGCAGAAGACCTGGACGACGCTGGGCCAATACGCAGACTGGATTTTCTGTCTGGTGCGCACCGACCCGCAAGCGCCGAAAAAGCAGGCCGGCATCTCGTTTCTGCTCATCGATTTGGACACCCCCGGTATCACGATGCGCCCGATCAAATTGATCGACGGCAGCGTCGAGGTCAACGAGGTGTTCTTCGAAGATGTCCGGGTACCCGCCGATCAGCTTGTCGGAGAAGAGAATCAGGGCTGGACATACGCGAAATTCCTGTTGGGTAATGAGCGGACCGGTATCGCCCAGGTAGGCCGCACCAAGGTCCGGCTGGCCGATGTCAAGCAGCGTGCCGCCAGCACCGGACTGCTCGACGATCCGCTGTTTGCAGCGCGCCTCGCCGAGGCTGAGAACGACGTGCTGGCACTAGAACTCACCCAGATGCGGGTCGCATCCGGGTCGAAGGGCGGCAAGCCCAACCCCGCGTCGTCCGTGCTCAAATTGCGCGGCAGCCAGTTGCAGCAGATCGCCACCGAATTGCTCGTCGAAGTCGCCGGCCCCGATGCCCTGCCGTTCGAAGCCGGGCACGACATCGCGTCACCGCAGTGGGCGCAGAGCAGCGCGCCGCGTTACCTGAACTACCGCAAGACCTCGATTTACGGCGGCAGCAACGAAGTTCAACGCACCATCATCGCGTCGACCATTCTCGGCTTGTAAGACAGAAGTGAGGTAGAGCCATGGACTTTCAGTTGAGCGAAGAACAGGTGCTGCTGCGCGACACCACCCGAGACCTGCTGTCCCGCAGCTATGACCCCGAGAGCCGCAACAAGGTCATCGCATCGGACCTGGGCTGGAGCCGGGAAGTGTGGACCCAGCTGGCCGAAACCGGGATTCTCGGGCTGGGATTCGACCCCGATGAAGCGGGTCAGATCGAAGTGATCACCGTTCTCACCGAAGTCGGGCGCCGGCTGGCACCCGAACCCGTCGTGCATGCGGCGCTGGGACCCGGGGCGATCATCGCCGAGGCAGGCAGCGACGCCCAGAAGCAGCTTCTCGACGAGGTCGCCGAAGGACAGCGGTTGCTGGCGTTCGCGCATCTGGAACCGGGCGCACGCGGCGCGTTCACCCAAGACATCGCGACCACCGCTGTGCAACAAGGTGATTCGTGGGTGCTGAGCGGCAAGAAGAACCCGGTGCTGGCCGGCGACTCCGCTGACACCCTGGTTGTCAGCGCGAAGTTGCCCGACGGCGGAACCGGGTTGTTCCTCGTCGACGGCGAGGCCGTGAGCCGTCACCCGTACCGCACGTTCGACGGCCAGCGCGGTGCCCAGATCGACCTCGACCAAGTCCCGGGCGAGCCGCTCGGCGATGCGGTGGACGCAACGGCTGTCATCCGCAACGGCCTGGTCCGCATCCAGTCTGCTCTGTGCGCGGAGGCGGTCGGCGCCATGGAGGAGGCCCTTCGGCTGACGAGCGACTACCTCAAGGTGCGCAAGCAATTCGGAGTCACCCTCAACACCTTCCAAACACTGACTCAGCGCGCCGCGGACATGTACGTCTCGTTGGAGCTGGCCCGCAGCATGAACCTCTACGCCGCCCTGTCGATCGCCGACGGCAATCTCGACCCCGTGGTGGCGGCGCGCGCCAAGCTGCAGATCGGCCGGTCGGGCCGCCATATCGCCCAAGAGACGATCCAGCTGCACGGCGGCATCGGGATGACCGCGGAATACCCGGCAGGCCACTACGCGGCGCGGCTGACCGCGATCGAGCGCACCCTCGGATCGTCTCAGGACCAGCTGCACGTCCTGATCGATCAGGTCGGCGACTACGACGTCGTGACGCTGTAGACCGCGTGACCGAACGCTCCGGCGACTGACCCGCGCGGCATCACCTCGGCTCTGGCGCCGCAGCTGGTTCCGGGCTCGACTCCTCCGCCACACCAGAGTCCGAGCCCGTCTCCGGCGCAGCAACCGAATCCGCCTCTGCAGCAGGCTCCGGACTCGCTTCCGCCGACGCTGCAACCGATTCCGCCTCACCCGACTCTGGTTCCGCGTCGGGCAGCTGAGCTGCAAGATATTCGCCGAGGCCGCCGATCGTCGGGTAATCGAATACCGCGGTCGCGTTGATCGTGAACTTGCCACCGAACTGGCTGTGCAACCGGTTGCGGAGTTCGACCGCCATCAGTGAATCCGTACCCAGGTCCAGGAACCGGCTGGTAGCGGCGGGCGGTTGCGCGAGGCGCAAGAAACCCTGCACTTCGCGTTGCAGGAATTCGGTGATGAAACCGGCGCGCTGCCCCACCGGGATCTCCTGCAACTGCTTAAGCAACTCGCTGTCACCGATCACTTCCCCGGCTGCACTCGGCAGCACGAGGTCGAGAATCGGTGGACGCGAACTGCCCAGCACCTTCGCGGCGCGCTGCCAGTTCGCCTTGATGACGGTTGCCTGGCCGGTGCCGTTGGCGACGACCTCGGCGAGGGCGCCGAGCGCGGCCGAGGGTTCCAGCGGAATCAGGCCTTGTGCACCGATATTGGTGCGCGCGGCCTCAGACGAGGCCATGCCACCTTGCGCCCAGGGACCGAAGTTGGCACCCGTCGCTGGCAGACCTTGCGCTTTACGTTCCGCGACCAGCCCGTCGAGCAGTGCATTGGCCGTCGAGTAGTTGGCCTGGCCAGGTGAACCGAACAAGCTGGACACCGAGGAGGACACGATGAAGAAGTCGAGATCATCCTTCTTCGTCATGCGGTCTAGGTGGTAGGCACCGAACGCCTTGGGCGCCAATGTCGTGTGGAAACGCTCCAAGCTCTGCTGTGACAGCAGCGCATCGTCGAGCACGCCCGCCAGATGCGCCACACCGGCGAGAGGCGGCAACTCTGCCCGGATCCGGTCTAGCAGCGTCGCGACTTCGAACTCCTCGCTGACGTCAGCCGCGAAGGTGTGCACGCGGCACCGGTAGCGCTCGGTGATCTCGTCGATCGCCTGTTGCGCGTCCGCATCGGGCGCGCGCCGGCTGGTCAGCACAATGTCACCCGCACCGAGCTGGGCCAGATACGACGCGGTGTGCAAACCGATCGCACCAAGTCCGCCGGTGATCAGGTAGCTCCGATCGCCCCGCGGCTGCAACGGATTCGGTATCTGCAGCACGATTTTTCCGATATGCCGCGCTTGCTGCATACGACGGAACGCGGCCCTCGCTTCGGTGAGCGGGTAGATCTCGGCCGGCAATGGCTTCCACTCGCCGCGTCCCATTCCCTCGGACACCTCGGTCAGCAAACGCCTGATGTGCTCGGGGTTTTGCAGACTGGTCACATCCAGCGCCACGATCTCGTAGGCGATGTCGGGACGCGCCTCCGCCATCTGCTCGGGAGTCCAGATGTCTCGCTTGGCGATCTCGGCGAAACGACCATTCTGAGCGGTGGCCCGCACGGTCGCTTCGAGGAACCCTTCGTTGGTCAAGCTGTTGAGCACCACGTCGACGCCCGCACCGTCGGTATCGGCCAAGATCTGGTCGGCGAAATCCGTCGTGCGCGAGTCGTAGACGTACTCCACGCCCAATTCTCGCAGCGTCGCACGTTTGTAGGTGCTCGCGGTGGCATAGACGACCGCGCCGTGCTGCTGTGCCATCTGGATCGCCGCCAGCCCGACGCCACCGCTGGCGGCGTGAATGAGCACGCGCTCCCCGGGCTTGAGCTGCGCCCAGTCGAACGCGAGCCGAGTCGTGAGTGCCGCAGCGGGAATGGTTGCCGCATCCACCGCGGTCACCCCGTCGGGAATCGGCGCCAGGAATTGAACCGGCACATTGAACCGGCTCGAGAACGCACCTTGCATGAAGCCGTAGACCCGCTGACCGATCTCGAGACCGGTGACGCCGTCACCCAATTGGGTTACGGTGCCGGCGAAGTCGCCGCCGATCGGGCCCGGATCACCCGGGTAGAGGCCCAGCACATTGAGCACGTCCCGGAAGTTCAGGCCAGCGGCCTCGACCCGGACCTGCACGTAGCCTTCGTCCGGCGGCGGCACCTCTTTCTCGGTCAGACGTAAGTTGTCGATGGCGCCGCGTTCGGTGGGCGCCAGGACGTAGTCGGTTGCCCGCGGCACCACTAGATGACCGCTGCGCGCCCATGGCAGGAGCCGGGACGCCAGGAACTTGCCTTGCCGCAGAGCGAGTTCGGGTTCGTCGACCGGCGTGCCGAGTAGTCCGGCCAGCGAGCGAGCGGCCCCTTCTGCTCCGTCGTAATCGATCAGCCTGCACCGCAGCGCCGGTTCCTCGTTGATGATGGTGCGTCCGAGGCCCCACAGCGCAGCCTGCACCGGGTCGACCGGCTCGCTTGATTCAGTTGCGACGGCCCGTTCGGTGACGATCAACAGTCCGCCAGGAAGTTTCAGCTGGCCGCCCTGCACGGTATGCACGGCGCTGAGCAGGTTTGCGATCTCGGTCTCGAGTCGCGCGGCAACGTCGGCGCTCGACTCTTCTTCTGCACTCGGCCCGGTGGCGCGCCAGACGATGCCGGCGAACGGCAGACCGCGCTCGTGAGCCTGCGCCAACTGCTGCCCCAATGGCTCCGGATCCGTCGTTCGGTCCAACGGGATGCAGCCCGGCACCTCGGCCGCAAGCTCGTTGAATCCGGCGATCAGCCATGTGCCACTCACATCGCCAGCGTCGTCACCCGACGGCGGCACCTCATGCCAGCCGAGGGTGTACAGCAGCCGGGTGGCATCACCGCCGAGCCCGCGCAACAACGCCTCGCGGGGTGCGCGTTTGACCGTGAACTCGCGAATCCCGCCCAGATGGCGGCCATCTCGATCGACGAAATCGAGATCGAAGACCTGGGTTTCGCTGTCGAGGGCACTGGTGTGCCATTTCGCGCGGCAATAGAACCGCCGGGGCATCTTTTCGCGCAGCATCACTTGCCCGTACCGCAACGGCAAGAACAGATCGTTCACGCCCTGTTCGGCCGCGAGAAGTGCCGGGAACGCCGGGAAGGCGACGCCGGTGCACAGGTCCATCAGCACCGGATGCATCGGCTCGGTTCCGAGGTGTTCGGCGAGTTCTTCGCCGACGGTGATATCACCGATCGCCTCACCCTCGCCGAGCCACAGCGACTTCAGGGAGCCGGACCAGTTGGGCCCCCACGCCAACTCCATGTCGGCGAAGGTCTCGAACAGCTCCTGCGGACGCATGCGGTTCGACCGCTCGATCGCCGCGTCGATGGGATCCGCCTGCTCGGGTGCCGGCTCGTCGTCGACACCGGTGACGACGGTGCCATCGGCGTTCAACGACCAGTCAGCATCGCGGACACCGTATGGGCGGCTGTGCACCTTGAAGCTGAAGTCGCCGCCGTCGTCAAGCGGATGCAACGTCAGCTGCACCTCGCGAGAGCTTTTCTCAGGCAGGATGATCGGCTCGTAGAAGAAGACGTCTTTCACCCGCGCCGGCGGACCCACAGCGGCCAACGCCATCGCCGCATAGGTGGCCCCGGGAACGACAACGGTGCCATAGATGACGTGGTCAGACAGCCAAGGCTGCGACTTGACGGAGATTCGACTGGTGTAGACGGAGTCGCCGGAAGCGAGATCCTTTGCACTGCCGAGGATCCCCGACACGGCAGGCCCGTCGAACGGAGATGCCGGACGTCTTGGGCCAGTAGCGACGGCGCTGGAACGGATAGGTGGGCAGTTCGAGTCTGCGCCGAGGTTGGCGATGCAGCGCAGCGAAATTGGGCCGATGGCCGCTGACGTAGGCCGTAGCCAGCGCCTCTGCGATCTGGCGCCGGTCGCCTACGCCCTTTCGTAGCGAAACGATCGCACGCGGCGCGGCCAGGTGTTCCGGCCAGACCTGCACCGCAGCCCCGGTCAGAACCGGTTGCGGACCGATCTCCATCAACACCGAGCATCCCAGCGCCGCGACGGTGCGCACGCTTTCGGCAAACTGCACCGGCTGGCGGGAATGCCGCCGCCAATACTGGGCGTCTAGCGGGGTTTCCGCCGTGAGCACGGTGCCGGTGCGGTTGCAGACCAGCGGCAACGTCGGCACAGCGAACTGCAATTGCGCCGCATACGACTCGAATTCACCGAGTACCGGCTCCAGCAACTCCGAATGGAAGGCGTGGCTGGTTTCCAGCCAGGTGCAGCGGATCCCGTCGTTGCCAAATCTGGCGACGATCTGTTCCAGATCCTCGCCCGGACCCGACAGCACCGTGTTGGGGCCGTTGTAGGCGCCGACCGACACCCGCGGAAATTCGTTGGCGACTTCCTCAACCTGCTTGGGATCGGCGAACACCGCCACCATTCGCCCGCCTTCGGGCAGACTGCCGAACAGCCGGCCGCGCTCGGCCATCAGCCGCGCCCCGTCCTCGAGGCTGAAAACTCCCGGCCACACATGCCGCCGCGTACTGGCCCACGCTGTGCCCCAGCACCACGTCGGGCTCGATGCCCCACGACTGCCACAGCCGGGCCAGGCCCATCTCGACAGCGAACAGCGCTGGCTGAGCAAACGAGGTGTGCCGCAACGTTTCTCCGGCCTCGCCGCCGGTTTCGCGGTCGGTGGCGAACAGCACCTCCAGCAACGGACGCGGCAGTATCTCGTTGACCGCGTCGGCGCAACGTGTCACGGTCTCGGCGAAAACCGGCTCGGCGTCGAACAACTCGCGCGCCATCCCCGGATACTGGCTGCCCTGCCCGGTGAACAACCACGCCGTCGTCGGCCGGTTAGTGTGCTCGCCGCGCACCACACCGGGCCGCAACCGGTTCTCGGCCAATTCGGCCAAGCCCTCGCGCGCGCCTTCGACCGAATCCACGACCAGCGCGGCCCGATGTTCGAAATGCGAACGCCCGGTCCCGGCCGTGAGGCAGACATCGGCGAGGTCGACCTCTGGGTGGGTGCTCAACCAGGCCTCATAACGCTGCGCCAACGCCACCAGCGCCTCCGGTGATCGCGCGGACAGCGCCAGCACGTTGACCGGCTCGTCTGGACCGTCCGACTCCGGCGTCACCGCGACGTCGCCGCCGAGTGTTCGTCGTCGGTCGCCGGCTGTGCTGGCGCCTCCTCGATCAGCACGTGCGCGTTCGTGCCGGTGAACCCGAAGGAACTCACGCCGGCGCGGCGCGGCCTGCCGTTGGCGTGCCACGGGATCGCCTTGTCCACGACCCGCACCGGCAGCGAGTCCCACGGGATATGCGGCGACGGATTGTCGAAGTGCAGGCTCTGCGGCAGCACCTCGTGCTGCAGCGACAACACGACCTTGATCAGACCGGCGGCACCTGATGCCGACTCGAGGTGGCCGATGTTGGTCTTCACCGATCCCATCAGCAACGGCCGGTCCGCGTCACGAGCGGCGCCATAGACGGCCCCGGCCGCCTGCACCTCGATCGGATCACCCAGCGGGGTACCCGTCCCGTGCGCCTCGAGGTAGTCGACGTCCCCGCCGACGAGACCGGCGCGAGCCAGCGCCGTGGCGATAAGCCGTTGCTGTGCACCGCCATTGGGCACCGTCAAACCACTGGAAGCGCCGTCTTGGTTGACCGCGCTGCTCGGGATGACCGCGCAAACCCGATCGCCGTCGCGCACCGCGTCGCTCAGCCTCTTGAGCACCAGAATTCCGCAGCCTTCACTGCGCACATAGCCGTCGGCGGCCGCGTCGAAGGTCGCTGCATCGCCCGTTGGGGGAAAGCATCCTGGCGCGTGAGGCGGCGATCGATGGTTACCGGACTCAGCAAGACGTTCACACCGCCGGCCAACGCCAAATCGCAGTCACCGGAGTGCAATGCCTGGCAGGCCTGATGGACGGCCACCAACGACGAGCTGCACGCAGTATCGACCGCCACCGCCGGTCCTTCTAGTCCAAGCGCGAAGGCAACCCGACCGGAAATGGCATTGAGCGCATTGCCGGTGATGAAGTGGGGCTCGATTTTGTCGACCGACTCGGCGGACAGCAGATGCGCGTACTCGTTGGCAGCCACCCCCACGAAGATGCCGGTTCGGCTGCCGCGCAACGCCGCCGGCGAATACCCGGCGCGTTCCAAGCCCTCCCAAGCCAGTTTCGAGCATCAGCCGCTGCTGCGGCTCGATCCACACCGCCTCGCGCGGGGAGATACCGAAGAATTCCGGATCGAATCCGTCGATTCCCTCCAGGAATCCGCCGAAGCGGCTGTAGATCTTGCCCGGGGTGTCTGGATCCGGGTCGTAAAACTCGTCGATGTCGAATCGGTCCTCCGGGACTTCCCGGATCGCATCGATACCGCCGGACAACACCTCCCAGAAAGCTTCCGGATCGGGCGCGCCGGGGAAACGGCACGACACCGCGACGATCGCGATCGGCTCGTCCGTGCGCGTCGTCACCAGCCGATGCCAGCTGAGGTCCGGACTTGGCGGATGCCTGCTCGCTGAGCCCGAGCACGTCGCCGAGCAGATAATCCACCACGTCGGACAGACGTGGGTAATCCATCGCCAGGGTGGCCGGTATCTCCTTGCCCACTCCTTGTTCGATGCGGCGCCGCAATTCGACGGCCATCAGCGAATCCATACCGAGATCGAAGAATCCGGCGTCCTCGCGGATCTCTGCGGCATCGACGCGCGTCACCTCTGCTACCGCGTCGCGCAGGTAATCCGTCAGAAGTTTCTTGCGCTGCTGCACCGGAGCGTCTGCGAGCCGCTCGACCAGCTCGGTCTTCCCGGATGGCGTTACTACCGGCGCCGCAGTCGGGCACCTCACGCTCCACCTCCGCCAGGAATGCCCGCCTGCCCGCCTGCTGGTAGAGCGGCAGGAAGCGGGCCCAGTCGATCCGGGCCACAACGCCTTGTGCCGACCCCCTGCGCGGAAGAAGCCGCGATGACATCGGCCAGACCCGCCAGTGCATCGGCAGGTGACAAGGTCCGGACCCCGCGCTTGTCCAGTCGCGCACGAGACTCCGCGTCGGCCATGCCCGCCGACCAGGGACCGAAATTGACGCTGATCCCCGAGACGCCCTGCTCGCGCAGCCGCCAGGCCAGCCCGTCGAGGAAGGCGTTAGCCGCGCCGTAGGCGGTCTGACCGAATCCGCCCCATACTGAGGCGATCGACGAGGTGCTGAGGAAGAAGTCCAGCTGCAGGTCAGCGGCTGCTTCGCTCAAATGCCAAGCACCCCATACCTTCCCGGCGAACACACGATCTACTTCGGCGTCGTCCAGGTAGCTCAGCGGGGTGGTACCGATCTCGCCTGCGGCATGAACGATGCCGGCCAGCGGCGGTAGGTCGGCCCGCACGGTGGCCAGCAGGCGTGCGACGTCGTGCGCATCGGCGACATCGGCCGCGACGACCTGGAATTCGCAGCCGTGCTGTTCGCCTAGCGCGTCGATGCGCCGTTGCGCGGCATCGCTGGGCGAGCGTCGGCCGGTCAGCACCAGATGCCGGGCGCCGTGCGCGGCCAGGTATCCGGCGATTTCCAGCCCGATCGACCCCAACCCCCCGGTCACCAAATACGTTGCGTCAGCTCGCAGTTCCAGCGGTGTTGCGCTCGGCTGCACCTCCTGTCGAACCAGCCGGGGAACATAGACCGCTTGGTCACGCAGCGCGAATTGGTCTTCACCGCGCGAGTCGCGCGGGCCACGACCTGGTTGACGAACCGCGACCATTCCTCGGCTGTGCCCTCAGCCAGATCCGCCAGTCCGCCCCACACTTGCGGAAGCTCCAGCGAGGCGGCACGACCGAATCCCCATAGGCAACTCTGATCCGGTGACACGGTGTCCGCGTCGGTGACTCGTTGTGCGCCACGGGTCACCACCCAGATGGGTTGCGGAGTTCAGCGGCAACAGCGGCGCGGAAGAGTCGCCGCGTTCCGCCCAGGATTCGGTGTTGCATCCGCAGCAGCGAACGCGTCGATGGTGCGGTTTCAGAGTCCAGGGCCGCGACATGCACGATACGTAGCGCCGGTTCGTCTTCCGCCGCAGCGCGCAACGCGACCACGAGCTCTTCCTCGTCGGCGTCGGACACCGGCAACCCGAGAATCCGATGACTGGTGCCCGCGCGCGGTCAGCGCGTCGACCAACGGCTGAACTGCTTCGGCATCATCGCCGATGAGAAGCCAGGAAGATTCGTCGCCGGCCTGCGTAGCTGAGGCCGTGGCTGCGGATTTCTCCCAGCGAATCTCATAGCGCGCATCGGCGATCGACTGGGTCGTACGTTGTTGGTTGTGTTGTGCGGCAAGCTTTGTCAGCACATCAACGGTCTGATGATCGCCGCTTGGCACCGCCAAGGAGCTTAGCGAGTTCTTCGATCCGGCCGTCTTCGAGAAGGCGGACGGCCTCGGTCGTCGCGGCAACATGCTGTTGTTGGTTGGGGCGCTCCCGATTGTCGCGATACCAGTACTGGCGATGCTCGAACGGATAGGTCGGCAGGTCGAGCTTTCGCGCGGGTCCTTGCCGAACAGCGTCGAAGTTGGGCAGGTGCCCCAGGACGTACGCGTCGGCAACGGCTTCGGTGATCTGCCGGTGGTCGGCGGTGTTTCGCCGCAATGACGCGATCGCCCGCGGTGCGGTGGCCGGGTCAGGCCATGCCCGCAGGGCAGCGGCGGTGAGCACCGGTTGCGGGCCGATCTCCAGCAATACTTTGCAGCCCAGATCGGCAAGAGTGCGCACGCTCTTGGCGAATTCCACCGGTTGGCGTGCGTGACGACGCCAATAGGCGCCGTCGAGTTTCACGCTCCTGCCGAGCGCGACGCCGGTGCGGTTGTCAATCAGAATCCGTTGTGGCGGGCCGAAATTGAACCGCCCCGCATCGACTCGAATTCGTCGAGAATCGGGTCAAGCAGCGCCGAGTGGAATGCGTGGCTGGTGTCTAGCCAGTCACACCGGACACCGTCGGCCGTCAACCGAGCCACTGCTTGATCCAAATCCTGAGCAGTTCCCGATAGGACGGTGTTAGCACCGTTGTAGGCGGCAACCGACAAGCTCGGGAACTCGTCGGTCAGGCTCTCGACGCGCTCGGCGGCGGCGAACGCCGCGACCATCCGACCACCCGCAGGCAGACTGCCGAAAAGGCGGCCGCGCTCGGCCATCAGCAGAGCGCCGTCCTCGAGGCTGAACACACCCGCGACGCAGGCGGCCGAATACTGGCCGACGCTGTGGCCCAGCACCACGTCGGGTTCGAAGCCCCACGACTGCCAGAGGCGAGCCAAGCCCATCTCCACCGCGAACAAGGCGGGCTGGGCATAGGAGGTCTGCCGCAGCGTCTCTTCGCTTTCCGGACTATCCACATCGAAAATGACGTCCAGCAACGGTTTTTCGAGAACGTCTGCGACCACTGCGGCGCAGCGAGTCAGTGTCTCGGCGAACACCGGCTCGGTGTCGAACAACTCCCGGGCCATGCCGGGGTACTGGCTGCCTTGACCGGTGAACAGCCACGCCGTTTTCGGCGTGTCATGGGATTCTCCGCGAACCAAACCGGGTGCCGGGCGATCGTCGGCGACCGCACCGAGCAACTCACTGGCGGCTTCTGTCGAGTTGACCACCAACGCGGCCCGGTGCTCCAAGTGCGCTCGCCCCACCCCGGCGGTCAAGCACACGTCCGCCAAGGTGGCCTCCGGATGCGCGCTCAACCAGTTGCGGTATTGATCGGCGATCTGCACCAATGCGGCGGGGGTACGCGCCGACAGCGGAAGAATGCTGAACCGTCGGTCACCCGGCTGGTCGACCGGGCCCGGTGACACCGCGACCTGAGCTTCCTCGACAGGCGCTTCTTCGAGGATGACGTGCGCGTTGGTCCCAGCGAATCCGAACGAGCTGACACCCGCAATACGCGGCCGACCGTTGCGTTTCCACGGCGTGGCCTCCTGCACAACCTCCACCGCAAGGCGGTCCCAGGGAATGTGCGGCGACGGATTTTGAAAATGCAGGTGCTTCGGCAAAGTCTCGTGCTCGAGCGACAGGATGACCTTGATCACACCGGCGATCCCCGCGGCTGCTTCCAGGTGCCCGATGTTCGTCTTCGCCGAGCCGATCAACAGCGGCCGGCCCGCCTCGCGGCCAACGCCGAACGCCGCACCCGCAGCCTGAGCCTCGATCGGGTCGCCCAGCGATGTCCCAGTCCCGTGCGCCTCCAGGTATCCGACATCGCTGGGTGCGATGCCGGCGCGCTTCAGCGCATCGGTGATAACCCGTTGCTGGGCAACGCCGTTCGGCACTGTCAGTCCACCCGATGCGCCGTCCTGATTGATCGCGCTGCCGCGGATCACGGCCCGAATCCGGTCGCCATCGCGGACCGCATCCTCAAGCCGCTTTATCACGATGACACCGCAACCCTCGCCGCGTACATAGCCGTCTGCGGCCGCGTCGAATGTCTTGCACCGGCCGTCGGGGGCGAGCATGTGCGAATGGGAAAAGGTGATCATGGTCGCCGGGGTGAGCAGGACGTTCGCGCCGCCCGCCAGCGCGAGGTCGCATTCTCCGAAGCGCAGCGCTTGGCACGCCTGATGGATTGCCACCAACGACGAGCTGCACGCCGTGTCGACGGCGACCGAGGGGCCCTGCAGCCCCAATCGATAGCTGATCCGGCCGGCTGCTGCGGCATTCGACGTCCCGATCGCCATATAGGCCTCGATCTCGGGGTAAGTCAGGTCGCCGGATGCCATTCCCAGATAGTCGTGGGTGGCCAAACCGACGAACACGCCGGTGTTGGTGTTGGCCAAATCCGTTGGCGCGGTGCCCGAATGCTCCACCGCACGCCACGCCGTCTCGAGCAAGAGCCGATGCTGCGGGTCCATCATCCTGACCTCGCGCGTCGACATGCCGAAGAACGGCGCGTCGAATCCCGTCACGTCATCGACGAAACCTGCCCGACGGGTCACAACCTTGCCGGGCGCACCGGGCTCGGGGTCGTAGAATTCGTCGGCATCCCACCGGTCCTTGGGCACCTCCGATATCGCATCCCGGCCTTCGCGCAGCACATCCCAGAACTCGTCTGCATCGGCGGCACCCGGGAACCGCGCCGCGTAGCCGACGATCGCAAAACTTGGTACTGGCTGTAACCCACCTTCGACGGATGCCATGCATTGGTCCTCTCTGTGTGGGGACTGTGAAAGATTCGGTCGCCGCTGCGTGCGGCCCGGTTGCGCAACAGAATCGTTGCCGCAGGCCAGTATTGCAAGCGCGGCGCCGCCACCCTGCACACTACCGTCAGGCCGCTTGTCGGTCAGCGCCCCACGCCGGGCCGTTGCGTCGCCGCACCCCGTAAGCTGAGAACCGCGCGCCCCGCACGCCTCCCAGACGGTGATCGTCGGGAGGGCTATCTTGGTCTCGCCGCCAGCGTGGTCGGACCAGAGCCATTCAAACTGAGGAGGACGAACCTTTGCGCATCGGGAAGATCACGGTGGGCTCACTCGATGAATGGGCGCTGGCTCCCGGTTCGGTCACCTCCTGGCACCCGATGGCCGAGGCTATGGAGAAGGTCCGGCGAGCGCCGATCAGTTCCGTGCCGGTCAGCTATATGCAGGGCCAACATCTCCGTAACTACTGTGAACGGACATCGGCGGGGCTGAACTTCTCCCGGCAAATCATCGCCAGCTGCGACGTACCCGGCCATTGCGATATTTCTGCCATGGATCACGCCCTCAATGCCTACCTGCGTCGGCACGACACGTTCCGCAGTTGGTTCGAGGACGCCGGCGACGGAGAATTCATCAGGCATTCCATCAGCGATCCTGCCGATATCGAATTCGAGCCGATCAATCACGGTCACATGACGGTCGACGAAATACACGCGCACGTCGTGGCCATACCGAGTCCGCTGGAGTGGGGCTGCTTCACTTTCGGCATCATCCAAGGTGAGAGCCACTTCACCTTCTTCGCCGCGATGGATCATGTGCATGGGGACGCGACGCTGATCGGCACGACGATGCTCGAGGCCAACGGGATGTATTCGGCGTTGAGCGGCGGCGGTCCTGCCCTGGAGCTTCCCGATGCCGGTAGCTTCGACGACTTCTGTACCCGCGAACGCGAATACACGTCAGCATTGACGGTAGATTCGCCCGGAGTTCAAGCGTGGATTGACTTCGCCGAGAACAACAGTGGTGGTTTTCCTGAATTCCCGCTCCCGCTGGGCAGTACGTCGGAGTCGGAGAAGAGTTACCTGGCCTCCGAACTCCTGATGGACCCAGCGCAGACGGAGCGATTCGAATCAGCCTGCACGACTGCCGGTGCGCGCTTCGTCGGTGGCTTGTTCGCCTGCCTTGCCCTGGTAGAGCACGAATTCACCGGCGCTCTGACGTACTACGGACTTACTCCTAGGGATTCGCGCACAGCCGCCGACAACTTCATGACGCAGGGCTGGTTCACCGGCTTGATCCCGATCACCGTGCCAATAGCTGCAGCCTCTTTCAACGATGCCGCGTGGGCGGCGCAGTCTTCGTTCGATTCAGGTCTCGACATGGCGAGGGTTCCGTATTACCGGGTCTTGGAGTTGGCGCCGTGGCTGAAGTGGCCGGAGCCGAACTTTCCGGTGTCGAACTTCCTGCATGGCGGCGCCGCGCCGCTTAACGCAATTCTCGCGGCTGGCGATCTTGGTCTTGCGGACAATATCGGAATCTATCCGGACGGCCGGTTTTCATATCAGTTGACCATCTATGTGTTCCGGTATCGCGAGGGCACGGTCATGGCGATCATGTATCCCGATAACCCGGTCGCCCTGAAATCCGTCACCCGTTACATGGAGGCGATGAAGTCCGTGTGCGTGCGGGTTGCCGATAGCGGGCACTGGGGACGCGTCGCATAGCGACGAGCGCATTGATGGCTAGAGCTTTTCTGATACAGCGTCGGCGAGCCTCGCCGGCGGGCGCACAGCAGCGCCGACCGGGGTGAGGGCGATATGCGACGGCTAGCCGCTTTGGTGGTGCGGTGGCCTTGGCTAGTGATAGGGCTGTGGCTGGCGGTCGCGGCCGCTCTACCCCTGACGTTCCCATCGCTCAACGAGATGGCCCAGCAGCATCCGCTCTCGATCTTGCCCAGCGATGCGCCGTCGAGCGTTACCGCCCGAAAGATGACCGAGGCGTTTCACGAATCGGGCTCAGAAGACCTGCTGCTGGTGGTCCTGACCGACGACAAGGGGCTCGGCCGCGCCGACGAAGCCGTCTACGGCAGGCTGGTGGACGCGCTGCGCAAGGACTCCCGAAATGTCGTGATGTTGCAGGACTTCATCAGCACGCCGCCGCTTCGATCGATCGTGACCAGCAAGGACGACAAAGCCTGGGTGCTGCCGGTGGGCGTTGCGGGCGAGTTGGGAACGCCAGGGTCCTACGCCGCTTTCAACCAGATCGGGGACACCGTCAAGCATGCCGTCGAGGGGACGTCGCTGAGGGCGAATATCACCGGCCCCGCGGCGACGGTCGCCGACCTCACGGTCGCGGGCGAGCAGGATCGGCTTCCGATCGAGCTGGCGATCGGCGTGCTGGTGCTCATCGTTCTGCTGGTGGTTTACCGCAGCGTGATCACCATGCTGCTGCCGTTGCTCACGATCGGGTTGTCCCTGGTGATCGCACAGTCGGTGGTGGCCGGCTACTCCGCACTGACCGGCACCGGTGTCTCGAATCAGTCCATTGTCTTTCTGAGCGCAATCATGGCCGGGGCCGGCACGGACTACGCGGTCTTCCTCATCAGCCGATATCACGACTACCTGCGCACGGGTGAGACCGTCGATCAGGCGATCAAGCGGGCATTGATCTCGATCGGCAAAGTGATTGCCGCGTCCGCCACCACGGTGGGAATCACCTTCCTGCTGATCAGCTTCGCCCAGATGGGCGTGTTCAAAACCGTCGGAATCGCAT
This sequence comes from uncultured Actinomycetota bacterium, assembly GCA_963833915.1. GTDB lineage: Bacteria > Actinomycetota > Actinomycetes > Mycobacteriales > Mycobacteriaceae > Mycobacterium. Next base: position 400,583 of record CAWHZO010000010.1, read on the forward strand.
CGGCGATCGGGATCGGCGTGGCTTTCCTGGCCGCCGTCACCTTGCTGCCGGCGATCCTGGTGCTCGCGGCCCCTCGCGGCTGGGTCAAGCCGAGGCGCGAACTGACCGCGCGGTTCTGGCGGCGTTCGGGCATCCGCATCGTGCGCCGTCCGAAGACCCACCTGGTCGCCAGCCTGATTGTGCTGGCCATCCTGGCCAGCTGCTCGGCGTTCGTGCGCTACAACTACGACGACCGCAAGGCTCTGCGAGCTTCGACTCCGAGTTCCGTCGGATATACCGCGCTGGATCGTCATTTCCCGGTCAATCAGTCCATTCCGGAGTACATCCTCATCCAGTCGCCGCGTGACCTGCGCACGCCGCAGGCCCTGGCCGACCTGGAGCAGATGGCGGACCGGGTCAGCCAGCTGCCGAATGTCGCCGCGATCAGCGGCATCACCCGGCCGACCGGGAATGTGCCGGAACAGTTCAGAGCCACGTATCAGGCGGGCGCGATCGGCTCCTTCCTGCAGGGCGGATCAGAGCTGATCTCCGACCACACCAGTGACCTCAACCGGCTGTCCGAAGGCACCGACACGCTGGCGGAGAACCTCGACAACGTGCGCGGGGAGGTCAGCCGACTCGCGGCCAGCGTGCAGGAACTTGAGAACGCCTTCTCCTCGACGAAGGACCAGTACAGCGGCGACACGCTGGTCAAAGAAGTTGATCTCGCCGCCCAGCTCGTCGACCACATCAACGTGATCAGCAACGACATGGGCTGGAACTTCACCGGCGGCAGGAACCTGTTCTCCTGGATCGGCCCGGTGCTGACGTCCCTGCAGGGCAACCCGGTGTGCGACGCCGACGAGTCCTGCAGCAACACCCGTGGCGCGTTTGAGCAGCTTCTGGGTGGACGCGATCAAGCGGACCTCGATGCGATCAACGACCTGGCCCACCAGATGCAGGAGTACCCGGACAAAAAGCAACTGAAGGCGTCGACCGATCGCCTGCGTGGTGCATTCGCGAAGCTCACCGGCGTGCTGCACTCCCTGGGAATGGATCAGCCCGGCGGCCTGCAGGCGAACCTGAGCACCCTGCAAAGCGGCGCGGATCAGTTCGCCGGTGGCAGCCGGCAAGTGGCTGATGCGGTGGCTCAACTCGTCGATCAGGTCAAACAATTGGGTGCCGGACTCAGCGAGTCAGCTACGTTCCTGCTGTCGCTGAAACACGACGCGGCCAAACCGGCCATGGCCGGGTTCAATATCCCGTCGCAGTTGCTGCATTTAGAAGAGTTCAAGAAGGCCGCCAACATATTCATGTCGCCGGACGGCCACTCGGTGCGGTACCTGGTTCAGACCAAGCTCAATCCGTTCAGCACCGAAGCGATGGATCAGGTCAACGCGATCAGTGCGACCGCTCGGGGAGCTCAACCGAACACCGCACTAACGGACGCCAAGATATCGATGGCGGGGTACACCGTCGGTCTGAAGGACACCCGCGACTACTACGAACACGACATCCGGTTCATCATCGCGGTCACCCTCCTCGTCGTGCTGCTGACCTTGATCGCGCTGCTGCGTGCGATTGTCGCGCCGCTGTACCTGGTTGCTTCCGTGGTGATTTCGTATTTGTCGGCGGTCGGCATCGGCGTGGTGTTCTTTCAATTCATCCTCGGCCAGCATTTGCACTGGAGCGTGCCGCCATTGGCATTCGTGGTGTTGGTCGCCGTGGGAGCCGATTACAACATGCTGCTCGTGTCCCGAATGCGCGACGAGTCTCCGCACAGCGTGCGTTACGGCATCATTCGCACCCTGAGTTCCACGGGCGGTGTGATCACTGCGGCGGGTGTGATCTTTGCAGCCTCGATGGGCGGTCTGTTGTTCTCCAGCATCGGCACCGTCGTCCAGGGCGGTTTCGTGATCGGCGTCGGAATTTTGCTGGACACCTTCTTGGTCCGCACCATCACGGTTCCCGCCATTGCTGCGCTGGTCGGACGGGCGAACTGGTGGCCAGGACGAGTTAGCGCGCGCCCATGATGTGTGTGAGACTACGAGCGAAGCCGAAGGGTCAGGGGTAGGGATGAAGAAACTACTCGCAGCAGTTTCGGCGCTGGTAACGGTGGGCGCCACAGGGTATTTCGGCCTCGGAACCGCCTCGGCCGACGACACGCCCATCAGTGGGCCGCCGAGTCCCGGGGCGCCGGGCGATCAGACCGCCTACGCGCTTGGAGGCGCTCACGTCCTGGGCGTCCCCTACGACCAATACATCCGCATGGAGGGCGCTGACTGGTTCCCCGGCCAGCAGCGACAAATCGTTCGCTACCCGGCGGGGCAGGTTCAGGGCCATGTGCTGGAGCGACTCTTCCCCGGCATCGGCAAGCTCGACGAGAACTTTCCGGGCTTGGGTATCGACGGCCCCAGCGTCGGCGAGTCGGTCGACGAGGGAGTAAACAACCTCGACGCGGCGATTCGCACCACCGGCCGCCCCGGTACGGCCATCGGCTTATCCGAAGGCGGGTTCGTGGTCGATGGCGAGCAGGCCCGACTGGCGAATGACCCGACTGCTCCGCCGCCGAACACGCTGAACTTCGCCACATTCGGCGACCCGATCGGACACCACGCCTTCGGTCAGAGCTTTTTGACCGCCATGTTCCCGGTCGGCAGCGTTGTTCCCGCACTCGACTACACCATGCCGCCGCGGTACGAGAGCCAGTACGACACCAACAGGTTCGTGGCTGCATACGACTCGATCGCGGATTTCCCCGACCGGCCGGACAACATGTTCGCTCTCGCGAACACGCTGCTGGGCCTCGCGACGGGTCACACCGCGGTGGCCTTCACAAACGCGAGCATGGTGCCGCCGCAGAACATCAGAACCACGATCAACTCCAGGGGCGCGAAAGACACGACGATCATGGTCCCGGAAAAGCACATTCCGCTGGTTATGCCGCTGAAATACATTGGGATCCCGGAAGACACGCTGAACAAGCTCGACGCGATCCTGATCCCTCGGGTGAACGCGGGCTATGCACGGAACGACGACCCAGCGACCGCTCCGGTTCAGGTGGACCCGGTGCGCGGGTTCGACCCAGCGGAGGTCACTGCGCCCGCCAACCAGGCGACATTCGGCGGCGGCGCTGACCCGTTCTCGCAGATCCTCAGCGGGGCCATGTCCGTGTTGGAGCACGGCGCAGGCGAAGCAGACCACTGACTCCGAGCCCAAATTCGACGAACTAGTACGGACCTAATGTGACCTCGATATCCAAGCCATCACTTCTCAGTTTGTTGCATGGGCGTGCCAGCATGCGGCCTGACGACGTGGCGTTCACCTATACCGACTACGAGAAGGATTGGGCAGGAGTTCCCCAGAGCCTCACGTGGTCGCAGCTATACCGCCGAACACTCAACGTGGCGCGCGAGATCAGCCTGCACGGGTCGGTCGGAGACCGGGCCGTCATCCTGGCTCCGCATGGCCTCGATTACGTCGTAGCGTTCCTGGGATCCATGCAGGCCGGGCTCATTGCAGTTCCGCTCCCGTTGCCACACCGCGGCTCGCATCATGAGCGGGTAAGCGCGGTCTTTGCCGATACGTCGCCCTCAATTGTTCTCACCACGTCCGCGGTCGCTGAAGACGTCGGTGATTATGTCGATCGATCACGTATGGACACCGCTCCAAAGATCTTCGAGATCGATTCTCTGAATCTCGACGTCGATGGCGGAACAAGCGTTCAGACAGCTGATTTGGCTAGCATCGCGTATTTGCAGTACAGCTCAGGTTCGACCCGGCTGCCGACCGGGGTCATGATCTCGCACCGCAACCTCCAGGTGAATTTCGAGCAGCTGATGCGCAGCTTCTTCGCGGACTCCGACGTTAAAGCCCCATCGAATACCACGATTGTGTCGTGGTTGCCCTTTCACCATGACATGGGTTTGGTGCTGGGAATCTGCGCACCAATTCTTGGCGGCTATCGCGGAGAGCTGACGAGTCCGATTTCGTTCTTGGAGAGACCGGCCAGATGGGTGCGATCTCTGGCCGGGAATCCGCACGCGTGGTCAGCGGCGCCTAACTTCGCCTTTGACTTGGCCGCCCGCAAAACAACCGACGGCGACCTGGCCGGGCTCGATCTCGGGGGGGTGCTGGGCATCATCAGCGGTGCCGAGCGTGTCGAGCCGGCCACATTGCAACGCTTCGCTGATCGGTTTGCGCACTTCAATTTTCGGGATCATATGCTGCGTCCTTCATATGGCATGGCGGAGGCAACCGTCTTCGTGGCAACCGGCACCTGGAGTGATTCATTGCCGGCGGTTCACTTCGAAGCCGAGGAGTTGTCCGCGGCCCGCGTCCAGCGGTGTACTGCCGGCACCGGCACCGCGCTGGTCAAATACAAAGTGCCGCAATCACCCACACTGCGGATCGTCAACAGCGACACGAACCGCGAGTGCCCACCGGACGTGGTCGGCGAGATCTGGGTACATGGCGACAATGTTGCCGACGGCTACTGGCGCAGACCACCGGAGGAGCAGCGCTGCTTCGGCGCAACGCTCCTCGACCCCTCGCCGGGCACGCCTGACGGACCATGGCTGAGAACCGGCGACCTGGGTTTCGTCTACGAGCGTGAACTGTTCATCGTCGGCCGCATCAAGGATCTGCTGATCATCCGTGGGCGCAACTACTATCCCGAGGACATTGAGGCGACGGTCCAAGAGATCACCGGTGGTCGGGTCGCGGCGATCGCAATTCCGGTGAACAGCACCGAAAAGCTGGTCACCGTCATCGAACTCAAGAAGCGAAGCGATTCCAGCGAGGACGCAACGCACTGGCTCAGCGGGATCAAAAGCGACGTCACCTCCGCGATATCCAATGCGCACGGCGTGAATGTCGGAGACCTCGTTCTGGTATCGCCGGGATCGATTCCCACCACAACGAGCGGCAAGATCCGGCGCGCCGCTTGCGTCGAGCAGTACCACCAAGACCAATTCGCCCGATTGGACGCCTAACGCGGCCGGCGGTCGCGCACGCAGAACCACCACATGCTGGTCACTGTCCTGGTAATGGCCCTTGCCGTCAGTGTCGAACCGTTCCGGATCGGTATGACCGTGCTGATGCTGAACAGGCCCAGACCGGCGCTGCAACTGCTCGCATTTTTGTCTGGCGGTTTCGCGATGGGAACGACGGTTGGTCTGGTCGTCCTGTTCGTGTTTCGACGAGTGCTGCTGGGGTCTCCCTACTTCACGTTGCCCAAGGTTCAGATCCTGATCGGGGTCCTGCTGCTGGTCATCGCTGGGGTCGTGGCCATAGACGTCCCTGGCCGGTTGGGTTTGCGCTCAACAAGGTTGGCGACGCCGGCGCGACGAGTGCTGCGTGGGCATTCGCTGTCTGTCGCAGGGATCGCCGGTCTCAGCATCGCACTCCCGTCGGTCGACTATCTTGCCGCGCTGGCCGTCATTCTCGCCTCCGGCGCGGCGGCCCTTACGCAAGTCGCGGTGCTCGTGATGTTCAACGTCGTGGCATTCGCGCTCGTAGAGATTCCGTTACTGGCCTATCTCCTGGCGCCGAAGGCGACTGCCACGTCGATGACAGCGCTGCTCGACTGGATCCGATCGCGTCGCCGCCGTGACGTGGCAATCCTGCTGGCCGCGGTCGGCTGTGCATTCCTCACGGTCGGCACATCCGGGCTTTGAGTTCGCTCTGACGATTAGCACGCCCGGCTCGCGTGCGGATGGGCCGGCTTGAACATAATGAGTCCAATCGCACCGGCAAAGGAGCCCTAATGAGCCCGACCAGCGCAGACCGTCCGTTACGTGTGATCCAGTGGACTACCGGCAACATTGGCCGACGATCACTGCACGCCATCATCGGCAGATCGGACATGGAACTGGTCGGCGTCTACGCCCACGGGCAGGACAAGGTCGGAGTGGACGCCGCCGAGCTGTCCGGCTGGCCGGAGCCGACCGGCGTCACGGCCACCAATGACATCGATGCGCTACTGGCACTTCGGCCCGACGCGTGTTGCTACAACCCGCTGTGGCCAAGCGTCGACGAACTGGTTCGGCTGCTCGAGTCAGGGGTCAACGTGTGTACCAGCGCGGCCTGGATCACCGGTGGCAAGCAGACGCCGCGGGACCGGCAACGGATCCTCGACGCCTGCGCGCGCGGCCGCTCGACGATTTTCGGCAGCGGTGCGCACCCGGGGATGACGAACCTGGTCGGCATGGCGCTCAGTGGGTCCTGCGAACGCGTCGACGAGATCCGCATCACCGAATCGGTGGACTGCTCGACCTACGAATCGGCGGAAACCCAGACCGCCATGGGCTTCTCGCAGGATCCCGACACACCCGGGCTGGCCGAAAGTGTGCGACGCGAAAGCGAAGTCTTCGCCGAGTCGGCGGCGATGATGGCCGATGCGATCGGCGCCACGCTGGACAAGATCACCTTCGACGTCACCTTCACCGCTGCCACCGGCGACACCGACCTGGGCTTTATGAAGATTCCGGCCGGGACGGTCGGCAGCGTCTATGGATATCACCGCGGCTGGGTCGGCGACCGCAACGTGGTCAGCGTCGGGTTCAACTGGACGATGGGCGATCACGTGACGCCCCCCAAGCCGCTCGAGCACGGCCACGTCATCCAGGTCTTCGGGCTGCCGAACATGCGCACGGTTGTGCACTGCCTGCCGCCCAAGGATTGGACCGAGCCGGGATTCATGGGCCTGGGCATGATCTACACCGCGATGCCAGTGACCAATGCCGTGCCCGCAGTCGTAGCGGCCAGGCCGGGGATCGTCACGTTGGCCGACCTTCCGCCCGTCGCCGGCCGCGCCGCGCGGTAGCCGTGCGAGCGTCGAAACATCGTGAGGACCTAACAGAACGCGAGCGTGCCCTATCGTCTAGCATAGTTAGCCGAGCGAAGGTTCTAATTGGCATCAGCGATGATGACCGGCGGAGGCCTGCTCGTTCGGCAAAGTCGCCTCGGACGCGTCTGCGTCGGTCGCTAGCGGAACGGGGCCGTAGCTTGATGCGTTCGCGAGAAGATGGCGGACGAGGCGGCGGGAGGAGACCGAGTGAGGTCGATTTCGATTAGCGGTTTGCTCAAACGCGGTTGGATACCGTTGCTGCTTGTGGTGGTCCTCTCGATTTCAGGGCTCGCCGTGACGCGTCTGCACAAGGTATTCGGCTCGCAAGACCTCAATGCCAATTCAGGAGCCGGAATCAAGATCGTGCAGTTCAACCCCAAAGTCGTGAAGTATGACATTTTCGGCTCGCCCGGGAGTACCGCGAACATCAACTACTGGGACGCCGACGCGAACACCCATCAGATCAACAACGCGCCGCTGCCGTGGTCGTACACCATTTCCACCACCCTGCCCGCGGTCAGCGCCAACATCATGGCCCAAACCGACGGCGGGTACATCGGCTGCCGCATCACCGTCGACGGTGAGCTTCGGGAGCATCAAAGCGCCGACGGTCACAACGCTCAGACGTTCTGCCTGGTGAAGTCCGCATGAGCGCCACGACACCCGAGCGCACCGAAGCCGGGCACCGGCACCGCCCTTTTATCCCGCACTTCATCCGCATCTTCGCGATCCCGATCATCCTGGGCTGGGTCGCCCTGACCGTCATCGTCAACGTCGCGGTCCCGACGCTGGAAATCGTCGGCGAGGCGCACTCGGCGCCGATGGCTCCCCTCGACGCGCCATCGATGAAGGCGATGATGCGGATGGGGCAGAACTTCCACGAGTTCAACTCCAACAGCACGGTGATGTTCGTCGTGGAAAGTCAGCAGCCACTGGGCGATGCCGCACACCGGTACTACGACGACATCGTGCGCAAACTGCGCAAGGACACTGCGCATGTCCAGCACATCCAGGACTTCTGGGGCGACAGGTTCACCGCGGCGGGCGCGCAGAGTGCCGACGCCAAGGCCGCCTACGTTCAGGCCAACATCGCCGGTAACCAGGGCACCACCCAGGCCAACAACTCCGTCGAGGCCGTCCGCAAGGTCGTCGACGAAGAACCCGCACCCCCCGGGGTGAAGGGCTACGTCACCGGTCCCGCGGCGTTGTCCGACGACATGCACGTCATCGGCAACGACAGCCTGGGCAAGATCACGCTGTTCACCCTTGGCGCGATCGCGATCATGCTGTTGCTGGTCTACCGCTCGATCGTCACCACGCTGATCCAGCTGTTCATGACCTTCGTCGCGCTGGCGTGTGCGCGGGGAATCGTCGCGGTGCTCGGTTACAACAACGCGTTCGGGCTCACCACCTTCGCCGCGAACATCCTGACGATGCTGGCGATCGCCGCCGGGACCGACTACGGCATCTTCCTCATCGGCCGTTACCAGGAGGCGCGTCACGCCGGCGAAGATCGGGAAACCGCCTACTACACCACGTTCAAAGGCGTGGCACCTGTCGTGCTGGGTTCGGGCCTGACCATTGCCGGCGCGACATACTGCCTGAGCTTCACCCGGCTGCCCTGGTTCAACACCATGGGTGCGCCGGTGGCCATCGGGATGATCGTCGTCGTGGCGGCCGGGCTGACGCTGGGTCCCGCGGTCGTCTTCCTGGGCAGTCGTTTCGGCCTCTTCGAGAAGAAGGGCCAGGCCCGCGGCCGGCTGTGGCGGCGGGTCGGCACCGCGGTCGTGCGTTGGCCCGCACCGATTTTCGCGGTCAGCGCCGCCGTCGTGCTGGTCGGCATGGTCGCGTTGCCTGGATTCAAAACCAGTTACAACGACCGCCACTACCTGCCCGAAACAGCGCCGTCCAACATCGGGTACGCCGCCGCCGATCGGCACTTCTCCGAAGCCCGGATGAACCCGGACCTGCTGATGATCGAGGCCGACCACGACATGCGCAACACCTCCGACATGCTGGTGCTGGACAAGGTCGCCAAGAACGAGATCCGCACCGTCGGCATCGCGATGATCCAGGACATAACCCGGCCGCTGGGAATTCCTATCCAGCACAGCTCAATTCCGTTCCAGAACAGCATCCAGAGCCAGACGACCATGCAGAACATGGACTTCCTGAAAGACAGAATGAAAGACATTCTGAAGATGGCCGACGAGATGCAAATCATGATCGACGTGACGACACGTCAGGCGAAGGTCACCCATGACCTGGCCACTGCCGCCCTGGACAGCGCGAAAACCACGCAGGAAACGTCGGAGATCACTGACACGCTGCGCGACCACATCGCGGACTTCGAAGACTTCTACCGGCCGATCCGCAGCTACTTCTACTGGGAGAAGCACTGCTACGACATTCCCGTCTGCATCTCGTTCCGATCGTTGTTCGACTCGATCGACGGCTTCGACCAACTCGCCGAGAAATTCCACGATCTCTCCGGCGACATCACGCGCACCGCGGCGGCCTCCCACGAGTTGGAGCAGTTGATCCCGATCATGCTCGACACGTTGAAGACGACGCACGGCCTGACGCTGACCATGTACCAGACGTTCAAAGCGATGATCGACCAGATGGAGGCCATGAGCAATACCGCCATCGTGATGGGACAGAGCTTCGACAAGTCGCAGAACGACGACTTCTTCTACCTGCCGCCCGAGGCGTTCGCTAACCCGGAATTCATTCGCGGTGTGAAGATGTTCTTCTCCCCTGACGGAAAGTCGGTGCGGTTCTTCATCACTCACCAAGGCGACCCGATGACGCCCGAGGGAATCGCCCGGGTGTCCGCCGAGCGCACCGCTGCTCAGGAAGGACTCAAGCAGTCCTCGCTCTCCGACGCCAAGGTCTACCTGGGCGGAACCGCGGCGACCTTCCGGGATATGGCCGACGGCGAGAAGTACGACCTGATGATCGCCGTGGTGTCTGCGTTGACCCTGATCTTCATGATCATGCTGATCCTCACCCGCAGCGTGGTGGCGGCACTGGTGATCGTCGGGACCGCGAGCAGTTCGATCGCCGCGTCGTTCGGACTGTCGGTGTTGATCTGGCAGGACCTGTTCGGCATGCACATCCACTGGATCGTCATGGCACTTTCGGTCATCATTCTGTTGGCCGTCGGCTCCGACTACAACCTGTTGCTGGTCTCCCGGTTCAGAGAAGAAATTCACGCCGGCCTCAAGACCGGATACATCCGGTCGATGGCCGGCACCGGTGCGGTGGTGACATCAGCGGGTCTGGTGTTCGCCTTCACGATGGCGGCGATGCTGGGCAGTGAGCTGACCGTGTTGGGCCAGTTCGGCTCGACGGTCTGCATCGGCCTGCTGCTCGACACCCTGGTGGTACGCACACTGTTCATGCCCTCGCTGGCGACAATGCTCGGTCGGTGGTTCTGGTGGCCGCAGGTGGTCCATCCCCGCGGTGACCACGCCAAGCCGAAGCCGCGGTCAGCACCTGTCGAAGAGGACAACACCGCGCCGCTGGCCGTGCAGCAATCTTGACGGTGCCGATTCAGTCGTCGGCGGCCAGCTGCACGCACACCCCGAGCGCGCCCGCTCCGACATGTAAAGCCAGCACCGGGCCAAGATCGGTCACGATCGCCGGTCCACAACCTGGCAACCGCTCGGCCAGTGCGGCGACCAGGTTCTCTGCGCCGTCAGGGTTGGCGACATGATGCACCGCGATCGAGGCTGACCGTTCCTCGACGACGTCACACACCCGGTCGATCATCGTCGCGACCGCTTTGTTGGCCGTGCGTACCCGTTGCGCCAGAACGAGTTTGCCGTCGTCGATGCGCAGCAGCGGCTTGAGCGACAGCTTGGTTCCCAGCCAGGCGCCTGCACCACCGATGCGCCCGCTTCGTCGCAGGTTGTCCAGCTGGTGTACGACGACGAACCCATAATTGCGGCCAACCGCGGCGGCGGCGATTTCTGCGACGGTATCCAGGTCGGCGCCGTCGGCCGCTGCCCGCGCGGCGGCCAGCGCGACGAAACCCGTATTCATCGCAGCGGATCTCGAGTCGAGAACCCTTACGGCCGAACCGATCTGGGCTGCGGTGGTCTCGGCGGCACGAATGGTCCCCGACAGCGCCGCCGAAAGGTGCACGGCCAGGACCCCGTCGCCACCGCTGTCGGCCAGCGCCTGCCGATATGCATCGTCCAACTCGGCCGGTGTCGCGGCGGCGGTCGTCGCGTGCCCGTAATCGTGTATGTTGTACGGGATTTCGTCCACACCGTCGCGCAGGTCGGTATCGTTGAGCAGAATGTGCAAGGGGACCTGACGTATCGCCCACTGTCGGCGCAGCTCAGCGGGAAGTCGCGCGGACGAGTCGGTTACCACCACGACAGACATAAAATCAGCCGCGCGGTGTCTCGGTTTGCACGCCGGTTTGATTGCGCGGCTTCTCCTCATCGCGCTGCGCGCTCTGCATCGTCGCCACGCCGGTTTGATTGCGCGGCTTCTCCTCATCGCGCTGCGCGCTCTGCATCGTCGCCACGCCGGCTTCGGCCAGCGCCTTGAGCATCAACTCCGCGACCGCTTGGTGGGCCTCGAAATTCCAGTGAATTCCGTCAGGATTGCCGCGACCGCCCATCACATGTTCGGCGACAGCGGCTTTCAAGTCGACCAACGGAACGTCGTGTTGGCTGGCCCACTGGGTGATCGCCGCGACCGTGCCGGCTCGGCCACGATGGGCCTTTCCGTACGTCTCGGCGATGTGTACCGACGGTAGAGACGCCACGATCGGAATGCCGGGCCGATTGAAATCGATTGCGCCGCGCGTCTCTTCGAGGTATTCGGCGGAAAGATGCGGTGGCAAAGCGGCTCTGGCCACCGGCGACAGTCGCGGCTGCACCCAACCATAGCCGTCGCGAACCCATCGCCGCAGCCAAGGCGGGCGTACATAGCGAATGAGCTCCCGCAATGCGGTCGGCAGCGGAGAGGGCAGCGAATCCATGCCACCGGTCGCGAAGACCACCGCCCCGGCACGGGGCAACGCCGCCCACGCCCGGGGGTCTTGGGTGGCGGCCCACCAAACATCCCGACAGGTCCAACCGATGCGGCCGATCAGCTCTAACTCCCAACCAAGCTGTGCAGCAACGATATTGGGCCAGATACGAGGGTCGTCTGCCGGCAATCCACCAGTTGGTCCGTAGTAGGCAAGCGAGTCGGCGAAGACCAGCAGGGTCGGCCGCGGCCGTTGCTCAGAGGACATCGCCCGCGACCTGTGCCGAAGCGTTCCACACGTCGAGCCGCCACCGGATGGCATCGACATCGGCGACACCGGATTCCGGATCGTCGGAGTGCCCCGACAGCTGCGTCCAACTGGCATTGCCCATGCCACCCAGCGCGGGCCAATTATCAAGCGGCAGCCGCAGCAGCGCCGCGGTCAGCGCGGCGATCAGGCCGCCGTGGGCGACCAGTAGCACGGGCCGCTCCGGTTCTTCGGAGGCGCCCCATTCGGGCTCACCGGCGACCAGCTCGGCGATCAGCGGCAGGCTGCGCGCGGCGACGTCGACCCTGCTCTCCCCGCCGTGCGGTGCCCAGGTGGCGTCCTCGCGCCACGCCAGCCGGGCGCCCGGCGCAACGGCGTCAATCTCGGCGTGGGTCATGCCCTGCCAGTCGCCGAGGTGGGTCTCCCGCAGGCGGTCGTCGGCCTGCACTGGTATGCCCGTGCGCTCCTGTAACGCGACCGCCGTGTCGTAGGCGCGGTGCAGGTCGGACGACACGACGAGCAGCGGGTGGTCTTTGGCGAGCGCCGCGGCTGCGGCGACCGCCTGGGCACGACCCAGCTCAGTCAGGTCGGTGTCCAATTGGCCCTGCATCCTGCTGCCGAGATTGAATTCGGTTTGGCCGTGCCGCAGCAAGACCAGCCGACGGACCGTCATGGCTGGCTCGCCGAGTTCTCGGGATTCTCGGACAGGTCAACCGTCACGACGGGGCAGTCACGCCAAAGCCGATCGAGCGCATAGAAATCGCGCTCGTCTTGATGCTGGATGTGCACGACGATGTCGACGTAGTCCAGCAACGTCCAGCGGCCTTCGCGGGTGCCCTCGCGGCGGGCTGGCTTGTAGCCGGCGCCGCGCATTCTCTCTTCGACCTCGTCAACGATGGCGTTGACTTGCCGTTCGTTGGACGCCGAGGCAATCACGAAGCAGTCGGTGATGACCAATTGATCCGAGACGTCGATGACGACGACATCATCGGCAAGCTTCGAGGCGGCCGCGCGTGCGGCGACGGTGGCCATCTCGATCGCCTCCGACGCGGCCGTCACGTCCGCTCCTTGGGTTTGCAGTAGAGCTCGCGTTTGGAGATGTACTGCACGACGCCGTCGGGCATCAGGTACCACAGCGGGCGTCCTTCCGCGGCGCGCTGACGACAGTCGGTGGAAGAGATTGCCAGCGCGGGGATTCCGACCAACGTCAACGCGTCATCAGGCAACCCGTCGAGGACGTCAGTGAGATGTTCGCGGCCCAGTTCGTAGCCGGGCCGGCTAACCCCGACGAACCGCGCCGACGCGAACAGTTCTTCCAAGTCCTGCCACGACAGGATGGAGGCGAGCGCGTCGGCGCCGGTAATGAAGAACAGATCGGCGTCGGGGTTGATCGTGTGCAGATCCCGCAAGGTGTCCTTGGTGTAGGTGGGTCTGCCGCGATCGATGTCGACGCGGCTGACCGAGAAGCGGGGGTTGGCCGCGGTGGCGATCACAGTCATCAGGTAGCGATCTTCGCCGGCGCTGACCTGGCGGCCTTTCAGCCAGGGCTGACCGGTCGGCACAAATACCACTTCGTCGAGGTCGAACTGATAGGCCACCTCGCTGGCCGCGACCAGGTGGCCATTATGGATGGGATCGAATGTCCCACCCATCACTCCCAGCCGCCGCTTTTGCACGGTTTGCCAGCTTACTTGAGCCTCCTGGTGCGGGCCCCCAACCCATCAGTCACACCGGCCACACCAGTACCCAGCGGGGACGCTCTGTTTGTCCGCCTTCGGGCGACACCGCCGGCGCGCCATCACAGGTCAGACCGGCAGTAGCGCGTCGATCACCGCCGCCAGCTGCTTGGCCGACCGGCATTCGTGCATGGTGATCACCTCTTGGTAGCGGGGTACCGCCGAGTCGCCGCTGCCCCAGAGGTGTCTGGGCTCGGGGTTGAGCCAGTGCGCGTGCCGGCTGGCGGTCACCATGTGGGCCAGCACATCGGTGGCCGGGTCGCGGTAGTTGGTGCGCCCGTCGCCGAGCACCAGCAACGAGCTGCGCGGCGACAACACGTTCGGATGCGCCTGAATGAACGAGATAAAGGCGTTGCCGTAATCGCTGTGGCCGTCGCGGGTGTACACACCCGCTTCCCGGGTGATCCGCTGGATCGCCACCGCCAGGTCGGCGTCGGGCCCGAACATGTGGGTCACCTCGTCGCTGGTGTCGATGAAGGCGAACACCCGAACCCGGGAAAACTGTTGCCGCAGCGCATGCACCAACTGCAGGGTGAAGTGGCTGAACCCGGCGACCGATCCCGACACGTCGCACAGCACCACCAGTTCTGGGCGCGCCGGCCGTGGCTTGCGCAGCACCAGGTCGATCGGCACACCGCCGGTGGACATTGATTTGCGTAGCGTTTTGCGCAGGTCGATTGCGCCTGCCCGGGCACGGCGCCTTCGCGCGGCCAGCCGGGTGGCCAGCGTGCGGGCCAGCGGCTGCACGACCCTGCGCATGGCGCGCAGCTGCTCGCCCGAAGCGCGCAGGAACTCGACATTCTCGGATAGCTGTGGGATGCCGTACATCTGGACGTGGTCGCGGCCCAGCTGCTCGGCAGTGCGCCGCTTGGTCTCGGAGTCGATCATCTTCCGTAGTTGTGTGATCCGCTGCGCGGCAAGCGCTTTGGCGATCTGCTCCTGAGTTGGCGTGGGTTCGTCACCGTAGGGGGCAAGCAGACCGGCCAGCAGCTTGCCCTCCAGCTCGTCGAGCGCCATCGCTTTGAGCGCCTGATATGAGGAGTACGACGGACCACGGCTGGAGTTGTACTTGCCGTATGCGTCGACGATCTGCGCGATCATGGCCACCAGCCGCTCATCCATGTCGGCGAGATCGGCGTTGTTGGTGAGCAGATCCACCAGCATCTGCCGCATCGCCTCGACGTCGTCGGGCGGCAACTGGACGTCGGGATCGGTCTCGGCCTCTTCGGTCACCACCGCGCGTGCGCCCAGTGCGGCGGGCCACCAGAGGTCGAACATCGCGTCGTAGGTCTCGCGGTGCTCAGGTCGGCGCAACACCGCGCAAGCCAGACCTTCGCGCAGCACCTCCCGGTCACCGAGACCGAGGACCCCCATCACCCTGCCGGCATCCACCGTCTCCGATGGGCCGACAGAGATACCTTGCCCACGAAGAGCTTCCACAAATCCGACCAGATGCCCCGGCAGGCCATGCGGGGCCAGCGGCTGGCTGGGGCGAACGCGGCGGACGGCCATCAAGCGCCTCAGTTCAGCCGAAGTTCGCTGGTGGCGCGCTGCTGGTCGGATTGGTGTTTGAGCACCACACCCAGCGTGGCGGCGATCGTCGCGTCATCGATGGTGTCCATACCGAGCGCCAGCACGGTACGTCCCCAGTCGATGGTTTCGGCGACCGAGGGCAGCTTCTTGAGTTGCATTCCGCGTAGCACGCCGATGATGCGCACCAGCTCGTCGGCGATGTGTCCGGGCAGCTCAGGAACACGGGACAGCAGAATCCGGCGTTCCAGCTCGGGGCTGGGGAAGTCGATGTGCAAAAACAGGCAACGTCGTTTGAGCGCCTCAGACAGCTCGCGGGTGGCGTTGGAGGTCAGCAGCACGAACGGAGCGCGCTCGGCGGTGATGGTGCCCAACTCGGGGACGGTCACCGCGAAGTCGGACAACACTTCAAGCAGCAGACCCTCGATTTCGATGTCGGCCTTGTCGGTTTCGTCGATTAGCAGAACGGTGGGCTCGGTGCGCCGGATCGCGGTCAGCAGCGGCCGCGACAGCAGGAACTCCTCAGTGAAGACATCGGTCTTGGTTTGATCCCAGTCATCGGACCCGGCCTGAATGCGCAGAATCTGCTTGGCGTGGTTCCACTCGTAGAGGGCGCGTGCCTCGTCGACGCCCTCGTAGCATTGCAGGCGGACCAGGCCGGATCCGGTGGCCTGCGCGACGGCGCGCGCCAGTTCGGTCTTGCCAACCCCAGCCGGGCCTTCCACCAGTAGCGGCTTACCGAGCCGGTCGGCCAGGAAAACCGCAGTCGCAGTCGCGGTGTCGGGCAGGTAGCCGGTTTCGGCCAGCTTGCGACCGACGTCGTCGATATCGACGAATAGCGGGGCGGGCCGCGCAGGCACACTCACTTTTGTGTTTCTCCTCAGCTATGTCAGACCGGGCGGGTCTGACCGTCTCCCCAACCGATCCATTTGGTTGAGGTCAATTCTGGCAGTCCCATCGGGCCGCGGGCATGCAACTTCTGGGTGGAGATGCCGATCTCGGCGCCGAACCCGAACTGTTCGCCGTCGGTGAACGACGTCGACGCGTTCACCATCACCGCGGCCGCATCGACTCCTTCGGTGAACCGTTGCGCGGCAGCCATATTGGTGGTGACGATGGCCTCGGTGTGTCCGGTGCCGTATTCGTTGATGTGCGCGATCGCCTCGTCGACGCCGTTTACCACCGCGACCGCGATCTCCATCGCCAGATACTCGCGGCGCAGGTCAGCCTCATCGGGGTCGAGATGCACCGTCACGCCGGCTTCCTGCAGGGCGCCGACAAGCCGCGGCACAGCCTTTGCTGCAATCGCGGCGTCGACCAGAAGCGTCTCTGCTGCGTTGCACACGCTCGGCCGACGAGTCTTGGAGTTCAGCAAGATCCGTTCGGCCATCTCCAGATCGGCGGCGTCGTGGACGTAGACATGACAGTTGCCGACACCGGTTTCGATGGTCGGCACGTGCGCGTCGCGGACCACGGCATCGATCAGCCCCGCGCCGCCGCGCGGGATCACCACGTCGACCAATCCGCGGGCCTGGACCAGGTGAGTGACGGTCGAGCGGTCGGCCGAAGAAACGAGCTGGACGGCGTCGGCAGGCAGATCCTCGCTGGCGAGCGCCGCGCGAAGCACACCGACCAGCGCCTGGTTGGAATTGACCGCCGAGGCGCTTCCGCGCAGCAGCGCAGCGTTACCGGACTTGAGCGCCAAACCAAATGCATCGACGGTGACGTTGGGCCTGCCCTCATAGACGATCCCGATCACGCCGAGCGGAACTCGTTGCTGGCGCAGCGCCAGCCCGTTGGGCAGGGTGTAGCCGCGCAGCACCTCCCCCACCGGATCGGGTAGTCCGGCGACCTGATGCAGACCGGCGGCGATCCCCTCGATGCGCCCAGGGTCCAGCGCCAACCGGTCGAGTATGGCGGCCGGCGTGTTGGCGGCCCGCGCCACGTTCAGATCTTCGACGTTAGCTGCCAGGATCCGGTCGGATTGCGCCACGATGGCCTCGGCGGCGACACGCAGCGCGTGGTCTTTGGCAACCGTCGGTAGGGAGGCCAGCGCACGGGCGGCGACTCGGGCCCGGCGCGCGGCGTCGTGCACCTGCTGGCGCACGTCCGGGGCAGAGAAGGCATGCACACTCATTGACCAAGGGTAGCGACCGTGCTACCGCTTGGCTGAACGGCCCCAAGCGGCGTTGGCGCGCACACCCACGTGGCGCCGTCCAGGCGTAAAATCGACGACACTGATACTGCCCGGCTCTCCCATGGCGCTTTGCTAAAACGACACAGCGGCAGCGCGTTTCAACGGCGAGGTCACGAAACGTTGGTCCGAGGTGGGACATATCCAGCCCGGGCGGTTTCCTCTCGCCGGTCTTCGATGATGCGACCCAGCTCCTGAAGCAATAACGGTGTCCGCAGGACGAGATCTTCGATGTGCTCGCGATCGATCTCCAGCGCGATCACCTCCTCCAGCGCGTAGGCGCCGGAGAGATTTGGTTGACGCGTGAGCGTGGTCAAGCCTAGGAATGAGCCTTCTTCCAGCACGCTCAGTGGTATGACTGAACCGTCTTCGGCGGTCGCGGTCATCCGGACGCTGCCCCTGACCAAAAACGTCATCGCCGTGGGCACTTCACCCGCGTATTGCACAATTTCGTCGGTGCCGTAACGGAGAACCTTCGCATGCGGGATGAGTGACTGTTGGTCGGTCAGGCTCAACCGCAATGCCGGCGCCACGACCGTTCGCATCGCCTTCTGCACCCGCGCGGGCGTTGAGAAGTCGTCACCGGCGCCGTCGAGGTGCAGGCCCTCGCGTCGCGCCGCGTACCAGATCCATCGCAGAAATGTCGCTTGCGCGGCGCCATCGTCGGCGGGCGACTTCAACGCGATGTTTACGCGGTACTCGCCGGCACCGGCGGCCGCCGATGTGGGCGCGACGTCGGTTTTGCGTTGCGGCAGCGCGCTGGCGACCTGGACCAGCAGACGGCGTACCTGGTCGGGCGAGTCGACCACTGAAAACATGGTGGTGATCGACAATCGGTGCGCACCGGGCGGACGACTGAGGTTGGTGAACGAGGTCGCGGCCAGCACCGAGTTTGGCGTGATCTGCAAACCGTGGCCGGTGTGGATGTGGACGGCGCGCCAGTTCGCTTCCACGATGCGTCCGCGCGCCGCCGGGGTGTCCAGCCAGTCGCCGATCCGGAATGGCTGCTCGAACAACATGAACAACCCCGACACGATCTGACCGACGGAATTCTGCAACATCAGACCGATGACCACCGACGTCACGCCGAGTGCGGTGAATAAGCCGCCGACTCGTACACCCCAGACGTAGGAGAAGATGAGTGCAAGACCGATCGCAATAAGCAAAAACCTTGTTACGTCACGAAATATCGTCGGCACCCGCTGGCGCCACGAGCCCTGCGGAGCCCCCTCGAACACCGTGGCGTTGAGCCCCGACAGCAGCAGTAGCAGCACCACGAATCCGAGGACCGTGGCAAGCACCCGCACCGAGGTGACCTGGGCCGGCACTTGCGCCACCTTGACCAGTAACAGCAGCAATGCTGCCAGCGGCACCAGATAGCTGCGCAGCAGGTTGACCGGCCCGGCCAAAGCGCTCTGTCTGCGGGCCAGCAGTTGAAGCCATTCGGTAAGACTGACCAGCACGAAGGGCAGTCCGAGGCCTAGCCCGATGGCCCAGTACAACCAGAACGGGTCGACGACGTTCACTTGCGCTCCGACAATTGCCAGATCGGCTGCTCCGCGCCGTCGACAGTGATGCTTCCCGCGGGCGTGAACTGCCGGATGTCGCGCATCACCTCGTACACCTCCGAGGTCACATAGATCCCGGACCCCGTTGTTCCGCTGCGCATCTGGTGGGCCAGGTTCACCGTGGCACCCCACATGTCGTAGATGACGCTGGCTCTACCGACCAGTCCACTGATCACGTTGCCCGTATTGACGCCGGCCCGAATGCTGAGGTGGTGGCCCGTGCCGGTGTTGAAGCGCTCGATGATCCGCTGCGTCTCCACGGCGAAGTCGATGGTTCGGGGCACGCTGTCCAGCCGCGGGACGTTCAAACCACAGCTGGCGAGGTAGCCGTTGTGTACGGTGCGGATCGGCTCGACGCCAAGGGTTTCGGCCGCTGAATCAAGTTCCCGCATCAGCTCGTCGACGATCCCGACCAATTCGTCGCCGGACAGCTCGCTTGAGATCTCGTCGAGGCCGACGATGTCAGCGAAGATGACCGTGACGTCTTGGTGCTCTTGCGAAATGGTCTGCTCACCGTCGCGATACCGCCGCACAACAGCCTCGGGCATCAACGACAGCAGCAGACGGTCGTTTTCCTTGCGTTGTTCGGTGAGCAGACCATCTTTGATCTCCAGATTCCGGCTCATCTCGTTGAAAGCGGCTGTGAGGTCGCCGATCTCGTCACGGGACGTGACCGGTATCGTGACGTCGTAATTGCCGGCGCTGATTTTCTCCGCGCCGGCCTGCAATCGCCGGACAGGCCGCACGAATACCTGGGCGATCAGCATCGCGAGCACGCAAATGGCGAAAACCATCGTCGCGGCCGTCACGACCAGCGTCCGGGTGAATGCCTCTATCCGGGCGTAGGCTTCGGAGCTGTCTCTGGTCGCCAAGATCGACCAGCGCAGGTCTGAATTAGGCACCGATACCGGTCCATAAGCCGCGATCTCGTGGTCGCCCAGGTAGCCGGTATCCCTGACCGTTCCGGTCTGCCCGCGTTGTGCGGCGTGGAATGCCTCGGTCTCAACGGGCTGAACCAGCGTCGTGCCGTGCCACCGGAGCGCTTTGGCAACAATGTCAGGTGGGGTGCCTGCCGCCACGGCGTCGTGTTGATATTTCTCGGGGTCTTGCAGAAACGCCCGCGAATCAGAACGCATCAGTCCGTCCGGACCCGCCAGGTACGTCTCCGCCGTCTCACCCATGCCGGCGGCTTTCCAGTGCTGGTCGGCGGTCATTATCCGGTTGACTTTCGAGATCGGAAGCGGGAGCGCCAGCACCCCGTTGGTCTTGCCGGCGGAATTGATCGGCGACACCAGCCAGGCGATGGGCATTCCGCCGGCAGCCTGAAACGGCTGGAAATCGGTGATCCATACGAAATCGACCGAGTCCGCGGACATCGCCTTTTCGTAGGCACCACGCAGATTGGATTCGCGATACGGTCCGGTGAGGATGTTGGTGCCCAGCGCGGGACCTTTGTTGGCGCTGTAGACGAGGTTGCCCCGACCGTCGAGCAGAATCGCATCCCGGTATTCGAAGCGGGTCGCGATCTCGCGAAAGTACTTGTTGAAGCGCGCGTTCGCGGCAGACCACGCGCTACCGTCACCTGCGTCGTCGGTTGTGTTCGAGGCGCCCGACGACGGAACCGTGTAATGGACTTGGAGATATCTCTGCGCGTTGCTACTGGGCAGCAGCGCAGCAATGTCCAGCTTCTGGCCGGTTGTCTGCTGGACCGGTTTGATCAGCTTGTCGGTGTAGTAGCTCTCCAACGCCTGTTGTTGGCCGGGATCGGTGGGTGCATCAGCTAATTGGTCGAATCCTGCGGTGAAGGCCTGCACCGCGTCGTCGGCGGTCGATCCGCGACTGTAAACCACTAGCGAGTTCGTCAGGTCGGCGAACAACATCTCAATCGCGCGCTTCTGCGCCTCACGCATTTGAGTCATTCGTTCGGCGGCAACGGGCAGTAGCGTGTTCCGGCCGGACACATACTCGACGACACCGATCACCGCCAACGACGCGAGGCTGGACACCAGCAGCATCAACATGATCTTGGACTGGATGCTCAACCGGGACATCCGCCGCGGGTGACGGCGCCTGCCGTTGTCAGGCGGCACCGTCTGGTCCACCGGTACCGGATCAGTTAAGCCCCGCGGCCTCAATCGGCTTCCTTTCGCTGACGGGCCGAAAAGCCCAGATCACGCAGCAGCGTAACGCGAATGATGTAGCGAAATCGGATTTGCCGAAAACCGTTATCAACACGTCGTTTGTGAATCCGAGCGCAACTCCATAACGTCGGCGGAATGACACGGGTATGCGTGGTGGGCAGTGTGAATATGGATATCGGATTCGATGTCGACACGTTGCCCCGCCCGGGCGAAACGGCGTTAGCGGCGTCGGTGCGCTCGACGCCCGGCGGCAAAGGCGCCAATCAGGCTGTGGCAGCGGCACGCGCCGGAGCACACGTACAGTTTGTCGGCGCCGTCGGCGACGACCCGGCGGCGGCGCAGTTGCGCGAGCACCTGAACACCAACGATGTGGGCACCGACGGGCTGATCACCGTGCCCGGACGCAGCGGCAACGCGGTGATCATCGTCGACTCTGCCGGTGAGAACATCATTGTCGTCGCGCCGGGTGCCAATGGTCAGCTGACGCTGGACTCGGCTGCGCTGCGCAGGGTCGTTGCGGACTCCGATGTGCTGTTGCTGCAGTTGGAGATTCCGGTCGCCACCGCGACAGCAGCTGCCCGCGAGGCCCATTCGGCCGGGGTGACCGTTATCCTCAACGCCTCACCGTCGGGCGGGGACGAGGCCCAGCTGGCCCAGCTGGCCGAAGTGACAGACGTTTTGGTGGTCAACGAAACCGAAGCCGCACACTGGGTTTGGCCCGTCCCGCATCGAGTGACCACCCTAGGCGCCCGCGGCGCCGGCTACACCGGCGGCGGTGCGGAGTTCACGGTGCCTGCGCCGCTCGTGGACCCGCTCGACACGTCCGGCGCCGGCGATGTGTTCGCCGGTGTCCTGGCCGCCGGCTGGGCCATCGACCGC
The DNA here is from genome assembly GCA_963833915.1 of uncultured Actinomycetota bacterium. Taxonomy (GTDB): domain Bacteria; phylum Actinomycetota; class Actinomycetes; order Mycobacteriales; family Mycobacteriaceae; genus Mycobacterium. The sequence continues at coordinate 422,720 of CAWHZO010000010.1, forward strand.
GACCACGCACTGCGTCGAGCCTGCGCGGCCGGCGCGCTGGCGACGCTGGTACCCGGCGCCGGCGACTGCGCGCCGCGCGCCGACGCGATCGACGAGGCGACGCTGCCGGACTGATGAATTTCCGTATCCCCGATGTATCGCGCCGGGCTGGTCCTCGCGATCGCGGCCCTCGAGTTGCTGGTGCGCCGAGTCGAAGAGCCGTACCTACTCGGCAAACACGGTGCGGCCTATCGTAGATACACGGCCAGTATTGGCCGGTTCATCCCAGGCGTCGGGCTGATCCGCTAGCTCGTCAGGACAGCGCTGCAACGAGGTGGGCAATCACCTCTTGGTAGTCGTCGTTGGCCATTGGCGCGGTCCATGAGATTGAGGAGTCCCCAGGCGGGAAAGCTGCATCGGTCACCACCGTCACCACCGTGTCGATGTCGGGGAGCACGGTGAGAAAGTTCCCCCCGAAGCCAATCGCCGAATAAATGCTGTCGGCGATGCCGATGTGGCTCAACTCATCAGACGGCCCGGCTACCCACCAGCAATAGCCGTACATGCCAAGCAATCCGGCCTGATAGGTCGTGCGCGACACCGGACCGGTGCTGCGCGCAATCCATTCGGGTGAGAGGAGCGGGCGGCCATTGCAGACACCGGCCTTGAGATAAAGCTCTCCGAACCTGCCGATATCTCGAGCCGACAGATGAAACAGGTAGTTCGGGTACCGAGTTGTGCCGCCGAGGATATCGGCGCGGTACTCGTATGACCCATGTTGATAGGTGTTCCAATCGGTCATGCCCAGGGGCCGGGCCAAGTCGTGCTCGAACGCAACGAAGACGCTGCGGCCGGTGATGCGTTCGTAGATGTCTCCCAGAACGTTGAAATCCCAATTGTTGTAGCACCAGAATGTCCCGGGCGGGTGCGATCCACGCGGCGGGCGGCCCAGCACAACACCGTCGTCAGTGGGCAGGTAGACGCCGGAACGTGCGGTGAGAAGGTCTTCGATCCTGGCCGACCTTTCCTTGTCGGTCAGGGTAGGCGAGTCATCGATTCCCAGCGCGCCCAGCGTCACACTGAGGTCGACTTGACCTCGATCGTAGGCCTGGCCGAAAAGCGCGCTCAGGATCGACTTCCGGATGGAGTGGACATGAACCGGGCGCGATACGTCACCGAGCTCGAAGATGGTTCGCCCCGCATGGCGTACCTGCGCGGCGGTCACGGGCAGCCGCCGCAATTGTTGTTCGACGGTAGTTAGGCCGGGCCCGATGCTCATCCGCTAGCTCGAGCCGCGCCGCACGTCGTGGGCGATCGCAACGCCGTCACCCGTTTGGAGTTCGGCGGCGGTCTGGCTCATCAGCACGCGACTGCGGTTGGGCGAGAGCAGGATCGACACATGGTGATGCGGCGAACCCGCCACGAACGCAAGACGGTTAACACGAAGCAACGCTGAACCGATCGGCGTGTTGAGCAGCTGCGCGTTGCGCGGCCCCGCGATTTCCGCGGTGATCTCATGCTGCATCCGATCGATGACCAGACCAGCGCCAGAGAGCAACTCGTAGAGCGGATTACGCCGCAACGCTGAGGTGGTGAGGGTGTCGGCGAGGTCCGTCGGCAGCCAGGCATCGGTGACCATTAACGGCTCGCGGGTCCTGCGCTCTCGCCGAACCCGCAGAATATGCAGCATCTCGACGGTGACCCCGAGTGCGTCGCCGATCGAGGACGGTGGAGTTCGGATGTCGTGCTCCACCACCTCGATGGAGGTCTGGAATTGCGTCTGCCGAAGGCCGTCCATGTAGGAGCCGACCGAAGGCACCTCATCTGAACGTCCGCGTTGACGGACGAACGATCCGACGCCTTGCCGGCGTTCGATGTAGCCCTGCTCGGCAAGATCGGCCAGGGCCCGCCGCACCGTAATGCGGGACACCCCGAACTGGTCGCAGAGGGCCTGCTCGGTGGGTAGCGCATCGCCGGGAGCCATCGCGCCGCGGGCGATCTCGTCGTGCAGCACCAAGTAGAGCTGACGATGCAGCGGCACCCCGGCGTCCGCTTTCACCGGTCGCACTGAGCCGCCGGTCTGCTGCATGAGGACCAATGTTTTCACACCCCGCTTGCCGAATGCGCCATTATTTGTTATGAGTATATAACAACCAGACAACATGGCAAGCTTCTTCGACGGAGGACCACCGATGACCGCGATCCCGGTTCACCAACAGGCCGCCACCGATCCGGATGGGCCGACCGGACGGCTGGCCTCCTGGGTCGCGGGGCTCAGCCTCGGCGACATCCCGGAAACTGTCATCGAGCGCGCCAAACATCTGCTGCTCGACGGCCTGGGCTGCGGCCTCATTGGCGCGCAGTTGCCCTGGTCGCGGGTTGCCACCGACGCCGTCCTCGAGCTTGAGAATCGGGGCGAAGCAGTGGTCATCGGCACCGGGAAGTCCACCAGTGGGCCCGCGGCGGCCGTACTGAACGGCACCTTCATTCAGGGCTTCGAGCTCGACGACTTCCACCCGATCGCACCCCTGCACAGTTGTTCGCTGGTCATTCCCGCGCTGCTCTCGACGGTGACCGCGCAGCCGCAGCCCATCACCGGCGCCGACTTCCTGCTCGCGGCGATTACCGGTTTCGAGGTCGGACCGCGCGTCGGCTACACGCTGCACGGCGCCCAGATGCTCGACCGGGGCTGGCACTCCGGGCCGGTCTTCGGCACACACTCGGCGGCGATGGCTTCCGGCAAACTGCGCGGGTTGTCGCCGGCCCAGTTGGAGGATGCGCTCGGCCTGGCCGGCACCCAGTCGGCGGGTTTGATGGCCGCGCAGTACGAAGCGATGAGCAAGCGCATGCACCACGGCTTCGCCGCCCGCAACGGCTTTTACGCCGCCGGGTTGGCCGCGGCGAACTACACCGGCATCAAACGGGTATTCGAGCGTGAATACGGTGGATTCCTCAGCGTTTTCGGAGAGGGCCACAATCCCGATGCATCATTGCTGACCGACCAACTGGGTGAGCGATGGGAGACCGGCATCATCATGGTCAAGTCCTATGCGGTCATGGGTGGCCTGCACGGAGCCGTCGACGCGGCCCGGCAACTCCGGCAATCGGTTGTCCCCGAGGATATCTCGAAGATCGACATTACCGTGGGCGAGACCGTTTACAAACACGGCTGGTGGGAGCCCGAGCGGCCGCTGACCGCGATCGGCGCCCAGATGAACATCGGCTACGCGACTGCTGCCGCACTGCTCGACGGTACTGCTCTGCCCGAACAATTCACCCCCGCGCGCCTGGATGCCGACGACATCTGGTCGTTGATCGACGTCACCGACGTGCACCTGGACGAGTCACTGGCCAACGCCGACCGCAGCGAATGGTTCCGCACCGACATCGCGGTGACTACCCGCGACGGCAGCGTGCATCAGACCCGCGTCGTCGCACCGCACGGTGCGCCCTGGGATCCGGTGACCAACGACGAACTCGTCACCAAGTTCCATTCCCTGGCCGACCGCGTCACCAGCCGCGACCGCGCCAAGGCCATCGAACGCGCGGTCGGCGGTCTCGACGACCTCGACGACGTTGGCGAGCTCATCGATCTGTTAGCACCGCCGGTCGCCGGCGCACTCGACTGAAAGGACGACACATGGCCACCACACCGGCCCGACAAAAGCTACGGGCCTTGCTCGATCAAGGCGAACTCGTGGTCGCACCAGGTGTTTTCGACGGGATAACGGCGCATCTGGCCCGGCGCACCGGTCAGGCGGCGGCGTATATGACCGGCGCCGGTGTGGCGGCCTCCGGGTTCGGCCTGCCGGATATTGGACTGGTCACCGGCACCGAGATGGCCGAGCGGGCCCGGATGCTCGTCGGCGTGCTGGGCGACGTCCCGCTGATCGCCGACGCCGACACCGGTTACGGCGCAGCGATGAACGTGGTGCGCACGGTCCGTCTCTACGAGCAGGCCGGCGTCGCGGCAATTCAATTGGAGGACCAGGTATTCCCGAAGCGCTGCGGGCATCTGTCGGACAAGCACGTCGTCGACGCCGCAGAGTTCGAACAAACGTTGGCCGCCGCGCTCGACGCTCGCGATGATGACGGCCTGCTCGTCGTCGCGCGGACCGACGCGCGGGCCCCGCTCGGCCTGGACGCCGCGATTGAGCGGGCGAATCGGTACGCCCAGGCGGGCGCGGACGTCATCTTCGTTGAGGCCCCGCAGTCCATCGAGGAGATCGAACGCATCGCCCGCGACGTAACGGCTCCGCTGCTGATCAATCTGGTGCTCGGCGGCATGACTCCGCTGGAGTCGGCAGCACGACTGCAGGAGTTGGGCTACGCCATCGCCATTCATCCCGGCGAGCCGCTAGCGCGCGCAGTTCTCGGCATGCTGGAGGGCCTGTGTGAACTCAACGGGGGCAACGTCGCCGACTACCTGCACACCGGGCCTGCCGATTTCTTCAACCTGGTCGGGATGGCGGAGTGGCTTGCACTCGACGCCAAATACACACACACGAAGGACCGCTCATGGGCATGACCGTCATCGAGAAGATCTTCGCCCGAAAGGCCGGCCTGGATACGGTGTCCCCAGGCGAGACGGTCGTCGTCGATGTCGACATGACGGTGCTGATCGACCTGCAGTTCGCGACGATGTGGATCGAGCCACTTCGCATTCATGATCCTGACAAGCTGGCGATCGTGATGGACCACGCCGTGCCCGCGCCGACCATCAAAGACGCCGCCGGCGGACCACGTGCCCGAAAGTTCGCTGCCGATTTCGGTATTGAGCGCTTCTACGACGTCGGCAGACACGGCATCTGCCACCAGATCATCGCCGAAAACGGACTGGCTCGCCCTGGAGAAATCCTGGCTTGCACCGACTCCCACACCTGCGCGGCCGGCGCCTACAACACCGCCGCCCGTGGGCTTGGGCCCGCCGAGGTGTACTCGATCATGTGCACCGGCAGCACCTGGTTTCAGGTCGCGCCGACGATCCGCTATCAACTCGAAGGTGTCAAACCCGACGCGGTCAGCGGCAAGGACATCTTCTTGCAAATCGCCAATGAGTATGGCGATGCCGCCAACCTCAATCTGGAGTTCGGCGGCCCCGGGCTGGCGAGCATCCCGATACACGACCGTCGCACCATCGCCACCCAGGGCGCGGAGGTGTCGGCCGACTTCAGCACGTTCGAGCCAGACGAGATATTGACGTCGTATCTCGACGAGCGCGGCGTCACCGGATACGACGCTGCAGCACCGGATTCCGATGCGGCTTACCGGGAGGTGCGGCGCGTGGACCTGGCCGCATTGGAACCCTACGTGGCCAGGCCGGGCACCGTGAGCCGCAACGGCCTGCCGGTCTCACAGTTGGACAGACAGAAAATCGACCAGGCCTTCATCGGGTCGTGCGCCAATGGCCAACTCGAAGACCTCGAAATCGCTGCGGACATACTGCGCGGCAACACTGTTGCGCCCGGCGTCCGACTGCTCGTCACACCGGCGTCACAAGCCGTCTACCGCGAGGCGATGCGGCTCGGCTATCTGCAGGACATCGCCGACGCGGGCGCGGTGATCACCAACTCCACCTGTGGTGCCTGCTTCGGATACCACATGGGCGTGGTCGGGCCCGGCGAAGTGTGTTTGACGTCAAGTACTCGCAACTTCACTGGTCGCATGGGCAGCCCCGAGGCGCAAATCTTCATGGCATCACCGGCGACCGTCGCCGCATCGGCGATCACCGGCTACATCACCGACGCGAGGAGTGTGACCGCATGACGCTGGCAATCACCGGCAAGGTGTGGGTATTCGGCGACGACCTCAACACCGATGCCATGTATCCGGCCTTTGCAATGAAGATGGATCCCCCGGAAGCGGCCAAGCACATCTTTTACGAGGTACGCCCCGGTTGGACCGACCAGGTGTCGCCCGGAGACATCGTGCTGGCGGGCAAGAACTTCGGGCTGGGATCGTCGCGTCCGGTGGCGGCGCTTTTTTCCGAACTCGGCATCGCCGGACTGGTCGCCGAGGAGTTCAATTCGCTGTTCTTCCGCAACGCCGTCAACGCGGGCCTGCCCGCGATGACCGTGCCAGCAGGCAACCACCGTGTTCAGCGAGGGCGACACCGGCACGTTCGATCTGAGCTCCGGCGAATGGCGTAACGAGGCGACCGGGGCATCGGGGTCGGTGCCCAAGCTGCCCGACCTCATTCTCGACATCATCTCCAGCGGGGGCGTGTTGCCGAGGCTGGCGGCGCAGGGCTATCTGCCCGCCGAATTGGGCGATGTGTTGCGATCCAGCACGGTGGCGATCCGCGGCGCGGGCAGCGGCGCATGACGGGCACTGTTGGCAAGCTGCTGCGCAAGGTCCGGGCCGGCCAGCATCGAAGCCCTTTTGCCGGTGAGGGTTTCGCGGCTTCCTATGGCATCAGGATCACCAGCACCGCATTCAACGATGGCGGCGCGATGCCGGCGGCCAGCGCCGGAAAGGGCGTCGGTGCCAATACTTCACCACAGCTGAGTTGGACCGGCGTGCCGTCCGAAACCCGGCAGCTGGTGCTGATCATCGACGACGTCGACGTGCCTCTGCCGCGCCCGCTGTTGCACACCATTGCGGTGATCGAGCCCGGCGTCGCGCACGTCGACACCGGCGCGTTGCAGCCGGATACGGCGGGAATGCGTTTCATCCCTGGTGGTTTGGGGCACCGGGGATACGCGGGCCCGCGCCCGATTCCCGGTCACGGGCCGCACCACTACCGGTTCCATGTGTTCGCGCTTGACGAGCCGATCCCGGACGTCGTCACCACCGCCAAGGCGCTGCTGAAGCAGATGGCCGGACATGTGCTGTCCCGCGGCATCCTGATCGGGACGTACGAACGCCCATGACTGGTTTGACCATGCTCGGCAGCGGCGAAACGGGTGTCCATCGACATGGGCTGAGTACGCTGATCAGATGCCACAACGGGTGTTGCGTGAACGCCTGATCGATCTGGAAGTCCCGGGCGAGGATGTGGCACGCGGTCGGGCGTTGCGAAAGACCGCCCCACGGCGCGCTCTCGCACAGCTGACTCCCTCTCCGCGAACGGCCACGGAGATTCTCGTCGCGCAAAACGCCAGCCGACTACCCGAACTCGTCCCGCTGCGTTTTGCCCGGATGCTCGCCGACCCATTTTCGTTCTACCGAGGTTCGGCAGCGGTGATGGCCGCCGACCTCGCTGCAAGCCCGTCGACTGGGATCGAAGTCATGTGCTGCGGTGACGCTCACGTGTCGAATTTCGGCATGTACGCTGCTCCGCACCGCTCAATAGTCTTCGACCTGAATGATTTTGACGAGGCCGCTGTCGCACCCGCGGAGTGGGACGTCAAACGCCTGATCACCAGCGCGATCATCGGGGGCCGCCATGCGGGTTATCCCGTCAAGGCCATCCGCCGGACTGTCGAAGAAGCGTTGGAGGGGTACCAAACCAGTCTGACGGCGATGCTCGAGGAGATGAGCGTTCTGGACCGCTACTACCTGCGGGTGGAACCAGAGCACTACACCGGGAAGGTATCCAAGGGATCGCAAGCTCTGATTCAGAAAACGATATCCCGAGCGCGAACGCGAACGTCGGCGCGTGTCTTCAAACAGATCACCGAGATCGGGCCCGAGGGAACGCCGCGCCTGCGCGAATCACCCCCGGTTCTCCAGCACGTCGACGAGGAGATCGAAGCCCCCGTGGTCGAGTCGGTTCAGGAGTATCTGGCCGCAGTCCCAGCTGACGTCGCGCTGCTGCTGTCGCACTTTCGCGTTACCGATGTCGCGCTGCGAGTAGTTGGTGTCGGCAGCGTCGGTACCCGGTGTTACTTGGTCATCTTGGTCGGCCCCAACGACACACCGATGATCATGCAGATCAAAGAGGCCACTCGATCAGTGCTCGAAGAGTACGGCGGTTGGCGCCAGCCAGACACGCTGACCGCGGCCGTTGAGACTAAGGGCCAGGGCGTGCGCGTCATCGATGGCCAGCGAATTCTGCAGGCGATGTCGGATGTGTTCCTGGGGACCACACGCAAGGACTGCCGCGACTACTACGTCCGCCAGTTCCACGATATGAAGGGCACCATCGACACCGAAGGTATGTCCCCCTCTACATTCCGTGATTACGTCAGTGCTTGTGCGGTTCTGCTGGCACGGGCGCACTCGCAGAGCGCAAATGCATCGATACTGCGGGGATACGTAGGTACCAGCCATACCGTGCACAATGCAGTCGCCGAGTGGTCGTACGCATACGCCGAGAAGTCCCTCGACGACTTTCACCAACTGCGCGCGGCGGCTGCGGCCGGCGTCATCGAAGTTGCCGATGATCCTGCCCGCTAGCGGCGGCAGTTGACGGCACAGCCGGCGCGCTCGCATTTCCTCAGAGTCCGGCAGCATGGGTGACCCGAGCGAAGCGACTGGCGGGATCGCAGGCTTCACGCACTGCGCCGACATCGTCGACGATGTCGAAGTCAGTCAGGACCTCCACCGGATGCACGTCAATACCGTTGTCACGCAATGCCTTCAAAGTGAGCTCTCCGGTGTCGGGCTGGGACATCGGGACGCTGCGCAGGCATTCGGCTGTCGCCGGCGTCTGTAGCCCGAGCACCCACCAACCACCATCGCAGGCCAGCCCGAGCACGGCCTGCGCCTGCAGCAGCCGGCGTGCGCAACTGGCCAGAAGCTCATCGGTCACCTGCGGGGTGTCCATCCCGATTTGCAACACAGGTTGCCCGTCAGCTGCGTCGGCGTGCGCATTGGCGAGCCGGTCGGCGAAGTCGTCGCCGCGCTGGCCAATCACGGTGAAGGATTCGAGTCGACGACGAATGTCGGCTGCGCCCGCGGCCGACTCCAACTCGCCGGTGAGCGCTACCACCCGCGCCGCGACCGGCGCAGCGGCCACCGCGTCCAGCGTGTCCAGCAGCGCCGCGGCAGCGATCTCGGCGGCGACCCGGTCGCCGACCGTCGCAGCGAGCCGGGTCTTGGCGCGGCCGGGCTCCGGAGCCTTCGCGACCACCAGCAGGGTCACTGGTAAGAGGCTCATGAAATCACCTTCCAGAAGTCCAGCATCGCGGTGATGCTGCCCCGAAGGGAACCGCTGACTTTGGACTTACCGCCCGTCCGGGGGCCGTAGCTGACGTCGAGCTCGACCACACGCCAGCCGACAGCTGCGGCGCGGACCAGCAGTTCCAGCGGATAGCCCGACCGTCGATCGACCACACCCAGATTCAGCAGCGCCTCGCGCCGGGCTACTCGCATCGGCGCGATGTCGTGCACCGGCACGCCGTGGCGAGTGCGCAGCCGCCAGCTCATCACGACGGTGCCCACCCGGGCGACCCACGGCCAGTGCAGCCCGGGCACCGGCCGCCGCCGGCCGATCACCAAGTCGGCCCCCTGGTCGAGTGCGGCAACCAACCGGGGCAGATCACCGGCATCCATCGAGCCGTCGGCGTCGATGACTGCCACAATCTCAGTCGTCGCGCCGACCACCCCGGCGTGCACCGCTGAGCCGTATCCGGGCCGCGGTTCGGTGACCACCTCAGCGCCGTGACGGCGGGCCACCCCGGCGGTGTCATCGGTGCTGTTGTTGTCGACCACCAACGCCCGATAGCCGGCGGGAACAGCCGCCAGCACCGCCGGCAACGACTCCTCCTCGTTGAGGCAGGGCAGCACCACAGTGACCAGATTGTCGGGGTAGGGCATGCCATCGGACCCTAAGGCATCTTCTAGCGCAGCGGCGCGAAGGCGAATTGATGCAGCCCCTTGCGCGGATCGACGGCCGCGGTAAAACCCAGCACCTCGGCGGCCCGGGCAGGGTCGGCGACGATGTGGCGCACGTCGCCGCTGCGGTACTGCCCGATGATGACCGGGGACAGCGCGCCATCGCGGGCATCGCACAACGCGGCCGCGACCTCGAGGATCGAGATGGGCCGTCCCGAGCAGACATTGACCGCGGTGAAGCCGTCACGCTCGGCCACTGACGAGGCAGCCGCGACGTTCGCAGCGGCGACGTCGTCGACGTGGACGAAGTCGCGCATCTGACCACTGTCTTCGAACACCTTCGGTGGTTCGCCCTTTTCGATTGTCGAGCGGAAGATTGCCGCAACCCCGGAATACGGGGTGTCGCGCGGCATTCCGGGGCCGTAGACGTTGTGGTAACGCAATGCCACCACCGAGCCGCCCGTCGACTCCGACCACGCCAGCGCGTAGTGCTCCTGCGCCGTCTTGCTGGCCGCGTACAGGCTGCGCGGGCGCAGGGCGGCGTCCTCGTCAACGAGCCGCCACTGCAGCTCCTCGCCACCCAGCGGGCAGCGGTGCTCGAAGATCCCGGCGTCCAGGTCGGCGCGCCGCCGCGGTAGCGGGTCGACCGGCCCGTGATCGGGGCACGCGTAGTGGCCCTGCCCGTACACCACCATCGACGACGCCAGCACCAGACGGCGGACCCCGGCGGCGAACATCTGGGCCAGCAGCACCGTCGTGGCGTAGTCGTTGTGGCTGCCGTAAGCCGGCGCGTCGGCGGCGTCCACTCCGGCCCCCACCATCGCGGCCTGATGACATACCAGGTCGACACCGGCCAGCAGCGGTGCCAGCGCCTGGCCGTCTCGGACGTCGACCTGATGACATCCCGCCGGCATGCGCGGCTCGGGTCCGTGCGCGGCGGGCAGCAACAGGTCGACACCGAATACGTCGTGGCCGGCGGCGCGCAGCGCCGAGCCCACCCGCGAACCGATGAAACCGGCTGCCCCGGTCAGCAACACCTTCACGGCAGCCCTATCACGCTGCGCACCAGCTTCTTGAACAGCTCCATATTCGAATTGGACGACAACGTCTGGGGGACGGCCTGTGGGCGCTCGCTCACTCCGGCGGTAGCAGGTCCGGGGTAACGATCTGCAAGCCGCTGCCGCCGTCGGGGCCACTGCCCGTTACCAACACGCTGCCTGAACGTGGTTCGACGGCAACCGAATTGGGCTGTTGCACGGTCGGCACATCGCCGAGTATTCGCGGCTTCGTCGCATCCGAGACGTCGATCAGCCGGATCAGGTTGGACGCGGTCAGCGTGACGTACAGGCGACGGCGCGCCGCGTCGTAGGCCAGCCCGTAGGGTTTGCCCGGAGCGTCGATCTTGGCGACCTGGGCGAGCTGCGGATCGATGTGCTCCACGAAGACCGCGGCGCCGTCGGTGTCCGCGAAAGCGGCCAGATCGCCGGACATTGCAACGGCATGGGTCAGTTTCACCCCGACCGGGCCCTGCGCCATTTGCCGGTGAGTCGACCCGTCGTACACCCACACCCCATTTCCCTGCACATCAGCCACCGCGGCGTAATCGCCTACTGCCGCGACACCGCCTGGCTGCACCGGGCCGGCGGGAAGTGACGCGACCACCGCGCCGCCGCGCACGAACACCACGCCGCCGCCGAGCTCATTGGTGACGACGACCGTGCCCCCGGCCGTCTGGGCGGCGTCGTGCGGTTGCCGGCCCACACCCGCCGCGGTGCAGGTCATGCGGCCGTCGTCGAGGGTCAGCTCGGACAGTACGTTGGGGCGCTCCAGCGGCACCAGCACGGGCCCGTCGGGCCCGGCCAGGCTCAGGTGCCGGGCCGCTCCCACCGTCGGAACCGTCTGACGGACCGCACCGGTGGCGGCGTCGATCAGCTCGACGCCGTCGGGGTTCCGCGCGGCGACGGCTCCGATTCCCGACGTTCCGATGACGATGCCTTCAGGTGCGTTGCCGATTGGGATCACCTTGCCAACCGGTGGCACGGCCGGCGCTCCGGCGGTCGCGGGCTCAGCCGCGGGTGCGGTGGCGCGTGTGGGAACCGGCGTCGTGTTAGGTGCGGGCGAGCCCGTATCGCTGCTGCAGCCGGCAACCAGCAGGCCGATCGCCAGCACGCACACGAGCGCGTACCGCGAGTTCACCTCTCCCACTGTGCCCGACCGTGATGATGCCCTACTACTGGCGGCTGCACCGTACACGTTGATTGATCATTATGCCGATGCCCGGGAGCAATTGAGGCCCGTCACAATTGCGGTGCCCACGACCCAACGGTGACAGCCCGCTCAGCGTCCGTGCCCAAAGGCCTCGGGTTTTGGAGATCACTCGTGGCAATCCCCGCTGCAATCAGCACCGAATACGGGTTAAATACACCAATGATGCGAACGGGTAGTTAGAGATGGACGTCTGCAAAAGTGTGCCGATCGGTGACGGCTTGATATGGCATTGCGCCGCCGGCGATGAATTCCTGTCCGAACCGCTAGCCGCCGACACCTCAGCGGCCTGCGCGCCTTGAGGGTCGGGAGCGGCGTAATGACGGCTGACGCCTGCGAGGCGCCTGTCGTGAAATCGGCGGACCTGATCTATCGATCGGCGGCGGCGGGTGGCTCATGCTGGGCCCGCAATCATCACGGACACCGCCGGGAATTGCCGATGGCCCGCTGGCTGGGGGGGCCGGAGACCACACCACAAGACCGGCTCGCCGATGAGCATGTACTCGGGCAGTGCTCGTCGCGCCCGACGCTGGATTTGGGATGCGGTCCTGGGCGATTCACTGCTTCCCTGCTGCAGCGCGGATTGCCCGCACTTGGGGTCGACAGTTCGGCCGCCGCGGTGGAGATGACACGTCGACGCGGGGGAACCGCGATGCGATGCGACCTGTTCGCGCCGTTGCCCGCTGAGGGCAGCTGGGAACAAATCCTGCTCACCGACGGGAATATCGGCATCGGCGGCAACCCGGTCCGGACATTGAGGCGGGCCGCGGACCTCCTCGCGCACGGCGGCGTCGTCATCCTCGAGATCGATTCCCCGGCAACTGGGCTCTGTTACGAACTGCTGCGCTGGGAAACCGAACACCATCTGGGGCATTGGTTTCCGTGGTCGCGGGTGGGGGCCGCCTCGCTCGGCGACATCGCACACGCTGCCGGATTCTTCGTGACTCATGTCGTCGACATTCACGAGCGGGTGATTGCGGTGCTGACAGCCTCAAATAGTGGCGGCATGGATCGGTAGCCGACGAAGACGTGCCCGTGCACACCCAGCGAACTAAGGTCATGTGTCGATGACATCCCCGAGCGAACCACCGAAGTCGTCGCGGGAATCTGCTGATGCGCAACGTCGCGACAATTCGCACAGCCTAGGTGGGGCCCACGACGCGACCGAGGCGGTCTACGGGTTTCCTGCACCATTGTGGCGGGCGCTGGAGCGCCACCGCCCTCCCGGGATGGGCCTGCTGCAGCGGTGGCGCAGCCCGTTGCGGGGGCCCTGGCTGACGTCGGTGTTCGGTTCGGTGCTGCTCGTCGGGCTGCCGGTGGTGATCCTGACCGGGCTGCTCTCCTACATCGCGTACGGTCCGCAATTCGGTCAGGCGATCCCTAGTGACGTCGGATGGCTCAAACTGCCCAACTTCGATTGGCCCAGCCGGCCCTCGTGGCTCTACCGCCTCACCCAAGGACTGCACGTCGGGCTGGGTCTGATCATCATCCCGGTGGTGCTGGCCAAACTGTGGTCGGTCATTCCCCGACTGTTCGCGTGGCCACCACTGCGGTCGATCGCGCAGCTTGTGGAGCGGCTGTCGCTGTTGATGTTGGTGGGCGGGATCCTCTTCGAGCTCGCTACTGGGGTGCTCAACATCCAGTACGACTACGTATTCGGGTTCAGCTTCTACACCGCGCATTACTACGGGGCGTGGGTATTCATCGCCGGTTTCGTTATCCACGTGATGATCAAATTGCCGAAGATGGTCATCGGTCTGCGTTCCCTTTCGTTTCGCACTGTGCTGCGCACCTCGCGCGCCGACACCCGTCCCGAAGTACCGGACGTCGACGGGCTGGTCGCCACCGATCCCGCACCGCCGACGGTGAGTCGTCGCGGCGCGCTGGCGCTGGTCGGGGGCGGCGCACTGTTCGTCGCGGTGCTCACCGCCGGCCAGACGCTCGACAGTTTCACCCGCCGTGCGGCGCTGCTGTTGCCGCGGGGACGTAGCCGCGGCGAAGGCCCCAACGATTTCCAGGTCAACCGCACCGCTGCAGCCGCCGCGATCACGCCCGCCGACACCGGCGCCAACTGGCGGCTCACCCTGCGGAGCCCATCGGGACAGATGATGGTGGACCGGGCCACCCTCGAAGCGATGCCGCAGCACACCGCCGAACTGCCGATCGCCTGCGTCGAAGGGTGGTCGACGACCCAAACGTGGAGCGGAGTTCGTCTCCGCGATCTGGCCGCCCTGGCCGGGATGCCCAACCCCGCCCGAGCCAGCGTGCGCTCACTGGAGCGGTTCGGTGGCTTCAATCATGCCGTCCTGCAGGCCAACCAGGTGGGCAATCCTGACTCGCTGCTGGCCCTTCGGGTCAACGGCGTCGACCTGTCTGTTGATCACGGATATCCGGCGCGCGTCATCGTGCCCGCGCTGCCCGGTGTGCACAACACCAAATGGGTGCGGTCCATCGAATTCGGACAGCCCTGATATGCGCGCACTGATCGCCCGGTTCACCGCCTTCTACGGCAGTAATCCGTTACACCTGCTGGGCACGATCGCCGCGTTGGCATTGGCGGGATATGTCGTGATCGTGCTCGGCCCGCAAGCGTTGTGGAACCCCAAGGTCTGGTGGCAGTCGATCGCGGTCTGGTTTCTGGCCGCGATCATCGCTCACGACTTGATCCTGTTTCCGCTCTACGCGCTCGCCGACCGCTCCGTCACGGCTGCGCTCGCCGCCGTGCGGGTTCGACGGGCAGGGCCCTCAGCGGGGGTGCCGCGGGTGTCGCCGCTGAATTATCTCCGTGTCCCGACCCTGGCGACGGGGCTGTCGCTGCTGCTGTTTTTTCCCGGAATCATCCAACAGGGACAATCGAGCTACCTCGCGGCCACCGGGCAGAACCAACAACCCTTCTTTGCGCGCTGGCTGCTGCTGGTGGCCGCCCTGTACGGTCTCAGCGCGCTGGCCTACGCCGCCCGGTTCGCCGTCGCCGGGCGCCGCGGGGACCAGACCGACCCTCACAGCGATGCTGACGCTGACAACACGAGCACACAATCGCCGTAGCCGTCTGCACGACGGCGCAGTTGCCGTGGCACGGGCCAGAACTGAAGACCATAGGCGGGTTGTTGTGAAGATCGGACGTCGCGAAGCCGTCGCGGTGGCGCTGGGCGTCGCACTGGTCGTAGCGGCTTTCGTGGCGCCGCACCTGCGCTTGGGTATCGTCACTCCGTTGATCCACAGCACGCCGCAGCAGATCCACGATTACGCTGACACCGCACCAATTTTCGGCTGGTGGAGAGCCCATGTCGGCTGGGGCAGCATCGCGGCCGCCGCCATCGGTATCGCAGCGGTGCTGTGGGGCCCCAGCCTCGCGCAGCGATTGTCGTGGCGGTTCCTCAAACTCGTCACCTGGGCCACCTCGTGCGGGTGGGCGTTTGCGCTGGCGATGATCGACGGCTGGCAGCTCGGGTTCGCCGGGCGACTGACTGCCCGCCACGAGTATCTGCGCCAGGTGCCGACGATCACCGATATCCCGGACATGCTGCGCACCTTCTCCAGCCGCATCATTGACTACCAACCCAATTCGTGGATGACCCATGTGTCCGGGCACCCGCCCGGTGCGCTGCTGACGTTCGTCTGGCTGGACCGTATCGGCTTGAGCGGCGGAGCGTGGGCGGGAGCATTCTGCCTGCTGGTCGGGTCGAGCGCGGCGACCGCCGTGATCGTCACGGTGCGCGCCGTGTCCGATGAGCCGACCGCACGGATGGCCGCACCGTTCGTCGCGGTCGCGCCGACCGCGATCTGGATTGCCGTCTCTGCGGATGCCTACTTTGCCGGCGTCGCCGCCTGGGGTATCGCCCTGCTGGCGCTCGCAGCGAGCCGCACTGTGCGCTGGCCGATTCCCGTTGCGGCCGCTGCCGGGCTGTTGCTCGGCTGGGCGATCTTCCTGAACTACGGGCTGATGCTGATGGGACTGCCCGCGCTGGCGGTGCTCATTGCTGTGCGCAGCCGCCGCTCGGCGGTTGCCGCGGTGGCGGCCGCGGTGCCCGCCGCGGTGGCGATGGTGGTTGCGTTCGCGGTGGCGGGGTTCTGGTGGTTCGACGGTTATGCCCTTGTCCAGCAACGCTATTGGCAGGGTATCGCGATGAACCGGCCGTTCCAGTACTGGGGCTGGGCGAATCTGGCGTCGGTCGCGTGCGCGATCGGTGTGGGCAGCGTCGCCGGTTTGGCTCGAGTCTTCGATATCGCCGCGATCCGCCGGCGCTCCGGTCTGCATCTGCTGGTGCTGGCCGCGATGGCCGCGGTCCTGTGCGCCGATCTGAGCATGCTCAGCAAAGCCGAAACCGAACGGATCTGGCTGCCCTTCATGGTGTGGCTGACCGCGTCGCCGGCCCTGCTGCCTCCCTCAACCCACCGCTGGTGGCTGGCCGCCAACATCGTCGGCGCTCTCGCTATCAACCATTTCATCCTGACGAACTGGTAGCGGACAAGATCCTGCGCGGCTGCAATTTTCGAGGCAGCCGAATAGCGGGCGCCGCGCACCTGCAGGCCCACCACCGTCACCGCAGCGCCCAGGCGATCCTCAGTTACCCCATGATTTGGCCCAGTCGTGGGCTGGGTTGATTGCTCGGAAGGCGGAAGCGCGCTGCACTAGAGTGCTCGCATGGTCAGCACGGCGCCACCGCGGCTGGAGTCGGGTGGGGGTTCGTTTCGGTTCGACCGGGCGGAATTAGCTGGGGCGGTGGCCGATCTGGGTGTGCTGGTGCCGATCGCGGTGGCATTGATCGTGAAGAACGGCCTCACACCGACGGCGGTGCTGCTGCCGGCCGGGCTGTTATATGTGGTCGCCGGCCTGGTGTATCGGCTGCCGGTGCCGGTGCAGCCGTTGAAGGCATTCGGAGCGATCGCGATCGCGCACGGTTTCGGCGCCGATGACATCGCCGCAGGTGCCCTGCTGATGGGCATGATCTTTGTGGCGCTCGGGGCGTCGGGCCTACTGGATCAGGTCGCTAAAGTGTTTCCACGTCCGATCATTCGGGGGATTCAGCTGTCGGTAGGACTGCTGTTTTGCCAGCTTGCGTGGAAACTGGTGTCCGCGACGCCGCAAGCGTTCACCGACCACCGGCACTCGATCTGGTGGCTGGGGGGCGCCACCGTGGTGGTTATCACTGCCGCGCTGCTGCTGCGACGCCGCAAGATCACGCTGTTCTTCGTTGTGTTGGCCGTGGTGGCGATGGTGCTGGCGTTCCACGGCTCAGTCACCTTCGGCCCATCGGCGGTGCACCTCCCGCACCTGAACTGGACCGCATTCACCGCCGCGGCGGTCGCCCTGGTGCTGCCCCAGGTGCCGTTGTCTTTCGCCAACTCGTGTTTGGCCACCGCGGACGCGGCCTGCACCTACTTCGGCGATGCGGCCCGGCGGGTGCGTCCAGGGCGCCTGGCAATCACCATTGGTCTGGCGAACCTGTTCGCCGGCGGGATCAGCGGGATGCCGGTGTGTCACGGCGCTGGGGGCATGACAGCGCATCGCAGCTTTGGTGCCCGCAGCGGCGGCGCACCAATCATGCTGGGCAGCGTGCTGATCGCGCTTGCGCTCGGGATGGGAGCGACTCTGACCGCTGCGCTATCCGGGTTCCCGGTGCCGATCCTGGCGGGTTTGTTGACGGTCGCCGGCCTGCTGCATATCGCACTGCTCAAAGATCTGCGGCACCCCGCGAACTGGGCGGTGGCGCTCGCGGTCGGGATCGTCGGGTTTCTCAGCAACCTCGCTATCGCGCTGTCCGGGGGACTTGTGATTTGGTGGTTAGTCCGCGCTATTCAGGCATGGCAGGGTCGCCGCAATCGCGATGGCTCCCGCCCAAACGCCCAACCGGATTGACCGGCGAAGGTTGGCTAGACAGGTGAGTACCCAAGCCAGCCGCCGCCTCATCGCGGGTGGTCTTTGCCCGCGAGTTGGTCCAGCGCGTGGTCCAGCACGTCGGCGAGCACCCCAAGGCCGTCGCGCACCCCGCCCGGCGAGCCCGGCAGGTTGACCACCAAGGTGCGGCCGGCCACCCCGCATACGGCGCGCGAAAGCACCGAGGTCGGCACCATCGGTAGACCGGACCGCCGGATGGCGTCGGCCAGCCCAGGAACCTCGTAATCGAGCACCGCCTTGGTCTGGGCGGGAGTGTCGTCGCTGGGCGAGATGCCGGTGCCCCCGGAGGTGATCACCACGTCGACACCCTCGGCGAGGGCGTCCTTCAACGACTGGCCAACCGGGTCGCCGTCGCCGACCACTACCAGGTGCACCGACGAGAACCCTCGCCGCCCAAGCCATTCGGCGATCAGTGGTCCGCAGCGGTCCTCGTAGACGCCGGCCGACGCGCGGCTGGAGGCAACGATCACGCGCGCTGATCTGCCGGCCATCACCTCACCCAGGTTCCGCGGCGACCGCCATCCTTACGCAGTACTCGAATGTCGTCGATCCGCGCAGCGGGGTCCACCGCTTTGATCATGTCGTAGAGCGTCAAAGCCGCCACGCTCACGGCGGTCAGCGCCTCCATCTCCACCCCGGTGCGGTCGGTGCTGCGCACCGTTGCGGTGATGTCGACATCGGTCTCGCCAACCGTGAAATCAACGTCGATACCGGTGAGCGCCAGCTGATGACACAGCGGGATCAGCTCGCTGGTGCGCTTAGCAGCCAAAATGGCCGCCACCCGCGCGGTGGCCAGCGCATCGCCTTTGTCCAGCCCGCCCGCCGAGATCAGCTCCACCACTTGCCCGGAAGTGCGCAGAGAACCTGCGGCAACGGCGGTGCGGTCGGCGCTTGCCTTCTCCGTGACGTCGACCATATGCGCCGCGCCTCGGTCATCGATGTGCGAAAGCGGGCCCGACCTGAGATGGTCCTCGGGGCGAACGCGTCGTGCCACGCAGTCATCTTACGGAGCGCTAGCTGAGATCCCAGATCTGCAGCTGGGATCCGGCTTGAATCTCTGCGACGTCCGCAGGGATGTCCAGCAGGCAGTTCGCCGACGCCAGCCACCGCAGGTGATGTGAGGCCGGCGGGCCGTAGCTCACGGCGGTGCCGGCGGCGGCGTCGAATACCCCGCGGCGAAACTGGCGCTTACCGGCGGGTGAGGTCAACGTCTCGGTGAGCACGGCGGATCTTCGCGGCCGTTGCGGAGCCGGCAGCCCCATGGCCATGCGCAGCGCCGGACGGATAAACACCTCGAACGACACCAGCGCGCTGACTGGGTTACCGGGCACGGTGACAATGGGCGTGCCGGCCACCCGGCCGGCGCCCTGCGGCATTCCCGGCTGCATCGCCACCTTGACGAACTCCACCCCCCTATCACCGGCTCGGCCAAAAGCGTCCTTGACGACTTCGTAGGCGCCCGCGCTGACGCCGCCGCTGGTGATGATCAGATCCGACTCGGCGGCGTATCGATCCAGCAACGCGGCGAACTGCGCGACGTCGTCACTGGCAGTCACGCTGGCGACCACGTCGGCACCGGCGTCGCGGACGGCGGCGGCCAGCATGATCGAGTTGGACTCGTAGATCTGCCCAGGCTGCAGTGGCCTACCCGGCGACACGAGCTCTGATCCGGTGGAAATCACCAGCACCCGCTGCCGCGGGATCACTGTCAGTTCGTGCAGTCCCAGCGCCGCAGCCAGCCCGACCACCGCCGGGATGGCCACCTGCCCGGCCCGCAGCACCGTGGTGCCCGCGGCGACGTCCTCGCCGGCGCGGCGGATGTAGCTTCCCTCGCCGCTGGGTGCGTAGATCGTCACGATGTCGGTCCGCCCATCGGTGGCCTCGACGGGCACCACCGCCGTCGCCCCGGCCGGGATCGGCGCGCCAGTCATGATGCGGTGAACCGTACCCGGCTCGAGTTGGGGGATGTCGATGCGACCGGCCGGAATGTCCTCGGCCACTGGCAGTTTCATCGGGTGCTCGGCCGTCGCCGAGGCCACCTCGCCGGCACGCACCGCGTAACCGTCCATTGCGGAGTTGTCGAAAACGGGCAGCGACACCGTCGCGGTCACGTCGTCGACCAGCACCAGACGCTCGGCGTCGGGCAGTTCGGCGGTGGTGGCGGGCCGGGCAGTGATCAGCTCGGCGACAATGCGCTGATGCTCCTCGACCGACCGCATGGCCGACGGCCTCACTCCACTCCGATGGTCACTTCTGTCGCCTTGATGAACACTGTTGCCGGCTGGCCTTCCTTCAGACCCAAATTGAGCACGGCGTCCTTGGTCACCGATGATGTGATGACCTGGTCACCACCGTCGAGCCGAACCCTGACGATTGCCATCACAGTGCCGATGTCGACTTCGACGATGGTTCCCTTGAATTGATTTTGAGTTGATAGGCGCAATTGGATGCCTCCGAATCGTCCGTGGCCTCTGAAGAGTGTAGGCCCGGTGTACCGATTTCCCGGGACACGCCGTCGGCCGCTATTACTCGGCAGCACCACCGCGACGGAGGTCCCATAAGAGCCGGAGTCATCTCGATGAACGGTACTTTTGAGCTAGCGTCTCACGAGTACTCGCCGAGGGGTTTCGACGACGATGCTGGTGGTCTTGAATGCAGCCACGACGACCGGGCTATAGAAAATTGCCGCGAGGGCTAGCATTCTCAATGAAAATAGTCTAGAAGCTATTGTTGATGAGAAGACCGATATAGGCTTCTTTACCTGCTACAAACGGATTACCTACTCGAAAACGCACCTTCTCAAAAATGCACAGAACTTGCCAAACAACGACAAACTTCACTCGGCTAGACCCAAATGGTTTATGTTTGGAGTTTATGAGCAGGAGTCGGCTTTACGGGATGTCCGTCATGCCGGCAGTGGCGTTGGTGGTGGCGCGGTCGGTCTTTGCGACACGCTCAAAGCAGTTGACCCGGCCGTCCGCTGCGATGACATCGGGGCCCTGCGCGAGCAATGACGCCCCCGCTCCTGACGCGCTGTACCGCACGCTGGACCAATTCACCGACAAGGATTACCAGCAATGACGCTGGTAGTGCGCGCCGCGCTAACCGATCAACCGATTCAGCTGGCCCACCACGAGGAACTGGTGAGCCATCAGGCGGCGGGAGCAATCGTGGGGTTCGTCGGCATGATTCGCGACCACGACAGCGGACGGCAGGTGTTGAAGCTTGATTATTCCGCGCACCCGTCGGCCGCGCAGGTCATCGCCGATGTGGTGGCCGAAGTCGCCGCGCAGTCCTACGGGGTGCGGGCTGTTGCGGCCAGCCACCGGATAGGCACCCTGCAGATAGGCGAGGCGGCCTTGGTCGCCGCGGTCGCCGCCGACCATCGGCAGGCGGCATTCGACACCTGCGCACAGCTGGTGGACGCCATCAAGGCGCGGTTACCGGTGTGGAAGCATCAATTCTTCGCCGACGGAACTGACGAATGGGTGGGCTCGGCTTAGTTACGGCGAGGCGACAATTCCGGGCCGTTCATCCGTGCGTCCGGTAGGCCGAGCGGCAAGCTCCAGCGGCCCGGGTTCTTGGAGCGGTATTGGCGGTCACGGGTTATCCTCCGGCAAACGGCGGCAGTACGTCGATCGTGTCGCCCGCCCGCAGCGGCTGGGCCCCGTCCCGCACGGCCATACCGTTGCAGAGAAAAGAGCATCGAGGCAGGACCCCGATCAATGCGCTGTGGCGGCCCCCGAGCCCGTCAATAAGCTCGCCAACCACAGCGCCGCGACGCACGGTCAGTTGCTCGGAATCGGACCCTGCGGCAGCGCGGGCGGCCGCGAAGTACCGCACGGTGACGTGCACCGGGCTGCCTGTCTCAGGGGTCACCTCAGCCGCCGATCGCGCTCATCGGCCGCTCCGGCTGGACGAAGTTGGGGTCGTTGATGCCGTGGCCCGCCGGCTTGCCCCACATCGCAGCACGCCACGCCTCCTCGATCTCGGCGTCGTCGGCCCCGATGCGCAGCAGCCCACGCAGGTCGGTCTCCTCGGTGGCGAAGAGGCAACTGCGGATCTGACCGTCGGCGGTCAACCGGGTGCGGTCACAGGTCGAGCAGAACGGTTGCGACACCGAGGCGATGACGCCGACCTTTCCGGTGCGGCCCGTCTTTCGGTCGGTGATGCGCCACAACTCGGCCGGTGCAGAACCACGCGGCGTCGGGTCAGGCCGCAGCGTGAAACGGTGTCGTAGCGTTGCGAGCACTCGGTCCGCGGTCACCTCAGCCTCACGGCGCCACTGGTGTCCGGCGTCCAGCGGCATCTGCTCGATGATCCGCAGTTGGTAATCGTGTTCCAGGCAAAACCGCACCAACGGCACCGCGTCCTCGAGCCCCGTCTCAGGATCCAGTATCGCGTTGACTTTCACCGGTCGCAGACCCGCCGCGTGCGCAGCGGCCATGCCGGCCAGCACGTCGGCCAGCCGGTCGCGTCGGGTGATCGCCGCGAAGTGCGCGTGGTCGATGCTGTCGAGCGATACGTTGACCCGGTCCAAGCCGGCTTGCGCCAACGCCTCCGCACGCTCGGCCAGCCGCACCCCGTTAGTGGTCAGTGCGATCTGCGGCCGGGGACGGAGCAACGCGGTCGCGGCGATGATCTCGTCAAGATGCTTGGCCAGCAATGGTTCTCCACCGGTAAACCGCACCCTGGTCACGCCCAGCCGGGTCACGCCGATGCGCACCAGCCGGACAATCTCGCCGAGTTCCAACAGCTGCCTGGCAGGCAACCACGGAACACCCTCGGCGGGCATGCAATACGTACACCGCAGATTGCAGCGGTCGGTCAACGAAACTCGCAGATCGACCGCGACCCGCTCGTAGCTGTCGATCAACGGACCCGTCGACGGTGGCGCGATCGCGGGGCCCTCAGCTCGGCGCGCTACCACAGGAACACCGAGCGCGATGACCGTCATAGCGCCGCCTCAGCCGAATCAGCCGGGCCGACACCGGCATTCCCTTCGGTGCTCGTCATGAGCTATTTCCTTCGGCGTTTTTATCGGTCGGCCTGCTGTGTGCTCGCGGGGGCCGCTAGACGCCATGATAGCCAGGTTGAAGTGATGCATGGTGATTCCGCGGCCCCGGTGAACCTGGCTCATCGGCGCTCCGGTGTAGGGTTCGGGGCCGCCAAGGGCGGCGGCAAAAAACTCCACTTGTTTTCCTCTGAGGCGCGCCATGTTCGTGCCGGTGAAGAAGTTGGCTAATTCGCCATCGGCGAGGACCCGGTCATAAAAGTCCTCGACGAGCGTCTCTGGTGCCTCTGCACCGCCGATCTGCGCATAGATGCTGGGCATTCGTCATCCTTTCGGCGTCGTTGATGCCCATCAGCAGACGACACGGCGATTGCAGGGTGGTTGTGCTGGGATAGCCGAGGCGCTACGAAGACTTCACCGCCGCGATGCGTCCGCCGTGAGGAGACCCGCCTGCCGCTGGCTGCTCTCAGATGAGCACCGATCATCGTGCTGAGTTGCTGGCAGATGTGAGGAGTCGTCACGCACGGCGGAGCGTGTCAGCATCTTCGACGGAATCGAAGATCTCGAACGAGTCCTTCAGATGCAGGGTTAACGAGTGCGGGTGGCGGCTGCAAGCATGTCGAGGAAGGCGCCGGCAGCTGGTGATGGCGGGCGATCGACTGGGGTGACAACGGCTAGTTCCCATGAAATGGCCGGTTCGGTGTTGACACCGACGACACGATCGACGTTCTTAAGTATGGTCGGTGGCAGGAAAGCGATACCGAATCCGCTGCTGACAAGGTCCGCCAGGGCGCTGAAGGTATCGGATTCGCAACGTATATTCCTGTGCAGACCGACTTCGTGGCAGATGGCGTCGACACGGGCGCGGATCGCGAATTCACTTTGGGCACCGATGAATTCGCGCTCCGCAAGGTCCGTGAGCGCAACGGACTGCTGCCGCGCAAGCGGGTCGTCACGCGCAACGGCGAGTACCAGAAACTCAGTACCCAGCAAGACTTCATGGACTCGGCGCCCATCGTACGGACGATTGACGAAGGCCAAGTCCAGCTCGCCGTCGACGGTGGCGCGGACGAGACCATCGACGGCGCCGTGCCGCAGTTCTAGGTTGATGCCGGGATAGTGCTCGTGGTACCGAACAAGCAGCGCTGGCAGGTCGATGATGCCCATGGCTTGGACGACTCCAATAGTCAGCTGTCCACGCAGCAGGCCGCGCACAGCGTCGACCACACCGCGCGCATCTTCGGCGGCTGCTAACGCCCTTCGCGCGACCGGCAGCAGCGCACGGCCCGCGGTCGTGAGGTCGACACGGCGACTGCTGCGGATCAGCAGCGCGGCGCCGAGTTCACGTTCGAGGCTATTGATCGAGGCTGACAGCGTGGACTGGACGACGTGCACGCGCCTTGCGGCGCGGGTGAAGTGTCGTTCCTCCGCAACGGCGACAAAGTGCGCTAACTGACGCAGCTCCATGAATCGATGATATCGATCGTTGCGATCGTAACTATCTATCAGACAAAATGCTGTGGCCTCTGGAACCGGTACAGGCCGCCCGCTAACTTTGGGAGTTGGTCCTGCGTGATCGTCACGAGTCATACCGCAATAGCGAGCGTTAAGAGGCGAGCGCCGCGCGCAGTGAATCATCCGAAACGGATTTGCCGAGTTTGAGCATCGTCGGGGCGATGTGACCCTCCTCGAAAGGAGTGGCGCAATGACGCTGCCAGTTATTCCTCAAAGCTTGGCTGCGACCCGTGCGGCTGTCGAAGCGATCACCGCCCGATTGGCGGCTGTCCATTCGGGTGCGGCTCCGTTGATTGCCGCGGTCGCGCCGCCAGCGACTGATCCGGTGTCGCTGCTGACCGCGCCGGGATTCAGCTCCGTCGGCGGTGGGCATGCCGCGGTGGCTGCTCAAGGTGTCGAGGAGTTAGGGCGTTCCGGGGTCAGGTTAGGCGAATCGCGGACTTGTTATGCGGCTGGGTATGCGGCTGCGACGTCGTCGTGTTTGACAGCGCTGGGCTGAGCATGACGGCGCCGGTGTGGATGGCGTTTCCGCCGGAGGTGCATTCGGCACTGCTGAGCAGCGGCCCGGGGCCGGGTCCGTTGCTGGCCGCGGCTGGGGCGTGGAATTCGTTGAGCGCCGAGTACACCTCGGTGGCCGAAGAACTCACCGGATTGCTGGGCGCAGTGCAAGCCGCGGTATGGCAAGGCCCCTCTGCTGAGCGGTACGTGGCGGCGAATGTGCCGTATGTGACGTGGTTGATGCAGGCCAGTGCGGATAGCACCGCGATGGCCGCCCAGCAAGAGACCGCGGCGACGGCCTACACCACCGCGCTGGCCGCGATGCCGACAGTGCCTGAGTTGGCCGCCAACCACGCCATCCACGCGGCGCTGCTGGCGACGAATCTCTTCGGCATCAACACGATTCCGATCGCGCTGAACGAAGCCGACTATGCGCGGATGTGGGTTCAGGCTGCCACCACGATGAGTGCGTATCAGGCGGTTTCGACCGCGGCGGTGGCTGCAGCGCCGCAAACCACACCGGCGCCCCAGATAGTCAAGGCGCAGGCCGCGTCGACCTCGTCGACCTCTCCGCCATACGCAAACCCAACAACAGCCGCCCAGTTTTTAGCAGACGTCGAGTTTGAAATAAATTACTCCCTTTCGCTGGCGCCCAACACAAATCCAACAAGCCTGTCCGACGTAACGTCGTTTTTTCAGTTTACAGTTAGTAGGGTTTCTACGGGTTTGGAGAATGAGTTTTCTACGTTAGCGGCGAATCCCTCTCAGATACTTAGCGGCGCGACGCTGCTCTTCGTGGTAGATTTCATCATCGGCCGAATCTACGACTTGTTTTATATTATTAAATTCCTGACAAACTTTCCGGCGTTGTTGGTGGTCGGGCTCGGCGTGGTGATCGCCAACTTGGGTGCGGTCACCGGCCTGGGAGCGACGGCCGGATTGGCGGGTCTGGCCGGTCTGGCCGCGCTGCCCACGGGTGTCGAAGGGATGCCGGCGGCGGGGCCGATCCCGGTCGCGGCCGCCCCCATGCCGGCCGTCGCGACCGCCCCCGCCATGACTCCAGGTTCGGCCCCGGCGGCCCCGGCCTCGACTCCCGTGTCCGCGTCCGCGCCCGCGGCGGCCCCCGCGGCCGACGCCCCACCGCCACCGCCGCCCGCGGGCTCGGGAGGTTTTCCCTACCTTGTGGGTGGCCTGGGCATGAGTTCCCGGGTGAGCGCCCATGACAAAACTCGCGAGTCGACATCCGATACCGCCTCGGCCCCAGCCGCGGCGGCTGCGGCCACCACGCGGGATCAGGCCCAGGCGCGGCGGCGCCGGCGAGCGAAGTCAAAGATGCTAGGCCGCGGTTATGAATACATGGACCCGGAGCCAGAGCCCGAAGCTGCGGCGAACGGCCACGAGCGGGCCGCTGCGGCGACGGCGTCGGATCAGGGCGCCGGAGTTTTGGGTTTCGCCGGCACCGCCGCAAGTGTCGCCGCCGGCGAGCCCGCGGGGTTGACGACACTGGCCGGTGATTCGTTCGGCAGCGGGCCGACCGTTCCGATGGTGCCACGCAGCTGGAGCTTCGACAGCGGCGAACCCGACAACGGGGAAGGCGGACAGGACCGCTGAATCATCCACACACATCCATAACATCGTGATTGATTGGAGCCGGCATCTTGAGCGGATCAGGCGAGTAAATGGCGGTCCAATGGACGTAGCTCGCGGCGCCTCCGGCGCATGTTCACTTCTCGGGCTGACGGTCACCCCGTCAACACCAGTGATCGGTGCCCAGGTCAGCGGCGTCGACTTGCGAACACCGTTGACACGGGACCTCCGGGCCGAGCTGTACCGGCTACTCCTCCGGCATCGAGTCCTGTTCTTTCGCGACCAACATCTCAGCACGCAGCAGCACATCGCGTTCGCCGAAGCATTCGGCCCGACCTTGACCTTCCACAGTGTGGTGCCTGCCGACCCAGAGCATCCCGAGGTCCACGACGTGCACGGAAGCACCGTCGGTTGGCACATTGACGCGAGCGGCCTAACCGAGCCACCCGTCGCCACGCTGTTGCGCGCGGTTGAGATCCCGCCCACGGGAGGTGACACCGTATGGGCCAGCGGTGTCGCCTCGTACGACGGATTACCCCGCGACCTCAAGGACCGACTGGAACGCAAGTACGTGACCCATACAGCTGCCAAAGCCGGTCGCCCGATCGTGGCGCACCCTTTGGTGGGCGCCCATCCCGACACCGGCGAGCGGTATCTGTACATCAACCTCGCGCCGTGGGTCGACCCCGTCATCTTAGGTATGGACCGGTCCAACAGCGACGCGCTCGTCAAAGAACTCAGGCACGAGTACCTGCGACCTGAATACCACGTCCGATTCCGTTGGAGCACAGGCGCCGTCGCCATGTGGGACAACCGAGTCGTACAACACACCGGTATCAGTGACTACGGCAACGGCGTCGACAGGCACCTGAAAAGAATCTGCCTCGCTCGCTTTCACGAGCAGTGATGAGCGGCCCTTGGTTTCGGCGTGGGCAACGCCTGCGACACCCGGCATCCGTCGCGCCAGTCGCGCGCCGTAAAGGTGTAGCCGAGCACTTTCCCGGGTACTGCATCGATCAGTCCAGACAATGGCGAGAGGACAGGTGCCAGGTCGTGGCCGCTGTGATGGGCCGACTGGGGTGGCCGCTGCGGTGCTGGTGCGTAGCAGGGGCCGTCGGAGTCCTTGCGGTGACCGGCTGTTCGGCGCCGGGCGCGTCGCTGGAGACCGGGCCCGAGGTCACGTCGAGATCTGTCGGCGCGGTATTGCACGACCCGGTGTGGTCGTATCGCACGCACGCCCTCGTTGCGCTCACCGACGATCACCGACTGGCGGAAATTACCGATCCCCTCAGCCTCGCGAACGCGAAGACACGGCTGTCCGCGCCGATGGCCACAGGACGTAACCTCCAAATCAGCCAAAAGGACGACCGCCAGGTTTTCGTGCCGCAGCCCGAACGTGGCAAGGTCGCCGTCGTCGACCTCGCCACCCTGCGCCAGGTGGATGCCTTCGACGCCGGTCCCACTCCGGCGTACCTCTCGGAAAACGCCGGCATGCGGGTGTTGCTCGCGCTGTCCGCGGACGGATTGTCGGTGACTCCGGTAGATCAGTACGGCTTCCGGAAATTGCCAACGGCCCCAATCACCGGAGATCCCGCCAATACCATCGAGGGCGCCAACCGCGGACGCGAGATCGACTATCACCTCTACGGACCGTCCGGGATCCGCTATTTCAAAGGGCCTTCATCTCCGCCCGAGGAACGCGGTTCGCTGCCCATGGCTGTCGCGGTCGCAGCAGGTGACGGAGCCCAGGTGACGCGCAGCTATGTGGCGAGCCGCGACGACGATGTGCTTTATGCGGTCGATTCGCGGCAAGGCGGGGAGGGCTTGCAAGTGCTGGCCAGCGCCCGACTGCCGTCGGCCATCCGTTATCTGGGTACCGACGACACCCGGATCTATGCCGCCACCGACCGGGAAATGGTGGTCTTGGAGACGGCCAGCTTTACCGGCTTTCCCCACCAAACCATTCCGGTGATCCGGGTGACCAATTACCGAGCGGACCTCCCTGCCGGTCCAGTCAGGTCGGCGCCGCTCTCGGGTATGGCCATCGGGCCGCACCGCGTGTTTCTCACGTTGGCGGGGACACCGTACGTGGTCAGTGTTGCCAAGCCACACCTGTGAAGACATATGACAGACAGATGGAGGACCCGATGAGCGCGGCACAGCAGGACAACCGTGCGGCGGTCGGCATCGACGACGACATCGAGTTGCTCACCGAACAGATCACAGCGCTCAAGGAACTCGGACACAAGGACGACGTCGACGACGACGAGATCTATGATCTCAGCATCAGATGGGGCACCGCCCTTGCCGGGCGGCTGCCACGGCTAGTGCACTACAGCTCGCTTGGGCCGCTCGACGAGGCAGACCAACGCCGATTTCAGTTATTGTGCGACGAATTACGGGCGGTCTCCGACCTGATTGACAGGTTCGCATTCGCCCGCCCGGTGTTTGACGACACGCCGAGCCGCCGCACACCTCGACGCGCTAACTTGCTGCGCAAGCACCTTGGCCTGAAATAGAGGACTCGGTCTGATCGAGAAAGTCCTTGTCGCGCAGCTTGATTGCGGTGCGGGGCTGCGCGCAGTTGGGATTGCGGCACGTCAACGCCACCAGGTAGGCGTCGTCGTCCTCGTCGAGGAACAAGAACCCAAGGTAAAGGGCATGACCGACGTCGAAGTCCGTCGCCCCGCAGCTTTCGCAATGCCCGCCTTTGGCGGTGACCTGCTGCAAAACCCGTTGACGGGCAGCGGGTTCCAGACTGATCAGCTCGGGCCGCACCATCGGGTCGTCGGTCATACGCGCCGCTCCTCCTCATCGCTGCGCTCTGCATCGTCGCCGGCGCGGGTCATACGCGCCGCTCCTCCTCATCGCTGCGCTCTGCATCGTCGCCGGCGCGGGTCATACGCGCCGCTCCTCCTCATCGCTGCGCTCTGCATCGTCGCCGGCGCGGGTCATACGCGCCGCTCCTCCTCATCGCTGCGCTCTGCATCGTCGCCGGCGCGGGTCATCTCAGATCTCCACGTCTTTGGCGTAGTAGACGTTGTCCTCGCGCCAGCCGCCTGCCCCATAGCCGATTCCGCGGTAGTCGTCGATGAACTCGATCTGATTGATCCACTTGGCCATCTTGAACCCGACCTGGGTCTCCACCCGCAACCGCAACGGCGCGCCGTGCTTGATCGGCAGCGGCTTGCCGTTCATCTCGTAGGCCAGCAGGGTCTGCGGCTTGTAGGCGAGCTCGAGATCCATCACCTCGTAGAACTGACCCCCGCCATGCGAGGCGGGCTCGTCGGTGCTGTTGTCCTGCATGGTGAGAAAGCAGATGTATTTCGCCTGCGGCAACGGCCCCACCAGGTGGGCGAGTCGGGCCAATGGGAGCCCGGTCCATTCGCCCACGCTCGTCCAACCCTGAACACAGTTGTGCATCGTCCGCTGCGATTCGCGGCCGGCCAGCAAACGCAGCGCGGAAAGGTCTAATGTCACCGGGTTTTCGACGAGTCCCCCGACCCGAAGTCGCCAGTCGACGAAGTTGTGCACCGCCATGACCTTGTATGCGGTGGCTGTCGGAGGTTTGCCGTTGACGCGGTGCTCCTTGGAAATCTTCCGTGCCGGATAGTTCTGTCGTGAATTCAATGGACGCAATAGCGCCAGCCGAACGGGGCTGATTACCGCCTCGAGTACTCGGCGAACCTGAAAAGGTCGGCGCAGGCTCCACACCGTCGCCACCACATGGACGGCGACAATGGACCCGATGATCACCAGCGACAGGGCTGTGGCCCAGTTGGTATTGCGGACGGAGCCGAAGATCATCGAGGCGGTCAGCTGGCCCCAGCCCCAGAAAAAGACCATCGACAAATGGATCACGATGAAGATCAGGAACGCGACCAGACCGATGAAGTGCAGGCTGCGCGCCCACTGCCGTCCGCCCCACAACCTCACATACCACGGGAAGCGTGCCTCGACCGCCGGGGACTGGGCCGCTCCAGTGAGAATCTGAAACGGCGCGAGAACAAAAACGACACCCGCGTACGCCAGCTTCTGCATGGCGTCCAGAGGCTCGCCCGGCAGCAGCGGCGGCAAATTGAACGTCATGTAGGTGACGATGTCGTTCCACGCCTCGGTAAAGATTGACCACGAGTACGGCCAGTACCGGTGCCATTGGCCCGTCGCGAAAAGCAGAATGTAATAGGACAGACCCACCAGAATCCAACCGATCACCGCGAAAAAGTGCCAATGCCTGCCGATGCCCAATTGTGCGTGGCCGGGCAAGGAAATCAGCGGGTGATAGTCCTCTTCTTCGTCAAGGGTGTCGTACAACTTGTTACGCGGCATGACCTTGCGGGTGAACCGTGCCCACTCGCTGCCGGGCGTGCTGTCGTCATGCCAGTACAACTTGGGGTGGGTTGAGAGGATCTCGATACCACTGCGCAGCAGCAATGTCAGGAACAGCACATTGAGCCAGTGGTCGATACGCAGCCAGACCGGGTAGTCGAGCGTCGTCATGCCTGAGCTCTCCTATTCAGTCGGTCCAGTTCTGCCGTTGTGGGTAGGCCACATTGATGCCCAGCAACACCGACATGTGCACCCCAATGAAGCCCGCCGCGAACGCAAGCGCAAATGTGCCGGGCGCGAAATCCCAGCGGCCAGTCACCGCCGCCAGCCCAGGTAGGCTCGCCATCCGGCTCGCCAAGTACACACCGAGAAATATCAGCGATACCATGCTACCCAGAAGCCAAGCCAACCGTGGCACAAGCGGATTCAGGCTAAGCCAGGTAGCACCGGCTGCCAACAGGCAGCCTGCGATCAGGACCGCCGCGTAAATCACGAAGTAGCGCGGCAGCGCCGTCTCCTTTGACAAGATGTAGACATGGGTCGCAACGATGCCCAACAGCAGCAGGTCCCCGAGCGCGGTCACCGTCCGGGGCAGGTCGAAGGCGACGTAGCCGCCAAGACGCAGCATTCGGTACAACCGACTACGGCGCCACATCTCCATGACACGAGCCACCACCGCTACGCACCCCTGGGCGTGGCGGCGCAAGCCACGCCGCGGCTTGGATTTCGCAACTGTTGCGACAGCGCAAGTAGTATGGGCACGATGCAAGCCATGGGTGCGCCGCGACGGCGCCGGGTCGCTGCAGATCGCCCGTCCGCCAGCCAGGTTGAAGCGGTGCTGTACGCGTTGCGTGCCCTGGTCGGTGTTGCGGCGGCGTCGATCGCAGAGGTAGACGACGTGGTGACGGTGCCGCAGCTGCGGGTTCTGGTAATGCTGCACACCAGGGGCCCAATGAACCTGGCCGCGGTGGCCGCCGCGCTAGAGGTCAATCCGTCAAACGCCAGCCGGGCCTGCGATCGGCTGAGTAAGGCCGGACTGCTCGACCGCCGCGATTCACCCACCGACCGCCGCAACGTGACGCTGACCCTCACCGACGCGGGACGCCAGCTCGTCGACAAAGTGATCAGGCATCGGCGCGCCGCAATCGCGCGGGCGCTGCGCAAGATGCCTGCGCCCCAACGCGAGCGGCTTGCCGAAGATTTGAGCGCATTCGCCGCAGCGGCCGGCGAGCCGCGCGACGAGCTGCTCACACTGGTCTGGCCCCCGACTCGTTGAGGCACTGTGCGATGCACAACCCCGCTGCGCTGATGCGAAAACGGTGAAAAGACTGACGTAACGGCCGCACCCACCCAGCTTTCGATGGGATCGAAGGCGTGCTCAAACTGCCCAGCCGGCACACCACTGACTCTGGACATAATCACCTTAATACTCGCAACCTTTGCGGATACGCAAGGACAAGTGCGCCGGCAATAACCGGGTGCCCAGCCATCCAGACCGCCATCCCCGCACGCGGCAACTACGTCGGTGGGCGCGGGCTCACGCCAGCAATCCAGGACCCTGGGCCGGTCGGCGTGTCCACCACGCCAGGCCGAACAGGGAGGGCTCCCGCCGGTCATTGATTGCCCTATCGCAATGATTGCGTGTAGTGTGCTGGGGCGAGGCGAGGTATTCCGTTCCTATCGGCATAGTTCTCGGCATTCTCAGGAAAGGGCTGATGCGTGGTTGAGCCGTCGCGGCCCGTCGAAGGTCACTTCCGGGGGAAGTTCGGGACGCGGGTGTTGTCCGCTATCGGGCGTCAGGAGTGGCTGGATCGGCCGAGCTACCGGTTCGAGCACCTGCTCAGCTTTGCGTACAACGCGTTAGGCGGTGCGCGCGATCGTGTCACCAACGCATTGAGCGGCGTCTGGCTTGGCCATCCGACGCATCCGCCGTTGGCGTCGCTGACAACCGGAGCGATCGGGACGACGGTGGCGCTGGATGCCCTCAGCCTGTTGCCTGGCAGGCCCGCATCAGAACTTCTCGACGCATCACGGTTTGCCTCACGTGCCCTCGGGCTGGGAATCCTGGCAAACCTCGGCTCCGCGGCCACCGGCGTGACCGATTGGCAGCACACTCACGAGCAGGACCGCCGCATCGGGCTATTGCATGGTGCGTTGAACGCGATCGCCACGGGACTGTACGCCAGGTCATGGTGGCACCGCCGCCGCGGCCGGCACCTTCGGGGGATCGCGATCAGTGCGCTCGGTTACGGCATAACCGCCGGCGCCAGCTATCTGGGAGGTGCGCTGGTGTTCGAGTCGGGTATCGGAATTAACCAATCCGGTCAGCGGCTGCGCACCCGAGAGTGGACGCCGGTGCTGCCCATGGCGTCGTTGCATAACGGGTCGTTGCATAACGGAAAGCCGCAGCGGGTCGAGGTCGACGGGGTGGGATTGGTGCTGTGCCGGACCGCAAACGGGCAGCTGGCTGCGGTCGGCGAGTTCTGCCCGCACCTTGCGGCGCCGATGGCCGACGGCTGGATCGATCGCGGCCGGATCGTATGCCCATGGCACGGCTCACGGTTCGCGGTTGAGTCAGGCGAGGTGTTACGCGGCCCGGCACCGGCTCCGCTGCCGTGCTATCAGGCCCGAGTGGTTGACGGGATGATCGAAGTGCGCGGCGACGGGCAGCATCGGCGCGGCGCGCGGAAGAGAGTGGCCAAGTGAACGCCTACGACGTGCTGAAAGAACACCACAAGGTTCTCAAGGGGCTGGGCCGGAAGGTCAGTGAGACACCGGTGGGCACGGCCGAACGGCAGACCCATCTCGATGAGATGCTGGTCGAACTCGACATTCACTTTCGCATAGAGGACGACCTTTACTACCCGGCCCTGGCGGCGGCCAGCAATTTGATCGCTGTCGCACATGCCGAGCACCGCCAGGTGACCGACCAGCTCGCGGCGCTGCTGCGTACCCCGCAGAGTGCAGCCGGGTACGAGGACGAATGGAACTCCTTCAAGACCGTCTTGGAGGCGCACGCCGACGAAGAAGAACGCGACCTGATTCCCGCTCCTCCTCCGGTGCAGATCAGCGACGCCGAACTCGACGCGCTGGGCCAGAAGATGGCTGCCCGCATCGAGCAGTTGCGCGACTCCACGATCCACAGACTTCGAGTGAAGGGCAGAACGGCGCTGCTTCGAGCAATGTAGCCCCGTGACGAGTCCACTGCCCTGGTCCGGCAGTTCATCACGGGCAGTTGTACACCCAGATCACCAGGATTCGTTGCGCAGCGGCAGCGACGCATGGTGACCTTAGCTCAGCGTTTGGCCGTTCATGTCATAGGCAAGCATGGTCAGGTGGTGGCCCATCTGCTCGATCACCGCGCGTCGTAATAGTAAGCACCACGTACCCTTCGGTTCGGATTGTCCGGAACCACCAGCGACTTGAAGACAAGCTCTACTCCTCGGGAACCTCGCGTTCGATCTCGTCGAGCCAGGCCCGCGCCGACATGTCCGACGGGGCGCGCCAGTCCCCGCGCGGCGACAGTGAACCGCCATGCGACACCTTGGGCCCGTTGGGCATTGCCGAGCGCTTGAACTGGCTGAACGAGTAGAACCGCTGCACGAAGACCTGCAGCCAGTGCCGAATCTCCTTGAGCGAATACGACGGTCGTTTGTTTTCGGGGAATCCCGGCGGCCACTTGCCACCCTCTGGATCGCTCCACGCATGCCAGGCCAGGAAGGCGATCTTGGACGGCCGATACCCGTAGCGCAGCACATGGAAGAGTGAAAAATCCTGTAGGGCAAAGGGTCCGACCTTTGCTTCGCTGCTCTGCAGCTCTTCTTCCTCGCCACTCGGCACGAGTTCCGGAGTGATCTCGGTGTCAAGCACCGATTGCAGCACCTCACTCACCTGCGACTCGAACTCTCCAGTGGAGATGACCCAGCGGATCAGGTGCTGGATCAGCGTCTTGGGCACCCCGGCATTGACGTTGTAGTGCGCCATCTGGTCGCCGACACCGTATGTCGACCAGCCTAGCCCCAGCTCCGACAGGTCGCCGGTGCCCAGCACAATGCCCCCGCGCTGGTTGGCCAACCGGAAAAGATAGTCGGTGCGCAAGCCGGCCTGGACGTTCTCGAAGGTGACGTCGTAGACCTTCTCGCCACGGCCGAACGGATGGTCTATCTCTTTGAGCATCAATTTCGCGGTTTCGGTGATGTCGATTTCGGCAAACGTGACACCGAGCGCGCGGCAAAGCTCGATCGCATTACGTTTGGTGCGGTCACCCGTCGCGAAGCCCGGCAGCGTAAACGCCAAAATGTCGCTGCGCGGCCGTTCTTCTCGGTCCATTGCGCGCGCGGCGACGATCAACGCATGCGTCGAATCCAGCCCACCCGAAACCCCGATCACGACCTTCGGGTAGTGCAACGCCCGCAGCCGCTGTTCGAGCCCGGCAACCTGAATGTTGTAGGCCTCATAGCAGTCCTGCTGCAGCCGGTTGGCGTCGGCCGGTACAAACGGGAACCGCTCGACCTTGCGCCGCAGGCCGATGTCACCCACCGGTGGGTCGAGCCGAAAATCGATGCGCCGGAACGACTCCGTCAACGTCCGGTGATGGCGACGGTTGTCGTCGAACGTTCCCATTCGCAACCGTTCTGCGCGAAGCAACTCAGTGTCGACGTCGGCCACCGATCGTCGCTCTCCTTTGGGAAAACGTTCGGATTCGGCGAGCAACGTGCCGTTCTCCCAAATCATGGTCTGGCCGTCCCAGGCCAGGTCGGTCGTCGACTCACCCTCCCCCGCGGCGGCGTAGACGTAGGCAGCCAAACAACGCGAGGACGCCGAGCGGGCGAGCAGCTTGCGATCCTCGGCGCGACCGATCGTGATCGGGCTGCCGGACAGGTTGGCCAGCAACGTCGCTCC
The DNA here is from genome assembly GCA_963833915.1 of uncultured Actinomycetota bacterium. Lineage (GTDB taxonomy): Bacteria > Actinomycetota > Actinomycetes > Mycobacteriales > Mycobacteriaceae > Mycobacterium. The sequence continues at coordinate 458,428 of CAWHZO010000010.1, forward strand.
GGCCAACGCGGCTTGCGCGCTGGGCGGAATCGGCACGAACATGTCCTCGCAGATCTCGACGTGCAGCACGAAGCCAGGCAGGTCGGACGCCGCGAACAAAAGGTCCGGGCCGAACGGCGCTTCCATCCCGGCGATCCGGATGGTGCCGCGCTCGTCGTCTCCGGGTGCGATTTGACGCTGCTCGTAGAACTCGCGGTAGGTCGGCAGGTACGACTTGGGCACCACCCCAAGCACGGCCCCGCGGTGAATGACGACCGCGGTGTTGTAGATGCGGTGTCGGTAGCGCAGCGGCGCGCCGACCACGAGCACCGGCAGCAGGCCGCTGGATGCGGTGACGATGTCGAGCAGTGCGGCTTCGACGGAGTCGAGCAACGAATCCTGCAGCAGGATGTCTTCGATGGAGTACCCCGACAGGGTCAGCTCCGGGAAGACGGCCAGGGCAACCCCGTCCTCGTCGCACTCGCGCGCCAACCCCAGTACCGACTCAGCGTTGGATGCCGGATCGCCGATCGTAGTGTGCTGCGTGCATGCGGCGACCCGGACAAAGCCCTGGCTGTAGCTGTTGTAGAAGTCCATGGCCCTTCTATTGTCGCTCGGCCGGTGCTAATACCCGATCATCGGGTGTCACCACCAGGCGCAGGCGTGTCGGCGGTCAGCCAGATCCGTACCCTCGAATAGGTGAGGGTTGTATTCGCGGAATCTCCTGAGCTGGTCGCCTTACTGACCGGTCGCCGTGTCGCGGTGTTGACCGGCGCGGGGATTTCCACCGACTCCGGTATTCCTGACTATCGCGGGCCCGACTCGCCGCCGAGCAATCCCATGACTATTCGCCAGTTCACCTCCGACTCGGTGTTCCGGCAGCGGTACTGGGCGCGCAACCACGTCGGTTGGCGGCACATGGACGAAACCCGGCCCAACGCCGGCCACCGTGCGGTAGCCGCCCTCGAGTACCACGGTGCGGTCAACGGCGTGATCACCCAAAACGTCGACCTCTTGCACACCAAGGCCGGCAGCCGGAACGTCATCAACTTGCACGGCACCTATGCGCGGGTGGTCTGCCTGAGCTGCGGCAAGTCCATGAGCCGCGCGGCGCTGGCCGAGCAACTCGACGCGCTGAACCCAGGTTTCATCGAACATGTCGAGGCTATCGGCGGGCTGGCGGTGGCCCCGGACGCTGATGCGGTCGTCTCGGATACCGCGTCGTTTCGCTACCTCGACTGCGGAGCGTGCGGCGGCATGATCAAACCCGACATCGTGTATTTCGGTGAGAGCGTTCCCAAAGATATTGTCCAACAATCATTTTCGCTGGTCGAAGATGCTGACGCGCTGCTGGTCGCCGGTTCGTCGTTGACGGTGTTCTCCGGCTATAGGTTCGCGCGTCATGCCGCGGCACTGGGCATTCCGGTCGCGATCGTCAACCGCGGGCCCACCCGCGGCGACGACCTGGCCACCGTCAAGGTCGAGGGCGGTTGTTCGGAGTTGCTGACGTTGTTGGCCGAGGAACTGTCCGCCGCCTCGGTTCGCTAGCCGGGCGCTAGAAGGTGCAGGACATGCTGCGAATCCCGTGGATGAAGTTGCCGGGTACGTATACCGGTTCGCCCGCCTGGATGTCCGGCAGCTGATGCAGCAACTCGCCGAAGATCGCCCGCAGTTGCGCTCTGCCCACATGGGCGCCCAGGCAGAAGTGCACCCCGCCGCCGCCGAAGCCGAGATGCGGGTTGGGACTTCGGCCCAGATCCAAGCGCTCCGGATGCTCGAAAGCCTCGGTGTCCCAGTTGCCGGATGAATAGAACATCACCACCTTCTCACCGGCACAGATGGTTTGACCGTTGAGCTCGAAATCCTTTGCGGCCGTGCGGCGAAAGGTCATCACTGGCGTGGCCCAACGAATGAACTCCTCGACCGCACCGCCGATGCGATTGCCGAAATCCTCCAGCAGCCAGGCGCGCTGATCGGGAAAGTCAGTGAGTGCCTTCAGGCCGTGGCTGATCGTCTGGCGGGTGGTGTCGTTGCCGGCCACGGTGAGTAGCACAAAGAACGCGGCGATGTCGGAGTCGGTCAGCCGGTCACCGTCCACCTCGGCGTTCACCAGGCTGCTGAACAAGTCGTCGCCGGGATGCTCCCGGCGCTCTGCGGCTAGCATCCCGGCCACCTGATGCACATACGTCTGCGCCTCGAACAACACCTCCAGCGGGTGGCGACCATTGAGGTACTCCGGGTCGCCCGACGAGACCATGGCATCGGCGGCGTGCGCCAGGCGTTGCCGCTCCGACTCAGGGATGCCCACCATGTCCGACAGCGTGCGAATGGGCAGCTCCTTGGCGCAGTAGTCGACAAAATCGGCACCGCTGCCGGCGGCTTTGAGCTCTTCGACGATGGTTTTGGCGTTTGTCTTGATCGAATCCTCGATGCGCCTCACCTGCCGTGGGGTGAACGCGGCGCTGGCGAGTTTGCGAAGGAAGGCTTGCCGCGGCGGGTCCATCGCCAGGAAGGACTGCGACGCTTCGAGCAGCTCCACGGGAAAGTTCTCGAACATAACCCCCTTCCCGGACAGGAACACCTCGTTGTTGCGGCTGACGTCAGCGATGTCGTTGCGTCGGGTGATCGCCCAATAGCCAGGGTCGTCAGGGTCGTTCATCACGGCGTCTTCGACAGGTGGATGCCAGCTCACCGGGCGTTCGGCTCGCAGCTCGGCGAACGAGCGTTCCCGCTCCTCGGCGCTGGTCGACCAGAACGCGCGCGAGGACAGATCGATGGGGTCGTACGCACGGGGGGTAGCGGTCGTCGCTGTCATGGTGGATCCTCCATCGGCTATGACGCCGGTCACAAATCCGAACATTGACGACCATAAATCTAGACATAGTGTCTAGTCAAGGTGTCATACTTGCGTTTACGCTCTGACCAGCGGGGGATAGGAGGAGCCATGCCGTCAGTCACCCGCAAGCCGCAAGCCAAGCGGCAGGAGCGACGTGAGGAGATCGAACGCCGGTTGCTCGACGCCACCGAACGCCTGATGCGGCACGGCGCGAGCTTCACCGAACTCAGCGTGGACCGGCTGTCCACCGAGGCCGGAATGTCGCGAGCCAGCTTCTACGTCTACTTCGAGGACAAGGGCCACTTGCTGCGCCGCTTGGCCGGCCAGGTGTTTGCCGATCTCGCCGACAGCGCCGAGCGCTGGTGGAGCGTGGCGTGGCGACACGATCCCGACGACGTCCGCGCCGGGATGGCCAGCATCATCGCCACCTACCGTCGACACCAACCGGTACTCGTGGCGCTGAACGAGATGGCCGGCTATGACTCCTTGGTGGGAGCGACTTACCGCAATCTGCTGACCGCTATCACCGGGCGACTGACCCGCGTCATCGAAGAGGGCCAGACCGATGGCTCAATTCGCCGGGAGCTGCCGCCGGCGACCACGGCCAGTGCGCTCACCTGGATGGTCGAGCGGTCCTGTCAACAGAACCTTCCGAACAAGCCGCCCGCATACGATGCCGAGCTCGCTACCGCCTTGACCGAGATTGTTTGGGGCGCTCTGTATCTCATGCCGATCGCGAGAAGCTAGACGGCGACCAGGTCATCGGCGTGCACGGCGGGCCTACGCAGCTCGGCGGGCAACTCTGAGGTCGACCGGCCCATCATGGTGGCCAGCTCGGCGGCGTCATAGGCGACCACTCCGCGAGCCACCAGGGCCGCATCCGGTCCGTTCAGGTCGACAACGTCGCCGCCGTGAAAACGCCCGGCCAGCGCGGTGATTCCCGCGGCCAGCAGCGAACGGCGTTGGCTCAGCACGGCACGCACCGCGCCGTCGTCCAGGGTCAGCGAGCCGACCGATTCCGCGGCGTAGCGCACCCAAAACCGACGTGCCGACATCCGGTTGGGCCGCGCGGCGAACACCGTGCCCACCGACGCATCCGCCAGCGCCGTCGCGGCATTCGCCGCGGCCGCCAGCAGCACCGGAACACCGGCGTCGGCGGCCAACAGCGCCGACGACACCTTGGACGCCATCCCACCGGTGCCCAGGCTGCTGCCCTGTCCCGCGACCACGCCGTCGAGATCGGCCGGCCCGGACACTTCCGCAATGAAACCAGCACCGCCGGATTTGCGCGGATCGGAGTCGTAGAGGCCGTCGATGTCACTTAGCAGCACCAACGCGTCGGCGCCGACCAGGTGTGCCACCAACGCCGAGAGCCGATCGTTATCGCCGAACCGGATTTCGTTGGTGGCCACCGTGTCGTTCTCGTTGACGATCGCCACCGCATGCAGCGCACGCAGCCGGTCCAGAGTGCGCTGGGCGTTGGTGTGCTGCACCCGCAGCGAAATGTCATGCGCGGTCAGCAAGACCTGCCCGACGCTGCGCTGGTAGCGGGCGAATGCGGTGCTCCAGGCGTTGACCAGCGCGACCTGCCCGACGCTGGCCGCGGCCTGCTTGGTGGCCAGGTCTGCGGGCCGCTTGGTCAGCCCCAACGGCTCGATGCCGGCAGCAATGGCGCCGGAGGACACAATGACAACGTCGGAGCCCGCTTTCATCCGCGCCTCGATGGCATCGACAAGCCCGGCCAGCCGGCTGGCATCGAACATGCCGGTCGGGGTGGTCAATGCGGTGGTGCCGACCTTGACCACGACGCTTCGCGCCGTGCGAATGGCCTCGCGCGCTGTCGTTGTCATCAGCGCCGCTTCTCCTCATCGCTGCGCTCCGCATCGTCGCCGGCGCGGGTCACGACCCGTCGCCGTGTTCGCGGCGTTGCCGCCGGGCCACTTTACGTTCGGCGGCACCGACACGGTCCGTGTTTTCCAGACGCAAGTCCGTGCCGCGTCTCGACATCACGGTGTCCAGACCGGACGGTGTCTGTGGCTCCCAGTCGAACGTGACATCGCCGATGGTGACCGCGCAGCCCGGCCGGGCGCCCAGTCGCACCAGTTCGTCCTCGACGCCCAGACGGGCCAGCCGGTCACCGAGATAGCCGACCGCCTCGTCGTTGTCGAAGGCGGTCTGGGCGATCCAGCGTTCCGGCCGCCGGCCGCGGACCACGAACCCGCCCTCCCCGTCGGATTGCACGGTGAAACCGGACTCGTCGACGGGAACCGGGCGGATCACCGGCCGGCGGGGCACCAGCGCCGGCTGCGCGGCGTGATATTCCGAGACCAGGTCAGCGAGCCTAAAAATCAACGGCTGCAATCCCTCTCGGGCAACCGCTGACACCATGAACACCGGCCATCCGCGCTCGGCGATCTCGTCGCGAACGAACTCGGCCAGCTCGCGGGCCTCCGGCACGTCGATCTTGTTGAGCACCACAGCGCGCGGCCGCTCGACAAGGTCTACCAGGACGGAATCTCCTTGCAGCGTCGGCGTGTACGCGGCCAACTCGGCTTCCAGCGCGTCGATGTCGGAAACCGGGTCGCGCCCCGGCTCGGCGGTGGCGCAGTCGACGACGTGCACCAGCACGGCACACCGCTCGATATGGCGCAGGAAGTCCAAGCCCAGACCGCGGCCTTGCGAGGCGCCCGGGATCAGGCCCGGCACGTCGGCGACAGTGAAAGTCCGCTCCCCCGCCGACACCACGCCCAGGTTGGGGGCCAGCGTGGTGAACGGGTAGTCGGCGATCTTCGGCTTGGCCGCCGAGATCGTGGACACCAGTGAGGATTTGCCGGCTGACGGAAATCCGATCAAGCCGACGTCGGCGACGGTTTTGAGTTCCAGGGTCAGGTCGCGGGATTCGCCCTTCTCGCCGAGCAGCGCGAACCCGGGCGCCTTGCGGGCCCGCGACGCCAGCGCCGCATTGCCCAGCCCGCCGCGACCTCCGGCGGCGGCTTCGAACCGGGTGCCGGGACCCACCAGGTCGGCGAGCAAGCGGCCGTCCTCGTCGAGCACGACAGTGCCGTCGGGAACCTTGATTTCCAGATCGGAGCCGGCGGCGCCGGCCCGGTTATCGCCCATGCCCTGCTTGCCCGACGCGGCGTCGATATGCGGATGGAAGTGAAAGTCGAGCAAGGTGTGCACTTGCGGGTCGACGACCAGCACGACGCTGCCGCCGCGGCCGCCGTTACCGCCGTCAGGCCCGCCGAGCGGCTTGAATTTCTCGCGATGGACCGACGCGCAGCCGTTACCGCCGGAGCCTGCGCGTGTGTGGATGACGACGCGGTCGACAAACCGAGGCATTGGGATTCCTCTTACTCGTCACGGGTGAAGCCACTGCCGCTTCACACCTGCGACGCGGTTAGTCGGTCGTGGGCGCGGCCGTGACGATGTTGATCGTCTTGCGTCCGCGCTTGACGCCGAATTGGACGGCGCCGGCCGCCTTGGCGAACAACGTGTCGTCGCCCCCGCGGCCAACATTGACTCCCGGGTGGAAGTGCGTGCCGCGCTGGCGGACCAGGATCTCGCCGGCCTTGACAATTTGACCGCCGAACCGCTTGACGCCCAGACGCTGGGCGTTTGAATCGCGCCCGTTGCGTGAGCTGGAAGCGCCCTTTTTGTGTGCCATGTGTGGTCCTCGCTCAGTGTTGTCTGTTCTTCGCCTGATGGCTCATCACTTGATGCCGGTGACCTTGAGAACGGTCAGCCGCTGACGGTGGCCCTGGCGCTTGTGGTAACCGGTCTTGTTCTTGAATTTATGGATACGAATCTTGGGGCCCTTGATGTGCTCGAGCACTTCACCGGTGACCGCGACCTTGGCCAGCGCGGTGGCATCGGAGGTGACGGTGGCGCCGTCGACGACCAGCGCAACCGGCAGCGACACGTTGGCGCCGGGCTCGGAGTCGAGCTTCTCGACCTTGACGACGTCCCCGACGGCAACTTTGTACTGCTTGCCGCCGGTCTTGACGATTGCGTAGGTCGCCATGGTTACGTCTACCTTCTCTTCTGGTCTATCTGGTTCTCTCGGGTCCCCGCGGGCGCCGCGCAACCAAAGGTGCGCGCGCTGGTCTGGGAGTGCCGGCCAAAGCCCGGTCAGCAGGCCTGGCGACAACTGGTCAAGGGTACGTGACCAGCGGCTAAAGGGTCAAACCGGCCAGTCAGTCCTCATGGATCGGCGGCCCGGCCGGCCGGCCCGCGGCCCGGCGCCGACGAGGTGGCCCGGCAGACGCGCTGCCAACGGCGACATGGGACTCGCTCGCCGTGTGCGCGGGCGAACCGGAGTCGTCAGGGTCGCCGTCCAGATCGTCGTCCAGGTCGAGGTCTTCATCAACAGCGTCGTCATCGTCGTCGTCTTCATCGTCGTCCTCGTCGTCGAGGTCGTCGAGGTCCTCGTCGTCATCGAGGTCGACCTCGTCGGTGTCGTCGTCCTCGGCGTCGTCGTCGGTCTCGTCGTCGTCGGTCTCGTCGTCGTCGGTCTCGTCGTCTTCGGCGTCGAGGTCCTCGAGGTCTTCTTCCGCCATCTCACGCGCGGCCTGCTTCTGGATCTGCCCCTCTGTCTCGACGTCGTCCCGGTCCTGCTCGCCGACCGCTTCTTCGGTGATCGCAGACTCATCGGAGTAGCCGTCTTCGTCCTCGGGGTGACCATTGGCCGCGGCCATCGCCTTGAACATCGGGTGCTCGCCGGGCGCATGGGTGGGCACCGTGGCAACCGCCGGTTCATCGGACTTGCCCTTCTTGGAGCGCCGGCCGCGCCTGCCGCCGGACTCCGACTTGCGCCCGGTCGCCGGCGCGGAGTCGACAGGATCAGCGTGCAGCATGATGCCCCGGCCGCCGCAGTGCGGACACGTCGTGGAGAAGGCCTCGATCAGCCCAGTCCCGAGTTTCTTTCGAGTCAGCTGCACCAATCCCAGCGAGGTCACTTCGGATACCTGGTGGCGGGTGCGATCGCGGGCGAGCGCCTCGGTCAGCCGGCGCAACACCAGGTCACGGTTGGACTCGAGCACCATGTCGATGAAGTCGATGACGACAATCCCGCCGATGTCGCGCAGCCGCAACTGGCGCACGATCTCCTCGGCCGCCTCGAGGTTGTTCTTGGTGACGGTCTGCTCGAGGTTGCCACCGGACCCGGTGAACTTTCCGGTGTTGACGTCGACGACCGTCATCGCCTCGGTTCGATCGATCACCAACGTGCCACCAGAAGGCAGCCAGACCTTGCGGTCCATGGCCTTGGCCAGTTGCTCGTCGATGCGGTGCACCGCGAAGACGTCCGGCCCGCCTTCGGCGGCCGCCTCATACTGATCTAGCTTCGAAACAAGCTCGGGCGCAACTGATTTCACGTACTCATTGATGGTGGTCCAGGAGTCCTCGCCGGAGACGATCAGCTTACCGAAGTCCTCGTTGAACAGATCGCGAATAACCTTGACCAGGACGTCGGGCTCTTCGTAGAGCGCTACCGCGGCGCCGGCCGCTTTCTCCTTGGTCTCCTGCGCCCGCTCGGCGATCTGCGTCCACCGTTCCTGCAGCCGGTTGACGTCACCGCGGATGTCGTCTTCTTTGACTCCTTCAGAGGCGGTCCGGATGATCACCCCGGCCTCCGGCGGCACGACTTCGCGCAAAATCTCCTTGAGCCGTTGGCGTTCGGTGTCGGGAAGCTTGCGGCTGATACCGGTCGACGATGCGCCCGGCACGTACACCAGATAGCGACCGGCCAGCGACACCTGAGTGGTCAACCGCGCGCCCTTGTGTCCGACCGGGTCCTTGCTGACCTGCACCACCACGTAGTCGCCAGGCCTGAGAGCCTGCTCGATCTTTCGGTTGGCCCCGCCCAGGCCGGCGGCCTCCCAGTTCACCTCGCCGGCGTAGAGCACGCCGTTTCGACCGCGGCCGATGTCGATGAAAGCCGCCTCCATCGACGGCAGCACGTTCTGCACGATCCCCAGATAAATATTGCCCACCAAGGAAGCGGAAGCAGCCGAGGTCACGAAGTGCTCCACAACGATGCCGTCCTCGAGGACGGCGATCTGGGTATACCGGCTGCCAGGATGCGGCGGATCAGTGCGGACCGTGTCACGCACCACCATCACCCGCTCGACCGCTTCGCGGCGGGCCAGGAATTCGGCTTCGGTCAGGACAGGCGGGCGGCGCCGTCCGGCGTCGCGTCCGTCGCGTCGGCGTTGCCGCTTGGCCTCCAGCCGGGTCGAGCCGTCGATGCCCTGGATCTCGGCGTTGCTGGACCCGCCGCCGGAGCCGGACTTGTCGTTGGCTCGGGGTGCCCGCTCGTGCACCACAGTGTTCGGTGGGTCGTCCGGCGACGGGCTCTCGTCGTTGTCATCGCCGGAACCGGACTTGCGGCGACGACGGCGTCGGCGACGCTTGGTGGCGCCTTCGCCGGAGCCGTTGTCGTCCTCGGCGGTATCGGAGTCGTCCGCGTCGTCGTCGGAGTCCTCGTCGTCGGTGTTGTCGGCCGACGTAGCGTCCGATTTGCCGCCATCGCCGCCGGCCTCGGCGCCCTTATCGGCTCCGTTCTGGTCGCCACGCCCGCGGCCCCGGCCGCGACGCCCGCGCCGACGGCGCCGGTTGGCCGGACGGTCAGCCTGCTCGTCATCGGAGTCGTCGGCATCGAAGTCGTCGTCGTCGCCAGAATCGTCGGAGTCGTCGGAGTCGTCGGTGTCTTCGGAGGCGTCGGTGTCGTCTTGGCCGACGTTTCTCTTGACTGGCTGGGGCGCGACGAAAAGCGGCATGTACTCGGGGCGCTCGACCGCCGTCTCCAGCAGCAGCCGCGACTCGGGTTCGTCGGCCTCAACAGCGGCGCCCGCCTCGGTTGCGACGACCGGCGCGGCGACAGTCGCGGGCGCGCTGGCCAGCAGGTCGCGGACGCGAACCGCGTCGACGCGGTCCACGGTGGAATGAGCGCTGCGGATCCGCCCGTCGAGCTCGGTGAGGGCGTCGAGCACCTGCCTACTGGTTGTCCCCAGCACTCGCGCCAGGGAATGGACCCTTAGCCGATCTGGCAGGTCCTCGGGCTGCGAGGAGTCTTGGGGAACCTCTGAGGATGGGCCACCGTCTATCACGTATTCTCCTCTAGCCCCCGGGCGCGTCCTTCGGACGCGGCCACGCGAGGGCTCGCTATGCGTCCGGGTCGCTTCCTCCCGGACTTGTGATGGTCTTGCCCCGAGCGGTTCGAGTTGAACGCACTCGGTGCCGGTCTGAATGATGGCTGGACGGTCGGCGCCGCATCGCAGGTCGCGGTGGTCGCGCTTGTCGAAGTCTTCATTCGGGCGTCGGACGCCGGTGCGGCGACGTTCACCCGCTAACCAGTATCCCATACCGTCGTGTCGACTTGGACCAGTACGCCGACCAGCTGCCTGGGCAGCGTGATCGGCTGGCTAGGTCTGGGCGAACCAGAGCGCGATCTCGCGCTCAGCCGACTCCGGCGAATCAGAACCGTGTACCAGGTTGAACTGCGTTTCGAGGCCGAAATCGCCGCGGATGGTGCCGGGCGAGGCCTTCTCAACCGGATCGGTCGCACCGGCGAGTTGCCGCACCGCTGCGACCGCCCGCGGGCCCTCCACGATCGCCGCCACCAGCGGCCCCGACGTGATGAACTCCAGCAACGAGGCGAAAAACGGCTTGCCGTCATGCTCGGCGTAGTGATGGCGGGCCAGTTCGTCGCTGACGATCCGCAATTCCAGCGCCGCAACGGTCAGGCCCTTGCGCTCGATCCGGCTGATGATCTCGCCCACCAGGCGTCGCTCCACGCCGTCGGGCTTGATTAACAGGAGCGTTCGCTCAGGCATCAGCGCCGCTCCTCCTCATCGCTTCGCTCTGCATCATCACTGCTCAGTACGGCGGTCGTCACGGCGCACAGCGTACCGAACCACCTCGGCGCGACGGGGACAGCGATCAATCCGGCGGCCCGTCTTGGCCCGGGAGCAGGCCAAATCTCTCCCGGCGGAGAACTTCAGACCGAACGTAGACGATCAGCGCCCAGACCGCGGCGAACACCAAGCCGATGAACCCCACCCCCGGATAGATGGCGAAGCCCGCGATAGGGATCAGCTGCAGGGCCAGGTCCACCCAGATGGCCCATGGCCGGCCCTGCAGGCCGGCGAGCACGATCAGGACCGCCGCCAATCCCAGGAGATATCCCAGAGCCACCGGGGTCAGCCCGCCGCCGGTCGCGCTGACCACCGGCAGCGCCAGCAGCACCACGATCGCCTCCAGGATCAGCGTGCCGGCCGTGACAGCACGAAAGCTTTTCCAAGGGTCGGGTCTGGGCGCCTCTGGCGGCGGTCCAGATCCATCGGCGGGCTCATGGCGCCACTCCTCGATCCCGGCTGCGCCGGCATCATCGTCATCGGCGCTCACGCGGGATCACGACCGAACAACGTGCGGGCGGCGCCTGCGGTGACCACCGAACCGGTGATGACGATGCCCGTTCCAGAGAACGCCTCGCCATCGGCGTCATCGACCAGCGCGGTGGCGGTGTCGATGGCATCGCGCAGGTTCTCGGCGGTGTCCACCCGGTCAGGCCCGAACCACTGCTGCGCGGTCAGCGCCAGCGACTCGACGTCCATTGCTCGCGGTGATCCGTTGTGGGTGACCACGATTCGATCGAGCACCGGCTCGAGCGCGCGCAGGATGCCACCGACGTCCTTGTCGCTCATCACGCTGACCACGCCGACCAGGAACCGGAAGTCGAACTCCTCGGCCAGGGTCTGGGCCAGCGCCGCCGCACCGGCAGGATTGTGCGCGGCGTCGACGAACACCGTGGGCGCACTGCGCATCCGCTCCAGCCGGCCGGGGCTGGTCGCGGCGGCGAATCCGGCTCGAACGGCATCGATGTCCAGCTGACGCTGCGGGCCGGCGCCGAAGAACGCCTCGACCGCCGCGAGTGCGAGCGCCGCGTTGTGGGCCTGGTGTTCGCCGTGCAGTGGGAGGAACACCTCGGTGTACACCCCGCCGAGGCCCTGCAACTCCAGCAGCTGGCCGCCGATCGCGACCTGGCGGCTCAGCACCGAGAACTCCGAATCCTCACGCGCGACAGCGGCGTCGGCACGCACGGTCTGCGCCAGCACCACCTCCATGGCTTCCGGCACCTGACGGCCGATGACCGCCACGGTGTCCGGAGCGCCTTCCTCTGCCTGGTGGATGACGCCGGCTTTCTCGCCGGCGATGCCGGCGATGTCCTCGCCGAGGTATTCGACGTGGTCGATGCTGATCGGGGTGATCACCGCGACTGGCGCGTCGATCACATTGGTGGCGTCCCAACGCCCGCCCAGACCCACCTCGATGACCGCTACCTCGACGGGCGCATCGGCGAACGCCGCGAACGCCATCGCGGTGAGGACCTCGAACTTGCTCATCGCCGGTCCGCCGGCCGCCTGCGACTTCTCGTCGATCATCTGGACGTACGGCTCGAGTTCGGTGTAGGTCGCCACGTATGTCGCTGGGCTGATGGGCTTTCCGTCGATCGCGATGCGCTCGACCGCCGACTGAAGATGCGGGCTGGTGGTGCGTCCGGTGCGCCGCTGCAGCGCGGTCAGCAGTGCGTCCACCATCCGTGCCACCGAGGTTTTGCCGTTGGTTCCGGCGATGTGAATCGACGGGTAGCTGCGTTGCGGCGAGCCGAGTAGGTCCATCAGCTCCGAGATGCGAGTCAGGCTGGGTTCGATCTTGGTTTCCGGCCAGCGCTGATCGAGCAAATGCTCGACCTGCAGCAGAGCCGCGATCTCGTCTGGAGTAGGAACCGGGTCGGCGGATTCTGAGTCGTCGGGCTCCAGAGTCACTGCAGCCCGGCCAACCTGGCCGTTATCCGGTCGGTTTCCTCACGCGCCACACGCTGGCGCTCTCGTTGCTTGTCCACGACGGCGGCCGGCGCCTTGGCCATGAAGTCGACGTTACCCAATTTTGCTGTGGTAGACGATAATTCCTTCCGCGCGGCGGCCAGGTCTTTCTCCAGGCGGCGACGCTCGGCGGCCACGTCGATGGTGCCCGAGGTGTCCAGTTCGACGACCACGATGCCCCCTTTGAGCCCGACCTCCAACGATGCCGAGGGGCTGAAGTCCGGCCCAGACTCGGTCACCCATGCCAGGGAGGTGACGGCGCCGACCTGGGTGCTCAGGTCGGCGGTGTCGATGCCCGATAGCCGCGCCGGCACTTTCTGCCGGTCGGCCAGACCCTGATCGCTACGGAACCGGCGAATTTCGGTGACCAGCTTCTGCATGTCGGTGATCCGTTGTGCAGCAACAGGATTTACATCGAGTCCGGAGGGCTGCGGCCAATCGGCGACGACCAGCGAGTCCCGAGAGGTCACTGCCTGCCAGAGTGCCTCGGTGACGAACGGGATCACCGGGTGCAGCAACCGCAGCAGAGTGTCCAGCACGGCGGCCAGCACGGCAGTGGTGTGCAAGAGCCCGTCGGCGACCTGCGTCTTGGCCAATTCGACATACCAGTCGCAGAATTCGTCCCAGGTGAAGTGGTAGAGGGCTTCGCATGCCCGGCTGAACTCATACCCGTCGAAGGCCGAATCAACTTCGGCGCGAACCTCTTCCAGCCGTCCCAGGATCCAACGGTCGGCGTCGGTCAGCTCGCCGTACTCCGGCAACGCGCCCAATGCTGCGCCGTTGAGGAGTGCGAATCGGGTGGCGTTGAACAGTTTGGTGACGAAGTTGCGCGATGCCCGAACGTGATCCTCGCCGACACTGAGATCGCCGCCGGGGCTGGCGCCGCGTGCCAACGTGAACCGCAGAGCGTCGGCGCCGTAGACGTCGAGCCAGTCCAGCGGATCGATGACGTTGCCCTTGGACTTGCTCATCTTTCGGCCCGACTCATCACGGATCAGCCCGTGCAGGAAGACGTCGGTGAACGGCACCTGGGGACCTCGGCGGCCGTCCAGCGTGATGGCGTCGTCTCCGCCGACAAAGGTCCCGAACATCATCATCCGGGCCACCCAGAAGAACAGAATGTCGTAGCCGGTCACCAGAACGCTTGTCGGATAGAACTTTTCCAGCTCCAGCGTTTGGTCGGGCCAGCCTAAGGTGGAGAACGGCCACAGCGCCGACGAGAACCACGTGTCCAGGACGTCGGGATCCTGCTCCCAGCCGTCGGGCGGTGCCTCGTCTGGGCCCACGCACACCTGCTGACCGTCGGGCCCGTACCAGATCGGGATGCGGTGGCCCCACCACAGCTGCCGCGAGATGCACCAGTCGTGCATGTCGTCGACCCAGGCGAACCAGCGCGGCTCCAGGCTGGACGGGTGAATCACGGTGTCGCCGTTGCGGACCGCGTCACCGGCGGCCTTGGCCAACGATTCCACCCGGACCCACCACTGCAGCGACAGCCGCGGTTCGATCGGCTCACCGCTGCGCTCAGAGTGGCCGACGCTGTGCAGGTAGGGGCGCTTCTCCTCGACGATCCTGTCCTGCGCTGCCAGGGCTTCGCGCACCGCGACTCGGGCGTCGAGGCGGTCCTTGCCGTCGAATTGCGTTCCGGTGTCGGTGATGCGGCCACGTGCGTCCATGATCGATGGCATGGGCAATTGATGACGCAGCCCGATCTCGAAGTCATTCGGGTCGTGGGCGGGGGTGACTTTGACTGCGCCGGTACCGAATTCAGGGTCGACGTGATCGTCGGCAACGACGATGAGCTGCCGGTCCAGGAACGGGTGCGGCAGCGTGGTGCCGACCAGCCGTCGGTAGCGTTCGTCGTCGGGATGCACGGCGATCGCGGTGTCGCCCAACATCGTCTCCAGCCGAGTAGTGGCCACCACGATGTGCGGCTCGGACTCGTCGAGCGACCCGTAACGGAACGACACCAGTTCGCCTTCGACGTCTTCGTAGCGGACCTCGAGATCCGATATCGCCGTCTCCAGCACCGGCGACCAATTGACCAGCCGCTCGGCTTGATAGATCAGGCCGGCGTCATAGAGCCGCTTGAAGATCGTGCGCACCGCCCGCGTCAGACCATCGTCCATGGTGAAGCGCTCGCGGCCCCAGTCCACGCCGTCGCCCAGCCGTCGCATCTGACCGCCGATGGCACCGCCCGATTCGCGCTTCCAGTCCCACACCTTGTCGATGAACAGCGCGCGACCAAAGTCCTCCTTGGACTTACCGTCGACCGCGAGCTGTTTTTCGACGACGCTCTGAGTGGCGATACCCGCGTGGTCCATGCCCGGCTGCCACAGCACCTCATAACCCTGCATGCGCTTGCGACGAGTCAGAGCGTCCATCATGGTGTGCTCGAGCGCATGGCCCATGTGCAGGCTGCCGGTCACGTTGGGTGGCGGCAGCACGATCGAATACCCGGGTTTTGGGCTGGCCGGGTCGGCGGTGAAGTAACCGGCGTCCAGCCATCGCTGGTAGATCGTGCTTTCGACCGCGCCCGGATCCCACGCCTTGGGCAGGGCTTCGGCCCGCTTGTCAGCAACGGGTTCAGGGCTGGCGGTCACTCGTCAATTCTAGAAAGCCCCGGCGTCCGCTACGAACACCGCCCATGTCGGGCGGCGTTGGTTACTTCTTGCCGCCGAGCAATCCGCCGAGGATGTCGCCCGCCTTGGAGCCCAGCGCATTGCCCAACACACTGCCCAGCGACTTGTTGCCGCCGCCGGCCATCCCGCCAAGGATGCTGCCCAGCACGTCGTTGAGCGCCCCTCCGGAGGCCGCCTCCTCCTTAGCCGGAGCGCTCTTCTGGCCCAGCTGTTTTCCGATGTAGGCCAGCACGATCGGCGCAATGATCGGCAACAGCTGCTTGAGCAGATCGCTATTGGCTCCGCTGCCGCCGGCCAGCGCACTGGCGACTTGGGAGACGTCATTGCCGCCGAAGATCTTCGCGATCGCCTGCTGCCCGTCCTGTTCGTCGACATGCTCGACGTTGACGCCGCCGTCGAGCAGGCCGCTGGCGGCGTGGCTGTCGGCCGCGGACTCGATTTTGCTCGCGTGATCGGGGTCTTGGGCGTTCTCCTGCAATCCGCCGACCAGCACCGGCACCAGCAGTTGAACCGCCTTATCGACGTCGGCTTGGTCGACGCCGATCTTGCTTGCGATGTCACTAGTGGGAATCTGAGACAAAAGATCTTCAAGGCCAGCCATGACCCGTCCACCTAACGTTACTGGGATGGTTTGGTTCTGTGTCGACAGTAGCCCCAGCCGATCTTGTCCGACAGCAGTTCGTTGCAGAGCGGAGCAAATGCCAACTGCTTCGCGGCCGGCATCGTCAGCGGGGCATCAGACGCGCGGTTTCCAGCGAGACTCCCGCGGCCGGCAACCGTGCCAGTAGCACATCGCCCATCGCGGCCGCCGGGGTCAGCACGCCACGGAGGTCCGAAAGCCCGTCGCGGTCCAAAGCCAGCGCCAGACCGCTTTCCCCCAACAGCACGGAGGTCGCTTTGTATCCGGGGTCGCCGCGCTGGGCGATGGTGGCGACATAACGGGCGCCCGAGGTCGTCGTGGTGTACGTCTCCGCTTTGTAAAAGCCGCGCTGGCGAGCGGCTTCACTGGGGCCGGTGCCGGATTTGGGCAGGATCCGCTCCACCAGGCGGCGTGGCAGCAGCCGGAAATAGCGGCTGCCCAACCCGGTCATCGTGTTTCCGACGCCGTTGACGACGGCTGACGCCACCGGTGCCACCGCCGAAGACCCCAGACTCATGTGCTCGCTGTAACGGAACTGCTTGCCATACGCCCACTCTTGTAATGCGTTGCTGCGCCGAACGATTCGGGTATTGGTGTACGCCATCGTGAAGCCGGCGGTCCACAGGCCGGTGAGCTCTGGGGCGATCTGGCGACCCCGGCGCCACTGCAGGTCGGGTTGAGCGCCGAGTTCGGGTTCCGCCCCGCGGTCGGGGCTCAGCGTGTAGGGGTCGGCGAATTGACGACGCGCGTCGGGATCGCTGGAGACGGTCCGCATCACCTCCACCCCCGAGGCGATGGTGCCGCCGGAGAGCCCGCCAGACATGGAGCGGACCACAAAGTCGGTTTTGCCCAGCTCGCCGGAGCCGTCTTCACGTGCCCTGAGATACAGCGCATAGACAGTGAGATCCGAAGGGATCGAGTCGAATCCACACGCGTGCACGATCCGCGCGCCGGTGTCGAGGGCCTGCTTGTGGTACAGCTCGATGCTGTCGCGGACAAACGGCGGCTCGCCGGTCAGGTCCGCGTAATCGGTACCCGCGGCGGCGCAGGCGGCGACCAGTGGCAGACCGTAACGGGAGTAGGGGCCGACGGTGGTGATGACCACTTGCGTCTGAGCGGCCATCGCATCCAGCGTCGACGGCGAGGAGGCGTCGGCCACCAGCACCGGCCACGACTGCGCCGACTCCCCCAGCGTTTCGCGGATCGCCAATAGACGATCGGTCGAGCGGCCGGCCAGCGCGATCCGCGCGTTTCCGCCGGCCCGGGCCAGGTATTCGGCGGTCAGCTTGCCCACGAAGCCGGTTGCCCCGTACAAGACGATGTCGTATTCGCGCGTTGCAGTCACGGGCGCGACGGTACTCCGAGCGTCTCCGGCCATTCGGCGCTCTCCCCCAGCACATGCTCGGCCAGGAAGGCGGTCACCACCTCGTACCAGATCTTCGTGTGTTGCGGCGCAATGACCCAATGGTCCTCGGACGGGAAATACAGGAACCGGTGCGGACTGCTGCCATCCTCGCCGGCCGGCAGCGCCGATGTGGCGAGCAACTCGTACCACAGCCGTAGGCCCTCGCCGATCGGCACGCGGTAGTCCTTGTCGCCATGGATGACCAGCATCGGCGTACTTATCTTGTCGACGAAATGGTGTGGTGAGTTGGCGACGGTCATTTCCGGCGTCATCTCCCGGCGCCAGTAGTAGGCCGTGTCGGTGGTCGGCCCGAATTGGTCGAGCGCCCACAAACTGGCGTGAGTCACGATCGCGGCGAAGCGATTGGTGTGACCGGCAACCCAGTTGGCCATGTACCCGCCGAACGAGCCGCCCATCGCGGCGATTCGGCTCGCGTCGATGCGCGGGTGAGCGCACGCCGCATCCGTGGCCGTCATCAAATCATCGAACGGCGGCCCGCCCCACGCTCCCCAGCCGCGCTGGATGAAGTCTTGTCCGTAACCGGTCGACAGTGCCGGATCGGGCAACAGCACCGCGTAGCCCTTGGCGGCCAATAACCAAGGGTTCCATCGCCAGGTCCAGCTGTTCCAGCTGCCTAGCGGACCGCCGTGGATCCACAACAGCAGCGGAGCCGGCGTCTGGTCTTCGGGCAGCACCAACCAGGACCGCACCGTCGTCCCATCTGCGACTGTCGTGGTGACTTCGGTCAATGTGCCTGGCAGCGTTGGCAAGTCGAGGCACGGCAGCGCCGTGATTGCGCCCCCTGGATCAATGCGCACCGGATGTGGCGGTGTCGCATACGAACTCCGCAACGCGTACAGCACGCCGCCCGGCGCGGCAACGACATTCGTGTAGCCGAAATCGTCATCGGTGAGTTGGGTGACCGTCGATGTCGACAAATCGACGAAGAACACCGGCGCCCGGCCGTTCTGGTCAGCCGTAACGACCAGCGCGGTGCCATCGCTGGACCAGGTCAGCGAGTTCGGTCGTCGATCCCACGCTTCGGCCACCGTTCGTGGTTGATCGCCGAATCGCAGGCACTGCAACGTCATTCGTGGAGCGCGATGAGGGGTCGAGATCGTATCCCGGGTGAAGGCAACCGCCGACCCGTCCGGCGAGATCACCGGGTTTTCGAAGCTGGCGTCGGGATCGTCTGCAATCACCCGACGTTCCCCGGAAGCCAGGTCGACCTGCATCAGCACCGACCTCTGAGTGGGTCCGGGCCCATTGACCCGCCAAGTGGTCACCAGGAAGCTGCCGTCGGTGCTGATATCGAACCCGGCTTCCAGCAGGGCCGCACCGGGCTGCGGCGTCAGGTCACGCGGACCTGTCGCGTCGAACAGATGGGGTTCATCCGGGCCGATGTCCTTGTTCCAGAAACGCACCGGATATCCCGAGTGCAGGATCGCCGTCACCTGGCCGTCTTTGCGCAGATCGCGCAGTCGCCGATCGTCGTCGACATCGCGCGCCGCCGGCAGCAAGCACGCCCCGACGATGGCCGCATCGGCACCGCGGGCGGTGCGCACCACGCTGACGCCACCGGGCATGCTCAACACCTGGACGGCCTCACCGCCACCGGCGGGTAGCCGCCAGAGCGAGGCGGGCGGCTTTGTGCCGTCGTCGGCGTTCTCGGCCGACGGCCGCGACGAGACGAACAGCAGGTCGCCGTCGATGGTGAATGCCGGTGACGATTCACCGTTGGCGCTGCGGGTGAGTCGGCGTGCGGGTCGTTCGCCGGCCGGATCGACTTCCCAGACGGCGCCGATGTGCTCGGTGCGTTTGTCGTTGAGTTCGGCCACCGTGGTCACCACCCGCGACCCGTCTGCCGACACGGCGAGGCCCGAAACACGCGGCAGCGCCAGGTAGTCGTCGAGGTTGTCGAATGCCGAAGCGGTCATGAGTCGTTGGTAACACAGCGCAGCATGCGGCGCGGTGCGTGCCTCGAACAGACTTGAGAGTTTGAAATTCAAACTCTGAAGTGACATGCTGGTGCCCATGACGAGTGTCACGCTGGCCGACCTACCGGGCCGGTGCTGTCCTATCGCCGCGGCTCTGGATCTGGTCGGCGAACGCTGGGCACTGCTGATCGTGCGCGAGTTGGCGCTGGGCAACAGCCATTTCCAGGACATCGTCCGGGGTACCGGCGCACCCAGGGACCGGGTGGCGGCCCGACTCAAGGCGTTGGACGAGGCCGGGGTGATCCGGCGGGTCCCCTATCAGGCGGCGCCACCACGCTTCGACTATCAACTCACCGAGTCCGGCCGTGCACTGATTCCGGTGCTGGACGCGTTGCTGGCTTGGGGACTTGACCACGCGGTCGATCCGAACGACCCGGATCGCGACCGCTACCGCTGGGCAAAGGCCAAGCAACGACCGGGAAGGGCACGATGACCACAGCAAGCAATGACGCCGCAGCCCCCGGAAACGAGGATTGGGGGCCGCAACACTCACGGACCGTCACGTGGCACGACCCGGGCCCCACTGTTGCGCGTGGCCTGACCATGGCCGGGATCGACTATCTCAAGGCGATGATCGCCCGCGAGCTTCCGTCGCCCCCGATGGCTGAGCTCATGCAGTTCGATCTGGTTGATGCTGAGCCCGGCAAAGTCGTGTTCACCTGCCAACCCGACGAGTCGATGTACAACCCCATCGGCGGCATTCACGGCGGACTGGTGTGCACGCTGCTCGACTCGGTCGCCGGGTTGGCGCTGCACAGCACGCTGCCTGCCGGCAAGGGATACACGTCCATCGAGATCAAGGTCAGTTATCTGAAGGCGGTGCGCCTCGACAACGGCCCGTTGACCGCCACCGGGACGGTCGTGAAGTCAGGGTCGCGGGTGGGCTTCACCGAGGGAGTCGTCACCGACGGATCAGGCAAGATCGTGGCGACCGCGACCAGCACCCTGCTGGTGTTCGACCTGTAGCTTCGCGGCCTCTCAGACGCCTGACGGCGGTGGCGGGCTAAGCCCGGCCACCGCCGTCAGCTGGATCCCTTGGTCAGCCGCGCCGACCACAGACCGGCCAGGCGCGGATGCCCTGCGTGTGCAGCACATTCTCGGCCACCCGGATCTGCTCATCGCGGCTCGCGCCGCTCGCGGATCCCGAGCCCCCGTTGGCGTGCCACGTGCTGGGCGTGAACTGCAGACCGCCGGCGTAGCCGTTACCGGTGCTGATGCCCCAGTTGCCACCCGACTCGCAGGAAGCGATCGCGTCCCAGTTGACGCTGTACGCCCTCTTCACGGGCGCAGGGGCCTGCTCCGGTGCCGGCGCGTCGTTGCCAGGCTCAGCGGGTGGCGGGGGCGCATCCGGGGCCGGCGGTGCATCCGGGGCCGGCGGTGCATCCGGGGCCGGCGGTGCATCCGGGGCCGGCGGTGCATCCGGGGCCGGCGGTGCATCCGGTGCCGGGGGGAGGTCAGCCGGTGCCGGGGTTGCATCCGCGGCGGGCGCAACGTCCGGAGTTGACGGCGCATCGGCCGCAGGCGCGGGGGGCACAAACCCGGCCGGCGCGAACTCCGCGGCTGGGATGCTCGGGTTGAACCGCTCGTAGTCGGCGGAGGCGATCGCGTTGGACAGGGTGAGCGGGGCCGCAGCGAGCACCCCGGTGATCGCAGCCGTGCTCAGCGTCTGGCGGACGTTCTTCAACATCGTTCCTTTCGCGGTGCGCGCGCCGAAGCAAGCCCAGCGAAGTGGGCGGGTGCCGGTTTCCTGGCGGGTTTACTGCTTCGAGTCGCGCCGTCTCGTTCAGGCACGACAGCGGGGGCGTGAGCCGCCGACCGGGCTTCTGCCCGGCGGCTGCACGGGGGCGTCGTCGCCGTCCGCAGCCCCCGCTCACACGCGGTTCCGTGGATTCGATCTTTATCTGCCCTTGTCGGGCCGAAAGGGACCGTACGAGAACGAGTTGCATTCGTCATCTTGTGACACGCCGCTATCTCGGACCGATAACGGGCGTATAACGTCGCCGCAGCTAATTGACTTCCCAGGTCACAGGCGCCTTTGTCGCAGGTGTCAGTTCTTTAGTATGGACGTCCGATCGTGAGCCAAATCACGCAATTTTTGTGAGCTGCACCACGCGTCTGGCCATAACGACACCGCCCGACGCACCCATTCGGTCGCGCATCGCCCCGGACCGAAAAGTTATCAAGATCACAAGTTAGCCGGACGACCCCAAGCGATTTCGCTTGGGCGCGGCCTTGCCGAGCAGGTCAACACGAGCGTTTCGTCGTCAAATTAGCTGTAGCACAGAATTTTGCGGCCTCATCGCGCGAACGTCGCAGCACTGAGCCATGCGACTGCATCGGATCCAGCTGTCGGCGTGTCGAAGCATCAGTATTGTTGTTTGACAACATATTTCGATGCTTCAGTTGGGCGCGAACCGTGCTCCGCATGAGCCGGCGAGTACCGCCAGCGCCGTCGGGCCAGTCAATTTGCCCAGAACTTGCCTTACCCCCGCTTGGCAAGGGGCGCAGCTATGTTGTCGAGACCCGCCGCCAGATCTCTGAATAGCCCAAAGACCTGCTGCAACAAGGGGATACGATCGCGACTCTAATTATCATTTCTCGGCGCCGAAGCGGTTTTGCACCTGAATTAGCTGGAATTAATCACATATCTACTGAGCAAATAATCATCGACAAATATATTAGAGTAGCGAATTTTTTGTTATTTGTTTGCGACAGCATTACTAAATTAAACCCGCGCCCGAACGATGATTCGACTGGGTCAGCGCCCAGCATGCAGCAGGCTGCGCAGACCGGTCGCTGACCTGACGTTGGCCGACGGGTGGGAGTCGGATATCACGATCCGTTGTGCGTCGACTCGGTCGACCAGCGCGGGCATATTCCGCTCGCCGGCAGCCACCAGTTCATCGATCTGGGCGGCCAATTCGGTTCGGTATACCGCGGCCAGATAGTGATCGGCGCCGTCCCACGGCAACACCACGTCGGCGTCCACTTCAACCGCTCGGGCCGCGAGCACGTCGATCAAGTCGGTGGTGAGGAACGGTACGTCGACAGCACATATGAAAGCCCGCTTGGCGCCGGCCTCGGCGGCTGCGTGCAACCCGCGTGCGGTCGCAAGTAGCGGGCCCAGTCCGCGCACGTCGTCGCGCACCACGTGCGCCGGTAGTTTCGGCAGCGGTTGCCCCGGCGCGGCTACCACGAAAACCGGCTGACACCGCTGTCCGAGGATGCTGACCGCGTGCTCGACCATCGTCGTGGGCGCTTGGGAGCCCGAGAGGCCGGCAGGGACCTGCTTCGTGGCCTTCGCCCGGCCCTCTCGAAGCGACGCGCCCCCAGCCAGCACCACGCCGGCTAACGAAGCCGGCTCAGCCGCGGCCGCCACCTCAGTTCACAGTCCAGGTGTCGCGTCCGTGCAACATCGACTGCAAGGCGGCGCGGTCGGACGGCTTGGACTCTTGTGCGGCGCGAATCTGCGACCGGGCCGCGTCATCGTAAGTGGGCCGATTGATCTGACGGAAAATGCCCATCACGGTGTGCTCGAGGTTCTGCTGGGAGAGTCGCGAGAGCGCATACGCGTAGGCGGAATCGGCAGCGTGCGCGTCATGCACCACGATCTCGTCGACGCTGACGTCGGCGGTCTTGGCCACCTCGAGGCCAAAGCCGGAGCGTACGACGCAGTATTCGTCGTTGGCACCGAAGACGATCGGTTCGCCGTGGTGGACGTTGATCACCCGCTCCTCAGCGCCCTCTTTGCGTAGCGCATCGAACGAGCCATCGTTGAAAATCGGGCAGTCCTGCAAGATCTCGACCAGCGCGGACCCGCGGTGCTCGGCGGCGGCACGCAACACCTCGGACAGGCCCTTGCGGTCGGAGTCCAGCGCGCGGCCAACAAAGCTCGCCTCGGCGCCGAGCGCCAGCGATACCGGGTTGAACGGGTGGTCGAGTGAACCCATCGGCGTCGACTTGGTGACCTTGCCGACCTCGGAGGTCGGCGAGTATTGGCCCTTGGTCAGACCGTAGATCCGGTTGTTGAAGAGCAGGATGGTGAAGTTGATGTTGCGGCGCAACGCGTGGATCAGATGGTTACCACCAATCGACAACGCGTCCCCGTCGCCGGTGACCACCCACACCGAGAGGTCTTCGCGCGCCAGCGCCAGACCCGTCGCGATCGCCGGTGCACGGCCGTGGATCGAATGCAGGCCGTAGGTTTCCAGGTAGTACGGGAACCGACTCGAGCAGCCGATACCGCTGACGAAGACGATGTTCTCGCGACGCAATCCCAACTCGGGCAGGAAGTTTCGCATCGTGTTGAGGATGACGTAGTCGCCGCATCCGGGACACCAGCGCACTTCCTGGTCGGTGGTGAAGTCCTTGGCCTTCTGCGGTTGGTCGGTCGTGGGCACGCGGCTGTGCTTGGACAGCACGTCGCTCAGGCCCAGATCCGCGCCGATCACGTCAGTCATCTGCGCCGCTCCTACTCGTCGCTCTCTTGCTCTGCATCGTCGTCGGCGTCATGCGTTAGCTCCCGCTCCTACCGTGGCCGCCGCCAATCTTGCGACCATCGTCTTGTCTTGCTCGATTTCGGCCAGGGTCCCGCCCAGCGCGGCGCGGATAACGCGCCCCACCTCGTCAGCCAGGAAAGCCACGCCCTGAACCTTGGTGACCGACTGCACGTCGACCAAATACTTGCCGCGCAGCAACAGCGCCAGCTGACCCAGGTTCATCTCAGGGCATACCACCTGCGGGTAGCGCCGCAACACCTCGCCCAGGTTGGCCGGGAATGGCCGCAGATGGCGCAGATGGGCATGGGCGACCTTGACGTCGTTGCGCCGTGCACGCCGGCAGGCTTCGCCGATCGGGCCGTAAGAGCTGCCCCACCCGATCAGCAGCAGTTCGGCGTCTCCGGTCGGATCATCGACTTCCAGATCGGGAACGGCGATGCCGTCGATTTTGGCTTGACGCAACCGCACCATGAGGTCGTGATTGGCCGGCTCGTAGGAGATGTCGCCGGAGCCATTCGCTGATTCCAACCCACCGATGCGATGTTCGAGACCGGGAGTGCCCGGCACGGCAAACTGACGAGCCAATGTCTCCGGGTCGCGAGCATAGGGCTGGAAGGGTTCGTCGGGCTTGGCGAAGGTGTGCTGGATGGGTTGCAGCGCATCGACATCCGGGATTCGCCACGGCTCGGACCCGTTGGCGATTGCCCCGTCCGACAACAGAATTACCGGAGTGTGGTACGACACCGCGATGCGGACCGCCTCCACGGCGGTGTCGAAGCAATCCGACGGCGACCGCGGGGCCAGCACGGCCACCGGCGATTCCCCGTTGCGGCCGTAGAGAGCCTGCAGCAGGTCAGCTTGCTCGGTCTTGGTCGGGAGACCTGTCGATGGCCCACCTCGCTGCACGTCGATGACAATCAACGGCAGCTCTGTCATCACCCCGAGTCCCAGCGCTTCGGACTTCAGTGACAGGCCGGGGCCCGACGTGCTGGTGACTCCGAGCGCGCCACCGTACGCGGCGCCCAGCGCAGCGCAGATGCCACCGATTTCGTCCTCGGCCTGGAAGGTCATGACGTTGAAGTTCTTGTGCTTGGAAAGCTCGTGCAGGATGTCCGACGCCGGTGTGATCGGGTAGCTGCCGAGCAAGACGGGGATGTCGGCCAGCTGGCCTGCCGTGACGAGCCCGTAAGCCAACGCGGTGTTGCCCGAGACCTGGCGATACTCACCGGCAGGTAGTTTCGCCGGTGAGATCTCGTAGGTGGTGGCGAAGGCCTCGGTGGTCTCGCCGTAGTTCCACCCAGCCTTCAGTGCCAAGACGTTGGCCTCGGCGATGTCGGGCTTGCGACCGAACTTCTCCCTGATGAATCGCTCGCTGGTTTCGATCGGTCGCCCGTACATCCACGACAACAAGCCCAGCGCGAACATGTTCTTGGCGCGCTGGCCGTCTTTCTTCGACGCACCGATGGCCTCGACGGCGCCGAGTGTCAGCGTGGTCATGGCAACCGGCTGAATCTGGTAGTCGGACAGCTCCCCCGTTTCCAGCGGATTGTCCTGGTAGCCGACTTTGGCGAGATTGCGTTTGGTGAACTCGTCGGAGTTGGCGATCACCAGCCCACCGATGGGCAGGTCGGTGATGTTGGCCTTCAGTGCAGCCGGGTTCATCGCAACCAGCACATCGGGTCGGTCCCCGGCGGTAAGGATGTCGTAGTCGGCAATTTGGATCTGGAACGACGAGACGCCGGGCAGCGTGCCCTGCGGCGCGCGGATCTCGGCGGGGTAGCTCGGTTGGGTGGCCAGGTCATTACCGAAAAGTGCTGCCTCGGAAGTAAATCGGTCGCCGGTGAGCTGCATGCCGTCGCCGGAGTCCCCAGCGAAACGGATCACGACCTTTTCCAGTTTTTCCCGTCCGGGCAACCCCGCATCGGGTCGGTGCGAATCTGGATCAGATTCTGACCTGGCTCCGTTTCCGTTCGGACCCACGTCGCCGCCTTCCATCACTGTTCACCGCACGAGCCTGTCGTCGACACCGGTGCGTATATCACCCGAAAGCACCCACGCCCGATTTTTGTGTCACCGGCAGTACCGATTATTGCACTTCTCTTAGGGATTGAGTGACGCCGGTACACACCGCCACGCTACCGCTCGGCGGCCGAAGTGCGAGGTCAGACACACGCCACCGTCCCGCGCGAAGGCAAAGTGTGGTGTTCGTCACTTTTGCTGGCGCGCGAAGTCTAAGACGGTTGTTACGCGCGGGTAACATTTGCTAGGGGTCTCCTACCGTCGCGCCTCCCCCGTTTGGGGGAGGCCGCGGGCGTGGGTTTCCCAGCCGTCTGCAGCGACGTTGGGCCCGCTTTCGGGCACGGCCGCCCAGTAGAGCGTCCACCCTGCAAGCCGGCAACGAGTCCTGGCGAGATGAACGCTGCGTGGTAGCCAGCGGGCACCACGATCAAACGGCGACGACGTTCGACAGGGCCGTGCCAGCGTCCCACATGGCGAGATTCGACCCGGTCCACATCAGCGGCGTCGGCACACGACGGTCACTGAGCGACCGGCTTGACCGGATCCGAGTGACCCGAGTGCGCGCTAGGCGCTCTTGTCGCGCCGCTCGGTGCGCGCCGGCTTGCGCGGCACAATCGTCGGCAGCACGTTGTCCTCGACGGTCTCCTTGGTCACCACGACCTTGGCGACGTCGTCGCGGCTGGGGATGTCGTACATCACCGGCAGCAGGACTTCTTCCATGATCGCGCGCAGGCCACGGGCCCCGGTGCCGCGGTGAATCGCCTGCTCGGCGATCGCCTCCAAGGCGTCCTGGGTGAACTCGAGCTCGACGTTGTCCATCTCGAAAAGTCGGGTGTACTGCTTGACCAAGGCGTTCTTGGGCTCGGACAGGATTGTGACCAGCGATTCCTTGTCCAGGTTCGTCACCGAGGCGACCACCGGCAGCCGCCCGATGAACTCGGGAATCAGGCCGTACTTGATCAGGTCTTCGGGCATTACCTCGGCGAAGTGGTCGGTGGTGTCGATCTCGGCCTTGGAGCGCACCTCGGCCCCGAAACCCAGACCGCGTTTGCCGACCCGGTCGGAGACGATCTTCTCCAGGCCGGCGAATGCGCCCGCCACGATGAACAACACGTTGGTCGTGTCGATTTGGATGAACTCCTGGTGCGGGTGCTTGCGACCGCCCTGCGGCGGTACTGACGCCTGGGTGCCCTCGAGAATTTTCAGCAGCGCCTGCTGAACGCCTTCCCCGGAAACATCGCGGGTGATCGACGGGTTCTCGCTCTTGCGGGCGATCTTGTCGACCTCGTCGATGTAGATGATGCCCGTCTCAGCACGCTTCACGTCGTAGTCGGCGGCTTGGATCAGTTTGAGCAGAATGTTTTCGACGTCCTCACCGACATAGCCGGCCTCGGTCAGCGCCGTGGCGTCGGCGATCGCGAACGGGACATTGAGCATCTTGGCCAAGGTCTGAGCCAGGTAGGTCTTTCCGCAACCGGTGGGTCCCAGCATCAGGATGTTGGACTTGGTCAGCTCGACAGGTTCGCTTGACCGGGATTCGCGGCCCTTCTCACCGGCCTGGATTCGCTTGTAGTGGTTGTAGACAGCGACGGCGAGCGTCCGCTTGGCGGTGTCCTGGCCGATGACGTAGCCCTCCAGGAACTCCCGGATCTCGGCGGGCTTGGGCAGCTCGTCGAGTTTTACGTCGTCGGCGTCGGCGAGTTCCTCTTCGATGATCTCGTTACACAGGTCGATGCACTCGTCGCAGATGTACACGCCTGGCCCAGCAATGAGCTTTTTGACCTGTTTCTGACTCTTTCCGCAGAACGAGCACTTCAGCAGGTCACCGCCGTCTCCGATGCGCGCCATGGTGCTGGGGGCCTACTTCCTGTTCACGGTTTCGATCGTGCTATGTCGCGTGTAGTTCCCGACGCTACCCGCTTGCTCCGCGGCGATGCGACCGATAGAGGCGAATCGCGTCGGTGATATTCGTGTTGTGCGCCTGAACATATCGCTTGAGGTGGCTCCAGGCTTGCCTGAACGCGCCACTGTGTCTCTGGCGTGTCGCGGCCGTTATGCGACTGAGAGGCAGGCGTACCCGGCAGCCCTACATTAGGTGTGTGGGATTCGCCGTGCCCGAGGATACCCCGTTGATCGCCGACGGCGGCCTGGCGACCGAACTCGAGGCGCGCGGCCATGATCTATCCGATGCGTTGTGGTCGGCGCGGTTGCTGGTCGATGCCCCGCAGGAGATCACCGCGGTGCACATGTCTTTCTTTCGCGCCGGCGCAATGATCGCGACAACGGCTAGTTATCAGGCGTCCTTCGACGCCTTCGCCGCCCGCGGAATCGGCCGAGACGAGACGGTCCGGTTGCTTCGGCGCAGCGTCGAACTCGCCAGCAACGCACGCGCTGAAGTGGGCGTTGCCGAGGCCTGGGTCGCGGCGTCGGTAGGGCCGTACGGCGCCCCGCTCGCCGACGGCTCGGAATACCGTGGGCGCTACGGCCTCAGCGTTGCCCAGTTGGAAGACTGGCATCGCCCTCGGCTGGAGGTGCTCGCCGACGCCGGCGCCGACGTGCTGGCTCTGGAGACTATTCCCGACGCCGACGAGGCCGAGGCGCTGGTGAACGTCGTGCGCTCACTGGGCGTGCCGGCATGGCTCAGCTACACCATCGATGGCCTCCGCACGCGGGCCGGCCAGCCGCTGGCTGACGCGTTCGCCGTGACGGTCGGAGTGCCGGAAATCGTTGCTGTTGGGGTCAATTGCTGCGCACCCACAGATGTGCTGGCAGCGATCGGACCGGCTCAAGACACCGGCAAACCGGTGATCGTGTATCCCAATAGTGGCGAGCGTTGGGACGCTGCTCGGCGCACCTGGGTTGGCGAATCGCGGTTTTCGCCGCGGTTGGCCGCACAGTGGGTGTTGGCGGGTGCGCGGGTGGTCGGCGGGTGCTGCCGGGTGCGACCGGCCGATATCGCCGAGCTGTCAGCCGCTCTGGCCTAGCCGGCGCAAACGACCGATCAGGAGGTCGCCGCCGAGAGCTTGCGGTACTCCAGGACGGTGTCGATGATCCCGTAGTCCTTGGCCTCTTGGGCGGTCAGGATCTTGTCCCGGTCGGTGTCTTTGCGGATCACCGCGGCATCCTTGTTGGTGTGATGGGCCAGGGTGGTTTCCATCAGCGTGCGCATCCGCTCGATCTCGGCGGCCTGGATCTCCAGGTCGGAGAACTGGCCCTGGATCACCCCGGACAACGACGGCTGGTGAATCAGCACTCGCGCGTTGGGCAGCGCCATCCGCTTGCCCGGTGTTCCGGCGGCCAGCAGCACGGCCGCGGCCGAGGCGGCCTGCCCCAGGCACACCGTCTGGATGTCGGCGCGTACGTACTGCATGGTGTCGTAGATCGCCATCAGCGAGGTGAACCCGCCGCCGGGTGAGTTGATGTACATGGTGATGTCGCGGTCGGGATCCAGCGACTCCAATACCAGCAGCTGCGCCATGATGTCGTTGGCCGATGCGTCATCAACCTGGACACCGAGGAATATGATGCGCTCCTCGAACAGCTTGTTGTACGGGTTCGACTCTTTGACACCCCAGCTGGAATGCTCGACGAACGACGGCAGGATGTAACGCGCCTGCGGCTGGATGTCGGGGTTCATGATGGTGTGACTCCGTTGGTCTCGGCGCGGGTGATGATGTGGTCGACGAACCCGTACTCCAGGGCTTCCTTGGCGGTGAACCAGCGGTCGCGATCCGAATCCGCGACGATCTTCTCGATCGACTGCCCGGTGAATTCGGCGTTGAGCCGGAACATCTCCTGCTTGATGACGGCGAACTGCTCGGCCTGGATGGCGATGTCGGCGGCACTACCAGTCACCCCGCCCAGCGGCTGATGCATCAGGATCCGGGCGTGCGGCAACGCGTAGCGCTTGCCCTTGGTGCCGGCAGCGAGCAGGAACTGGCCCATCGACGCGGCCATCCCCATCCCGTAGGTGGCGACGTCGCACGGCGCCAGCACCATCGTGTCGTAGATCGCCATGCCCGCGCTGATCGAGCCGCCCGGTGAGTTGATGTAGAGCGCGATGTCCTTGTTGGAGTCTTCGGCCGCGAGCAGCAAGATCTGCGCGCACAGCCGGTTGGCGATGTCGTCGTCCACCTGCGACCCCAGGAAGATGATGCGCTCGGAGAGCAATCGCTCATAGACCGAGTCGACGAGGTTCAGCCCCTGCGCGCTCGCGCGCATTTCAGTCCCACGGCTCACGGTGGGGTACCTGCTTTCTCGAGTTCGTATTAACCGACACTAACCAACCGGGGCCGTCACGCACTCCCCGAAGCCCCCGCGTTCGCTCACAGCGTCACTTCGCGGTGCCCGGTCACTCCTCGGACGAGGCCGTGGCTTCGACGGCTGCGGCGTGCTCATCGCCATCGTCGGCCTCGTCAGTCTCCCCGTCCTCGGCGGCCCCGGGCTGGTCGCGCTTGCCGAAGAACTCGGCGGTGTCGATGACGGTTCCGTCGGTGTCGGTGACGGCGGCCGCCTCGACCGCGGCGGCGATGGTCAGCCCACGGCGCACATCGGCGAACATCGCCGGCAGCTGGTTGTTCTGCTGCAGGTAGCCAAGCAACTGCTGCGGTTCGATGCCGTACTGCCGCGAGGTGACCACGAGCCGTTCGGTGAGGTCTTCTTGGTTAACTTGGATGTCGAGATCGTCACCCAGCGCGTCTAGTAGCAACTGCGTCTTGATGGCCTTTTCAGCCTGCGTGCGGGTGTCGGCATCGAATTGTTCGCGCGACTTGCCCTGCTGTTCGAGGGCCTCTGCGAGCTTGGCTTCGTCGTGGTCGAGTCCGTGCAGGGCGTTGTGCAGGGTATCGTCCACCTGGGCCTGCACGACCGCTTCCGGTAGCGGCATGTCGACCTGCTCGAGCAGGGCCTCCAGCGCGGCGTTGCGAATCTCCTCGGCCTGTTGCACGCGCTTGACCCGGCGAACCTGATCGGCCAGATTGGCGCGCAGCTCGTCGATCGTGTCGAATTCGCTTGCCAGCAGGGCGAACTCGTCGTCGGCCTCGGGCAGCTCACGTTCTTTGACCGAGCCGACGGTCACGGTGACGTCGGCCTGTTTCCCGGCGTGCGGACCGGCGGCCAACTTGGTGGTGAACTCCCTGGATTCGCCGGCCGATAGGCCGACGATCGCATCGTCGAGACCGTCGATCAGTTGGCCGGAGCCGACCTCGTGTGACAGTCCCTTCGTGGCCGCCTCGGGCACGTCCTCGCCGTCGATGTTGGCTGACAGGTCAATCGAGACGAAGTCGCCTGCCGCGGCGGGCCGATCGACTGCCGTCAGGGTGCCGAACCGGGCACGCAGCGACTGCAGTTCGGTGTCGACGTCCTCGTCATTGACGTGGATCGGGTCAACGGTGATCTTCAGCGCACTCAGGTCCGGGAGGGTGATGTCAGGTCGCACGTCGACCTCGGCGGTGAAAACCAGCTCCTGGCCGTACTCCTTTTTGGTGACCTCGATGTCAGGCTGGCCGAGTGGTCGCACGTCGGATTCGGTCACGGCTTGGCCATAGCGGCTGGGCAGTGCGTCGTTGACGACCTGATCGAGTATCGCCTCACGCCCGACGCGCGCCTCGAGCAGCTTGGCCGGCGCCTTGCCTGGACGGAAACCCGGCAGCCGCACCTGCTTGGCCAGCTCCTTATAGGCCCTGTCGAAGTCGGGCTGCAATTCCTTGAAAGGCACCTCTACGTTGATGCGAACCCGGGTGGGGCTCAGCTGCTCGACGGTGCTCTTCACGCGTGTGCTCCTCGGTTGTCCTGATGGTCGTGTCATGCTCAAGCCGCTGGGTGTGGCGTGCCAGTCGGGGTGACAGGATTTGAACCTGCGGCCTTCCGCTCCCAAAGCGGATGCGCTACCAAGCTGCGCTACACCCCGCAGTGACCTCGCGATCCTACGGCCAAGCCCCGCCGTCCCAGTAGCGGCCTCACGACCAGGTCACGGGACGGCATCATTTGGATTTGATGTCTGCCGCGACGTACAGTCGCGCTCGACTAATACACGCGGGCGTAGCTCAATGGTAGAGCCCTAGTCTTCCAAACTAGCTACGCGGGTTCGATTCCCGTCGCCCGCTCCAGCCAGGCGCCGTGAACCGAGGCCGACTAGGCTAGGAACGCCAAACATGCCGACGCAGCCGGCGGCCGAACAGGCCGACCCCGGCGAGGCTGAGGAGGCCGACACATTCAGCACCCAGGCGCCATGGCCGATGTCGATATCCACGGCTCATGCGCGGCGCCCTTCGAGGGAGTGCGCGACGCGTTCGAGCGAAACTTCGTGCTGGGAAAAGAAGTTGGTGCAGCGGTCGCCGCCTGGGTGGGTGGGGAGCTGGTCGTCAACCTGTGGGCCGGCGCGGCCGATGCCGCCGGCGCCCGGCCGTGGCAGGTGGACACACTGAGCACCGTGCTATCCGGCACCAAGGGCTTGACCAGCACATGCGTACACCAACTCGTCGAGCGCGGTGAGCTCGATCTCAACGCACCGGTGGCCCGCTATTGGCCCGAGTTCGGACAAGCAGGCAAGGAGGCCATCACCATCGGCATGGTGATGAGTCACCGATCGGGGGTGATCGGGCCGCGCCAGCGCCTGCACTGGACACAGGTCACCGACTGGGATTTGGTGTGCGAACGGCTGGCCGCAGCCGAACCGTGGTGGGAGCCGGGGACCGCGCAGGGCTACCACATGACCACCTTTGGATTCATCCTCGGCGAGGTGTTCCGCCGCGTCACCGGCCGCACGGTAGGTCAGTACCTGCGGACCGAGATCGCCGAACCACTTGGGGCCGAGGTCCACATCGGCCTGTCCCGAACCGAACAACGCCGCTGCGCCGATCGGGTAGGCAAGCCGCACATCCGCCAGATGCTGGGCGACGTCAAGGCTCCCGACTACCCCACCGCGCTGTCCGAACACCCGAAGGCAGGCCTCGCCGTATCGATGGGATTCGCGCCGGACGACGAAGTCGGGTCCAATGACCTGGACCTGTGGCGCGAGGTTGAATTCCCGGGAACCAACGGGCAGGTCTCGGCGCTGGGATTGGCAACTTTCTACAACGCGCTGGCGCAGGAGAAACTGCTCAGCCGCGATCACATGGATCTGATCCGCGTTTCGCAGGGCGGCCTTGACACGGACCTGGTCCTCGGTCCCCGCGTCGCCGACCATGGGTGGGGTCTGGGCTACATGCTGAACCAGCGCTGCGTCAACGGACCTAACCCGCGGATCTTCGGCCACGGCGGCCTGGGCGGCTCATTCGGCTTCGTCGACCTGGAGAACCGCATTGGTTACGCGTACGTGATGAATCGCTTCGACGCGACCAAGGCCAACGCCGACCCACGCAGCGTGGCCCTCAGCGACGAGATCTACGCGGTACTCGGGGTAAAGAAGCGCTGACCGGACTGCTCGTCCGCTGTAACCGTCACCTGCGCTGAGGACCAACGGCGCTTATGTCGCCGGCCTAGACGGGCCCGGCATACAAAACCGCACCTGCCCGGCCGGTGAACGAGGCTGGCAGGTGCGGCTTCGATATGGATTCCGCAAGCCCAAACTTAGGAGAACCTGTTACCGGTGTCCCTCCGGCCCGTGGTCCCCTCCGGGTCCGCCGTGGTTGTCCCCTCCGGGTCCGCCGTGGTTGTCCCATCCGGGTCCGCCGCGGTTGTCCCATCCGGGTCCGCCGCGGTTGTCCCATCCGGGTCCGCCCGCTCGGAAGTTGTCGTGGCAACCTCCGTTGTCCCAGTTGTCGCCCCACCCCGGATCCCAGAACTCACCTGGACACCATTGCGGGAACGGTCCAGGCTGGGCTTGCGCGTCAGTTGCCGCGCCCAGACCGACCAACCCCAAACCGGCGATGGCGGCTGTTGTTGCAGCGATGCGTGCGATTTTCTTCATCCGGCGAGGTTACCCACGTAGCTCGCCGTGAAACGTTTGGGCGCGCAGGCGTTCTCAATCTGTTATGTGCGCCGCCGCTGACGCCCGCCTTGATCGCGACGCCAGCACCATGCCGGCAGAGCCGATTAATGCCCGCTCAGCTGGAAGAATCGCCGCCGCTAGACGAGTCGCCGCCCGACGAGTCACCTCCACCCGACGAGTCGGCTCCGCTGGACGCGTCCGGTCCAGCACCGCCGGCGCTCGGCGCAGGTGCCCCGGCATCCGAGCCAGGTGCGCCGGCATCCGGCCCCCCCGCGCCCGGTCCTGGACCGTTAGCGTCAGGGCCAGACCCAACCGGTGCTGGCTCAGAACCCGGACCGCCGTTCGGTCCTACGGATCCAGGGCCGTCATGAACCGTTCCGCCCGGTCCCGAATCCCCAGGTCCTCCGGGTCCTCCGGGTGCTCCAGGATCATGTCCGCCAAGGTCACCCGGCCCCGGACCACCGGGCTCGCCAGGTCCGCCCGGTCCACCAGGCCCATGTCCGCCGTGGCCTCCGGGGCCACCCGGGTCGTGTCCGCCGGGACCGCCAGGACCGCCTGGCCGACCAGGCCCACCGGGGTCGCCAGGACCACCGGGTTCGCCAGCACCACCGGGGCCCGAGCCGCCCGGGCCAGCAGGGCTGCCGGGTCCACCGGGTCCCGGACCGCTGGGCCCGACTCTCGGTGGCGGTTGAATGTAGGTCGGTCCGTTGTTGGTCGGGGCCGCCACCGAGCTGCCGTGGCAGTCGTTCCAGTCCCAGTTAGATCCCCCGGACGGGTCCCAGAAGTCGCCCGGACACCAATTCGGTATGGGTTGTGCGTGAGCCTCGGTCACGCCGCCTAAACCACCCAACCCAAAACCTGCGGCGATCATCGCCGTTGCGATCGCGCAGCTTGCGAACTTGTTCATGGTGCTATGGGTATCTGGGCAGCCTATGCGCTCGCCCAGCAGACCCTTGCGCTCAGATGAGAAGTTGGCAGGCCGCTTTGTTCATCACGACATGGTGCAGCAAAGTTGTTTCACGTCTGGCAGGTTTGGCACCAGAAGATGTTGCGGCCTTCCAGCTCGGCTGTGCGGATCGTCGTTCCGCACACCCGGCACTGCTCGCCGGCGCGGCGATAGACGTACGTGCGGGGCCGACCCGGACCGTACGACGGCGCGCCATGGTCATGTTCGGGCCGCACCGTGATGATCTTGCCGCGGCGTAACCCGACCTTCATCAGCGCCACCAAATCGGTCCAAGCCTCGGCGAACTCTGCTTCATCGACCGCCTGGCCGGTCCGATACGGATCGATGCCATGGCGGAACAACAGCTCGTTGCGGTAGACGTTGCCAACGCCGGCGATGATGGTCTGGTCCATCAGCAGCGCGCCGATTGGCCTGCGCGACTTGGTAATCCGCTTCCATGGCCACGACGGATCGGCATCGCGCCGAAGTGGGTCAGGCCCGAGCCGGGAGACCACGTCGGCGACCTGAGCTTCGTCGATGAGTTCACACACCGTGGGCCCGCGTAGGTCGGTGCCGTATTCGGCGCCGACCATTCGCATCCGCACCTGCCCGACCGGAGCGGGCGTCGCAACGTCGGGCAATCGTGCCCATTCGGTGAATGTGCCGTACAGGCCGAGGTGGACATGCACGGTCGCGCCGCCGACGTAGTGGTGGAACAGGTGTTTGCCCCACGCGGTGGCCCGCCGCAGCACCCGACGGTCGACAGCGGATGCCGCCTCAGCGAACCGCCCCTGAGGGCTGGAAACCGCCACCGGGGCGC
Organism: uncultured Actinomycetota bacterium; assembly: GCA_963833915.1. Taxonomy (GTDB): domain Bacteria; phylum Actinomycetota; class Actinomycetes; order Mycobacteriales; family Mycobacteriaceae; genus Mycobacterium. The sequence continues at coordinate 494,025 of CAWHZO010000010.1, forward strand.
CGGCATAGCGGCGCTGGTGCAGCCGGGCCAGTCGATGCAGGGTATGCCCTTCGGGCACGCCGCTACCCGCCGTGGGCGCCGGGCACCGGCGGCGCCTGGTGAGTGCGCTCGTATTCGTCGAGAATGTCGATACGCCGTTGGTGGCGTTCGGCTTTCGACCAGGGGGTGGTCAGGAAGGCATCGACGATCGCCAGCGCTTCCGGCACGGTGTGCATCCGGCCGCCGATGCCGATCAGCTGAGCGTTGTTGTGCTGCCGGGCCAGCGACGCGGTCTCCACACTCCATCCCAGCGCGCAACGTGCTCCCGGAACTTTGTTGGCCGCGATCTGCTCACCATTGCCGGACCCGCCGAGCACGATGCCAAGGCTGTCCGGATCGGCCACCGTCTTGAGTGCGGCCGCGATGCAGAAGGCCGGGTAATCGTCCTCGGCGTCGTAGGTATAGGCGCCACAATCGATCGGCTCGTGGCCGGTCTTGTTCAGGTGCTCGATGATCTTCTGTTTGAGTTCGTAACCGGCGTGGTCGGAGCCGAGGTAGACACGCATGACCGAGATCCTGCTCCGCCGGTCGCGGCTAGTCGAATTCGGGTCCCTCAGTGCGGCTTCGCTTGAGCTCAAAGAAGTGCGGGTAGGACGCGAACGTCACCGATGCGTCCCACAGCTTGCCGGCCTCTTCGCCGCGCGGAATCCGCGAGAGCACCGGACCGAAGAACGCCACGCCGTTGATGTGAATGGTGGGCGTGCCGACGTCGTCGCCGACCGCGTCCATTCCGGCGTGGTGGCTCTTGCGCAGCGCCTCGTCGTAGGCCTCACTGGTGGCGGCGTCGGCGAGCTCGGACGGCAGGTCCAGCGCCTTGAGCGACTGCTTGATCACGTCATCGAGGTCTTTGTTGCCCTCGTTGTGAATTCGAGTGCCCATCGCCTCGTACAGCGGGGCCAAAATCTCGGAGCCGTGGGCCTGCTCGGCGGCGATCGCCACTCGAACCGGGCCGAACGCCTTGGCGAGCCTTTCCTTGTACTCCGATGGCAGGCCTTCGCGGTTCTCGTTGAGCACCGCCAGGCTCATCACCTGAAAGTTCACCTCGATGTCGCGGACCTTTTCCACTTCCAGGATCCAGCGCGACGTGATCCATGCCCACGGGCAGAGCGGGTCGAACCAGAAATCGGCGACTGACTTCTCGGACATGCGGAATCCTCTCGTCAACGGTCGGCTAGCCGTTCAGCACAACCCTAGACGCGGCGGTCCAATTCCCGCCGTTGATGCCAATTGCCCAACTCCCGCTCTCGCCGCCTAAGTTGGACACGTGGCACTTCCCAATCTCACCCGCGACCAAGCCGTCGAGCGCGCAGCGTTGATCACCGTCGACAGCTACCGAATCGACTTGGACCTCACCGACGGCGACGGCAAACCAAGCGAACGAACCTTCCACTCCACCACCACTGTGAAGTTCGATGCGCTCGCCGGCGCTGACACCGTCATAGACATCGCCGCAGACACCGTGCGCAGCGCGACCCTCAACGGCCGCGACATCGACGTGTCGGGCTACAACGAGTCGACCGGCATCCCGCTGGCCGGTTTGGCTGAGCACAACGTCGTCGTCGTCGACGCCGACTGCCGCTACTCGAACACCGGCGAAGGCTTGCACCGGTTCGTCGACCCGGTCGACAACGAGGTGTACCTGTACTCGCAGTTTGAAACCGCGGACGCCAAGCGGATGTTCGCGTGCTTTGACCAGCCCGATCTGAAAGCCACGTTCGACGTCTCGGTGCGGGCCCCGCAGCACTGGGAGGTGGTGTCCAACGGCGCCACGGCGAGCGCCGAGGACGGTGTGTACACGTTTGTCACCACCCCGAAGATGAGCACCTACCTGGTGGCGCTGATCGCCGGCCCGTATGCGCGCTGGGACGACCTCTACAGTGACGAGCACGGCGAGATTGCACTGGGCATCTTCTGCCGGGCCACGCTGGCGGAGTTCATGGACGCCGAGCGGCTGTTCACTCAGACCAAGCAAGGTTTTGGCTTCTACCACAAGAACTTCGGCGTGCCCTACGCCTTCGGCAAGTATGACCAGTTGTTCGTGCCGGAGTTCAACGCGGGAGCAATGGAGAACGCCGGCGCGGTGACGTTCCTGGAGGACTACGTCTTCCGCAGCAAGGTCACGCGGGCGTCCTACGAGCGGCGCGCCGAGACGGTGCTGCACGAGATGGCGCACATGTGGTTCGGCGATCTGGTCACCATGCAGTGGTGGGACGACTTGTGGCTCAACGAGTCCTTTGCCACCTTCGCCTCAGTGCTGTGCCAAGCCGAAGCGACCGAGTTCACCACCGCGTGGACGACGTTCGCCAACTCCGAGAAGTCGTGGGCTTACCGCCAGGACCAGTTGCCCTCGACGCATCCGGTGGCCGCCGACATCCCGGACCTGGCCGCGGTCGAGGTCAACTTCGACGGCATCACCTACGCCAAGGGCGCCAGTGTGCTCAAGCAGTTGGTGGCGTACGTCGGGCTGGAGCATTTCCTGTCCGGACTGCGCGACTACTTCCGCGCGCACTCGTTCGGTAACGCGACGTTCAGCGACCTGCTGGGCGCGCTGGAAAAGGCTTCGGGCCGTGACCTTTCCGACTGGGGCCGGACCTGGCTGAAGACGACCGGCCTCAACACCCTGCGCGCGGACTTCGACGTCGACGCCGACGGCAAGTTCAGCCGGTTCGCCGTGACGCAGAGCGGCGCCGCGCCGGGCGCGGGTGAAACCCGGATGCACCGGCTGGCAGTCGGTGTCTACGACGACGACGGTGACGGTCGCTTGACCAGAGTGCACCGCGAAGAACTCGACGTCAGCGGTGAATCAACGGAAGTGCCTGCGCTGGTTGGCCTTCCGCATGGGAAGTTGATCCTGATCAACGACGACGACCTCACCTACTGCTCGCTGCGACTGGACCCCGAGTCGCTGCAGACCGCGCTGGACCGCATCGCTGACATCGCCGAGCCGTTGCCGCGAACCCTGGTGTGGTCGGCGGCGTGGGAGATGACCCGCGACGCCGAGCTGCGTGCCCGCGATTTCGTGTCGCTGGTCTCCGGTGGCATCCAGGCCGAAACCGAAGTCGGAGTTGCCCAGCGGCTGCTGCTGCAGGCGCAGACCGCGCTGGGTTCGTATGCCGACCCGGACTGGGCCGAAGCGGAGGGCTGGCCGGCATTCGCCGACCGGCTGCTGGAACTGGCCCGCGCCGCGGCGAACGGTTCGGATCATCAGCTGGCCTTCGTCAACGCGCTTTGCACGTCGGAGCTGTCACAGCAGCATGTGACGGTGCTGGCCGACCTGCTCGACCACGACCCCGCCGAGTTGGGACTGGCCGGTCTGGCGATCGACACCGATCTGCGTTGGCGCATCGTCACCGCGCTGGCCGCCGCAGGCAAGATCGACGCCGATGGGACGGAGACACCGTTCATCGACGCCGAGGTCAAGCGCGACCCGACCGCAGCAGGCAAACGTAACGGCGCCCAGGCCGCAACCGCGCGGCCGCAAGCGGCAGTGAAGGAAGCGGCGTGGACCAGTGTCACCGAAGACGACACATTGGCTAACATCACCACCCGGTCGATCATCAGCGGTTTCGCTCAGCCGGGGCAGGCCGAGCTGCTCAAGCCGTTCGGCGCCAGGTACTTCGCCGCGATCGCCGGCATCTGGGAGCGGCGGTCGAGCGAAGTTGCGCAGACGGTGGTGGTCGGCCTCTACCCGTCGTGGGACATCAGCGACGAAGGCATCGCCGACGCGGACGCGTTCCTCGCCGACCCCGGGCTGCCTGCGGCCTTGCGGCGACTGGTGCTCGAGGGCCGCGCTGGAATCGAAAGGTCGCTACGAGCGCGACGATTCGACGGTGGCGGCGAGGCCTGACCGAGGCGGCACGGCCGCCGAATCAGGCTGGAGCAATGCCGGCGCTGGTCACGCGGACCGCGCTGACCAGGCCGTCGATCAGGTGGCCGTTCTTGAACGACGCGGCTGCTGCGGCGACACCGAGCGGCGCGGCCGACTCGGCTCCGCGGCCGCGCACCGCTGAGCCGTAGACCACCTCGATCACGTGCTGATTCGGCGAGACGGCGATCAACACCGCGTCGTTCGGCGTGGGCACCTTCGCCAGGATCTCGCGCGCCCGCGCACCGGTGTCGCTGCCCAGGTCGCCGATGTAGACAGCAAACCGCACGCCGGCGGCCCGCGACCCGTAGGTCAGCGCGTCGTCGAGGGTGACCAGGTCGCTGATGGGAAACGGGTAGTTCACCGACACGTCGCCGGGTTCGGTGACGCCCGAGATTCGCCCACTGGTCGTGATCACCGAGCCGTCGGGCAGCTCGGCGGGCGTGATGGTTGCGAGCTCACCACTTGCCACTCGCCCCACCTCCCACGCTGAACTCGGATGCGCCGTGCGCACCGTGACCGTGCCCGAGAACCTCGTCGGTGGCGGCCCACAGGATCGGTGGATGCGTCCAGGGCTCCGACAAATTATAGGTCGCCGGGTGCGGACCCTTGCGGGACCAGATCAGCGCCGCAAGCAGGCTCACCAGCAACAACGGGATGCCCAGGAAGTACAGGTGGATTTCCATCGAGCTCACGACGGAAACCGTATCCCACCGGCGACCCGAGAGCTACACACGACTGCCCGCCTCCTCAACGCGCCGCTACGCGGGCGCGCATCGTCGCCGGGCTACGCCGCGCCTTCGTCCAGGTATCGCGCCCAGGATGGGTCGAGCTCTTTGACCGTCGACAACAGCCGCCAGTGCTGACCCTTGGGCGACGTCGGCGCCAAGCGCAGCGACCAGCCCAGCTCGGTCAGCAACTTGTCGCCCTTGCTGTGGTTGCAGGTTGAGCAGCACGCCACGCAGTTCTCCCACGAGTGATCGCCGCCGCGGCTGCGGGGCACCACATGGTCGACGGTGTCGGCTTTGGCCCCGCAGTAGGCGCAACAGAAACGGTCACGGTGCATCAGTGCCGCGCGGGTCATCGGGACGCGGGCCCGATAGGGCACCCGGACGAAGGCGCGCAACCGGATCACCGACGGCACCGCGATCGATCTGGTCGTCGAGTGGATGACGGGCCCGGACGGATCGTCGTGCACGACGTCGGCTTTGCCACAGATCAGCATGACGATCGCCCGGCGGACGGGCAACGCGGTCAACGGCTCGTAGGTGGAATTGAGCAGTAGCACACGTCGGCGATTCCAGATCGATCCGGCGTCAGGCGAAACGGCCGCGTGGGTGTCGACGCTTGCAACACTGTGCAGGCTTGAGCCCGTCGCGGGCCCAATGAGGCCTGCCGCGGCACCCGAACTGTGGTGGCTGCGGCGTTTTTTGCGCTGCGCCATACGTCCTCCGCCGAACAGTCCACCACGATTCGCCATCCCGCGCACGCCAAATTGCCCAGTGCTCGCTGGTCAATCCGGTAAACAGCCGGTGCCGACCTCGCGGGACCAAGGTTCACATGTCGCTTCGCGGCCGGCTCCGGACATGGCCCACAATGGAAGGCAATGGAACAAGCAGAGCAGACCTTCTACGACGCTGTCGGTGGCGCGGCAACCTTCCACGCGATCGTGTCGCGCTTCTATGAACTGGTCGCCGAGGACGAGATTCTGCGGCGGTTGTACCCCGAAGACGACCTGGCGGGCGCCGAGGAACGGCTGCGGATGTTCCTCGAGCAGTATTGGGGTGGCCCGCGTACGTACTCCGATCAGCGCGGCCATCCCCGGCTGCGGATGCGGCACGCGCCCTTCCAGATCGGCCCGTTCGAGCGTGACGCCTGGCTGCGGTGCATGCACACCGCGGTCGCCTCCATCGATTCGGCGACTCTCGACGACGCGCATCGCAAGCAGTTGCTCGACTACCTGGAGATGGCCGCGCACTCGATGGTCAACTCGGCGTTCTGATGGGCACGCCACAACACGAACCGTGGTGGGCGCGCGCGGTCTTCTATCAGGTGTATCCGCGGTCATTCGCCGACAGCGACGGCGATGGTGTCGGCGACCTCGACGGAGTGACGTCGCGGCTGGACTATCTGGACCGGCTGGGCGTCGAGGCGCTGTGGCTTTCCCCGATCATGGTGTCGCCGATGGCCGACCATGGCTACGACGTGGCGGATCCGCGAGATGTCGATCCGTTGTTCGGCGGCCTGGCCGCTTTTGAGCGACTGATCGCCGCAGCCCATGAACGCGGCATGAAGATCACCACGGATTTGGTACCGAACCACACCAGCTCGCAGCATCCCTGGTTTCAGGAGGCACTGATCGCCGAACCGGGCAGCGCCGCGCGGGACCGCTACATTTTTCGCGACGGTCGCGGACCGGGCGGGCTGGAACCGCCGAACAACTGGCAGTCGGTGTTCGGCGGGCCGTCGTGGACCCGGGTGATCGAGCCGGACGGTAATCCGGGCCAGTGGTATCTGCACCTCTTCGATACCGAGCAGCCGGACCTCAACTGGGACAACCCTGAAGTCTTTGACGATCTTGAGAAGACGCTGCGGTTCTGGCTGGAGCGAGGCGTCGACGGTTTCCGCATCGACGTGGCGCACGGAATGGCCAAGCCGCCGGGCCTTCCGGACACTGATGTCGAGATGCGCCCCAGGCTGCTCAACGACGGTGATCCCCGCTTTAACCATCCCAACGTGCATGCGATTCATCGCAGCATCCGCACGGTCATGAATGACTATCCCGACGCGGTGACGATCGGTGAGGTCTGGGTTTTCGACAACGCCAGCTGGGCCGAGTACTTGCGCGCCGACGAGCTGCACCTGGGTTTCAACTTCCGCATGGTTCGCGCAGCTTTCGACATCGCCGGCATCCGTGATGCGATCAAGAACACCCTTTCCGCGGCAGCGATTGAAAATGCCACTCCCACATGGACGTTGGAGAATCACGATGTCGAACGAGGGCCAAGCCGCTACGGCGGGGGGGCCACCGGACTCGATCGGGCCCGCGCGATGGCGATGGTGGCGCTCGCCCTGCCTGGCGCAGTATTCGTGTACAACGGTCAGGAGCTGGGGCTGCCCAATATCGAGTTGCCCGAGGAAGCGCTGCAAGATCCGACGTGGGAACGCTCCGGACACACCGTGCGAGGCCGCGACGGTTGCCGTGTCCCGATTCCGTGGCGCGGCGACTCTCCTCCGTTCGGATTCTCCGCGTCGGCCGACACTTGGCTGCCGATGCCGCAGGAGTGGGCGACGCTGACCGTCGAGAAGCAGCTCAATGACGCAAACTCGACTTTGTCGTTCTTTCAGCGCGCGCTCGAAATTCGCCGTACGCGTGGGGAGTTCACCGGAAGTCGGGTCGAGTGGCTGGATGCACCGCAAGGGGCGCTGGTGTTCGGGCGTGGCGACGACGGCCTGCGTTGCGCGCTGAACACTGGCAAGCGGGCGGTACCGCTGCCGGACGGCGACTCGATTCTGACCAGCGCGCCGTTGGTTGACGGGAGGCTGCCGCCGAACGCCGCGGCGTGGCTGGTGTGGTCACCCGGCACCCCCGCCGGTAGCGCATGATCCCCCGCGTCTCTATACATAACCCATGACTTACGGGTGGACAGTCATCGGAGCGGGACCTGCCGGCACTGCCGCCGTGGGAAGGCTCCTCGACCACGGAATCGCACCGGAACGCATCGCGTGGATCGATCCGGCTTTTGCCGGCGGTGACCTCGGCCAAAAGTGGCGGGCGGTCTCGAGCAACACAAAGGTCGGCACCTTTCTCAGTTACTTCAACGACTCGGCCGCATTTCGGTTCGCGTCGGCACCCGCGACGCCTCTGGGGGACCTGGACCCTGACGAGACCTGCGACCTGGGCTTGATTGCCGATCCGTTGGTGTGGATCAGCGAGCATCTGCGTGAGCGGGTTGACGTCTTCCAAACCACCGCGACCGCACTCTCCCTGCAAAGAAGGCAGTGGAGCATCGAAACGCAGCAAGCCGAACTCACCTCCACCAACGTGATCCTGGCCGTCGGGGCTGTTCCAAAGAAGCTTTCTTACCCCCATTTGAAAGAGATTCCGGTAGAGGTAGCTCTCGATCCGGACAAGCTGGCGCAGCAGCCGCTGGACAATGCGACGGTCGCGGTCTTCGGGTCGTCCCATTCGACGATGATCGCTTTGCCGCACCTCTTGCGTCAGCCAGTCGAGCGGGTCATCAATTTCTACCGCAGTCCGCTCAAATACGCTATTTACCAGGATGATTGGATCCTATTCGACGATACCGGCCTTAAAGGCCACGCGGCCGACTGGGCGCGGGAGAATATCGACGGCGTGCTTCCGGAACGACTGGAACGGTGCTGGACCGGTAGCGAGGAGTTTGACGACAGGGTCGCCGAGTGCGACCACGTCGTCTATACCGTCGGCTTCGAGCGGCGAACGCTGCCCGAGGTCAAACCGTGGGGCCAACTGGATTACAACGCGACCAACGGCATTATCGCTCCCGGCCTGTTTGGGCTGGGCATTGCGTTTCCGGACTACGGAGAAGATCCCTACGGCTACGGCCAGTATCGAGTGGGACTGAAGAAATTCATGGACCACATCAACGCCGTCCTGCCGTTGTGGTTGGACTATTCGCCATGACCGGCACTAGCCGCGACGCGGATCAGCGCAGCATAAACGCCGGGTCACCGTGACGCCGATACACCGAACCCCACCTCGCATCGATGCGCAGCCAGGCCCGCAGCATGCGAACCCGCACGATCTCGTCCGCATCGACGGCCTCGGACGACTGCGGCAGGAAACCCATTGCGGTCAGGGCGAATACACATCGCATGGGGACGCCGACGCTGACATCGGCCGAGCTGACCCGGATCACCTCCTGATCCAGCAGCGATACCGGAGGACCGTAGGCGCTGCCGTGCTCTTTGGCCAGTTGGGCGCCGCGCTGCGCCAAATCCAGCATCAGGCGGGCCGGTACGTCGTCGAGGTGGGTGAAACCGGAGTCAGGCGGCAACGCACCCCGCCACGCGGAATCCATCGGAAAGCCCGGATTGACATAGCCGGATTTGTCTACGGCAGCCAGTCCCCGCGCCAATTCGTCCGCACCGACTGACAAGTCGTCGGGTCGAACAGTGCCCGCCACTACCCGGCTGGCCAGGACGTCCAAGCCGGTACCGGCCCAGGCGGTGAAATCACCGGCTGAACGAGTCCGTAGCCGGATGACCGCGGCGGCGTCGAGGCGCGCCGCCCGCTCCACGAACGCGGCCAGGTCGGCACGGTGCGCGGCGATGGATTCTGGAGCCAGCCACACCCCCCGCTCGGCTACCGGACCCACCGCTGCAAGTATTCCCGATGGTGCGCCGAGAGACGCACCAGCCGCTGCTCGTTGATGTCGAAGGCGGCAAGCTGCGACTCGGCGATCACGGCGGGCTTCGATTCCGGGTCGGCGTTGACCGACCGCACATCGTAGCCGAGCGTGAAATCAACTGCCCGCAAACGTTTTACCCACATCGTGACCTGCAGCGGCGAATCGGTCAGCCGCAGTTGACCTTTGTATGTGACGCGCACATCGGCGATCAGCAGCCCGACGGTGGTGATATCGGCGCCGAATGCGGGCGAAAGGAACGGCACACGTGCCTCTTCCAGAATCGTCACCATGGTGGCGTGGTTGACATGCTGGTACATGTCGATGTCCGACCACCGGACCGGGACGGGTGCGACGAATCCTACGTTTTCTATACGCCGCTCCTCATCGCTCCGCTCTGCATCGTCGCTGGCGTTTACTTTGCGCCGCTCCTCCTCATCGCTCCGCTCTGCATTGTCGCTGGCGTTTACTTTGCGCCGCTCCTCCTCATCGCTCCGCTCTGCATTGTCGCTGGCGGTCACCCGGTGGATCCCCGCCCGCTGGTGCGCGTCATCGAGCGAATCTGCCGTGCCGCCACCGACAGTGTGGCCAAATCCAGCTGACCGCTTTGGTGAATTTCGATCAGCGTTCGCCGGGCGCGTTCCACCCGCGACGCGCTCATGTGTTCCCACTCGGTGATCTTCTCCTCACCGCTTTCGTCCGGTTCGCCGACGGCGAGCACATCGAAACACAACGACCGCAACGACGCGTAGATGTCGTCACGAATCGCCAACCGCGCCAACGAGTGCCAGCGGTCGTTGCGTGGCAGTTCGGACACCGCGGTCAACAGACCGTCGGTCCCCAGACGGTCCATCAACGCGAAATACGTATCAGCGACCTCGGCGGGATCGCGGTCCTCGATGTCGGCGACGTCGATGATGTCGAGCAGGCTGAACCGGTACAAACCGGTGGCCACCATGTAGGCGAGATCCTCGGATGCACCCTGCATGACGAATTCGGCGGCTTCCTTCTCAACGATCGCCTTATCGTCACCGCGCAACCACTCCGACATACGCGGCGTCAGTGCTGCCACTTTCGTTGCGAATCGGTTGATTTCAGCGCCCACCGCCAACGGCTGTGGACGGTAGTTGAGCAACCAGCGTCCGGCACGGTCGATCAGCCGACGGGTATCCAAGGTCATCTGGTCGGACACCGCGATCGGCAGCCCGGCCGCCCGAATACTGTGCCACAGCTGCCCCACCCCGAAGATGGCGTCGGTCGCCGCATAGGTGCGTACCGCATCCACCGGACTCACCCCGATGTCCTCGGCGATCCGGTAGTCATAGCTGATGCCGGCGGTGTCCACGAGATCATTGACCACCATGGTGGTCACAATCTCCCGCCTCAGCTGATGCGCGCGGATGGCAGGACGGAATCGGTCGCGCAGCGGCGAGGGAAAGTACCGCGGCAACCTGCTGGCGAACACTTCTTGATCCGGCAGATCGGTATTCAACAACTCGTCCTTGAGCGCCAGTTTGACGTGCGCCATCAACGTCGCGAGTTCCGGCGACGTGAGCCCGAGACCCGCGTCGAGTCGACGCGCTATCTCCTTCTCCGAGGGCAGCGCCTCGAGTTCGCGGTTGAGCCCCCGCTCGGCCACGAGATATTTGATCTGGTCCGCGTGCACGGACAGCAGGCTGGCGGCATTGGCGCGGCTGGTGCCGATCAGGTCGTTCTGGTCAGCGTTGTCGGCGAGCACCAACGCAGCGACCTCGTCGGTCATGGACTCAAGTAGCTGGGTGCGTTCCCCCGGATCGACCTTGCCCGCGGTCACCAGCGCATCGACCAGGATTTTGATGTTGACCTCGTGGTCCGAGCAATCCACGCCGGCCGAGTTGTCCATCGCATCGGTGTTGATCCGCCCGCCGCACAAGTCGAACTCGACACGGCCGCGCGCGGTGACGCCGAGATTTCCGCCCTCGCCAACAACTTTGGCGCGCAGCTGGTTCGCGTTGACCCGCAGCGCATCGTTGGCGCGGTCGCCCACGTCTGCGTCGGATTCTGTGTCGGCCTTGATATAAGTTCCGATACCGCCGTTGAACAACAGATCCACCGGCGCCCGCAGAATGGCGCGCACCAAAGTGGGTGGTGGCATCTCGGCGACGTCGTCTTCTATTCCCAGCGCTGCGCGGACCTGATCGCTGATCGGGATGGCTTTGTGTTCGCGGCTGTACACCCCGCCACCCTCGCTGATCAGCGACCTGTCGTAGTCGTCCCAGCTGGAGCGGGGCAGGTCGAACATCCGTCGTCGTTCTTCCCAGGAGACCGCGGGATCGGGGTCGGGGTCTAAGAAGATATGACGGTGGTCGAAGGCCGCCACCACCCGAATGTGCTTGGACAGCAGCATGCCGTTGCCGAACACATCTCCGCTCATGTCGCCGACGCCGACCACGGTGAAGTCCTCGGTTTGGGTGTCGACCCCCATCTCGCGGAAGTGCCGCCTGACCGCTTCCCAGGCGCCCTTGGCGGTGATGCCCATTGTTTTGTGGTCGTAGCCAACCGATCCGCCGGACGCGAAGGCGTCGCCCAGCCAGAAGCCGTAGGACTTGGCGACGTCGTTGGCGATGTCGGAAAAGGTGGCGGTGCCTTTGTCGGCGGCCACCACCAGGTAGGCGTCGTTGCCGTCGCGGCGCACGACTTGCGGTGGGGCGCTTACCTCTCCGGTGGTGTGGTCGACATTGTCGGTGACGTCGAGCAATCCGGAGACGAACAGCTTGTAGCAGGCGATGCCCTCGCTACGGGTAGCGTCGCGGTCGGCGGCGGGATCACCGGTGGACAATGGCGGTTGTTTGACGACGAACCCGCCCTTGGCGCCGACCGGCACGATGACTGCGTTCTTCACGGCTTGAGCCTTGACCAGACCCAGGATCTCGGTGCGGAAGTCCTCTCGTCGATCCGACCACCGCAAGCCGCCGCGCGCCACGTAGCCAAATCGCAGGTGCACGCCTTCGACACGAGGCGAGTACACGAAGATCTCGAACTTGGGACGCGGTAGCGGAAGCTCTTCAATCAGCTGCGCATCCAACTTCAACGACAGCACATCCTGGCTTCGGGCCGAACCCTCCTGTTTCACAAAGTAGTTGGTACGCAGTGTGGCCTGAATCAGCGAGGCGAATGCGCGCAGAACACGGTCGGTGTCCATGCTGACCAACGCGTCGATATCCGAGGCGACCGCGGCTGCGGCAGCTTGCGCGTCGCGGCGCTTCGGCGAGCTCGAGGGATCGGGATCGAACAGCGCCTCGAACAACGTGACCAATGACCGCGCGGTATGAGGGTTTTCGTTGACCACCGACTCGATGTGGGACTGACTGTACGGAAAACCAGCCTGTCGCAGATATTTCGCGTAGCCGCGCAGCAGCACAACCTGCTGCCAGGTCAGGTCGGCGCGCATCACCAGCTCATTGAACCGGTCGACCTCGATGCGGCCTTCCCAAATCGCGGTGACCGCGTCGGCGAAGCGCTTGGCCGTCGCCTCCCGTTCGGGCCCCGGCTGCGCCAGCGGAATAGTGGGAAGTGGGGTGATCTTGAACTGGTAGATCCACACCGGCAGGCCGTCGGGGCGGGTGACGCTGAACGGTCGCTCCTCGAGCACCACCACGCCCATAGATTGCAGCATCGGCAGCAAATGACTCAGCGATGCAGTCTGCCCGCCCAAATACCAAGTCAGCCGGACGGTCTCGTCATAGTCGTGGTCAGACAGCACCAGCTTGACCGAGTTGTCAGTCAGCTCTTCGATGATGGCGATGTCGTTGATCGCGTCCGTCGGGGTGACGGTCTGTTTGTAGGCCTCGGAGAACTCTTCCGCGTAGTGTTCAGCCTCGATGAGTTCTACTGACGCGGCGACTGCCTCGCCGATCAGCCGGTCCGACCAGGTACGCGCCGCCTCGGTCAGCAGCGCCTGAATCCGCACCTGGTTGGCTTCGGAGGTATCGATATGCGAGGCGCCGTCGCCGCGTAGCCGAACCATGAAATGCAATAGAGCCCAGGGTGATTCAGTGACGCGAGCAGTGAATTCGAGGCTGGTTCCACCGAATTCGCGGACCAGAATGTCCTCGATCTGCAAACGCACTGCCGTCGTGTAACGGTCGCGTGGCAGGTAGACCAAGCACGAGACGAAGTATTCGAGGCGGTCAGCGCGCAAGAACAACAGTGCTCGCCGCCCCGATCCGAGATCGACTACGGCTTTGGCCATCGCCAGCAGTTGCTCGGCGCTGCGCACGAAAAGCTCCGAACGCGGGATGGTTTGGATGACGTCGAGCAGCAAGTGCCCCGGATGTCCAGGGTCGAGGTCGGCCAGGGTCAGCACCTCGTGGACCCTGCGCGAGATTATCGGAATCTCCAGGACGTCGGCGTTCATCGCTGCGACCGTGAAGAGCCCGATGAGGCGGTGCTCGAAGACGCTGCCGTCGGAGTCTTCGCGGACGGCGAAGACATACGGGTACGCACCGAAGCGTAGATAGCTGGCAACGTCGGTCTGCGCCAACGCCAATAGTTCGGTGTCGTCGGTCAGGCGGGGGCGAGAACCCTTGCGCCGGCGGAGCACACCGAGGCTGGTAGTCGCTGCATCTCCCGACACATGTCCGTCGTGCACCGGGCAGCGTTGGTAGCCCAGCAACGTGAAATGCCCATCGGCTAACCAGCGCAACAACGTGGCGACGTCACCGCCGTTAGCCCCCGGGTAGTGACCGTTCGCGTTGGTTTCGACGTCGTTGGCCAGGTCATCGAGGATGGCGATCATCGCCATCGAGTCCGCTGCTACCCGGCGCAGGTCGGCGAGCACACCCGGCATCAGGCGTTCGGTTTCACTTAAGGCGTCGCGGTCTACCGACGGCGAAAGCTGCACATGGATCCAGGTCTCATCGATCCCGTCGCCGTCGTACGTCTTCGGGTCAACCCTGAGCAGCTCTCCGGCACCTCCCCGGCGCACACGGAAGACCGGGTTCATGATCGCCGAATAGGCCACGCCAAGCCGATGCAGCAGAACGGTGATCGAATCCATCAGCATCGCGCCGTCGTCGGTGACCACTTGCAGCGCGGGGCCGAATCCCCCAGGGTCGTCGGGCGGATAGACCGCGACCCGGCTCTCTCCGGTCCGCCGATGCTCACCGAGCCGGTAGTGCGCGTTCAGCAACGCCGGTGTCAACGCGGGAGCGGAAATTGACCGCGGTCCAGGCCCAGAGTCGGTTTCGGCCGCGTCGTGCGGGCCTTGGTAGGTATCGGCGTAAGCCGTCGAGATCCACTCTGGAATGTCGCCGCTGTCAGTGAACTTCGTCCAGTCCACGCCACCCTGCAGGCTGGCGGACCCGGGATCAACCGTCATGCCGACCGCTCCTCAGGACGCATACCGACGCTGGCACGCCTGACACTAGTCGCGAGTGAGCCTTCGATGAGTCACCCGGTGCGGACGCGCCGCATCGGCGCCGAGCCGCTCGATCTTGTTCTCCTCGTATGCCCCGAAGTTGCCTTCGAACCAGAACCACTTGGCCTCGTTGTCGTCGTCGCCCTCCCACGACAGGATGTGGGTGCAGGTTCGGTCGAGGAACCAGCGATCGTGGGAGATCACCACCGCGCAGCCCGGGAATTTCTCCAGCGCGTTCTCCAATGATCCCAGCGTCTCGACGTCGAGGTCGTTGGTGGGCTCGTCCAGCAGGATCAGGTTCCCGCCTTCTTTGAGCGTGAGCGCGAGGTTGAGCCTGTTGCGTTCACCACCGGACAACACTCCGGCCGGCTTCTGCTGATCGGGACCTTTGAAGCCGAACGCCGAGACGTACGCCCGCGACGGAATCTCGTTCTGCCCGACCTGGATGTAGTCCAACCCGTCGGAGACGACTTGCCACACGTTCTTCTTCGGGTCGATACCGGCCCGCGACTGGTCGACGTAGCTCAGCTTGACGGTCTCGCCGACCTTCACGATCCCGCTGTCAGGCTGTTCGAGCCCGACGATCGTCTTGAACAGCGTGGTTTTGCCGACGCCGTTGGGGCCGATGACGCCGACGATGCCGTTGCGGGGCAGCGTGAACGACAGATCCTTGATCAGCGTGCGTCCCTCGAAGCCTTTGTCGAGGTGCTCGACCTCGACCACCAGGTTGCCCAGCCGCGGACCAGTCGGGATCTGGATCTCCTCGAAGTCCAGCTTGCGTGTCTTCTCCGCCTCGGCGGCCATCTCTTCGTAGCGCTGCAGGCGGGCTTTGCTCTTGGCTTGGCGGGCTTTGGCGCCTGAGCGGACCCAGGCCAGCTCCTCGGTCAACCGCTTCTGCAACTTGGCGTCCTTGCGACCCTGCACCGAGATTCGCTCGGCCTTCTTTTCCAGATAGGTCGAGTAGTTGCCTTCGTAGGGGTAGGCGCGGCCGCGGTCGAGTTCGAGGATCCACTGCGCGACGTTGTCAAGGAAGTAACGATCGTGGGTAACCGCCAGAACCGCCCCGGGATAAGCGGCGAGGTGCTGTTCGAGCCACTGCACGCTCTCGGCGTCCAGGTGGTTGGTCGGCTCGTCGAGCAGCAACAGGTCGGGCTTGGACAACAGCAGCTTGCACAGCGCCACCCGGCGTCGCTCACCGCCGGACAGGTGCGTCACCGGCTCGTCCGGGGGCGGGCAGCGCAGCGCGTCCATCGCCTGCTCGAGTTGCGAGTCGAGGTCCCACGCATCGGCGTGGTCGAGGTCCTCTTGCAGCCGGCCCATCTCGTCCATCAGCTCGTCGGAATAGTCGGTGGCCATCAACTCGGCGACCTCGTTGAAGCGGTCGAGCTTGACCTTGATGTCGCCGAGCCCCTCCTCCACGTTGCCGCGAACCGTCTTCTCCTCGTTCAACGGGGGCTCCTGTTGCAGGATGCCGACGGTCGCACCGGTGGCCAGGAAGGCGTCGCCGTTGTTTGCTTTGTCCAGGCCCGCCATGATCCGCAAGACGCTCGACTTACCGGCCCCATTGGGTCCGACGACCCCGATCTTGGCGCCCGGGTAGAAGCTCAGCGTGACGTCGTCGAGGATGACTTTGTCGCCGTGCGCCTTGCGGACCTTCTTCATCGTGTAGATGAACTCAGCCATGCCGCGGTGTTGCCTTTCTGGTTTGCGAGAATGCTCGCGACCCATCCTAGGCAGACGGTCCGGCTCCTTCTCGCGCCGCTGCTCAGCGCGCATCGTCGCCAGACGGGCAGACGGTCCGGCTCCTTCTCGCGCCGCTGCTCAGCGCGCATCGTCGCCAGACGGGCAGACGGTCCGGCTCCTTCTCGCGCCGCTGCTCAGCGCGCATCGTCGCCAGACGGGCAGACGGTCCGGCTCCTTCTCGCGCCGCTGCTCAGCGCGCATCGTCGCCAGACGGGCAGACGGTCCGGCTCCTTCTCACGCCGCTGCTCAGCGCGCATCGTCGCCAGACGGGCAGACGGTCCGGCTCCTTCTCACGCCGCTGCTCAGCGCGCATCGTCGCCAGACGGGCAGACGGTCCGGCTCGGCCGTGGCAGCACTGCTAAGCGGACAGCGGCAACCCCTCCCCTGCATCGGGCGCGGTCTCCGTGCTCGTGTCATCGGTGCCCGCCATATCGGCCGGCGATCCAGCGTCCGGAGTCGGGCCGGCTGCGGCGTCGGATCCGGCGGAGATCGTCTTCTCGACGCGCGCGATGCAACGAGACAGATCGGGACCAACAGCGGTAGCGCGCATCTCCAGGGTCGAACGCCGAATACCGTCGCGGTCCTCGTACTCGCTGGTATGCACGTGCCCGGCCACGATCACCGGCGACCCCTTGCCCAGCGACGCGCCCACCCCGGAGACGAGACGACCCCAGCAATTGACCGTGACGAATAGCGAGTTGCCGGGCTCCCACGTGCCGTCGGCGGCACGGCGCCGGGAATTGCTCGCGACCCGGAACTTCATCACTTCCTGGTCACCAACCCTTCGGCGGCTTGGGTCATTGACGATATTTCCAACCACGGTCAGCGGCGTTTCGAACATTGCTCATACCTTTCCTTCGTTCCTTGCCGGTTACGGCGGATGCCGCCACACCGGCGGTGCACTGCCATTCAGCGCGGGTTGGCCGACAGCTCGGCCAAGCCGGTAGGCGCCGCAGCGGGTGCTGTGGACGGAATGGCGGCTGTGGATGAGTCCCGCGGGCGCTGATCTCCTAGCGCCGGCGTTGCCCGGGCGTGTCGCGGCGGGCCAGCTCAGCCAGCATCGCGTTGTAGGCCGTCAGCTCGGCATCGTCGTCGCGATCAGCCGCGCGATCCAATCGTTTGGCGGTTCGCTGGTCGCTGCGCGACCATTGCACCAGCAGCGCGATCATCACCACGACCAGTGGTATTTCCCCTGCCGCCCAGGCGATTCCGCCGCCGAGCCGCTGATCGCCCAGCAGGTCGGTGTGCCAGCTCAGGTGCAGCGACCGGTAAAAGCTCCCGCCGAGCACCTTCTGCATGCTCATCAGCACGACCCCGAAAAATGCGTGCAGCGGCAGCGACGCGAAGACCACCGCCACCTTGGCAATCGGCGGGATCGGCCGCGGCGTCGGGTCGACACCGATGACCACCCAGTAGAACAGGTAGCCGCTCACCAAAAAGTGCACGTTCATCACCACGTGCCCGATGTGGCTACCGACGGCGGCGTCGAAAAGACCTCCGAGGTAAAGCCCATAAAACCCGGCAACGAACAACGCAGTGGCGACCACCGGATTAGTGAGGAATCTCGACAGCTTGCTGTGCAGGGCGGCAAGCAGCCATTCACGCATAGCTGGCGGGTCGCCGCGGCCGGCCGCCGGCAGAGCCCGCAACGCCAGGCCGACCGGCCCCCCCAGCACCAGCAGGATTGGTACCAACATCGACAGCAGCATGTGGACGGCCATGTGCATGCTGAACATCGCCGGCATGTACCGGCCCAAACCGGATGAGCTGGCAAGCAGCAGCGTCGCGCAGCCGAGCAGCCAGGCCACCGTCCGGCCCGGTGGCCACTCGTCGCCGCGCCGCCGCAGTCGATGCACTCCGGCCAGGTACAACGCGGCAAACACGATGGCCGCCGTCCCAAAGATCAGGTCGAAACGCCAGTCGAAGAGCACCCGTGCCGGGGTGGGCGGTCCGGCGAAGTCGTAGCCGATTTTCACGTCGGGAATCGAGGGGACGCCGATCGGCAGCGGCGGCGGAGGTGTGCGGCCAAGGCCGACGGCGATGCCGAAGGTAAGTCCGAAAAGCAGCGCCTCGATCAGCGCCAGCCGGACCAGACTCGCTCGTGAACCCGAATCTGCTTGCAGCCCAACGACTCCAGCGCGCCGCTGCCGCCAACCGGCGACGCCGAGCAGACACAGCGCGACGAACTTGCCAACCACCAGCCGCCCATAGTCGGTGGTGAGCAAGTCCGACGGCAGGATCCGCACCAGGGCGTTGACGACGCCGCTGAGCGCCATCGCGCCAAAGCACCACAAAGCGATCACCGAGAATCGCCGAGCGGCCAGGTCGGCGTGCTGCCCGCCGCGGACCACATGCGTGAGCAACGCCAGCAGGCCGCCGGCCCACAGGCTCGCCGCGACCAGATGGATCAGCAGGCTGTTGGTGGCCAGGTCGTGGGAACCGCCGGCCGACGAGTGGCCGGTCAGCCCCAGCGGTAGCAGCGTGGCCAACGATCCGACCAGCAGCAGCGGCGTCGATGACCAGCGCAGCACCGTCAGGCCGACCACCATTACCGCCGCGGCCAGCAGCGCGGTCCACCGCCATGCCGTCGAGATGTTGATCAGGCCGGCCAGCGACCAGAGACTCGCCGGGTTGAGGTGGGCGGTAATCGGCTGACCGGAGACGTCGGAAATGGTCAGCGGCACCAGCAGAGCGGCACACACCGCCCATGCCCCGGCCGCCACTGTCCCGACCCGCACCGCGCGATAGCCGTCGACGTCGAGGACGCCGTTGGTCTGCGGCGGAACCAAAAACGCCGCGAACAGAAAGGCTCCGACGGCCACCACGGCGGCTATTTCACCGGCGGCCCGGACAAAGGGCAGGCCAACCGTGGTCACCGGACCGGGATCGGGTAACCCGGTGGCGGTCAGCGCAGCTGCCAGCGACAGCGCCCCGATTCCCGCGGCGGTGCAGCCGGCCAGCATCGCCACCCCAATGAGCAGCGGCCAGACCACCGCGCGGCGCCTAGCGGCCGGAGCACCCGTCATAAACCAAGAGTATGGGCGCGCTATTTACTGTGCCGCCCCGCACCGCGCGCCTCGACCTCGCGGGCAACGAACTGGTTGCGCGCGATCCGCGCAACGTGGTCGAAATCCTGCAGAATGGATTGCAATTCGTGGCGAAAGGCGACCCGGCGGTCGGCCAAGTCCGGTGCGGGCTTCAGCAGATCCTGGTCGACGACGACTTGGCGCGCGGTCGCGAACAACAATGTCGAGACCGGCTCGCTGCTGCTGACCCGACCTTGCGCGACGTATTGGCGGCCGACACCGAGTG
Source organism: uncultured Actinomycetota bacterium (assembly GCA_963833915.1). Classification (GTDB taxonomy): domain Bacteria; phylum Actinomycetota; class Actinomycetes; order Mycobacteriales; family Mycobacteriaceae; genus Mycobacterium. Next base: position 513,772 of record CAWHZO010000010.1, read on the forward strand.
CCAACTGGGTGAGCTCCTTCTCATCGATTTCCGCTGGTGCTTCGCGCAGCACGTCGGCCACGATCTCATAGGCCTCAAAGAACACCCGCAGCATCGCGTCTGACATCAGAGGTCGCTTCGCGTACAGCATCACGTCGATCTCGGCGGCGCCCCCGGTGACGTGGGCTTCCCAATCCTCGTGCCACGCCATCTCTTCGGCGATGTTCTGACGGAATGCGGCCGAATCGGCAAAGTAGAAATCGAATTTCAGCAGATCCCGTAGCCGCATGGCCTGCTTCCAGAACGCCTCCAGCCGATCGCCGTCGGCCCGTCCGGCGTGTGCCAGCGCAAGCTCGACGATAGCGGTCTCCAAAAATGCGTGTATCACCGAGTTGCGGTAGAACGCGGCGGCGTGCTCGTGCTCGGGGGCAATGCGCCACACGGGTTCTCGGCCACTGTCGACCCGAGTCACCGGATGGCCGTTGGACAGCGTGTCGACGGCAGAGCGAACGCCTTCCGGTGTGCGCAGCCGCAGTGCGCTGGTGGACATCGGAGTTTGTTTGCGTTCGAGATAGTCCAATGAATCCTGCAGGGTGTGGTGCAGCTGCGTGAGCGTCAACGCCAACCCGTGTGTGGTCAGCAGCAATGCCGATACCAGGCCGGTAGCGTTCACCGGCGTCGCCTGCAGAATGCGCCATGCGACTTCGAACGACATCTTCTGCAGCGCAAGCCGTTTAGCGGCCTCGTCGGAAGCCGCCGGGCCATGCGATGGGCCGAGATACTCTCGCATCGAGACAGCCTCGGGGAAACGAACATAGATCTTGCCGTAGTTGCGTTCACCCTGAGCCTTGATGAAGCTGTACAGCCAGCCGAAACCCTCCGCTCGCTTCTCGCCGCCGCGGGCGTAAGCGGCGTACTCGGCGGTTTCATGCAGCTGGTCGAAGCTGATCGAAACCCCTTGCAGCAGAATGTCCTCGCTGCGACCGTCCAGATAGGCGTCGGCCACGTAGCTCATCAGTCCAAGCTTTGGCGGCAGCATTTTCCCGGTGCGCGAGCGGGTGCCCTCGATGGACCAGCTCAGGTTGAAGCGCTTCTGTACCACGTAACCGACGTATTCCCGAAGGACATACTTGTACAGGGCGTTGTCGCCGATATTGCGCCGAATGAAGATGACGCCGGCGCGACGCATCAGCGGACCCATCACCCCGAACGCCAGGTTGAGGCCGGCGAACACATGCACTGGGGGCAGACGGTTCTCCTGCATCGCGACCGGCATCACCGCGCCGTCGATGTAGGACCGGTGCGAGAACAAGAGCACCGCCGGATGAGTCTCCAGCGCGGTGCGCATCGCGGCAACCTGGTACTCGTCGTAGTCGATGTCTCGGTCGAATCCCCGACTCAGCATCCTGCCCAAGACGGAGACGAGGTCGACCGACACCCGACTCCAGCCGGTGGCGAGCTCGTCGAGCATCTTCTCGGCTTCTTCGATCGTGGCGCCAGGAATCTTTTCCAAGCCAGCGCGGAATCGCGTGGACGCCAAGATCTCCGGCGGTATCAACCGCGGAGACTTGTACTGCGGTCCGAGGATTCGGTATTCGGCGCGTTCCAATGCGAGCAACGCTCGGCGGGTGACGAAATGCGCGAAGTCCCGCGGGTTGTCGCCGACGGTAGTTTCGCGCCACTGCTGACGAAGTTCGGACACCTTGGCCGAATCGCCGGCCACCACTTGGGCGCGTGCACGGTCGGAGCGCAGGATATGGCGCTGCTGACGCACACTGGGCTGGTACGGGTTACGCCCAGGGATCAACGCGGCCAACCGATTTAACGCCGAGGCGTCGGCGCGCGGCATCCAGAACACCCGTACCGGCACGATTGATCGGTCGGAGTCCGACTCGAGTTGTTCGACCAGCTGCGCCAGCGCCGCCGGCGACGAAGTACGCGCAGGCAGCGGCAGCACCTCGAGCTTGGTCTCCGGGTGCCGGGCGCGTTCCTGGTCCAACCAAGCGGCAACCAGCTCCGATTCCAAAGACGACGACGCCGACGCCAGCACCAATGTGTCGTCGGTTGTGGTGGACGAACGGGTATCGGCGGCCCGCGTGGTCACGATCGTCCCTTCGGCCGAGGCGTGCTCTTCTGGGCTTTAGTGGCTTTGCGCGCCGAGGTTTTGGGTTGGGCCGCTTTAGCGGTTTTCTTCGCTGCGGTTTTCTTCGCAGCGGTTTTCACGGGCGCCGCCTTGGCTGCCTTTCGCGGCGCCGGCTTCTTTTCGCGGCCATAGACGCCGGCGTCGGGCAGCTGGTCCACCGGCCAATCGGCCAATGTGTCCAGATAGAGTTGGCGCACTTCGGCTATCCGCTCCGGCAGTGTGTCAACTGTCCAGTCGCTGACCGGGATAGGCGGAAACACGGCGACATCTACCGTGCCCGGATTCATCGTGGTGGAGTTGCGCGCGGCGATGATCTCGGCGTTGCGGATCACAATCGGGACGATCGGTATTCCCGCCGCCATCGCGATGCGGAACGGCCCCTTCTTGAACGGCCCGACGCTGGTGGTGTCCAGCCTGGTGCCCTCGGGCGCGATCATGATCGAGAGGCCTCGTCGGGCGCGTTCCTCCACCTGGTGCAAAGACTCCACCGCCGCGGCCGGGTCATCTCTGTCGATGAAGACCGCGTCCAGTGCCTTGCCGAGCGTGCCCATGATTGGATCGCTCAACAGCTCTTTTTTACCCACGGCGACCCAGTTGTCACGGATCAACGCGCCGGCGATGACCGGGTCCGCCTGGTTGCGGTGGTTGAAGATGAACACCGCCGGCCGCTCGGCGGTCAGATTCTCCGCGCCCAGGACGTTGAGTTGCACACCGCTGGCGGCCAACAGCAGCTGCGACCAGGTTGCGGTGAAGAAGTTGACACCGCGGCGCCTGCTGCGGGTCAAAAGTCCGATCCCGACGGCGCCAGCCGCGACCGGGACCAGCGAACCGACCCCGGCAAGCGTGCGCAGCTGCGCCCCGATGCCTCCGCCGCTACGGCTGGTGAACCGCAGAATCGGCCAGCCGCGGCGGCGCGCGACGGCGGCCATCTTGCCTTCCGGATTGGTCGGACGCGGGTTGCCGACCAGGTACATCAGCGCGACGTCTTCGTCGCCGTCGGCGTAGAAGTAACTGCCCTTCAGGTCGATGTCGTTCGCGGCGGCGAACTTCTGTACCGCGGCGGCCTTGCCCGATCCCCACAGAATCGGCTTGAGCACACCTCCGGTGAGAACCCCGTCATCGTCGGTCTCGAACACGTTGGTGAGAGTGTTGAGAATGCCGAGGAACCGGGCTACCGGGGCGACCTGGATGGTCAACGCCGAGGAGCTGAGCACCACGGTGTGCCCACGGGCCAGATGGGCGCGGACCAGCTCACGCATCTCGGGGTAGATCCGGGACTCGATTCTCTGGTGGAAAAGCCGCTCGCCGATTTCCTCCAGGTCGCTCAACATGCGTCCACCGAGCGCCGATGCGGCCTTGCCGATGAGCTCTTCGAATTCGATACGTCCGAGTTGGTGGTTCAGGCCGGCGGTGATCATGCTGATCATTTCGCCGACGCCCATGTCGCGGCGCCGGATGCGCTCCTGGGTGAGGATGACCGCGGTGAAGCCGGCCACCAGCGTTCCATCCAGGTCGAAGAACGCGCCGACCTTGGGCCCGGGTGGGCTCGCCAAGATTTCGGCGACCGACCCCGGTAAACGCAATTCACGCGTGGACTTCTGCGACGGACGCTCGTCGCCGCTTGAGGGAGTCATGAACCCGCCTCCGATCGCGTCGGCGCGTGAGCCGGCTCGGCCTCGAACGACGCGGGCACCGCACGAGGCGCGGGATCACCAGCCAGCGCCAGGATTTCGTTGAAACCCTCCAGCAGACACCGGGCGAACAATGCCTCATCAGCGATAGCGGCACGATCGTAGCGCGTGGTGATGGTGCAGTACCCGCCCCTGGAAATCAGCACGACCATCATCGCTACACCGGGTAACGGACCAATGCCGTACTGCCGCAAGATCTTTGCACCCACGAGAAACGTATCGCCGGGATAGACCGGAACATTGCTGGCCTGGACGTCCGAGCCGACGACCGAACCGGTGATCGACTCTAACAACGGCCCCGGCAATACGCTCAACACCGGCGCAATCGAACCGACGATGTCCATCGCGGGCTCGTCGCGGCGCTGGGTCATCTGCGCGCGGATCTTCTTCATCCGAGCGATCGGATCCGCGGTACCGATCGGCGCCGCCAGATTGACGCCGGTAAACCGGTTGCCGCCGGCCGCGTCGGAGTCGCCACGCAAGCTGACCGGCACCGCCATCGGCAATGTCGCTACCGGCACCCCAAGTGCCCGGTGGTAGCGCCCCAGCGCACCGGACAAACCGGCTAGATAAGCGTCGTTGATCGACCCGCCGCCGGCTTTGGCTGCCCTGTGCAAGTCGGACAGCGGAATGTCGATCGCTTCACTGCGGGTCGCCAGGCTGCGCCGACGAAGAAGCGGAGACGGTTCGGCGGCTCGGCTCACCACCCGAACCCCCGAGCGGGCGTAGCCGAGCGCACCCGCCAGCGCCGCACCCGGATTGGCCACCGCTCGCCCGACCATCGACGCGGCTCCCCACAACGCACCGCGGGCCCCGTTCACCACATTGAGCGGCAACTGGTTGAGCCCTTCGCGCATCAAGTCGTTGGCCGACAGATCCTGCGGAATGGGTTGGGCTGGGGTCGGCCGAGGCGGCGGATCGCGCTCGAGGTCATAGATATGGGCGAACATCTCCACGCTGCCGACACCGTCAGTGACGGCATGAGACAGGTGCAACAGCGTCGCAGCCTTTCCGTCGGGAAGACCCTCGATCAGCGTCGCCGTCCACAGCGGTCGGGCGATGTCCAGCGGCGACTGGAGCATCACCTCCGCCAGATCGAATACCTGTCGCAGCGTGCCCGGTGCGGCGACGTGCAGTCTGCGCACGTGGAAATCCAAATTGAAGTCGGGATCGACCACCCAGCGTGGCGCAGCGGTCGGCAAAGTCGGCACGACCACCTTCTGCCGCAGCCGCAATGCCCGTCGGGACGCGTTCTCGAATCGGGTCCGGAAGCGGTCCCAATCCGGCGTGCTGTCCAGGAGTTCCAGGGCCATGATCCCAGAGCGGGTGCGCGGATTGGCCTCCCCACGATGCAGGAGGTAATCGACCGGCCCCAGCGCTGTGGGCATTCCGGCCGCGTCGACCTGCTCAGCCACCGCCGCTCCCTCGTCCGGCCAACGCCGCTGTCGCCACTGGAGCCTCCCGTTTCGAACGCGTCCAACCGTCACGCCCCGCGACGTCACTTAACACTTTGCCAGGGCGCGCTGCGCTCAACCGCGGGCAACTCCAACGTAGCCCGGTTGGCGGGGTGGCGGTAGCCGATTGTGCGGATCAGAACGCGGGATTGAACGCGTTTGCGATAGCCGGCGAAATACCCTGGCAGGCTGCCGAATTGGAAAGATGCGTGGGGTCACGCACCAATCAGCTCAACTGGCCGGTGTGGCACGCTTGCGCAAAACCGTCGATCGCGAGTGCAAATAACGTCCGTAGACGACACCGAGAAAGTCGGCAACCGCGTCGGCAGCAAATCTGGACCGCACCGTGGAGAACAAGTCAAAAGCGTGGTGTGCGTTGGGAAGCTCGGCGTAGCACACGGTCGAGGCTCCAACTTCTCGGAGCGCGGTGCAAAAAGCCTGCGCCTGCCCACTCGGGATCACTGAATCGTTCTCGCCATGCAGCACAAAGAACGGCGGCGCCTCACGGTGCACGTGCGAAATTGGCGACGCCGATTCGAACAGCTGGGGTTGATCGGTATAGCGCGCTTGCATCACGAAATGCTCCAGGAACGGAAGCATCATCTCGTGCATTTTTTCGACATCGGTCAGGTCGTAAACACCGTAATAGGGTGCCGCGGCTTGGACGGTTGTGTCGGCCTCTTCGAAGCCGGGCTGGAATCGCTTGTCGTTAGCGGTGAGCGCGGCCAGCGAGGCCAAATGCCCGCCCGCCGAGCCACCGGTGACCGCGATGAAGTCGGGATCGCCGCCATAGTCGGCGATGTTGTCGCGAACCCAGGCCAGCGCGCGCTTGACGTCGATGATGTGTGTCGGCCACGCCTTGCGAGGGCTTTTGCTGTAGTCGATGGACACGCAGATCCAGCCCTGTTCGACGAGCCGGCCCATCAGCGGGTATGCCTGAGGCCGTCTACCGTTGACGACCCACGCACCGCCTGGGATCTGCACAACCACCGGCGCGCGATCACCCGCTTTGACGGCGGGAGGGCGCCAAATGTCCAGCAGGTTGTCACGCGCGTCCGGGCCGTAGGCGATATCCGACGTCTGCGCGGCATAACGGCGGCGGTGGCCGGCCGCCTGCAACAGGCCTCCGCGACGCGAGCACGCGGGCCGATCGGTGATCGGGTGACACGCTTGCTCGCGGTAGTCCGGCCCGAACGAGTCCATCAGCGCGGCGGTCAGGATCCGGTCTGCCCGCTGCGCCGCCCAGCCCGTCGCAACGCGGCCTACCGACAGCGGCGTCACGCCAGACAGGGCGTGCGCGGTGACAACGTGCGGCGGAAATTCGGCCGATAGCCAACCCGCCACAAAGCGCGCCACCCACGGCGAGCCGCGAAGGAGCAGCGAGCCGGTGCGGTACGCGCCGACCGGCGTTGCAGCGAGCTGCAATCCCTGGCGCAGCACTTCGGCGCGAGCCTGCGAGTATCGCGCTCTGACATCTATGGCTACGGTCATGCTCTGCCAACTCCTCGCCGTTGAGCACACGCCGCCCGGCTGCATGTGGCCCGGCCGTCGGTAGCGTACGTGTGTGGCGGGCCTCACACTAGCGAATCACGCTTCCTGCCAACGGCATTTCTGTCGGCGTTGCGCACCGGGAGTCCGCTTGCGGGCGGTTGGCTACACTGACCTGGGCTTAATAGTTTTTGGGCCCCCGTAGCTCAGCTGGACAGAGCACATGACTTCTAATCTTGTGGTCGCAGGTTCGAGTCCTGCCGGGGGCGCACGTTGTTAGGTGCCACTGTGGCCGATGGGTTACATGTGGCACACGTCCCCGATGATGCGCTATGTGCGGTCGCCGGCGAATCTGCGGAGGTGCCCATGTCCGGATCCGACCTGGTCCTGTTCAGCGTCGACAATCACGTCGCCCTGATCACCGTCAACGACCCCGACCGACGCAACGCCGTCACCGACGAGATGTCGACGCAGCTGCGCGCCGCCGTGGAGCGGGCCGAGGCCGACGCCGATGTGCACGCCGTCGTCGTCACCGGCGCCGGTAAAGCGTTCTGCGCCGGCGCCAACCTCAGCGCGTTGGGCAGTGCGGCCGAACAGGGACTGCTGCGGCTCTACGACGGGTTCATGGCCGTCGGTAAATGCGCGCTGCCCACGATCGCTGCCGTCAACGGCCCGGCCGTCGGCGCAGGCCTGAACCTGGCGCTGGCCGCCGACGTGCGCATCGCCGGGCCGAACGCGTTGTTCGATGCCCGTTTTCAGAAGTTGGGACTACATCCGGGCGGCGGCGCGACGTGGATGCTGCAGCGCGGGGTGGGACCGCAGGTGGCCCGCGCGGCCTTGCTGTTCGGCATGCGCTTCGACGCCGAATCCGCTGTGCGCCATGGGCTGGCGCTCAGCGTCGCCGACGACCCCGTTGCCGCCGCGCTGGAACTGGCGGCCGGGCCGGCGGCTGCTCCGCGCGAGGTTGTGCTGGCGACCAAAGCCACCATGCGCGCAACAGCCAGCCCGGGATCGCTCGACAGCGAACAACACGAGCTCGCCAAAGACACCGAACTCGGACCGCAGGCCATCTCGATTCAGTCACCGGAGTTCGCTGCCCGGCTGGCCGCGGCCCAACGCAAGTAGTCGCAGCAAACCCCACACCGAGGCTGCTACGAGCCCGCGTCACCCGCCAAGTGCACGATTCGCTCGGCTCGCCGCAAGACGGGCGCGTCTACCATTTTGCCCTCAAATGCGAAGACACCGCGTTCATCGACGGCCGCGGCAAGAACCTGTCGCGCCCACTGCACTTGCTCGCGTGAGGGTGCGTAACCGGCCCGGATCACGGGCAGCTGGCTGGGGTGGATAGCAACCTTGGCGTCGAAGCCGACTGCCACGGCGTCGTCGACCTCGGCGCGAAGCCCGTCGAGATCTTTGATGTCGAGGTAGACCGAGTCCAGAGCGAGGCGACCGTGCGCCTTGGCCGCCAACAACGACTGCGAACGGACGTGGCGGGCCACCTCGCGATACGTCCCGTCCGGGTAGCGGTTGGCAGTCCCACCCAGCACCGCGAACAGATCCTCGGCGCCCCACATCACGGCGACGGCATTGTCCACTTGGACGGTCTCGGTCACGACCAGGGCGCCCATCGGGGATTCCACGAGCACTATCACGTCCAGGGGTGCAAGTGCACTAACATGCTCGACTGCTTCGCATTTCGGCAGCATCACGGTGTCGTAGGAAGTGCCTTTCAGAGCCTCGAGGTCGAGTTCCTGATCGGCGGTGCCGAATTGGTTGACGCGCACCACGGTGCGGGCCGGGTCGAGTTGCACATCGGCCAGCGCTTCACGCGCGGCGGGTCGGTCGGCGGCAGCGCAACCGTCCTCGAGATCAAGGATCACGATATCGGCTGCAGCCGCGGCCTTTTGGAACCGCTCAGGACGGTCCGCCGGGCAGAACAGCCATGCCGGCCCGGGATCTTGCAAGCCCATCAGTCGGTGGCCTCCGCCGGGCGCATACGTACCAGAGTCTTGCGGTTCGCGGTGGCGACCACGTCACCGTGCTGATTTCGACCGGTATGCGCAAACGTCACGATGCCCTCTCCCGGACGGCTCTTCGATGTCCGTTTCTCGGTGATGACGGTCTCGGCGTACAGGGTGTCACCATGGAACAGCGGTTTGGGGAACGCGACATCAGAAAAGCCGAGGTTGCCGACAATGGTGCCCTGGGTCAGTTGTGCGACCGACAAACCGACCAGGGTCGACAACGTGAACATGGAGTTCACCAACCGCTGGTGAAAAGGCGGCAGCGCGTCGGAGAACGCGGCATCCAGGTGCAGCGCTTGAGTATTCATGGTCAACGTCGTGAACAACACATTGTCAGCCTCAGTGATGGTCCGCCCCGGGCGATGCAGATAGCGCACACCGATTTCGAACTCTTCGAACCACAACCCGCGCTGGATGACCGTCTTGACGGGCTGCTCCCCATTCCCCTCGCTCACAGGCCGACCTCGCGGGCGATCACCATCAGCTGCACTTCGCTGGTCCCCTCACCGATCTCCAGAATCTTGCTGTCCCGGTAATGCCGTGCCACGGTGAATTCATTCATAAACCCGTAGCCGCCGTGAATCTGCGTGGCGTCTCGGGCGTTGTCCATTGCCGCCTCGCTGGCGACCAGCTTGGCGATCGCCGCCTGCTTCTTGAACGGCTTACCGGCCAGCATCAGCGCCGCGGCGTCGTAGTAGGCGGTGCGGGCAGTGTGAGCGCGCGCCTCCATCCGCGCGATGGTGAACGCGATGGACTGATGGCGGCCGATCGGTTGGCCGAACGCTTCGCGCTCGCGCGCGTACTTGACACTCTCGTCGACGCAACCCTGGGCGACACCGGTGGACAATGCGGCAATCGCGATGCGGCCCTCGTCGAGAATGCGCAGAAAGTTGGCGTATCCGCTACCGCGTTCGCCGAGCAGATTTTCCTCGGGCACCCGTACGTCGTCGAAGCTCAGCGGATGAGTGTCCGACGCGTTCCAGCCGACCTTGTCGTAGGCGGGCTCCACGGTGAACCCCTGCGTGGGTACCGGAACCAGGATCGACGAGATCTCTTTCTTACCGTCCCGCTCGCCGGTCACCGCGGTAACGGTGACCAGCTTGGTGATGTCGGTACCCGAATTCGTAATGAACTGCTTGGAGCCGTTGATCACCCAATGGCCGTCGTCAAGATGCGCGTTGGTCTTCGTCGCGCCGGCATCGCTGCCGCCGCCCGGCTCGGTCAGACCGAACGCGCCCAGGGCGCGACCACTGGCCAACTCCGGCAACCATTCTCGCTTCTGCGCGTCGGTGCCGAACTGGTAGACGGGCATGGCGCCGAGCGAAACGCCGGCCTCTAGCGTGATCGCCACGCTTTGGTCAACCTTGCCCAGCTCCTCCAAAGCCAGGCACAAGGCGAAGTAGTCGCCGCCCATGCCGCCCCACTCCTCCGGGAACGGCAAACCGAACAGGCCCATCTCGGCCATGCCGGCGACCACCTCGTAGGGAAATGAGTGCTCGGCGTCGTGCCGCGCGGACACCGGTGCGACGACGCTTTGAGCGAAGTCGCGGACGGTCTTGGCCAACTGCTGGTACTCGTCCGGGAGTGTTGCGCTGGACAGGAAGTCAGTCATGACGGGTCATCCTCTACCTCTGGTATTGCTGTTCTCACTGGCGCCGCTCCTCCTCATCGCTGCGCTCTGCATCGTCGCCGGCGCGGCTGTTCGCGGCAATCCGGGCCAGCGGCTGGCCCACCTTGACCTGGTCGCCGACGGCGACGAGGAGTTCGACCACACCGTCGACGGGTGCCGTCAGCGCGTGCTCCATTTTCATCGCTTCAACCGTGACGACGACCGTCCCGGCCTCGACCTCGGCGCCGTCATCGACGCTCACCGCGACGACCGCCCCGGGCATTGGGCTGGCCAATTCGGCGTCCCCGCTGTGCTCCTCGTCGGCGCGCACCGGCGCTTCGCGCACGTCTTCGAGCACTGCGACCACGCCGTCGCCGGCCAGCCATATCTTGCTGTCCGCCGCCGCCACCGTGTACTCGCTGCGCAGCCCGTCCAGGGTCAGCGTCAGCTGCCGGCCTGCCAGATCGGCTCGCAGCGATCGAGATTCACCGTCCTCGATGTGGACTTCGGCGGCTTTCGGGACGCCGGTGATGTGGACGTGGTCGGTGCGTTCGCCGGACCGCAGCCTGATGCTCACGGGCGCTCGGACGCCTATTCGCCATCCGGACGGCACCTCCCACAGGTCGGCGCCCGGCGCGGGGAAGCGTCGCAACCAATCGAAGGCCGCGGCAGCGACGAACTGCTCGTCGGAAGGCGGCGCCGCGACGAAATCCGCGGCGCGGCGGTCCAAAAGCCCGGTGTCGAGCCGACCGGCGATGACATCGGGATCGGCCAGCAGAAAGCGGACGAACTCGATGTTGGTAATGACCCCGAGCACCGCGGTCTCGGCCAGGGCCCGATCGAGGGTTCGCAGCGCGGCCGCCCGATCCGAGCCATGCGCGATGACCTTCGCCAGCATCGGGTCGTAGTCGCTGCCGACGACCATGCCCGCGGACAGGCCCGAATCCACTCGCACACCCGCCGCATGGGGTTCCAGTACCGCCAGCACGTCGCCGCCGGTGGGCAGGAAGCCGTGCGCCGGATCCTCGGCATAGACCCGGGCTTCAATCGCGTGTCCCTGCAACGCAATATCAGATTGGCTGACGGTCAGCTTCTCCCCCGCCGCGATCCGGACTTGCCATTCGACCAGATCCCACCCCGTCACCAGTTCGGTGACCGGGTGCTCGACCTGTAGCCGGGTGTTCATCTCCATGAAGAAGAATTCTTCGGGGTGGTCGGCCGAGACGATGAACTCCACTGTGCCGGCGCCGGTGTAATCCACGCTCCGGGCGGTATCGCAGGCGGCGGCCCCGATCCGGGCGCGCGTTTGGGAGTCGAGCAGCGGTGACGGCGCCTCCTCGATGACCTTTTGGTGTCGGCGCTGCAGGCTGCACTCCCGCTCGCCGAAGTGCACTACATTGCCGTAGTCGTCGGCCAACACCTGAACCTCGATGTGCCTGGGGCGCAACACGAATCGCTCGAGGAACAACGTGTCGTCACCGAACGCAGCTGCCGACTCCCGACGGGCACTGACCAGCGCGGCGGCCAGGTCGGTGGGCCGCTCGACCATTCGCATGCCCTTGCCGCCGCCACCGGCAGAGGGCTTGACCAGCACCGGATAGCCGATTTCGTCAGCGGCGGCGACAAGTTCATCGTCGGTGAGCCCGGGCCGCGCGATACCGGGAACCACGGCCACACCGAACGCCGACACCGTGCCCTTTGCGGCGATCTTGTCGCCCATGGTCCGGATAGCCCCGACCGGCGGCCCGATGAACGTCACCCCCGCCGATGCCAGCGCTGACGCGAAATCGGCGTTCTCCGAGAGGAATCCGTAGCCGGGGTGAACGGCCTGCGCTCCGGAGCGCACGGCCGCGCGGACGATGGCGGGGACGCTGAGGTAGCTGTCACGTGCGGGGGCCGGGCCGATCGCGACTGCGAGGTCCGCCGAGGCGACATGGCGTGCGGAGGCGTCCGCGTCGCTGTAAACCGCGACCGACCGGATGCCCATCGCCTTGAGCGTGCGAATCACCCGGACGGCGATCTCGCCTCGGTTGGCGACCAGAACAGTATCGAAGATCATCGCTCTCACATCCGGAAGACGCCGTAGGACACCGGATCGACCGGCGCATGAGAAACTGCCGAAAGTGCAAAACCGACAACCGTTCTGGTATCAGCCGGATCGATAACGCCGTCGTCCCAGAGCCGGGCGGTCGAATAGTACGGATTGCCCTGATGCTCGTACTGGGCACGGATCGGCGCCTTGAACGCTTCTTCCTCCTCGGCGGTCATCTCACCGCGCACCGTGGACAGCACCGACGCGGCCTGCTCGCCACCCATCACCGAGATCCGAGCGTTGGGCCACATCCACAGGAAGCGCGGTGAATACGCCCGTCCGCACATGGCATAGTTTCCCGCGCCATTCGACCCACCGATAATGACAGTCAGCTTTGGCACGCGGGCACAGGCAACCGCGGTCACCATCTTCGCGCCGTGTTTGATGATCCCGGAGGCCTCGTAGTCGCGGCCCACCATGAAGCCGGTGATGTTCTGCAGGAATAGCAGCGGCACCAACCGCTTGTCGCACAGTTCGATGAAATGCGCTCCCTTGAGCGCTGATTCGCCGAACAAGACACCGTTGTTGGCAAGGATGCCCACCGGGTGGCCGTGAATACGGGCGAATCCGGTGACCAGCGTACTGCCGTATTCCGCCTTGAACTCGTCGAACTCACCGCCGTCGACAATCCGCGTGATGACATCGTGCACGTCATAGGGAATCCGAGAGTCGACGGGGACCACGTCGTAGAGCTCGGTTTGATCGGCAATCGGGTCCACCGTCGGCGACACATCCCAGATGCGCGGTTGGCGCGGGCCGAGTGTCGAGACGATGCGCCGGATGATGCGCAACGCGTCGCGGTCGTCGTGGGCGAGATGATCTGTGACACCGGAGATCTTGGAGTGCAGGTCTCCGCCGCCAAGATCCTCGGCCGACACGACTTCCCCAGTCGCCGCCTGCACCAGCGGCGGGCCGCCGAGAAAGATGGTGCCCTGGTTGCGAACGATCACCGCCTCGTCGCTCATCGCCGGAACGTAGGCGCCGCCTGCCGTGCATGATCCCAGCACGGCCGCGATCTGCGGAATGCCGTCAGAGCTGAGCTTGGCCTGGTTGTAGAAGATCCGGCCGAAGTGGTAGCGGTCCGGAAATATCTCGTCCTGCTTCGGCAGGAATGCGCCGCCGGAGTCGACCAGGTAGATGCACGGCAGCCGATTCTCTCCCGCGATCTCCTGAGCACGCAGATGCTTTTTGACCGTAATCGGATAGTAGGTACCACCTTTGACGGTCGCGTCGTTGGCCACGATCATGCACTCGCGCCCGGAGACCCTGCCGATACCGGTGATGATGCCGGCGCCGGGGCATTCGTCGTCGTACATCCCGTCGGCGGCGAGCGGAGCGATCTCGAGCAACGGGCTGCCCGGATCGAGCAGACCGTCGACGCGGTCACGTGGCAGGAGTTTGCCGCGGTCGACATGGCGGGTGCGGGCGCGTTCCGGCCCAGCCAAGGCGGCCGTGGCCAGCTTTACGCGCAGCTGCGCGACAAGCGCGCGGTGCGCGTCGCGGTTTTCCGCCGGAGAGGTCATCGGTTACACGCCAATTTCGGTTAATGGTCACTAACTCGTGTTATGTTAGTGGCGATTAACCGAAGTGTCTAGGGAGGCGGCATGGCAGTGTCCGCTCCGGCCGACGACAGTGACCGCAATGGCCACACCCAGGCGCCGAACCGCCGCAGTCGACGCAAATCGGACCGACGCTTGCAACTGCTGGCGGCCGCCGAACGGCTATTTGCCGAACGCGGGTTTCTGGCGGTGCGACTGGAAGACATCGGCGCCGCAGCGGGAGTCAGCGGCCCAGCGATCTATCGGCACTTCCCCAACAAGGAGTCGCTGCTGGTCGAGTTGTTGGTCGGCATCAGCACTCGCTTGCTCGCCGGCGCACGAGAGGTCCGATCTCGGCAGACCGACGCTGCCGCGGCATTGGACGGTTTGATCGACTTTCACCTTGACTTCACGCTGGGTGAACCGGATCTCATCCGGATCCAGGACCGCGACCTCGCCTATCTGCCGGCCGCCGCCGAACGACAGGTACGGCGGGCCCAGCGGCAATATGTGGAGGTTTGGGTGGGCGTACTGCGCGAGCTCGAGCCGGGGCTTGCCGAGACCGACGCCCGCCTGATGGCGCACGCCGTGTTCGGTCTGCTCAACTCCACTCCACACAGCCTGAAGCCGGCCGACGGCAAGGCGGCGCGAGCCGCGCGGTCACGCGCGGTGATGCGGGCGATGACCGTCGCCGCGTTGACCGTCGGGGCTTCGTCGGAGTGAGACGTCGTTCGGCCCGGAATTTGCCGATGTGCCAATACCGTTTGGTCAATTCGCCCTAGACGGGGCTCGGCCCAGCGATATTCTCAGGGTCAACCTGCTAAGGCGCTGGCTCGATTGTCGTCGACGGATGCCGCATGCAGTTTGCGAGAGGACTTCGATGAGTCCCGATTATGACGTGATCGTGATCGGATCGGGCTTCGGCGGCTCGGTTACCGCTCTTCGCCTGAGCGAGAAGGGATATCCGTCGGCGTGCTCGAGCAGGGAGCCCGCTGGCGGCCGGAGGACTATCCGCCGGATAGTGTGCCTATGCGAAAGACCCTGTGGCAGCCCTATTTCGGCCTCACAGGCCCGCTGCGAATCACCGTTTTGAAGAATGTCGCTATCCAGTCGGCAGTGGGCGTCGGTGGCGGTTCACTGATCTACGGCAATGTTCTCTACGAACCGCCGGAGCAGTTCTACAACGATCCGCAATGGGCCTCGATCACGGACTGGAAGGCCGAGTTAGCGCCGTATTACGACCCGGCCAAACGAATGCTCGGCGTCGCGACCAATCCGCGGTTGACCGCTACAGACGAGGTGTGTTCAAGGCGATTGCAGACGATTTGGATATCGCCGACACGTTTCACCCGACCCAGGTGGGCGCGTTCTTCGGCGAGCCCGGCAAGACGGTTTCCGACCCGTACTTCGGTGGCATCGGACCAGACCGCGCTGGCTGCGTCTTCTGTCGGCGCTGCATAAATGGATGCGCGCACAACGCCAAGAACACCCTTGACCGCAACTACTTGTACCTCGCGGAAAAGGCGGGCGCGCAGGTCCACCCGATGACGACCGTCGTCGACGTTCACGAATCGCCTGCCGGCGGGTACCAGGTTGAAACTGTCCACACTGGACGGTGGGTTCGCAAGCAACACCGGACCTGGAGCGCCGATCAGGTGGTGTTTTCCGCCGCCGCGCTCGGCACGCAAAACCTGCTCCATCGACTGCGGGCCAATGGTTCCTTACCCCGGATCTCGGCGCGGTTGGGCGAACTGGCGCGGACCAACTCGGAGGTCACCCTGATCGCGACCTCACGAACCCGCACGGATCTGGCTCAGGGTGTGGCCGGGACATCATCGATCCACCCCGATGCGAACACGCACATCGAAGCCTTCCGCGTCGGCAAGGGCAGCAACTGGGGATACCTACTGACCACCACCTGGTCGATGGCGACCGACACCGCCTCGCCAAATGGGTGCTGACAAATCTGCGCCATCCGACCGCATTCGCCCGCTCCTTCAACGCTCGGAGAGCCTCCGAGAGATCAATATCGCTGCTGGTGATGCAGGACTTGAACAATTCGCTGACCACCTACCTCAAACGCGGCCTTTTCGGCACGAAACTGAACTCCCGACAGGGCCGGGGCGCGCCCAATCCGAACTGGAATCCGGTAGCCAACGACATAGTCCGACGTGCGCCACAAAGATCGACGGTGACCCGCGCGGCTATTATTTCGACCTCGTCGGCCGCCCGACCACGGCGCATTTCATCGGCGGTTGCCCCATCGGGGATTCGCCGACCACGGGCGTCGTGGACCCCTATCAGCGGCTGTACGGGTACCCGGGCCTGCACGTCATTGATGGTTCAGCGATCACAGCCAACCTCGGCGTCAACCCCGCCCTCACCATCACGGCGCTGTCGGAACGGGCGGTCGCGCTCTGGCCCAACAAGGCCGGACCCGACCCGCGTCCTGCACTCGGCTCCCCCTACCGGCGGGTTTCGCCCGTCCGGCCGCGCAATCCGATCGTGCCGGAAAGCGCACCGGCGGCCCTCCGCCTATCGACGATCTGACCGCCGTCATGCCAGCGACCGCCCGCATTGCGGCTGCTCATCGGGTGTACCGGCGCCGAAGGTAGCGCTGCAGGTAACGTGAAGCCATGAGGTGGGCATGAGCGATCGGCGTCCCGAGCACACCCGTTCAACTCAACAGGGGACTGACCAAACCGAACGAATACGTCAGCCTTATCCGCCGTACACGGACCCGGCTTACGGCGGTCAGTCGTTCTATTCGCCCCTCTATAACCCCGGCTCATCGCCCGATCCGAACTCAGCCAACCCGACCGAGAAGCTGCCCCAATACTGGCTGCAGGGTCAGCCTCCCCCGGATCAGACAACGCAGGAGCCCACACCCGGGCGACCGAAAGCACCCCGCTGGTTGTGGATCGCCGCCGCCGCCGCGGTGGTGCTGGTTACCGCACTGGTCATCGCGCTGGTGATCGCCAATGGCACGGCCAGGAAGCAAACGGCGGTGGCGCCGCTGCCGGCGATGCCGAGTTCGCAAAACCCGGTGCCGACGACATCGCCCTCGCCTTCGGCCAGTGCATCCGAACCGAGCACCACCGAGACCAGCCAGCCCGCTGATGCGAGTGCGATGCAGACCGTGTCCTACAACGTCAGCGGAGAGGGCCGCGCCATCAGCATCACTTACGTGGACAACGACGGGATGATGCAGACCGAATTCAATGTCGCGTTGCCGTGGAGCAAGGAAGTCAGCCTGCCGACGTCGAGCAATCGGACACCCAACGTCACCATCGTCAATATCGGCCATGACGTCACGTGTTCGGTGACGGTGGACGGGGTCGAGATCAACCAGCGCACCGGCGCCGGACTGACGGTGTGCAACGGGTCGGGCTGAGCCGGTTCAGTCGACGTCTGCGGCGAGGATTCGGTGCGGGACCCGCACCCGCAGCACGATCAGCAGTCCAACACCCATGACCAGACACAGGCCGCCCATACCGGCACGAACAGCGCCGAACACGTCGACGAAAACCGAGAACAGCCACGGGGCCACGAACGACACCGCACGCCCGGTCATCGTGTAGAGGCCGAAGGCCACACCTTCTTTACCCTGGCTGGACATCCTGAGCAGCAGGGTGCGCGCCGACGCCTGCGCCGGCCCGATGAACAGGCACAACAGCAGTCCGGTGATCCAGAACGCGCGCGGACCGGACAAGGCCATCATGGCGAGCCCGGACGTGATGATGCTGGCCAGTGACCCGATGATGACCGGCTTGGAGCCGACCCGGTCGTCCAAGAACCCGCCAACGACGGCTCCCAGCGCCGCCACCACGCTTGCGGCCACCCCAAAGATCAGCACATTGGCCGGTGAGATCCCGTACGCGTTGACGCCGAGCACGCCGCCGAACGTGAACACACCTGCCAGGCCATCTCGAAAGACCGCGCTGGCGACGAGGTAATACACCAAATTACGGTCCCGGTGCCACTCGGTGACCAGATCCCTCCAGAGCTTGCCGTAGGCGCCCAACACGCCCCCCGCGGGCGCGAAGACCTCGGCCGGCGAAGGCAGTCGAGGCGCGGTCAGCAGCAGCGGCAGCGCGAACACCACGAACCACCCGGCAGCGAGCAGCATCGCCGTCCGAACGTTCATCCCGTCGCCGACCGGCAGTTGCAGAAACCCGCGGGTGGCGCCCTTGCCGGTGATACAGCCGAAGTAGATGACCAGCAACAACCCGACGCTGCCGACAAATGCCGCCGCCAGGCCAAAGCCAGAGATCCGGCCGGAGTTCTGCGGCGTCGAAAGCTGGCGCAGCATTGCGTTGTACGGAACGCTGGCCAGATCGCCACACGCCGCGGCAGCAGCGAGCAACGCCAATCCCGGCAACAAGTATGCCGGGCGGTCGCGGATCAGGCTCATCGCGCTCACTAGTCCCACCACCATGCCGGTCAACACGGTCAGGGCGATGCGCCGCCGCCGTGGGTGCTCGACCCAGACGCCGATCACCGGCGCCAGCACGGCGATGGTCAAACCAGCGATCGCGAGCGCGCGACCCAGCCAACTCGCCGGCGGAACATCGCCAGGCAAGCCCTTGCCGACGGTGCCGGTCAGATACACCGAGAACACGAACGTCACCACGATCGCGCTCACACCGGCGGCACCGGTGTCCCACAGCGCCCAGGCCAGCACTTGGGATCGCGGGGATCTGCGCGAACCCTTCCTGATGAAATCGGACATTGTTGGTCTGTCTACCATTGCCGCATGCCGGTACCCGCCCCCAGTCCTGACGCTCGTGCCGTTGTCACCGGAGCTTCGCAGAACATCGGCGAGGCACTGGCCACCGAATTGGCCGCGCGCGGCCACAGCCTGATCATCACCGCACGGCGCGAAGACCTGCTCAACAAACTGGCCGGCACCCTGACCGAGAAATACGGCGTCGCCGTCGAAGTGCGCCCGGTCGATCTCGCCGATGCCACCGAACGCGCGAAACTGGCCGACGAGTTGGCCACCCGAAACATCTCGATTCTGTGCGCCAACGCCGGCACGGCGACCTTTGGTCCGGTTTCCACCCTTGACGCCGCGACGGAGAGGGCTCAGGTACAGCTGAATTCGATCGCAGTACACGACTTGGTGTTGGCAGTGCTGCCGGGAATGATCGAGCGCAAGGCCGGCGGAATTTTGATTTCCGGTTCGGCAGCAGGCAATTCACCGATTCCCTACAACGCGACCTACGCGGCGACAAAGGCGTTCGTGAACACGTTCAGTGAGTCATTGCGCGGCGAACTGCGTAAATCCGGCGTGCACGTAACGCTGCTGGCACCGGGCCCAGTGCGCACCGAGCTACCGGACCCATCTCAAGCGTCGATCGTCGAGAAGCTGGTGCCGGACTTCTTGTGGATCTCCACCGAATACACCGCACAGAAGTCACTTGATGCATTGGCGCGCAACAAAATGCGTGTCGTGCCCGGCGTGACGTCCAAGGCGATGTCGGTGGCAAGTCAATACGCGCCACGCGCCATCGTCGCGCCGATCGTCGGAAGCTTCTACAAGAAGATGGGCGGCTGATCTATCGCCGGCGGCGATTGCTGTTGCCGAGCATGCCGCGGATGAGCTCGGTGCCGAGTGCCTTGAGGAAGGTCTGGAAGCCCCGGCTATTCACGAAGCGCTGGAACCAGCCTGGCTTTTTCGCGGGTGCGGGCGTGGTCTTCGATCCCGCCTCCGCCGGCTGATCGGCCGAAGCAGCCTGCGCCTTCTTGGCTTGCAGCTTCTCGTACGCCGATTCCCGATCTACGGTCTTGCCGTATTTCTGTTGCAGCGGGCTGGATTTGGCCGCCGCGCTAATCGCGCCATCGCCGATGGCGGCCATCAGCGAACGCGGCGAACGCAGCCTGGTCCACGCGACCGGGGTCGGCGCGCCGCGCTCGGACAACACAGTGACGACGGCTTCGCCGATGCCCAGCGAGGTCAACGCCGAAGCCAGGTCGTAGACATCGGTTTTCGGGTAGGTCCGAACAGTCTTGGTCAAGGCCTTCTGGTCGTCGGGAGTGAAGGCACGCAGGGCGTGCTGGATGCGCGCGCCCAATTGCGAGAGCACGTCGTTGGGCACGTCGGTCGGCAACTGGGTGCAGAAGAACACGCCGACACCCCTGGAGCGGAT
Organism: uncultured Actinomycetota bacterium; assembly: GCA_963833915.1. Taxonomy (GTDB): domain Bacteria; phylum Actinomycetota; class Actinomycetes; order Mycobacteriales; family Mycobacteriaceae; genus Mycobacterium. The sequence goes on from CAWHZO010000010.1 coordinate 533,942, forward strand.
CAGCTTGACCGTCTGCTCAACCTGTTCCAGAAACGCCTTGGACGCATCGGTGAATAACAGGTGCGCCTCGTCGAAGAAGAACACCAGCTTGGGTTTGTCTATGTCGCCGACCTCGGGCAAGGACTTGAAAAGGCTGGAGAGCACCCACATCAAGAAGGTGGAGAACAGCACCGGGCGTGCGGACTGGTCGCCGAGTTCCAGCAGCGAAATGATGCCGCGGCCATTCTCAACGCGCAACAAGTCGTCGGATTTGAGCTCGGGCTCGCCGAAAAAGGTGTCGGCGCCTTCGGCTTCCAGATTGACCAGAGCGCGCAGGATGACACCTGCTGTTTGCGCGGAAACACCACCCAGCGATTTCAGGTCCGCCTTGGCCTCGTCGCTGGTCAGGTAGCTGATCACCTCCCGCAGATCCGCCAGGTTATAGAGCTCGTATTGCTTCTGGTCGGCCCAGTGAAAGATCAAGCCCAGCGTCGACTCCTGAGTAGCGTTGAGTCCCAACACCTTTGATAGAAGGATAGGGCCAAAGCTGGCGATGGCGGCCCGTACCGGAACACCGATTCCCTTAGTGCCCAGGGACAGAAACTCCACCGGGAAACTGCTCGCCTCCCACGTCTCACCGGTTTCTTTCGCCCGCGCGGTGATCTTGTCGTTGCTCTGACCCGCCTGGGACAGGCCAGACAAGTCGCCCTTGACGTCGGCCATCAGCACCGGCACGCCCGCCGCCGACAGTTGCTCGGCAATCAGTTGCAGCGTCTTGGTCTTGCCGGTGCCGGTCGCTCCGGCCACCAAACCGTGCCGGTTGATAGTGGCCAGCGGGATGCGGATCTGCGCGGTCGAGTCTGCCTTGCCGTCGACGACTACCGTGCCCAGCTCCAAGGCCTGGCCCTCGACGGCGTAACCGGCCGCGATCTGCTTTGCGGGGGTCGCTGTCGATTCAGTGCTCATAAGGCCTCTGCCTCTCCCCTAAAAATCGTGGTTCCGATAACGCACGACCTTACTGGCTGTCGCGCCCAGCCGGGGTGGCTGCAGGCCCGCCAGCTAACTTTGCCTAGTGTGAATGCTGTGCGGGACGAACTGGTGTGGATCGACTGCGAGATGACCGGTCTGGATCTGCGCTCGGACAAGTTGATCGAAATCGCCGTGCTGGTCACCGACGCCGATCTGAACATTCTCGGCGACGGCGTCGACGTGGTGATCCACGCCGACGACGCGGCGTTGTCGTCGATGATCGACGTGGTGACAGAGATGCACACCCACTCAGGCCTCATCGAGGAGGTGCGGGCGTCCACCGTGGACCTGGCAACCGCCGAGACGATGGCGCTCGACTACATCCGTCGGCATGTCAAACAAGCCAAAACGGCGCCGCTGGCGGGCAACTCGATCGCCACCGATCGTGGCTTCATCGCCCGCGACATGCCTGCTCTGGACTCGTTTTTGCATTACCGGATGATCGATGTGAGCTCGATCAAAGAACTGTGCCGGCGCTGGTACCCGCGGATCTACTACGGCCAGCCGGCCAAAGGCCTGGCGCACCGCGCGCTGGCCGATATTCACGAATCAATTCGTGAATTGCGGTACTACCGGCGCACCGCTTTCGTCCCGCCACCAGGGCCTACGACCAGCGACATTGAGGCGGTAGTCGAAGAGGTTGGCGGCGCGGCGACCACGCCGGGGAATATCGATTCGGCCGCCGAGGACCCGAGCAGCTAGTATCGACGTCGCCGCTTCTCGTCCGGCGGCAATGGTGGGTGTAGTTCAGTTGGTAGAGCGTCAGGTTGTGATCCTGAATGTCGCGGGTTCGAGTCCCGTCACTCACCCCACAGGCCAGAGGGTGTTTTAGCCCTCTGACTCTTTCCTTTGAAGGGGGCGTTGCAACGCTATTGCAACGCTACGCAGCAACACACCCGGCACGGCGAGAACGCGCGCACAGTGGACAACTTCAGACATCGACCGCTTGGGGCTAGTGGGCCAATAACCCCGACCTGGCAGTTTTCATATTCTGACCTGGGCGTTCGCCCCCTGGGGCGAAGACACATTTGTTGGCACGCCGGTGAAATGCCAACCATGCGATGCCAAAATTTGCACATGCATGAGCAAACAGGAGCAGGCCTGCCGCCCCGAACCCAGTATCGGGCAGGTAGCGGAATACCTCGGGACACACCCGAAGACCATCAGGCGCTGGACCGCAGCGGGCCGGCTCACCGCCCACCGCGTAGGTCCGCGCCTGTTGAGGCTCGGCCGGGATGAGTGGCTGCAGCTTGGCCGCCCGGTAGGGGGTGCGGCATGAGCGACGACCGCACGCCCGAGGAGCAGCTGGCGGAAGTGGCGCTTGCGGCGCTATCCGGGGGGCTATACGCCCTAGAGCACGACAACCAGCTCCACGAGTTGCGGCAACTGCGTGAGCAATTGGATCTGCTGTCGAAGTGGGCTATCGCGCACAACGACCCGGACGGGCGGATGCTCGCCAGTGTCGCGATGGCCCTGCGCCTGCTTAACAACGGCGCGATTACCAGCATTGTGCGCCGTGTCGCGGTAACACTGCAAAAGCAGCGACCGTGAAAAACGAGCCTCTGCCAGCCGATGGTTGTCCAGCGCCGCGACAGGGGTGGTCTCGCGATCAACTGGGGAGGAGAACTCCTCGCGTTGAGCAGGTCTGAGATCGGCCGGCTGCTCGCGTTCATTGACGGGCCGTCACCCCATGCAGGCGCGGATGCTCAGGCATCCCGTCAAGGCCGACGACGATGTCTAGGCCGCGCGCGACCCGCCTCCTTCCAGTACGGTTCACCTGTGGAAGAACCCACACCTGCACACGACGAAACGTCCTCAGGGTCGGCATCGCCTACCGGTGAACGCCCATCAGAAGGCGAGTCGACGCCGGCAAAACCACACGGTGGCCAATCTGGCTCCGAGCCGCTTGCTTCGGACCCGGCGCCGCCTAAGCTTGAAGTTCTAGTCAAAAAGGAAAAGCGATCGAATGAATTTTGGCTAGCTCTGGCGAGCATCATCGTGGCTTTGGTCGTCGGTGCAATCGCGGCCGGGTCGGGTTGGTACACGGCCAACCGGCACGACGAACAAGCGACGATGCGCCAAAAGATTAACTTCACACAAGCGCAGCAAAAGGAAGCATATGCCGGCTTCATTAACGCGGCTAGTGATGTTGCGATCGCCATCCAACTTCGGGTGAAAGCGATCGAGAATCGATATCCGTATTTCCTCCATTCTCCGATTCCAGAGGGTAAATCAGACGTCGAAGCGAAGTTCACTGATTTCGGACATGCCCTGGACCTGGCACAGTTATACGGTAGCGCCCGTGTGCGAGACGAGAGCAACAAGGTTTTCGATGCCGCCGCGCAAAGTCGATTGATTATTATAGGTTGGGAAGTAACCCACCCAGACAACGGCCCGAACGATGCTCCCTGCCCTGAGCTCCTGGAGTTTGAAAATAAGACCGAGTCTAATAGGCAACAGCTGGCAAATGCCATCGACCATTTTAACGATGCCGCTCGAGAAGATCTCGGTATTCCTGCTCTCCCTGCGACTTCAACACCTCCTGAGCCGCTGCTCCCTAAAGATGCGTGTACGAATTATCCGCACTGACCACCATGCCTAACCGGCAGCTGAGAGGTGCAGCGCGCGCGGGCGCGTTCGACCACACCTACCGCCGACGAACCCGCCCGAACGATTGACAAAACGCGGTTCATAGTCCGGCAGCTATCGAACTTCGCATGCCAGGAGCGCTTCTGCAGGTCTAACGCGCCAGCAAAGTCTCAGCGCACCTGCTGACAGGCACACCCCAACCGGGGTATACGCATGCCGCGTCGGGTCGCGGCTACCAATGCAACCGTTGCAGGCTGGGGACGAATAGCGACGGAGCGTTGTTACCGGGCGGGTCGCTCTACGGACCTTCTAGCGGTCGATTTCGACTATTTGCCCCAGCACCCTGGGCGGACCTAAGAACCTGAGAGTGTAAGAGTCCTCGTCGTCATCCGGGTTGTTGGCAAGCTCGTCCAACTTCGCTTTAAGCTTTTCGGGTATCTCTACAACTTCATGCGGGCAACCACCTGGGCACACCGGCAGGCTGAAAAAGCCGTCGTAAAATTGAAACGTCCAGGGAAGCCGTAAGCCGCCAACGTTGCGATAGTCGATAGCTGCCTGTCCTCGGTGCGTTATCAGCCGCCCGCAATAGTGATGGTGCTTGCATTCCAGCGACAGCACGGCGGATATGTTGTCGCCTGACTCAGACTCGGCCATTTGGCCCTCCTATGGGATCTCCGTCCACGCTACGACGCCTAGCTGATGACCGCAGCCTTTAACGGCGAGACCATCGTCGCCAGTCAGGCTCAGGCGACAAAGGCGAACGCCCACAAAGGGATTGACGCGATCAAGAAGCACGCACCCGACGCCAAGGTGGAAGACCTCACGGGATAAGCGGGATCAGACGACATCGTCGGGTTGCGACTCGACAGCACGTTCCATCCAACAGGGCGTCGGCCACGTATGTCGAAGGCAGCGGGCCGCCCCGCTCCAGTGCGGCCCGACGGATAGTGGGCACTAGCCGAAGCTCGGAGTCGATGGTCAAGTCGCCCAAGGCAACGCGGTAAGAACCTTTCAGGCCCGAAAGATGGTATTTCCACACACCGAGCCGGCCCGCTCATAACCGAGCGGCATGAGGCTGGAAGTGATGAATCCGTCGGGGACGGTCTCCAGGATCAGTATCGGGCGACAGCGAGCAATGGTATCCAGGGCGCCCGTCAGCGCGGGTTCTTCGAAGCCCTCGACGTCGAGTTGCAGGATGCCGACGTCGGCATCGTGTGGCAAGACATCATCCAATCGCACGGTGGTGACATCCTCGTAATCTCCGGGGCGGTCTCTTGGTGTGAATGATGTGTCTGTGATGCGGGACATTCCGCCGAGTGCCACGCCCGCCATCGCGATTTGCATGGCCCGTTTACTGTTGACATCGCCGAGCGCAGCATGTTGTAGCCGCACGTTTCCCAAGGCATTGAGGGCAACCGTCCATTCGGCACAGGCGAAGTTTTCCGAATTCGGCTCAAATGCATAGACCGTGCGGCCCGGCGCCATGGCAGTGGACAGTGCGGGCAGGAAATCCCCGAAGTACGTTCCAGCATGGACAACATCCCTTTCAGGATGTGCGCGGATGCAGTCGACGGTCTCACGTTCCCACACGCCACCAGCCAAGACAGCTTGGGCGGCTGGCCTGTTCCTGCTGGACAGCGGGACGGCGTAACGGCCGAACTCGTTCTCACACAATGTGCAGTGCACAGCGTCCACCACGGGAGGTTAACCGATTTGTCGCGTCAGCTGAACGAACGTCGCTTATGCCGGCCTGGTGCCCATTGGGCATGGGCGCGGCCGGTTTCGTGGCACTACGAGCCGCTGATCGGCGCGAAACCTGCTAGCTCCGAGAGCCTTTCGGCTATAGCAGCATCCCGCTCCGCTGCGGCGATCTGATACCGCATCGCTGTAGCGGGCGTTGTGTCCCCGATCCGGCGCATAAGTTCCTTCGTGGACGCGCACGCCTGGGCGGCACGGGTTGCGCCGACATGGCAGAGGTTGTGATCCTGAATGTCGCGGTTTCGAGTCCCGTCACTCGCCCCGTCAGGTCAAGGGGTTTGTCCATGACCTTTAACTTCTCGGGATCCGTGCACCCCGGTCAGAGCCAGCTTGGTTGTCACGCGCCCAACGGAGTCAACGGATACTTGTATTCACCAGGTGTCTTGGACATCTCGATCATTTCCTTGACGCCGGTGTAGCGACCCATTGGCGTGTCGACGACGAATCCGTCGGGATCCGAATAGTGGTGCTCATCATCGGAGCCTGCCGTCTTTTTCGCGTAGTCGCGATCGAAGATGCCCAACTCAGCAAGCCAGAGAGCCGTGCGTACCAACGAAACCCTGACGCGGTAGCTACCCCCTTCCTGCGCACGTCGTAGCAGTGCTGACAGGATGCCGCAGGTTGCGAGCCAGCCCGCTGCGTAGACGCAGGCCACGTAGATCGATGGGTGTGTTGGCTTCTCGTCGCTACCTTCAATGCTGTCGAGGCCCAACGCGAAAGTGGCCGTGACGTCGAAGCCGACGCGATTCGACCACTGCCCGGTCTCGCCGGCCCAGGTGATCTGTGTATCGATCAGACCCGGTCGCTCTTTCATCACTTCTTCCGGCGTGATGTGGAATCGGTCCCGCCATCCCGCACGGCGATTCGTGACCAATACGTCGGCTTCCGAAAGAAGCTCACGGAACTTCGCATGGCCTTCCTTGTTACCCAACTCGAGCATGGTGGAGCGCACTCCGACATGCGAGGTGTGGTGCCACAGTGTGTGCTCGACATCGGATGGTCGCCACACGTTGAGCGCGTCGGCGCCATGCAGGGCCATTGCGCGACCGATCGACGGGGCTGCAATGACGTGGCTTGAAGAGAGTAGGCGGATGCCGTCGAGCGGCGTCTTCGGATTGGGTGGTAAGGGTTTTGGATCGCTTTCGCCTACTTTCTCGACGCTGACGAGAGGCATCAGCCCCAGGTTCTTGGTGAAGGCATCCATCTTCAGCACGTCTTTGATGTTGCGGGCGAGCGGCATGGGGATGCCCGCTTTTTCGCCGGCCTCCTCGAGTTCCTCGCCGTTCCACTCTTTCACCGCATCGGCTAGCGCTTCATACGAGCCACCTTTGGGTTTAAGGAGATCGAGTGCATGCTGGCGTAAAGCGGGGTAAATCTCGGCAAACATAATCCAGTTGCCATCCCCGGTGGAAACGATATCCGGACCGCCGGAAAATGGGCTGTATGGATCTGTGCGTCCGGGGAATCCGTTGACGAGTTCCCACTTCCCGTCGAGGAACGGTGTGAGGCGCCGCAACGCTTTACGCACATCGATGTGAATATCCTGTCCCTCGCCGGTGCGTTCCTTCCATATCTTCGCGATCAGGATCGCCTTGGCGGCGAGCGAGATTGCGCTGATGGATCCGTAGGGCAATCGATCCGGTGTGACGGGATCAGCGCCGTAATAGGTGACCTCACCGCCGGAATCGGAAGCTGTCGCCCCTAAACTTTGCAGCAAGGGCTCGACATGTGCAGGCACGTTATCGAGCTGCTCTGTAACGGATTGTCGTAGTTGGCAATGATCTGTTCCGCAAGCTTTTCTGCCGCATTCACAGCCCATCTCCGCTTCCCGTGTGTGGTTGAGCCGCAAGTAGGCCCCGCCGTCAAATCAACGGGAGAAAGTCGGATGAGGTCGATGTTCTGCGAAACAACGAACGGCAGGCGTTGTTGTGTCCGATCACGGCCGCACGTGGGGTGCTGTCAGGCCTTGGCGTTACCGGCGTGCCACTGATCCCACGGGATGTTCCAGTCGCCAAGACCTTCAGTCCCAGACAGTGGCGGGCCGAGCGTGTTGAGCACTTGCACGATATCGCCGCGCTTGGTGTGTTCGTAGAACCATTGTGCGTTGCTGGGGCTCACATTGAGGCAGCCGTGACTGGTGTTGGTGTGCCCCTGGGCGCCCACCGACCACGGCGCGGAATGCACGAAGACACCGCTGTAGGACATCTGGGTGGCGAAATCGACCTCGGTGCGATATCCATTGGGCGAGTTGACCGGTACTCCGTACGTTGACGAGTCCATGATCATGTGCGCGAATCGCAGACCGAGAATGTAGGTGCCGCTGGCGGTGGGAGTGCTGTCCTTGCCCATCGACGTCGGCATGGTCTTGACGACATCACCGTTGACCCGCACGGTCACCATCTTGGTGTTGTCGTCGGCGGTCGCGATGACCTCGTCGCCAACGGTGAAGTGTGAGTGCGCATTGTCCTCGCCAAAAACCCCGTCACCCAGGTCGACGCCGTAGGTGTTGACCGCGATGTTCACGGCGGTGCCTGGCTTCCAGAAATGCTCAGGGCGCCAACGTACTTCACGGTTGTTCAGCCAGTAGAACGCGCCCTCGACGGGCGGGTCGGTGGTCACCACGATGGCCTTCTCGGCCGCCTCGCGGTTCGCGATGTTCTCGTCGAACTGGATCGCCACCGGCTCGCCGACACCCACCACCTCGCCGTCGTGCGGCATCGCATAAGGCATGGTTAGGTTCTGCGGGGAATGGGTCTGGAACGTCAGTTGGCGGGTTGCCACTCCGCCCAGCCCACGCGCTTTGGCGGTCAGCGTGTAAAGCCTGTTGTAGCCCAACCGCTCGGTGGTCGACCAGCGCACGCCGTCGGGGCTGAGTTGGCCGTCAACAGTGGCCCCGTTCTCGTTGACCATCTCGACGGAGGCCAGCACGCCGTTGTCAGCGCTCACCGTCACCGGGCTGTCCACTGCGACGCCGACGGCGCCATCGGTCACCGACGTGCTGAGCTTGGGGACGAGCAGGTCATTAAACGGCGAGGCCTTGTCCATGATGGCCTTCGGCGGTGGGATGCCCCCGCCGCCGCTGCAGGCCCCCGCGCCGAAAACGGCAAGCGGAACCATCAGCACGGCCAGCCACCGCCGGCACACGCGCTGAGGCCTCATCAAGCGACCCGCCACCTGCGTTGCTCCCCCTACGACCCGTAATGCTGTGTTACTGAGGAGTAGTCTAAGGCGTAGACGACTGTGGACAGTGACCAGCGATCTATGTCAGGCCCGACGATTTCGCCCGCCGACTCAATGGCTGTTATTGTCGCAAACGCAGTCCAGCAGGACGCAAGCGCCGTTAGCTCAGTTGGTAGAGCAGCTGACTCTTAATCAGCGGGTCCGGGGTTCGAAACCCTGACGGCGCACCACCCAAAAAACTGTGCTGACCTGACAGGACGCGAATCCGCGTTCGTGGTTTGGCGTGTCCCACCGGCCTCGGTGTCACGAGGATGTCACAACTGCACCCAAAGTCTTCGCGGCGGCTGCTAGCGCCTCATCTTGGGAGTGCGGATAAATCCGCGCGGTGATGACCGGGTTGGCGTAAGGGAGCTGACGCCGTCTGGGTGATGGCGCAGGGGGGCCGGACAGAGTCCGCTTCTTGTTGGCTGAGCGAAGTACTCTTCGGCCCTGCGGCTGGAATTCCTAGAGTTTCCTTGTTAATCCGCTGGGCCACGGCTTACATTCGGGGGTGGCGAATGGTCTGACTGATAGGAGACCTGACCTAGCGACTCCCCAAACCGGGTCGAGCCCTCGTGGCCCCAATATCGCGGGGGGATGCGAACAAAAGGGAACTGACCATGTCAGAGCAAGAGCAAAACATCGAGCTCATCAAGAAGGGCTATGAAGCTTTCGCCGCCGGTGACATCGACACAGTGATGAGCCTGTTCGACGACAACATCGAGTGGGTCCAACCGGGAGACAGCGCGATCAGCGGTACCTATCACGGCAAACGTGAACTCGGCGAACTTGTCAGCCGGCTGGCCGAGAAGTCAACGACGGTCACGACTCGCCACTTCTTCGCCGACGGTGACATGGTCGTCATGCTCGGCGAAACGACTTCCGATAACGAAACAAGCGAAGCCGCACAGGTGTTCACCCTCCGCAACGGCAAGACAATACGGTCACAGGTGTACGGAGACACGGCGCTGCTGGAGCGCATATACGGCAAGAAGCAGGTCGCCACAGGGTAGTACGTCAGCCCAGCACTACCTGCTCGGAATAAAGTCGGCCCGTCATCCTGTTGGGTGGCGGGCCGATTTATGGACGGAACCTGGGCGTGTCCGGGGTTCGAAACCCTGACGGCGCACTTCAACGGCGCGCCACAATCTGCAATCGGCGGGCGCGTGCTGTGCCGGACGCTACGTCTGCGGATCCGGCGGGACCGCTTGCCGCGGCTGGTACAACAGTGCACGAACCAGCGGGCGTGGCCCGACGGACCGAAGCATCAGGCTGGCCGGGCGGACGCGTACCCGCTTCGGCCACCAGAACCAGCGTCCCATCACCGTCATGATCGACGGCGTGATGAACGATCGGACGACGAAGGTGTCGAACAGCAGGCCGAGGCCGATCGTCGTGCCGAATTGGCCGATCGCCCGGAGATCGCTGGTGATCATCGTGGCCATGGTGACGGCGAACACCACACCGGCGGCAGTCACCACCGGGCCGGTAACACCCATGCCGCGGATGAGTCCCGTTTTCAGGCCGGCTCCGATCTCCTCTTCGATCCGGGACACCAGCATCAGGTTGTAATCGGATCCCACCGCCAAGAGCACGATCAGCGCGAATTCGGTTGCCACCCAGTGCAATTGGAAATTAAGAAGGTGCTGCCAGATCAGTGTCGAGAACCCGAAGGCAGCCCCCAGCGACATCACGATCGTGCCGACGATGACGGCCGCAGCGACCAAAGCGCGGGTGACGATCACCATGATGATGAATATGAGCACGATCGAGGCCACCGCGGCGATCATCAGGTCGTACTTGGCGCCGTTGGCGATGTCGTAAAACGTCGCGGCCGTACCGCCGAGGTAGATGTCGGCGTTCTGCAGCGAGGTGAGTTTCAGCGCCTCCTTGGCCGCTTTGCGCTCCTGATCGACGGACGCGATGCCCTCTGTCGTCGCCGGATCCACCGCGTGGGTGATGATGAAGCGCGCGGCCTTGCCGTCCGGCGATATCATCAAGCTCTCTCCCAGCTTGAAGTCCGGGTTCTGGAAGATCTCGGGCGGCACGTAGAAGAGGCTCTCCACCTGAGAGTCGTTGAATGACTTGCCCATCACGGCGTTCGTGTCGGTCAGCCGGTCGAACTGATCGATCAGGCTGGCGAACGAGCTGTAGATGGTTAGCGTCGTGTCCCGGATCGCCTTCGAGGTGGCGATATTCTGAGGAATGATCTCCAGCAGTTGGTGCGTGGCTGCGGCCGTGTGATTGAGGTCGTTGGTGAGATTGTGGAACTTCTCGGCGAGCTGATCGAACCCGTCCAACGAGTCGAACAACGCTCGCGTTGACCAGCAGATCGGGATGTCGAAGCAGTGCTTGTCCCAATAGAAATAACTGCGAATCGGCCGGTAGAAGTCATCGAAATCCGCAAAATGGTCGCGGATTTCGTCCGTGATGGCCGCAGTTTCCCCCGTGGTTTTCGCGCTGTCGTCCGTAGCGTTCGCGAGGTCCTGAGTCACCGTGTACTGGCGCTCTAACAGAGAGATCAGGGTGTCGAGGTAACCGGTGATCTTCTTGATGTCGGCGATACGGTCCTTCAGGTAGTTCAGGTTGTCGCGGATCGGCGCGGTCTGCACACTGAGCTGGAACGGAATGGACCCGTCTTGAATTGGCGGGCCAAGCGGCCTGGTGATGCTCTGCACCCGCTCGATGCCGGGCACGTGGAAGATTGCGCCGGCAATTTTGTCCAGGACCAGCATGTCGGTGGTATTGCGCAGATCGTGGTCCGATTCGATCATCAGGAGGTCCGGGTTCAGACGGGCCTGGGTGAAGTGTTGATCGGCCGCGTTGTACGCCTTGACTGACGAAGCGCTCTCCGGCAGGTAGTACAGGTCGTTGTAGCGCGGGTTGAAGCCCATCAAGCCCAGGGCGCCGACGATCGCCAGGATGACGGAGATGGCGAGGATGGGCGCCGGCCACCGCACGATGGCCGTCGCCACACGGCGCCAGCGTGTGTAGTTGAACTCGCGCTTCGGGTCGAACAGACCGAAGCCGCTTGCGACGACGATCAGCGCCGGCGTCAGGGTCACCCCGGCGGTCACCACTACCAGCAGACCTACTGCGCAGGGAAACGCCAGCGAGCTGAAGTAGGGCAGCCGAGTGGCTTTCAGACAGAACAGCGCCCCAACAATCGTCAGACCCGAGCCCAGCACCACCTTGCTGACACCGGCGAAGGTGTCGTAATAGGCGGCTTCGCGTTCCAGCCCCCGTTCGCGGCCCTCCTGGTAGCGGCCGACCATGAATATCGCGTAGTCGGTACCCGCCGCGATGGCCAGTGCCGTCAGCAAGTTGACGGCGAAGGTCGACAACCCCATGATGCCGGTTTCGCCCAGCAGTGCCACCACGCCGCGGGCGGTGGCCAGTCCGACGAACAGGATGACCATCGTCAACAGCACGGTGCCGATGGATCGGTAGACGAACATCAGCATGATCGCGATGATGGCGATGGTGATGATCGTCATCAGGGCCAGGCTCGCGTTGCCGACAACGATCGTGTCGTCGGTTAGGGCTCCCTGACCGGCGACGTAGGCCTTCACCCCCGGCGGCGGCTTCGAATCCTCCACAATCTTGCGAACCGAATCAACCGACTTGTCGCCGACGGCTCCGCCCTGGTCACCCTTGAGGTTGACCTGGACGTAGGCGGCTTTGTGGTCGTAGCTCTCGACACCCGAGGACGTGAATCGCTGCCCCCAGAAATTCAGCGCATGCTCGACGTGTTCGGTGTCCTGCTGCAGCTTCTTGACCAGATCGTCGTAATACTGGTGAGCGTCCTGGCCGAGAGGTTTGTCGCCAACCAGGGTCACCAGGACGAGGTTGTCGGAGTCGTATTCCTTGAATTTCTCCCCGATGTGCTTCATCCCGGTCACCGAAGGCGCGTCGGATGGCGAGAGCGGCACCGAGACGTCCTCGGCAACCTTCTCCAACTGTGGCACGAAGACGTTGACGCCGACCGCGAGCAGCAGCCAGAACACGACGATCGGAAACGCCAGGACGCGGATGGTGCGGGCCATACGCGGTTTGCGCTCAACTTCGGTTCGCTGCGCGACGGGGATTTTGTCCGTGTCGCTCGTTTCGTCGGCGTCGCTCGTTTCGTCGGTCACGCGGACTTATCCAAGCAGGACACCTGCGCGTCCCGGGTGTTGACCTGTTGTTGATCAACCAATTTGCCGTCGACGGTGATCCGGCAGCCGATGGAGGGGCCGTCACCTTGGGCGACGACGTAGGCGAAGATGCCGGGCATCTCGGCGACGATCGTCTTCGACCACGGCAACGTGGTGAAGTTGGCCTTCTGCGGTAATGACTCCGCATCCATCCAGTTGACGACGCCGGTCGTCCCGGGTGGTCCCAGGATTTCGTAGACGGCGGTCTTGGCCGCGTACGGCGGGGTCGCATCCCGAGGATCGGGCTTGGACAAGCCGGGTCCAGGAAAGACGCCGTTGAGTCGGCCCACTGCAACGCCGCCGATGATCAGTGCCACGACCACGACCAGAGGAACCCATGCCCGCTTCAGAAGCGTCAACACCGTGCCCCCCGATTAGGAATGCTCGACGGGTTGATGTTAAGGCATCTCGTCGCGTGCGCCACCGCCAGCCGAACGCCATAGCTGCCGAGTTAATTCCTGCGGTGCGCCGTCGCGTCGGAGCCGCGCGGCCAGCCCGGGCCGCAGCCGCACCGCTCGTTGTGCTCCACGCTGATCAGTTTGCTAGGCGACGACGTGACGCCAGGGTTGGCTACTCGCGTGCGGACAGCTCAAAGCGACCTCAACAGAGGTTACGCACGACCGTGTTGTAAGGCGAAAGGCCATCGCAGACAGTTGGGAAGTCGAAGACATGGAAACATTATGCGCTACAAGCGATTTCGCTGTGAGACGCTGATTTTCTGCCCGTTGACCTGTTGCCGTCGATCTCATTGAAATGACCGAGCGGTCGTGTCGACCTGCGGCGATAGCGAGGACCCAAGACGGCTGAGTTAGTTTCAGAAAAAAATTAATTCGCTAGCGAAAACGATGTTACTTTTGAATTGCACGCCACCTGAAACCTGCACCGATTTAGGGCAATGGCGCGTATTCTGACCAGCATGGCTACCAAGACCAAGGTCAAGATCAAGACCTGCGTGCATTGCGGCCACACATTCGATCCCAACGACCGATGGCGTGACCTGGCGGATCCGGAGTGGCTTCCGGCCGCATCAGTTTATTGTTCGCAATATTGCAGTGACCGATACCATCTCGAAATGGTGCATTGCTGCTCGACCCACGTGAAAGAGAAGGCTCGGCGCGAAGCCGCCAGAGCGGTGCGATGATCCGCGCTTCCACCAGATCAACGGACTCGGCCCGGGGCCGCTCGTTCGGGCATTACTGAACGATCCTCGCACCCCCATAACCTCACGGCAGGGCGCTGAATACCAGAGCTGATGGCGTAAGCGGACCGGTCTGGATGGTGTGGGCACCGGCGTTGACGCTGTCGCCGTGACGTAGGGCAGGGTATCGGTCGGCGTCGTGGCCGAGGATGTCGACGATGAGTTCAGAACCTGTCTCGAACAGGGTTGCACTGGGCCAGATTTCGATGTCGAGGCGGGTAGCGACGCCGCGCTGGACGGGGATCGCGCGAGCATGAGCCTGAAACGGCCGGTTAGGTCGACTCCGGACGGGATCGAGTTCGCGATGGGAGGCCCGCAGCCATCCTTTCGCCGCGGCATCACGACGGTAGCCGTTGTAGCCGTAGAACCCGACCAAGGCGCCCGTGGCGTCGCGTTTGCGGATGACGACGAACACGTCAGCATCGTCGGCGCCGTCGGTGCTCATCCACACGGTAAGCGACATGCTGCCGACGATCTCGGTGTCGGCCGCGAACGTGTACGCGAAGCGTGCGCAGTCGGTATGCCGCCGGCGACGACTGCTCGCATAGGTTGTGCTCGACTCTTGCGTAGGGGTGTGGGCGATCAAACTCATCGACGCGGCGTCGAGATACAACGTTCGGGGCTGCTGGCTCGGCGGCGGCCAGTCGGTGGCAGTGTGGATCTGGTAGGCCTCGCGTGACCGGCGCACTTGGTAGGTCACAGTGGGCCGGCTCTGGAAACCGTTGGCGCTGCCTTTGAGGAAGTGATCCAGGAATTGACGTTGCAGCTCAAGCGATTCCGCTCGGTAGTACGTCTCCCACTTGCGACCGCCGTGGATGTAGAGCCACTTCGGCCCGCGCAGCGCTTCGTAGGCCAGCAGGGTGCCGCGGGTATGCAGTCCGTGGTCGCCCCAACCGGCAGCGACCAGAGCGGGGACATCGATCGCCGCCAAGTCTGGCCGCTTGGCCTGCCAGTAAGAGTCGTCCAACGGGTGAGTTCGGGCATCGAGGAGGAACTCCTCGCCCATGGTGGTGCCGTGGTGGCTACCGCGGATCATCCGGTTCTTCCACCACACCGGCAGGAAGCCCGTCTCGGGTATTCCGCCGTGGTAAGCGAACTCCCGCAACAGATCTGAGGCGCCTTCCCAGGCAACGATCGCTGTGAGTCCGGGTGGCCGTACGGCAGCTACTCGCCATTGCGACATACACAGGTAGGAGACGCCATTGAGGCCGACGGCGCCGGTACACCAGGACTGCGCGGCGGCCCAGCCGATGACCTCGGCGTAGTCGCGGGCGTCACGATCGGTGAGGAATCCTGCGGTTCCGGCCGAAGCGTGCATGCCGCGGGCGTCGCCCTGGACCACCGCGTAGCCGTGATCGACCCAGAACCGCGGATCGGGTGATTCGAAGCCCGTCAGGCTTGAGCAATTGAGGTGACCGAATCTGACCCCGGCGGCCTGCATTGCGAGCATGCCGACGCGGTCGGGCGCCTTGTCTTTACCGTAGGGCGTCATCGACATCACCACCGGCGCCACGGCATCCGGCCGAAAGACGTTGACACGCAGCGTGATGCCATCAGACATCTGAACCGCAACGTCGCGCTCGACAATCATGGCTACGGCTGGACCTTTCCAATGGTTACGCGAGACTTGTCGGATCACTGTCTACGTTATCTGCACTCTGGATGAGTGTCACTAATGGTGATGATAATTATGGGATACAATTTCGAAGTGGCCAAAGATGAGGCGCCCCCGGTGTTGAGTACGCGCGGGGCATTTCTGTTGTCCCAGCTCGGCTTTCACGTCGCCGTCCGGTGTGCCGAGATCCTGGAGCCGATGGGTCTACAACCTGCGCACTATGGCGTGCTGGTGCAACTCACCAGCCAGGAGGGGCTCAGTCAGCAACGGCTGGCCGACGCGATGGGCGTGCATCGCAACGTCATGGTCGGCTTGATCGACGAACTCGAGGAGCGCGACCTGGTGCGACGCGAGCGCCACCCCCGCGACCGACGGGCCCACCAACTAAGGCTGACCGCTCGCGCGCACTCCGTTCTGGCTCAGGCCAACGCCGCTGTCGACAAGCTCGAAGACGAAATCTTCGCAGGCTTCGACTCGCGCGAACATTCCCGATTGATCACGCTGTTGCAACGAGCCGCGAAACAGGCGGACTTACCCGACAGTATTCATCCCGACCTTCGTCGCCGTCGACGCGCCAACGTACTGGCGACGGGCGATCGGCGTGCGTAGTGCGCCACGCTTCTGGTTCTGGTCGCATGACATCCAGCCGGATCAGGTCGCCGGACTTGACATGCCGGGGATGCGACTGCGGCGCTTGGCCAACTACCGGCGCGGACCCGAAGCCACGCGGCGCCTCGCCGCCCTGTACTACGACGACGATGGGGCGCTTGCGCCATCTCACACCTGGTTGATCGACGTCGACGCCGCGACTGCGGCCGCACATGGGTCGCAGGCTGCCTCGTTAAGCGTTGATGTTGTGCCCGAGGATGGCGACGTTGGCTTTACGCTGGTTCTGGAAGCACATCCGCATCTGGGCCGCGCGGTGTACACAGACCTCGCTGCCGATGAGTTCAGCGCACTAGTCAATGGGGACCACACTGTGGTGGACCTGGTCACCTACTCGCCGTGACGGATCACGTTGCTTCGCAGCGATTGTCGAGCCGAGTGAAGATGACGGCAGTGTGTTCTTCCCGTCGCTGAGCCCCGAGCAGATCCGCCCCACGTTGGGCCCCCGCGGTGTCATACCCACTAAAGCGCGCGCTTACCATGTGGGGCCTGCCGGCTGGCGGCTGGCTCTGCTCGCAGAACATGCCCGAGGGACAGCGTGGTCGGTGCTCGTCGATATCGACGCCGATGATGTATCGGAGCGGCTTGAGCATCTGCAGGCTTATCCGCTAGACCTCGACGCTGTCGGGCACGGCATGGGCGTGCGTTTCGTCTCTGTGGCGGCGAGGTAATCATTAGCCGCCAGAAGCTGCGCGCGCTAATTCTGCTGTGACCGAGCGTAATTGGCTGGCGGAACTCAGCGGCGCCGGGAACCCGACCCGGGTGTAGGCAACCCCGCGCGGCGTGTGCACCCTTAGGTCGAGGCCGTAGCGGTCGATGTCGGTGCACACCGCGTTCGCGGTATCCGGATAGCCCCCGAATACCCGGGCCATCGCCGCGAGGGCGTCGGCGTGATCGGCGTTGAGGTGCGCGATCGCGCCGGCCGCGGCAGGCGTGACCGGATCCGCTTCCGCGGCAAGGTATTGCTCACCGGCGGCCGAATCCATCCGGCCGTACCCGCCGACCCAGCGCACCCGCTCGACCTGGAGCACCCAAAGCCTGAAGTCGCTGAACTCGAGGTAGAACCTGGAAGCGGGCACCGCGTGCAGGTACGCCGCCCGTGCTGCGTCCTCGTCGGCGGCAGGCGGCGCGACAACACCGGCCAACGTGATCCGGCCGGTGGCCAAGGGGTCTGCATCGCTGCTCGCTGTCACGATCGACAAGCTGGCGCGCGGATCGGCGGCCAGGTTACGGCCATGCTCGGCCAGGTTCGACACGCAAAGCACCGGCGCGCCATTCAGCAGTCCGTAGGCGACCAGCGACGCCCATGGATCGCCGTCAGAGGTCAACGTGGCAAGCGTGGCCGCATTGTTGGCGGCAGCGATAGTGCGGGCCTGTTCGGCCGCCGACGGCCGCGCCGAGTTTGTCGGCGGCCGAAGCGGCGGCGGCGCCGACGGCGCATCTCCAACATCGCCATGATCGCGGGTCACCACAACCGTGAGGCTACTGCCATCATCGGAGCGTCTCCGGAATAACCCTGACGGTCGAGGCGGTTGGACTCCTGCGGTTGACCGTGCTGGGTAGGGAAGGAAGCGCAGATGCGTTTAGGAGTGTTTACGTTTCTCAATGACACGGGCATCGCAGCGGTCGACGTGGCTGTGGCCCTCGAGACGCGCGGCTTCGGGTCACTGTTCGTGACAGAGCATTCCCACATACCCGTGAACACGAAAACTCCGTACCCGATGGGCGGTCCGATCCCGCCGCAGTACTACCGGACGCTCGATCCGTTCGTCGCGCTGACGGCGGCGGCGGTCTCCACCGAGTCGTTGCTGCTGGGTACCGGCATCTCGCTGGTTACGCAACGCGACCCGATCCAGACGGCCAAAGAAGTGGCCTCGCTGGACCTGGTGTCGCAGGGGCGCTTTCTATTCGGCGTGGGCGTGGGCTGGTTGCGTGAGGAGATCGCCAACCACGGTGTAGATCCACGGGTGCGTGGCCGCGTCATGGATGAGCGACTCCGCGCGATGATCGAGATATGGACGAAAGACGAGGCCGCGTTTCACGGTAAATATGTCGACTTCGACCCGATCTACAGTTGGCCCAAGCCGGTGTCCAAGCCGCATACACCCGTGTACATCGGGGGCGGACCGGCCAACTTCACCCGCATCGCCGAACTGGGTGCCGGCTGGCTCTCGCTGAGCTCTTCGGCCGACGCGCTCACTGGTGACCTGGCGAAGCTGCGCGATCTCGCCGGACCCGAGGTGCCGGTGATCGCCTCGCACGTCGGGAACGTGACAGCCGAGGCCTTGGCGGGCTACCGCGATCTCGGGATCCAACACGTCACCGTCGAATTGCCGACCCAGCCCCGCGATGAGACATTGCGTCGCCTCGATGCGCTGCACGCGGAATACGCCAAGCTGGGCTAGCTTCTCGCCGGGCGCTCCGACTGCGTGATATAGTTAATTAGACTAAGTAAATCCCACATGCAGAAAGGGCTCGCGGCATGGCTCGTACCGACAACGACACCTGGGATCTGGCATCCAGCGTGGGAGCGACCGCGACAGCAGTCGCCGCGTCACGTGCGATGGCCTCACAAAATCCCGACGCGCTGTTGAACGACCCGTGGGCCGACCCACTGGTACGCGCGGTGGGCATCGACACCTTCGTGAAGCTGATCGACGGCGCGGTCGGACACGCAGACGATCCGCCGCTGAACCGTCGGGCCATGAACGAACAGATCGCCGTGCGCACCCGTTTCTTCGACGACTTCTTCGTGCGTGCGGCCGAGTCGGGCATCCGGCAGGCCGTGATCCTCGCGTCAGGTTTGGACACCCGCGCCTACCGCTTGCCATGGCCGGCCGACACCAAGGTCTTCGAAATCGACCAGCCCGAGGTGATTGCGTTCAAGACGCGGACTCTTGCCGACCTCGGTGCCGAACCCGCCGCCGAACGGACCACGGTCGCAATCGATTTGCGCGAGGACTGGCCGGCCGCACTGGTCGCAGCTGGACTCGACCGGAAAGTGCCTACGGCCTGGAGCGCCGAAGGTCTGCTGATCTACCTGCCGCCAGACGCCCAGGATCGGCTGTTCGACAACATCGCGGGTCTGTCCGCACCGGGTAGCCGCATCGCCACCGAACACATGGACCTGCGGGATGTTCCAGCGGACTGGGCAGACCGGCTCACCGAGCGATCACGTCGCATCGGGTCCAACATCAATCTGGCCGAGCTGTTCTACAGCGGGGACCGCAATCCTGCCGCCGACTATCTCAAAGACCGCGGCTGGCACAGCGACATCCACACGACCTCGCAGATATACGCGGCCAACGGATTCGAGCTACCCGACGACGAGCTGGCTTCGTTCGGCGATGGCTCTGGTTACCTGACGGCGACGCTGGCGTAGGCGCGCCAACGGGGTTTGGCTCAGTGCTGCAGCGTGTTGAGCCTTTCCTCGACCTGTAGCGCGTGCAACGCGTGCGACGCCGTCTCGTAGCCCTTCACGACGCCCTCTAATCGCGCGGTAGACCCCTCGAAGCACGCCCAGTCGAAGACGGCCTGGCAGACATGGTCAGCCAGGCTGCGCAGGATGCCGTCGCGAGGAGGGTTGTCGATGACCTTGATCGCGGCCGCGCAAACCGCTCCCTTGTCGACAGTGTCGCTGCGCAATGCTTGGTGAGCCAACGACATGAGGTCGCGGGTATGGCTACCTTCGAAGTCCATAAAACTCCTTGCCTATCATTGATTCTCAGCCCTGTGCCGTCAGGTTCGCTGTGCATCAGTCGAGTCGTAACCTAGCTGAACAACGGGCACACACCGGCCACAGTCCGGTAACAGACCTACATCGGATGACGGGCCGCCACGCAATCCGCAGGACGCGGGACACCGCGCAGCACGGCGTCGTACGGTAAGGCCATGCCTGACAACGTCGCGGAGCTGCAATCAACCGGTGCCTGGCAATTCTTCCAAGACATGCTGCGCGACATGACCACGGTGGTCACCGAGGACGCCGAATCCGAACGCGAGTTCGTCGAGGGCCTACGGGTCATCGCGCGAATATCGTCACTGTGCGCACAACTTTCGGTGGAAGCCGATCCCGACCAACCGTCGTTCTTCGATATGTGTACGCCGACGCGGATGGTCGGCGGGCCTAACCCCGACGGCAATTATTACCTGGCGATGATCCGCGGCGACCGCAGCTACCGGATCACCGGCCACCGCGGTTCGAGCGCATACCTCGGGCTCCAGATCCTTGCCGGTACCGGACTCACTCCGCGACGGATGGCCGGCTATATCAGCGACGTCGACTTGGCCTTGACCGCAGGACAATTCGAACTCGTGCTGTCTGAGCAGAAGCCGGCCGATCTCGGCGATGCGCAATGGTTGCAGATCCCGGCGGATGCGTCATCGGTAGTCGTGCGCGAATACATCGGCGACCGCGCAAGTGAGCAGCTCGCCGAACTCGACATCGTGCCGCTGGATCCCGATCCCGTCGCGGCGCTCACCGACAACGCACTGTCGGAGCAGTTGACCGCGATGGCTTGGACGTTGATGAAGTTGGCCACGCTGCACCGCACCATCAAGCCCGAGCTCATCGAACAGCCGAACACCCTGCTGACAGCCCAAGCCGCCGACCTCGGCGACGCCGACACGACACCGGACAATCTGTACATGATCGGAACCTTTCGGCTCGAGCCCGACCAAGCCCTGGTACTCGACATCCAGCCGCCGGCCACCCGCTATTGGAACGTCACATTGGAAAACATCTGGCACGAGTGTCTGGAGCCGCACCGCAGGCATAGCTCGGTGACCAACAAGGGCGTTCGCCCCGACGCTGACGGCCATGTGCGTATTGGGATTTCTGCGCGCGACCTCGGAGTGGGCCATTGGCTCGACACCGGAGGCCGGCGCCGCGGCTTTGTCGTACTGCGTTGGCTCGACAATCCCGAACCGCCTGTCGTCACAACGTCGATCCATCAGGACCAGAAATGACTCTGCAGGAACGCTTTTCGCCGGAGAAGCTGGTTGCCGCCGCGTGCGCCCAGACCGGATTCGACGACTTCGGCGACGACGGGTGGCAGCCAGGCTTGCAGGTGCTTGTCGACGGCCTCGTCAACGAGGCGCGGCTTTCGGTGATCGGGGTTGAAGTCGCGTATGCCGACCTCATTCGCGCGCTGTCGAACCGTCTCGGTGTAATCGATTGGCGCAAAAAGAATCCCGATGTCGCAGCCGAGCAGATCACCCGACCCATCGTGATCGTCGGTCAGCCCCGAACCGGCACCACGATCCTTTACGACCTGCTCACCCAAGATCCGGAATTGCGTGCGCCGCTGACGTGGGAGGTCGACGAGCCGTGCCCAGTGCCGCAGCCCGAGACCTACCATGACGACCCGCGCATCGCCCAAATCCAATCGAACATAGAGCTTTCCGAGCAGATCATTCCCGGCTTCCTCAAGTTCCACCCGATGGGCGCACTGGTGGGTCAGGAGTGTGTCCGGATCACGGGCGGCGAATTCACCAGCATGATCTACTCGGTGCAGTACCGGCTTCCGAGCTACTACCGCTGGCTGCTTTATGACGCCGAATATGCCGGCGCCTACCGCTACCATCGAATGTTCCTGCAGCATCTACAATCTGGCGTCCACGGACAATGGCTGCTGAAATCACCCGCGCACCTGTGGCAACTCGACGCGCTGCTCGCCGAATATCCGGACGCGCTGATCGTGCAGGCTCACCGCGACCCGCTCAACGTCATCTCCTCGATCGCCGCGCTGACCCACCATCTGCGGCGGATGAGCACCGATGAGTCCACCGTGGCCGAGTGCGCGGCGCAGAGCTACGAGGAGATCATCGTCGGGCTCGAGCGGGAGATGGACCTCCGCGACAGCGGGGTCGTCCCTGACGATCGGATCATCGACGTAAAGTTCACCGATTTCATGAACGACCCATGGGCCACGATCGGTGGGATCTATCAAGCATTGGGCCGTGAGCTGCGGCCCGAGACCGAGCAACGGATGCGCGACTTCCTGGCCGCCCATCCCTCGGACGGCGGGCAAGGCCGCTACACCTGGTCAGACACCGCCCTCAATGCTGACGAGGTTCGTGAACGGGTACGCCCCTACCAAGACCGCTACGCGATACCGACGGAAGAACTGCGATGACCGGTCCGGCGCGCGTACCCCGGGCGTCCGAATGGATCGCCGAGAACGACATCCTGGTCAGTCGGCGCGGACATCGCATCGCGTTCCGGCGACGCGGGACCGGGCCCGCGGTGCTTCTGCTGCACGGGTTTCCGACCTGGTCCTATGACTACGCAGACGTGGCCACCGACCTGGCTGCCGACCACGACGTGATAACCATGGACTTCCTTGGCTACGGAGCATCGGATAAGCCCGACAGCTACCCGTATTCGGTGCCCGAATCCGCCGACACCGTCGAAGATCTCGTCGCGCACCTCAACCTCACGTCGGTGCGACTGGTGGTTCACGATTACGGCGGGATCGTCGGTCAGGAACTCATTGACCGGGCCAATCGCGGAGAGCTTCCTTTCACGATCGACCACTTCACCATGTTGAACTCCGGGATTGTTTACACCGCCTACCGCCCGACGCGTCTGCAGAAGTTGCTCATCCTGCCCGTCATCGGAAAGCTGCTGGCCGGCCAGGTCTCTGCTGCACGGGTCCGCTCAGCACTCGACGCGGTTCGGGGAACACCATTGAGCGACAACGAGTTTGACGACCTCTGGCTGGGCATGTCGCGCGACGACGGGCACAAGCTGTCGCATCTGCTGATCAAGTACAACGCCGAGCGAGCGGTTCACCATCAGCGGTGGGAGAAGGCGCTGGCCGATTGGGCCGGCCCGCTGCATCTCGTGTGGGGACTCGCAGACCCGGTCTCAGGCAGCCACGTACTCGAGTTGGCCGTTAAGGCGCTGCCGTGCGCCGTGGTGACGGGGCTTCCCGGTGTCGGTCATTACCCTTCGTCCGAAGCCCCACAAGCGGTCGCCGGAGCGGTGCGAGACACCCGC
>CAWHZO010000011.1:0-93561 GCA_963833915.1 uncultured Actinomycetota bacterium
AGCTCACCCGCCCGAGTCTCGCATACCGGAGCGCGAAGGCCGATGGGGGCAACACCTCGCAAGGACTTCGCAGCGAACTACCAGAGTCTGCGCAGCGCGGCAGACACTTCCCGGGCGCGGGTGCGCGCGGCGGCCACATCCAAGGCGGTGACGACGGCCGCACCCCACGGGCGCCGTGCTTCGGGCTCGTAGCGGGCGAACACCCGCACGTCGCTCTCGGGAGCGCGCAGCGCGTCGGCCAGCACGCCACCGGATGGTGAGCCCTGGACCGCGCCGCCGGGCCCGTCGTTGCCGGCGTAGACCACTTCCGCGGCGCCCGGCGAAATCATGATCGTGTCGGTCGGCAGTCCCAGGATGGCTCGAGCTTGCAGCTCGAATTCCGAAAGTCGTTGGGTGCGCAAGGTGACCAGGCCGCTCTCGAACGGCCGGGCGGTGACATCGCTGAAGTACACCTCGTCGCCGCGGACCATCAATTCCACCCCGAACACGCCACGCCCGCCCAGCGCCTTGACGATACGGGCGGCGATCGACTTGGCGGCGTCCAGCGCGGCCGCGCTCATGTCTTGCGGCTGCCAGGACTCCTGCACGTCACCAATGGCTTCGCCATGGCCGATAGGCGCGCAGAACTCGAGCGTTGGCCCCGTCGGCCCGTGGCCGCGTACGGCGAGCAGGGTGACGTGGAAGTCGATCTCGACCAGGGTTTCGGCCAAGACCCGGCTGTGGGCCAGCCGGCCACCGGCGGACACCGCACGCTGCCAGGCCGGCTCGACGTCAGCCGGCAGCAGCACCACTGACTGGCCCTCGCCGCCGACGGCAGCCACCGGTTGCACCCGCAGTGGGTAGCCGGCGTGGTCGGCCACGGCCCGCAGTTCGTCAGGCGATCCCGCGAACCAGAACGGGGCGGTGGGCAGGCCGAGTTCGTCGGCGGCCAGCCGGCGCAGGCCTTCCCGGTCGGCGGTGAGACGAGCGCAGTGCGGGGTGGGAAAAACCTCGGCGGCACCGGTTTCGGCCACGGCCGTCAACGCATCGGCGGCGACCACGTCGGAGGCCGTCACCACGAAATGCGGCTGCAGCCGACTGATCACCGCGCCCAGCTCGTCGGCGTCGGTCATGTTCACCACGAGTGACTGGTCGGCCACGCCGTGCGCCGGCGCATCGGCATACCGCTCGACGGCGATCACTTGCGCACCAAGCCGCTGGAGGGCGATCGCCAGCTCGCGGCTGAATTCGCCCGCTCCCAGCAACATGACCTTGGTCGGGTGGGCATCGCGGTGCTCGGGCAGCGATTGCTCGCGCTTTGGATGAGTCGACTCGTCATGCGGCAGGCCCTCAGCCACGGGTTCCACCTTCTCCCTCAGTCACGCTGCTCAAGGATAGGTGCGCTGCCTGGATGGGCCCTACGGCTGGCCCGGCAACAACCGCACCATCAAGCCGTTGGCTTCGGCCAGCAGCGTGTCGCCGTCGAGCAGTTCGCCGCGGACAAACGCCTTGCGGCCCTCGGTCGCCGCGACATGACCCCGGACCACCAACGGGGTGTCGATCGGGGTGATCTTGCGGTAATCGACGTGCAGGAAGCCGGTGCGGCTGATCGGCCGAGCCGGCGGCGTGCACCACCATCCCGAATACATGGTCGAACAGCAGCGGGAGCACACCGCCGTGCACCGCACCGTTGCCACCCACGTGGAACCGGGTGAAGTGGCCACGCATCTCCACACCGTCGGGGTCGAACCTGCTCATCGTCCACGGCGGCAGCAGCAGGCTGCCCATCCCGGGCAATTGCGGCGATCGGCCAGCCGGAGCCTGGCCTTCGGGGGCCTGAAACGGCGCGAGCTGGGCGGCCAGCGCTTCGGCGTGCTCGGCGGCGTCGTTCCAGACGTCGTCGCTGGGGTCGGCGGACACCGCCAGATCCTGCAACCGTCGCATGGCCGTGACGAACCGACCGAAACCCGGCCCTGGGCTGGCGGCGCCGTATTCCGGGAAGCCGCCATGATGGTCGTAATCGGGATCAAGTTGCTCTGGGCTCTGCGAGGAATCCGTCACGGGCGGGCCGCCAGAACGTCGCGACGCACGATCGTCTGGTCTCGGCCCGGACCGACACCGATGCATGAAATATGTGCTCCGCCAAGCTCTTCCAGCCGCAGCACGTAGTCACGCGCCTTCGCCGGCAGGTCGTCGAACTCCCGTGCCATTGAGATGTCTTCCCACCAGCCCGGCAGCTCTTCGTAGATGGGTTCGGCGCGGTGCAGATCGCTTTGGGTCATCGGCATCTCGTGCGTGCGTTTGCCGTCGACGTTGTAACCGACGCACACCGGAACAGTTTCCAGGCTGGACAGCACGTCGAGCTTGGTCAGGAAGTAGTCGGTGATCCCGTTGACGCGGGTGGCGTAGCGCGCGATCACGGCGTCGAACCAGCCGCAGCGCCGACGCCGTCCGGTGGTCACGCCGAACTCGCCGCCGGTCTTGGACAGGTATTCGCCGTTCTCGTCGAACAATTCGGTGGGGAACGGACCAGAGCCTACGCGGGTGGTGTAGGCCTTGAGGATTCCCAGCACAGTGGTGATCCGGGTCGGGCCGACGCCGGAGCCGACGGCCGCACCGCCGGCGGTCGGATTCGACGACGTCACATAGGGATACGTGCCGTGGTCGACGTCGAGCAACGTGCCCTGCGAGCCTTCCAGCAAGACGATCTCGCCGGCCTCCAACGCGTTGTTGAGCAGCAGTCGGGTATCGGCGATGCGGTGCTTGAAACTCTCCGCCTGCTGCAGCAGGGCGTCGACCACGTGCGCCGCGTCCAGTGCTTTGCGGTTGTAGATCTTGACCAGCACCTGGTTTTTGAATTCCAGTGCGGCGTCGATCTTGTGGGTCAGCAGCTCCGGGTCGAGCACATCGGCGACCCGGATCCCCATCCGGGCGATCTTGTCCTGGTAGCACGGCCCGATGCCGCGGCCGGTGGTGCCGATCTTCTTGCTGCCCATATAGCGTTCGGTCACTTTGTCGATGGCCACGTGGTAGGGCATCAGCAGATGCGCGTCGGCGGAGATCAACAGCCGCGACGTGTCCACGCCCCGGTCCTCGAGGCCTTTCAACTCGTCGAGCAGCACGCCCGGATCGACCACCACGCCGTTGCCGATGACGTTGGTGACGCCGGGCGTCAGCACGCCCGACGGGATGAGGTGCAGGGCGAAGTTCTCGCCGCTGGGCAGCACGACGGTGTGCCCGGCGTTGTTGCCGCCCTGATAGCGCACCACCCACTGGGCGCGGCCACCGAGTAGGTCGGTGGCCTTGCCTTTGCCCTCGTCGCCCCATTGGGCGCCGATCAGGACGATTGCCGGCATGGCGTTTCTCCCACTGGTGTCTGCCGTTTATTGTGGTCCAGCCGGTGACCCACATTAGACCTGCGACGATGCGGGCTCCGTAGGACCCGCGGAGGGGCAGGGATTCGGACCCGCTCAGCTGTTTGCGAGGAGACCCGCCCGGCGACGATGCCCGCCGGAACGGCGTGAGGAGGAGGCGGGCAGATGAACCGCCCGGCGACAACGCGGCCCGTGGATCGGGCCGCTGAGGAGGCGGGCAGATGAACCGCCCGGCGACAACGCGGCCCGTGGATCGGGCCGCTGAGGAGGCGGGCAGATGAACGATGTCGACATCGCCGTACTGGTATTCGGCGAAGATGGCGTCCCGGGCCCGCTGCGCGGGCTGTCCGCGGCGCGCATCGAGGATCGCGACGACGTCGAGGTCGTGGAGGCTGCCATCGCCGGAGTCCGACGGGTGGTGGTGATCGGCGCCGACGCTGACCTCGCCGCGGTGCTGACCCTGCTGCTGCGGGCCGGGCGACTCGATGTCGAGGTCGGCTACGCGCCGCGGCGGCGCACCGCCGCCACCCGGGCTTACCGGGTGCCGGCGGGCCGCCGGGCGGCTCGCCGGGCGCGGCGCGGGTCAGCTCAGCGGGTGCCGCTGATCCGCGACGAGACCGGGTCGGCGATCGTCGGAGCAGCCCACTGGCGTCCGACTGGCGACGCGCAACTGCTGCACGGTGAGGCCGTCGTCGACGACACCGTGCTCTTCGACGGCGACGTTCCCGGGGTACGGATCGAGCCGACGGCGGCACTGCCCGGCCTGCGCGCGCGGGTGTCAGGCAGCCGGTCGCGCCGCTGGCTGGCCGGTCGAGCGGCGCAGCTGGGCAGCGACGGGGTAGCCGTGGTCCGCGATGGTGTGGCTGCGCCGCGGACGACGCGGCGCTCCACGATCTACCGGCATACCGAGGGTTGGCTGCTCGTCCGGTGACGAGCGCCGGTAGGGGCGAGGAACCGGACCGTCGTCACAGTCGGTGACGAGCGCCGGTAGGGGCGAGGAACCGGACCGCTGTCACAGTCGGTGACGAGCGCCGGTAGTTTCGTCGAGTGAGCGCCCGCGACTCGCACCACTCGGTGCGCCCCAGCCCGATCTTCTGGGCCATCGTCGGCCTGACGCTGTTAGGCGGCGGGCTGGCATATTGGGACGGCGCCGCTCTCGGCAAGCTGGCTTATGTCGCGGTGTTCATCTTCGTGATCGCCGGCTGGGTCGTGTCGCTGTGCCTGCACGAGTTCGGTCACGCGGTCACGGCCTGGCGATTCGGCGATCGTGACATCGCGGTGCGCGGCTATCTGGACCTGGACCCGCGGCGCTACAGCCATCCGGTGCTGTCGCTGGTGTTGCCGATTTTGATCACCGCGCTCGGCGGGATCGGTCTGCCCGGCGCGGCCGTGTACGTACGAACCTCGTTCATGACCGCTAGGCAGCGCACCCTGGTCAGCCTGGCCGGACCGGCGGCCAACCTGGTGCTGGCGGTGTTGCTGCTCGCGCTGACCAGTCTGTACTTCGACCCGCTGCACCCGGTGTTATGGGCCGGGGTGGCGTTTTTGGGCTTCCTGCAGATCACCGCGGTACTGCTGAACCTGCTACCGATCCCAGGCCTGGACGGCTACAGCGCGCTGGAACCGCACTTGAGCCCGGAGACCCAGCGCGCGCTGGAACCGTTCAAGCCCTACGGCGTCATGATTCTGCTGCTGATCTTCTTCGCCCCGGTACTGAACCGATGGTTTTTCGGGATGGTCTTCTGGTTCTTCGAGCTCTCCGGGGTGCCGGCAGTGCTGGCGAACGCCGGCATGCAGCTGACCCGATTCTGGAACGCCTGGTTCTGACCCGCGACTGCCGACTGCGCCGAGATCGACGCCAGCACCAAAAATCGCGGAATCGTTGCTCTGGCTCGATCTCGCGTGGGAGAGGTGGCACAGGCCCACCCGATCTTGCAATACATGCGTTAATTCGCATATATTGCTGGTTATGGGCGTCGGCCACGATCACACGAACACCGGCACACCCGCGCCCAGGCTGGCTTTTGCCACCGCGCTGCTCGGCGGGTTCTTCATCGTGGAACTCACCACCGCGCTGCTGACCGGCTCCATCGCATTGCTGGCCGATGCCGGCCACATCCTGACCGACGTGGCTGCCACATTCATGGGGCTGTGCGCGGTCATCCTCGCCCAGCGCGGCAGCAAGTCCCCGGGCCGCACCTACGGGTGGCACCGCGCCGAGGTGTTCACCGCCGTGGCCAACGCCGTCCTGTTGATCGGCGTGGCCACGATCATCCTCCGCGAGGCGATCGGGCGAATCGGCCGAGCACCCGAAGTGCCGGGAATTCCGATGATCGTCGTGGCACTGGCCGGGCTGGCCACCAACGCCGCAGTAGCGCTCCTGCTGCGATCGCACGCCACACAGAGCCTGGCTGTCAAAGGCGCTTATATGGAGGTGATCGCCGACACGGTCGGCAGCATCGGCGTCCTCATCGCCGGTTTGGTCACCATCACGACGCACTGGCCCTACGCCGACGTGGTGGTCGCCGTCCTCATCGCACTGTGGGTTTTGCCCCGGGCGTTGTCACTGGCCGCGGGCGCGCTGCGCATCCTGTCCGAATCGTCGCCCAGCCACATCGACGTCGAGGAGCTGCGTACCGCGCTGGGAACGCTCGACGGCGTGACCGACGTGCACGATCTCCACGTCTGGACGCTGGTGCCCGGCAAGGACATGGTGACCGCCCACCTGACCTGCCACGAAAACTCGGCGCGGGTCTTGAACCAGGCTCGGGCAATCCTCGCCGCGCGCGGACTGGCCCACGCCACCATCCAGGTCGAGCCGCCGGACGGCACCGGCGACTGCGCGGCCGGCTTCTGACAGCGGCTCAGCTCAAACCCAGCGCCGGGCGGGCAGCCGGGTCGCAATCGTCGAGCAGGTCGAGACACCGCGCCTGCTCGTCGGTCTCACCGATAGCGTCGGCGGCCCGTGCCAGCGCGGCGACACACCGCAGGAAACCCCGATTGGGCTCATGCGAGTACGGCACTGGGCCGAAACCCTTCCAGCCATTGCGGCGCAACTGGTCGAGGCCGCGGTGATATCCCGTCCGGGCATAGGCGTAGGCGGTGATCGCCTTGTCGTCGGCGAGTGCATCTTCGGCCAACGCCGCCCAGGCGACCGACGCCGAGGGGTGTGCGGCGGCGACGACGGCCGGGTTCTCGTTGGCGTGCAGTTGAGCCTCGGCCTCGGGGTCGCCGGGCAACAAGGTCGGATTGGGTCCCAGCAGATCATGCGTTGGCGTCATGGCGCTATTGTGCCGTGCGACGACGACGCCGCCACGGCGGACCGGGCGTCGGGTCGCTAAGCTCCAATACGTATTTCGACACCGAAGAGGACAGCAGCGCCTATGCCCAATCCATCAGGGCCTGACCGCGACCACAAGTCGAATGCGGCGGGATTCAATCCAGACGCCGTCGATCGAGGGGCCGCGACCGACCCGGTGGAATCAGACGCTGATACGGGCGCCGAACCGGCGACCGGTGCCGACGAAGACGTGACCGAGAGCTATCGGGCGGCGGACCCGGCGACCGAGGTGATAGCCCCGTCCGAGCGCGAGCAACAGCCGCCGATACCTCAGCCTCAGCGCGGTGAACGTCGCTTTACCGCCCCGGGTTTCGACGCCAAGGAGACAGCGGTCATCAATGCCGCCTCCGACCCCGCCACCGAGGTGTTCGAGCCGGGCCGGCCGCCTGACCAAGGACGGCCGAGAACCGCGCTGCCGCAGCTGATTCCGCCTCGGCTGGGCGCCAAGCTGCGCCCGTCGACTCAGCGCAGCTGGGGCTGGGTGCTGGCATTGATCCTGATCATCCTGGCGTTGGCTGCGATCGCGGTGCTGGGCACCGTGCTCCTGACCCGCAACGACAGAAAACCGAAGGCCTCACAGGAAGATCAGGTCCGCAGCACCATCCAAAGCTTCGATGTCGCGGTCCAAACCGGCGACCTGACCACGCTGCGCAGCGTCACCTGCGGGAGCATGCGCGACGACTACGTCAACTACGACCAGCGCGAATGGAACGACACCTACCGTCGGGTCGCGGCGGCCAAGCAATATCCGGTCGTGGCCAACATCGACCAGATCGTGGTGAACGGCAACCATGCCGAGGCCAACGTCACCGCGTTCATGGCCTACGCGCCGCAGACCCGCTCGACCCGCAGCTTCGACCTCCAGTACCGCGACGACAAGTGGAAAATCTGCGAATCCAGCACCGGCTGACGCCGTTTCAGCTTGAGGAAACCGACTTACCGTCGCAATGTAAGTCGTTGCAGGCCTCGATAACCCGCTCGGTCATCGACGCTTCGGCCTTCTTCAGGTAGCTGCGCGGGTCGTAGACCTTCTTGTTGCCCACATCGCCGTCGACCTTCAGCACGCCGTCGTAGTTGGAGAACATGTGGCCGGCGACCGGGCGGGTGAACGCGTACTGAGCGTCGGTGTCGACGTTCATCTTCACCACGCCATAGCGCAGTGCCTCCTCGATCTCCGACTTCAACGAGCCCGAACCGCCGTGGAATACGAAGTCGAACGGCTTCGAGCCGTCGGGCAGGCCCAGCTTCGCCGACGCCACTTTTTGGCCCTGGTCGAGGATGTCAGGGCGGAGCTTGACGTTGCCGGGCTTGTAGACGCCGTGCACGTTGCCGAACGTCGCGGCCAGCAGATACTTACCGTGCTCGCCCGCACCGAGGGCTTCGATGGTTTTTTCGAAGTCATCAGGGGTGGTGTAGAGCTTGTCGTTGATCTCGGCCTCGACGCCGTCCTCCTCGCCGCCCACCACGCCGATCTCGATCTCCAGGATGATCTTGGCGGCCGCGGCCTCCTTGAGCAGCTCCTGCGCGATCACCAGGTTCTCGTCGAGCGGCACAGCCGAGCCGTCCCACATGTGGGACTGAAACAGCGGATCCTTGCCGGCGGCGACCCGTTTGGCCGAGATCGCCAGCAGCGGCCGCACGTAGCTGTCCAGCTTGTCTTTGGGACAGTGGTCGGTGTGCAGGGCGACGTTGATCGGGTATTTGGCCGCGATGCTGCGGGTGAATTTGGCCAGCGCCACCGCGCCGGCCACCATGTCCTTGACCCCGAGCCCGGAGGCGAACTCTGCACCGCCAGTTGAGAACTGGATGATGCCGTCGCTGCCCGCGTCGGCGAAGCCTTTGATGGCGGCGTTCACGGTCTCCGATGAGGTGCAGTTGATCGCCGGGAAGGCGTACGAGTTCTCCTTGGCACGTTGCAGCATCTCAGCGTAGACATCTGGCGTTGCGATGGGCATGAGTTCTCCTCCTGAGCAGGTGTTGCGCAAAGCCCGCGGACGCCGGCGCGGCGGCCAGGTTCGTCCATCAGTATCGCAACAACGTCGGGGCGCCCGCAGGCCGACCGAACCGCGCGCGGTGAAGGCCCGTCCGCCGCGCCGGTATGTTGAACATCGTGAGCACCGCCGTGGTGGCCCTGCCCAACATCCTCGACCCGATGTACTGGATCGGTCCCCAGGGACTGTTCGCGTCGGCGGTGCTGCCGACGATCCTGGTCATCGTCTTCGTTGAGACGGGCCTGCTGTTTCCCCTGCTACCTGGTGAGTCACTGCTTTTCACCGGTGGACTGCTGGCGGCCCACGGCACACTCGACATCTGGGTGCTGGCGCCGTCCGTGGCAGCGGTCGCGATACTCGGCGATCAGACCGGATACTTCATCGGCCGCCGGATTGGGCCCGCGCTGTTCAAAAAGGAAGACTCGCGCTTCTTCAAGCAACACCACGTGACCGAGTCGCACGCGTTCTTCGAGAAATACGGGCCTGCGGCGATCATCCTGGCCCGGTTCATGCCGTTCGTGCGGACCTTTACCCCGGTGGTCGCCGGGGTGTCGTACATGCGCTACCCGGTATACCTGGCGTTCGACATCGTCGGCGGCATCCTCTGGGGTGGTGGCGTGACGGTCGCCGGCTATTTCCTGGGCAACGTGCCGTTCATCCACCAGAACCTGGAAAAGATCGTCCTGGTCATCTTGTTCGTGTCGCTGCTGCCGGCATTGATCGCCTCCACCCGGGCGTACCTGAAGCGCCGACGCGCATCCCGGGGCAACCAGGAGCAGCTGACCGTAGCCGACTAGTTCGCGCGCCGCAATTGCCCATCGAGTGGGCATCCAAGGCGTCGAGTGTGAGCTCAGGGTGGCGACGCTCGGCGTGTCGAAGCCCTGAGTTCACAGTGGAAACGTCCCCTGTCCCCGACGCCTCAGACGGCGACGCTGAAATCGCAACCCGTCTTGGCTCGCACGTCGGCGACCGTTACTCCGGGATGCAGTTCGGTAAGTGTGAGGCCATGTTCGGGCTCGACGTCGAAGACACACAGGTCGGTGATGATCATGTCCACCACGTTCTTGCCGGTGACGGGCAGTGTGCATTGCTTGAGGATCTTCGGGCTGCCATCCTTCGCGACGTGATCCATCACGACGATCACCCGTTTGACGCCGGACACCAAATCCATTGCGCCGCCGGGCCCTTTGACCATCTTGCCGGGCACCATCCAGTTGGCCAGGTCGCCGTTCTCGGCAACTTCCAGGCCGCCCAGGATGGACAGGTCGATGTGGCCGCCGCGGATCATCGCAAAGGAGTCGGCGCTGCTGAAAAAGCTCGACCCGGCAAGGCTGGTGACAGTCTGCTTGCCGGCGTTGATGAGGTCGGGGTCGACCGCGTCCTCGGCCGGATAGGAACCGATGCCGAGCAGCCCGTTCTCGGACTGCAGCGTGACATTGATGTTGTCGGGAATGAAGTTGGCCACCAACGTCGGAATCCCAATACCCAGATTCACGTAGTACCCGTCGCGCAGTTCCTGGGCGGCGCGCTGGGCCATCCGCTCGCGGATCGGACTGTCGTGTTTGAGCGCCGCGCCACCACTGGTGGTGCGAAACTCGATGCGCTTCTCATAATCGGCACCCTCGATGACGCGGTCCACATAGATGCCGGGGGTGTGGATCAGGTCGGGGTCCAAGTCGCCGACGTCGACCAGTTCCTCCACCTCGGCCACGGTCACCGCGCCGCAGGTGGCGATCATCGGGTTGAAATTGCGTGCGGTCTTCCGATAGACCAGGTTGCCCGCCGTGTCCCCCTTCCAGGCCTTGACGATGGCCACGTCGGCGCGAATACCTTCTTCCAGAACGTATTCCGTGCCATCGAAGACTCGAGTGTCCTTACCTTCGGCGAGGTTTGTGCCGTAGGCGGTGCGGGTGTAGAAGCCGGGAATGCCTGCGCCGCCGGCACGTAACTTCTCCGCGAGTGTCCCCTGCGGCGTCAGGACGAGGTCCAGCTCTCCGGCCAACACCTGGCGCTCGAACTCCTTGTTCTCGCCCACATACGAGGCAATCACCTTCGTCACCTGACGTGCCTTGAGGAGCAGCCCCATACCGAAACCGTCTACACCGGCATTGTTTCCGACGATGGTGAGATCTTTGACGCCACTGTCCACCAGAGCCTGGATCAGGTTCTCCGGGATGCCGCACAACCCGAAACCGCCTGCGGCGATGGTGATTCCGTCCTCCAACAAGCCATCCAGAGCCGACACGGCATCGGGGTGGACTTTACTCATTTCTGGTCCCTTCATTGACGGTCACAGCGTGTGCGGCCTCCATCAGCATCCAACCGGACAGCTGCACCGAGAGGTCACGCTCGGGGATCTCCGAACCGGTGACCGCTCCCCCGACGAACTGGGCCTGCTGCCCGCCGGCCGTCGGCAACTCGGCGGGGCGATCCCAGAACGGCCCGAACAACGGCAGCCCCTCCACCGTCTGACGATTGTCCCAGGCCGACTGTGCTGATGTCAGCACGATTTCGCGGGCGCTCTCGCGGGCCTTGGCATCATCGGCAGAGTCGCCGGGCAACGTGGTGGCGACCAGCGCCAGGTAGCGGGCGGTGATGCCGCCGAACAACCCGCCGTCGCCGCCACCGGAGCCGCGCAGCACCCCGCCGGGCGCCATGTGCTCGTCGACGGCGGCGACCAGGCGATGCACCCGCGGCGCGTGCCGGTCGTCCTCGGTACGTGCGGCCAGCTCGGTCTCCAGCCCCAGCACTACGCCCTGGCAGTAGGTGTACTGCGCGCGGACCAGCGATCCCGCCTTGATGCCGTCGAACACCAGATGCGTCTCGGGGTCGATCAGCGTGGCGTCGATCCAGTCTGCCATCTGCTGGGCGCGCCGCAGCCGGTCGCCGTAGCGCGCCAGGAAAAGGCCGGCCGGGCCGTTGGCCGGGGCGTTGAAGAACTGGTCCTGTTTGCGCCACGGGATGCCGCCGCCGTCCTCGGGCACCCACGCGTTGACCAGTTGGTCGTTCAGCTTGTGCAGCCCGCGCTTGCGGTCCACGCCGGCGATCCGGGACGCCCGCTCCAGCGCCAGCGCCAGCCAGGCCATGTCGTCGTAGTAGCTGTTGACCCAGGATCCGTTGTTACGCAGTCGGTGTGAGCGGATCTGCCGGTGGATCTTGACGCGCCGCTCCGGCTGTGGGTCGCGCTGCTCCGCGTCGACCAGGCAGTCCAGCAGATGCGCCTGCCACCAGTAATGCCAGCCGCCGAACGATCGGTCGCGCCGGGTCGGCGGCCAGGCCACCACACCGAGTTGGGTACCGGGCAGCGCCCACAGCCGCTTCAGATGCCGCCCGGTGACTGCGGCTTCCGCGCTGACCGCCCGGTTGACCCATAGCTGATCCATGTCTGCAGATCCTGCCCTACCAGGCATTCGCGATGTCCCCATGTTGCGTGATCCAGGTATGCATGGCGATCCCGGCCGCGACCGCGACGTTGATGCTGCGTGTCGACCCGAACTGGGCGATCGACACGGTCAGCGCGGCACCCGCGCGGGCGTCGTCGCTGATGCCGGGGCCTTCCTGGCCGAACAGCAGCAGGCAGTCCCGCGGCAGCGCCGTCTGCTCCAGCCGGGCCGCGCCGGGCACGATATCGACGGCGACCACCGTCAGGCCCGCCCCGGAGGCGAAGCTCAGCAGCTCGGCGATGTGGTCGTGGTGGCGCAGTCGCTGGTAGCGGTCGGTGACCATGGCGCCGCGACGATTCCACCGGCGGCGGCCGACGATGTGCACGGTGTCTACGGCGAATGCGTTGGCGGCGCGCACGACCCCGCCGATGTTGGCGTCCTGACCGAAGTTCTCGATCGCCACATGCAGCGGATGTCTGCGGGTGTCGATGTCGGCGACGATCGCCTCTCGCGTCCAGTAACGGTAGGCGTCGACGACGTTGCGGGTGTCGCCGTCGCGCAGCAACTCTGGGTCATACCGCGGGTTGTCGGGAAGCGGACCCTCCCACGGGCCGACGCCGGACGTCGGGATGCTCCACTCGGTGGGACCGGGCCCGCTCATTTGACGGTCCAGACCGCGGCGTGGGTGCCGACTATCGCGACGGTCGCGTACAGCAGCGCGTCGTTGAGGTCGCCCTGCGTGCACAGTGAGGCGTTGACGTGCACGGCGTCCAGCGACGCCTCAGGGAGGATCAGTACCGACGACCCGTACGCAGAGCAGGCCGCGCTCAGCCCGGGGGCAGGCAGGGTCGGCGAGGCGAGCAACATCATCGGCCCGCCACGCGCTGCGGAGTCATCGCGGTACTTGGCCGCGATGGTGCCGGCCTCCAAACCGAGCAGCATGTAGCCACTGCCGGTGAAGGCGGCCGGGTCACCGAGCGAGGGCTGGGTCAGCTCGGTGCCGTCGGCCCGCCACGCGCTCACGCTGGTGGTCTTGACTACCAGGCCGGTGTCGCTCTCCTTCGTCGGCAATACCCCGACCGGGAACGCCGCCGCGTACGCGGCGGCGGTGTCGGCGATTCGGTCGCGGGGCGAGTAGAGGTAGACCCCGCGGACGGCGCTGCGGTCCTTCAGCGGCCCCAAACAGACGGTGCCGGTCAGCCGGGTGCCCCCCGGTGCGGAAAGTGATTGTATGACAATATTTTTCACATTGTCGCAGCTGCCGATGCCGACGGCTTCCATGGGATGGGCCAGCGCACCGTAAAGGCCGAAGCGGAAATCGCGAGGATCGGCATGAGCTTTGGCCGCATCGGTCGGCGCTGCATCGACAT
Source organism: uncultured Actinomycetota bacterium (assembly GCA_963833915.1). Classification (GTDB taxonomy): domain Bacteria; phylum Actinomycetota; class Actinomycetes; order Mycobacteriales; family Mycobacteriaceae; genus Mycobacterium. The sequence continues at coordinate 13,438 of CAWHZO010000011.1, forward strand.
CGACCAGCACGTAGTCGTCCTGCCAGCGCAGGTTCGACACCGACGTATTCCAGCCCAGCACCGCCGACGACTCGCCCAGCCGAGCGGTTCCCGCGCCGTAAATCAAGTCACGGTGACCGGCGCCCGAGCAGGCCGCAGAGCACGCCAGCGCCAACGCGGCCACGATCGCGATGAAAGTCCGCACGGCGGCTAACGCAGCCCGAGGTCCGCCAACCCCAGCACGCTGCGGTACGGAAAGCCCTCGGCTTCGATGACTTCGGCCGCACCGGTAGCGCGGTCTACCACAGTCGCCACGCCGACAACCTGTCCGCCGGCGTCCTGTACAGCGCGCACCGCCGTCAGCGCCGACGCGCCGGTGGTGCTGGTGTCTTCGACCACCAGAACCCGTCGCCCGGTGATGTCGGGCCCTTCGATAAGACGTTGCATACCATGGGTTTTCACTGACTTTCGCACAACGAAAGCATCGATCGGGCGACCGGGTGCGTGCATGACGGCGGCGGCAACCGGATCGGCACCCAGGGTCAGGCCGCCGACCGCGGCGTACTCCCAGTCGTCGGTGAGTCCGCGGATCAACCGGCCGATCAGCGGGGCGGCCCGGTGGTGCAGGGTGGCGCGACGCAGGTCGACGTAATAGTCGGCTTCCTTGCCCGACGACAACGTGACGCGGCCGTGCACCACCGCCAACTGGCGCACCAGGTCGGCCAACTTAGCGAGCTCAGGTTGGATTTGCCCAGCTTCTCCTCCGGCCGCTGCGCGACCGGCATCGTCGTCGGGCCTAGGTACGGCCACGGCCCCGGCCGAAGACGCTCGTGGCGGCGCGCGCCAGCGTTCGCGGCACCATCCGGCTGGCAGAGGTGATGGCCTTGTATTGCACGCCGGGAACGATGACCACCCTGCCCCGGGCGATATCGGCGAGGCTTTCCCGGACCACGTCGTCGACCTCAAGCCACATGAACGACGGCAGGGACGTCATGTCGATGCCGGCCCGGTCGTGAAATTGGGTGTGCACGTATCCCGGGCACACCACGTGTATCCCGACGCCGGTGCCTCTCAGCCCAACCGCCAGCCCTTCGGTGAACGACACCACCCATGCTTTGGAGGCCGAATAGGTCGAGCCACGCCCGGACAACAGCCCCGCAACGCTGGCGACGTTGAGTACTGTCCCCGCACCGGCGTCGATCATCGCCGGCAACGCGGCCCGGGTCAGCTGCATGACCGCAGCGACGTTGACCTCCAACTGGGCCTGCAGCACCGCGGGGTCGGCGGTCCAGAATTCGCCGGACGTGCCGAAACCCGCGTTGTTCACCAGAACGTCGACACCGGCGGCCAACCGCTCGGCGACCTTGCCCCGGCCGGCGGGCTCGGCGAGATCGGCCGGCAGTACCTCGACGTCCCGCCCGCCCTCGTCGGACAACTCGGCGGCCAGCTCCGTCAACCGGTCGGCGTCGCGCGACACCAGCACAACGTCATAGCCGTCGGCAGCGTAGCGTCGCGCGAAACCCTCGCCGATCCCGGATGTGGGTCCGGTGATCAGGGCGACGCGACGAGGCACGGCGCTAGTGTACTGAGGGCTTGTGCGGCCAAACTCAGCGCTGGTGGTGACTGGCCTGGTGGCCGTTTCGGCCAGGCGGCGGAGGCCGCATTGCTCCATCGCCGCCAGTCTCCCGGCGCACGGGCTCGGCCGGGGAGTGACGGACTGGCTCTTGGCGCGCAGGCGGCGGCGATCCGGCACCGCGGGGCGCGGCCCCGCCCTCGCGGGCAACAGCCTCCTGGTGGCGCGGCGGCGACTCGCCGCGGCCAGCCGGGGCCAGCGGACGGCTGGGTGCCGCTTTATGGCGTCCGGCCGATTGCGGCGCAGCGGCGGACTGTGCCACCGGCGGCAACACCCGCAGCAAGTCGTTGAATTGGCGCACCGTGCGTAGGCCCTCGTCCCATTGGGCACGAGTACTGCCGATAGGCATGCTGACCAGCGTCCAGTTCTGCTCGTTCCACATGATCTCGGCGCAGTCGGGTGCGGTATGTGCGAAGGTGACCATGCGACGATCGCAGGCGCGACGGGCGGCGTCCAGGTTGGTGGAGTACACCATCCGCGGCCCGATCGCGCCGAGCAGCCAAATATCGTTCTCGCGAGGCTCTTTGAGACCTTTGAGCCGCACGTCGACTACGACGTTGGTGCCCACCTTGCGATGCAAGGCGATCACGGTGGCGACTTCCTCGAGGTCGAAGATGAATACCGCCTCGCCGCGGATCTGGCCCAGCACGACGTTGCGCGCCGGAATGTTGCTACCCACGGTCGACATCACGCCGCGCTTCCAGCGCTTGAGGATTTCGGTGGATTCCTGCTCGTAGTCGAATCCGTGTGAACGTGCCCACGACTTGCGACGCCGGCCACGTCCGCGGCGGCGGTCGATGTCGACGTACAGCAACACCGCCGCGCCGACGAAGCACAGCGCGGAGAGCGTAAACCAGAGCGGAACCATCGCCACGTAGCCTAGCGGCTGTTAGCCCCTAAGCGGGAATGCGAGCAGGTCACAACCGAATTAAAGTTTGCTACCGCTTAGGTCCCGGCCGCAGGCCGGCGTCAGAACAGTCTCAGCAGGCTGTCCAGCCCGTGCGCGAAGCTCTCCGCGGGACGCTACCGAGCCACACCTCGATCGTTCGGTTTTTGCCGTCATCTGGCAGGAAACTGACAGAATCGCCCCACGAGTTGCGGGGGCGATTCTTGTTGTGCGAGTGGGGAATTAGCTCGTGGCGATCGTGAGCGCGGCGCAGCCGGGCGAAGCGGGTCGCAACATTCAGCCGAGCACCAGCGAGTCACCGTCCACGCTGACGTTCACCGGCACGATGTCCCCGTCGTGGACGTCACCGGCCAGCAGCAGCTTGGCCAGCTGGTCGCCGATGGCATGCTGCACCAGCCGCCGCAGCGGGCGGGCGCCGTAGACCGGGTCGAAACCACGCTGGGACAGCCACTTCTTGGCCGGCAGCGAGACCTCCAGCTGCAGCCGCCGTTGGGCGAGCCGCTTGTCCAGCTGGGCCAGCTGAATGTCGACGATCTGCACCAGCTCTTCGGGGTTCAGGCCCTCGAAGATCAGCACGTCATCGAGCCGGTTGATGAACTCCGGCTTGAACGCCGAGCGCACCGCGGCCATCACCTGCTCCTCGTTGCCGCCCGATCCGAGGTTGGACGTCAGGATCAGTATGGTGTTGCGGAAGTCGACGGTACGGCCCTGCCCGTCGGTGAGCCGGCCCTCGTCGAGCACCTGCAGCAGCACGTCGAAAACGTCCGGGTGGGCCTTTTCGACCTCGTCGAACAACACGACGGTGTAAGGGCGGCGGCGCACCGCCTCGGTCAGCTGACCACCCTGGTCGTAACCGATATAGCCGGGCGGTGCACCGACCAGGCGGGCCACCGAGTGCTTCTCGCCGTACTCGCTCATGTCGATGCGGACCATCGCCCGCTCGTCGTCGAACAAGAAATCGGCCAGCGCCTTGGCCAGCTCGGTCTTGCCGACACCGGTGGGCCCGAGAAACAGAAACGATCCGGTCGGCCGGTTGGGGTCGGCGACGCCGGCCCGGGTCCTACGGACCGCGTCAGAAACCGCAGTGACCGCCTTCCGTTGTCCGACGACGCGCCTGCCCAGCTCGTCTTCCATCCGCAGCAGTTTGGCGGTCTCGCCTTCCAGCAGCCGCCCGGCCGGGATGCCCGTCCACGCCGACACCACGTCGGCGATGTCGTCGGGACCGACCTCTTCCTTGAGCATGACGTTCTCGTGGGCCTGCGCCGTCGGCAGTGCCGCGTCGAGCTTCTTCTCCACCTCGGGAATGCGGCCGTACCGCAGCTCGGCGGCCTTGGCCAGGTCGCCGTCACGCTCGGCGCGATCGGATTCGCCGCGCAGTATCTCCAGCTGTTCTTTGAGCTCGCGCACGACGTCGATGGCGTTCTTTTCGTTCTGCCACTTGGCGGTCAGCTCGGACAGCTTCTCGCGCTGGTCGGCCAATTCGGAGCGCAGCTTCTCCAGCCGCTCCTTGGACGCGTCGTCTTCCTCCTTGGCCAGTGCCATCTCTTCGATCTCGAGTCGGCGGACAAGCCGTTCGACCTCGTCGACCTCGACGGGCCGTGAGTCGATCTCCATCCTCAGGCGCGACGCCGCCTCGTCGACCAGGTCGATGGCCTTGTCCGGCAGGAAACGGGCGGTGATGTAACGGTCGGAGAGTGCCGCCGCCGCAACCAGCGCGGAGTCGGTGATGCGCACACCGTGGTGCACCTCGTAACGGTCTTTGAGCCCACGAAGGATGCCGACGGTGTCTTCCACCGACGGCTCACCGACGAACACCTGCTGAAAGCGGCGTTCCAGTGCGGCGTCCTTTTCGATGTATTTGCGGTACTCGTCGAGCGTGGTCGCGCCGACCAGGCGCAATTCTCCGCGGGCCAGCATCGGCTTGATCATGTTGCCGGCATCCATTGCCGACTCGCCGGTTGCACCGGCCCCGACGATGGTGTGCAGCTCGTCGATGAAGGTGATGATCTGCCCGGCGGAGTTCTTGATGTCGTCGAGGACAGCCTTGAGCCGTTCCTCGAACTCGCCGCGATATTTGGCACCGGCCACCATCGAGCCCAGGTCCAGGCTGACGACGGTCTTGTCGCGGAGGCTCTCGGGTACGTCGCCGGCGATGATGCGCTGGGCCAGACCCTCGACGATGGCGGTCTTGCCGACACCGGGCTCGCCGATGAGCACCGGGTTGTTCTTGGTACGACGGCTCAGCACCTGCACGACGCGGCGAATCTCGTTGTCCCGCCCGATGACCGGGTCCAGCTGGCCTTCGCGGGCACGGGCGGTCAGGTCGGTGGAGTACTTCTCCAGCGCCTGATACGTCGACTCGGGGTCGGGGCTGGTGACGCGGGCGCTGCCGCGCACCTTGACGAACGCGTCGCGCAACGCCTGGGGCGATGCACCGTGTCCGGTCAACAGCTTGGCGACGTCGGAGTCGCCGGTGGCCAGTCCCACCATCAGGTGCTCGGTGGAGACGTATTCGTCGTCCAGTTCGGTGGCCAGGTGCTGCGCTGTGGTGATGGCGGCCAGCGATTCGCGGGACAGCTGCGGCTGCGAGCTGGCCCCGCTGATCTGCGGCAACCGGTCCAGCAGGCGCTGCGCCTCGGTGCGGATAGTGGCGGGCTCGACGCCGACAGCCTCCAGCAGCGGCGCGGCGATCCCGTCGTTCTGCGTAAGCAGGGCTAGCAGCAGGTGAGCCGGCCTGATTTCGGGGTTGCCGGCGGCGGTCGCCGCCTGCAGAGCCGATGTCAGCACCGCCTGCGTCTTGGTTGTCGGGTTGAAAGAGTCCACGACACCTCCGTTCGTGTCAGAAGGGGTTATCGAAAATGCTTGTCGCGTTATTCAACGCCGTCAAGGTTGAGTCTGTTCCGCTCAACTATAAAAATTTCTTACTGTAGCGTCCGTCGTTCGATTCGAACGTATGTTCTCCAGGGTTGCGGAGAATGTGTTCTCGACGTAAATGAAAGCGGGGCGATGCGCCTCATGGCCTCCAGTTGCCGGTGTTATCTCGGGTCGTTCAAGTCGGCGTACCTGGGGCCGAGCCCATGGCATTACCGCCCGCCTGTGGCGCGCCCGTTTGACAGTAGGGTCGCTCGGCGGTGATCTGTTACTGCGACGAAGCGACTCAGGCGAGCTTTCGGATGAGTTCTGTCGTTTGAAGATGGCGGATCGCGCGACAGCCACGAGTGAGCATGACGAGGACCATCTCGTCACCACGGTCTGTCGCCGCGGCAAAGGCGTAACCGAACGTGGTCAGAAGAGGTACTTGCAGCATTCCGATGCGGTAGTCGTTCCAACAATCCGCGGCTGAATAGTCAGTGACTCCATAGTCGAGGAGGCGCCGATGGTAGGCGTTGACCAGTTCGGGTTCTCTAGCCTCCCGCAGATCGGAATCCAGGCTGGTGCCGAGGAAGTAGGCGAGGTCTCTGGTCGGCAGTCCGACCGTGATCGTCTGCCAGTCGACAACGGTTACCGACCTCTTGTCGGGATCGAAGAGCAGATTGTCGAGTCGGTAGTCGCCGTGCAGGAGACAGAACCGTTCGGGGTTGATTCCCAGCCATCGCTCGACGACGTCTGCCGATTCGGTGAGAGTTGACCGGTCTTGTGCGCTGATGCGGTGACCAATACCGGAAAGCGTCGTGTCCAGGGCGGTGTGGGCGAGTTGGCCCATGCCGCGGGCGATGTCGGAGTCTGCCTTGGGCATGGTGACGCCGTCGAAGGACAGCCACGCGGGGTCGCACCATCGTGGTCCGTGCAGGCCGGCGAGTGCCTCGACGGCTAGGCGGGCTTCGGCCTTGTCACAGCCGCGGATTTGGTCGCCCTGCACCGCGGGGTCCAGGTCGGACAGTAGTAGGACGAATTCTGATCCGTCACTGGCGATGTCGCAGTGGTACACCTGCGGCAGTGGTATCGAGACTGTGTCGGCGACTCGCGTGTAGAACGCGTGCTCGGCTCGGTATCCGAGGGCGACGCGTTCGCGCACATCCTGATGTTGTGAGGGTAGCTTCGCGATGAAGGACGGTGGAGAGTCCGACGGCTGCCGGTATGTGGGTATGATGCGGTAGGTGGCGGCGGTTTGTCCGGTGCCGATCGCTTCGACGCTCACCGACGAGATGTCCACCCCCAGCACCGATCCCAGCCAGGCGGCTGTGATCTGCGATGGGTGGGTGGGCAGGGTCACGATGCACTCCTTTTCGCTGCGCGTTGCCGACCGGTGCCGCCAGTGGATCTGGATTGGTTGTTGCGAGGCGACGGTGTCTCCGCCCGCATCAGCGCTATTCCATGGATCAGCCACTGAATGGTCGTGGCGAACACGCGCGGGTCGTCCCACTGGCCGGGCGCCGCCACATCGGACAGCGTCATGCTCAGCGTCACATGGGCCAGGATTCCCGCTGCCTGGACCACTTGGCTGTGGCTGAATCCGTCCCGCTCAAGCACCGCCATCAGCTGACCGGCGTAATCGACGACGACACCGCGGTCGGCGGTGGTCATGAGCTTGCACAAGTCGGGGTGGTCCAATAGGGCCGCGCGCAGCGCCATACACCAGGACTCGACGGCCACCTCCCACGTGGAGTGGGTGGAGAACGCAAGCTCCAGCTGCGCGAACGCCCGGGCGACCACTCCGCGGACCAGCACTTCGTGGGTACCGATCTGCTGATATAGCGTCTTATTCGAACACCGTAGACGCGCGGCAAGGTTGCGGATCGTCAGTCCCGCGGCCCCCTCTTCGGCAAGCACGCGCAGTGCTTCGTCGAAGATTGCGTCAGCACTCAGCAACGGCTTGGGCAACGGCTCGGCCTGCCTTCCCCCGGCCTAAAGCGGGCTCTGTCGGACGTGAGGAAACGATGTTACCTTATATTAAGAAACGTTGTTACCTTAACGGCGGCGTGCCCACGGAAGGGGCGTCTCAGCATCGTCGTCGACGTGCGGAAGGAAGCCAGTGACTGCACAAGTGCGATCTGCGCGTGAAGTGGTCGAGGCATACAACCTGATCGCCTGGAACAACCGGGATCTGGGGCTGGCCGGCGAACTGTTTGCCGACACTGTGATCCGCCACGACGTTGTGGAGGCGCGGACACTCACCCGCACCGAAGCGGTGCAGCGGATCGCCGACACTTGGGAGTTGTTCACCGCGTTACAGTTTGACGTGAACCTCGTGGTGGCCGGTGACGATGACGAACACGTGGCCATCGTCTATCAGGCCACGATGACGCTCAAAGACGGTACCGCCACCCAAGTCGGCAGCATCGAGATCTTCCGTGTCGTCGGCGGCCGCATCGTCGAGGTCTACAACTGCGGCCACAAGCAGGGGGTGTGGGCATGACACGCACCTACGACGAACTCGGGTTCTATCTGCTTGGCGGCGCTGGCGGCGATGGTCCCGCGGCCCTCGTACAGCAGGCCCAGCGCGGCGAGGAACTCGGCTTTGGCACAGCGTTCATCTCCGAACGCTGGAACGTCAAAGAAGCGTCATCGTTGGTCGGTGCCGCATGCGCGGCAACGACGCGGATGAATGTCGCCACCGCGGCCACCAACTGCAATACCCGCCACCCGCTCATCACCGCGTCATGGGCCACCACCATGCATCGGCTCTCCGGCGGCCGCTTTGCTCTCGGTATCGGCCGCGGGATCCCGGCGATGTACTCGGCGTTCAACATCGGTGACGTCACCACCGCTCACATGGAGGACTGGGCTCAGGTAATGCGCCGGCTCTGGCACGGCGAAACCATCCTCAACCACGACGGACCGATGGGCCACTACCCGCTGCTGTTCCTAGACCCCGACTTCAACGAAGACATCAAGCTGGGGCTGGTTGCGTTCGGACCCAAGACCCTCGCGCTTGGTGGCCGCATCTTCGACGACGTCATCCTGCACACCTACTTCCCTCCGGAGACGTTGCAACGCTGCGTCGCGACCGTCAAACAGGCGGCCGAACAAGCTGGCCGCGACCCCGACACCGTGCGGGTCTGGTCGTGTCTGGCCACCGTTGGTGACCATCTGCCCGAGGCGCTTCGCCTGCGCAAGACTGTCGGACGCCTCGCCGGCTATCTCCAGGGATACGGCGAGTTGCTAGTCCGCACCAACGACTGGGATCCCGCTGTCCTGCACCGCTTTCGCAGCGACCGGGTGGTCACCTCCATTGCCGGGGCCATCGACGGCAAAGCCAGCACCGAACAGCTCGAACACATCGCCACCCTGTTGCCCGACGAATGGCTGGCCGCGGCCGCAATGGGCACACCAACCCAGTGCGTGACACGTATCCGCCAAGAGCTGGCCTCCGGCGCGGACCGGGTCATTCTGCACGGCGCCACCCCCGACGAACTTCAACCCGTCATCGCCGAGTACGGCCGGGTGCGAACCTAGGTCACGCCGTTTTGGTCCTTCGTTGGCGGCGTACAAGCGGGACCAGGACTGTCGACACGCAGGGCCTGCCATTCGTTGAGCAGCGCCCTGAAGTACTGGCCTGCTGCAGTTCCTCCGACCACGCGCCAGACGAATAGCTTCCGCTATCTCTGCCACGCCCGCACCCTCCCAACAGCACTGGGTATGAGTCGTTGCCCCCGAACACCCGACGATCACGTCATGTTGCCCGTCCCGCGGGCTTGACCGGCCGAGATGTCGGTGGCTGCCGTTAGCGTCGCCAGCAGTACTTTCCTGGCTGGGACTGAAGGAGGCGGCGTTGCGCGTTCAACAGGTTTTCTCGCCTGGTGGCGGCATGGAGTCGTGGACGGTCGTGGACGACCGGTTCGCGGTTGTCGAGGCCGCTGATGCGTTTCTTGCTCATTTGACCGCAATTGAGCGATCACCCGGAACGGTCCGAGCTTACGCGTTTGATCTCCGGGACTACTTCGAGTTCCTGGGTGCTCATGAGATCGATTGGCGGACAGTCCGGTTAGAGCACCTTGGCCGATTCGTCGGTTGGTTACGCCTTCCGCCGGCAATGCGGGCGCGATCGGTGACGTCGCTTTCAACGATTGAGGCTCGGTGTTCTACGCCGACAATCAACCGGAAGCTCGCGGCGGTGGGATCGTTTTATAAGTTCCATCACCGACACGGCGTGGATTGCGGCGAGCTGCTGTCGACGATGAAAGCCGGCGGGGTGCGAGGGGCTTGGCGACCGTTTTTGGCCCACCTCGGTTCCGCGGGTGACCAGCATCGCCGGACGATCAAGTTGAAGACCCGCCGTCGGCTGCCTCGGGCTTTGCCTGAGGAGTCGGTCCAGCTGATCGTTGATGCGTGTGACCGGCTGCGTGATCGGTTTCTGATCGAGCTGCTTGCGGGCACGGGGATGCGGACCGGCGAGGCGCTGGGGCTGCGTCACGAGGATATCGACGCCGCCGGAACATTGATTCGAATCCAGGCCCGCCGCAACAGCAATGGCGCGCGGGTCAAGAGCGGCCAACGCGACATTCCGGTCGCTCCATCGTTGATCCGGCTATACACCGATTATCTCGTCGGCGAATACAGCGAGCTGGATTGTGACTACGTATTCGTCAACCTGTGGGGCGGATCGATCGGCACACCGTGGCGCTATTGGAACGTGACTGATCTCGTCGCCCGGCTCCGCGAACGCAGTGGAGTCGCGTTCTCAGCACACGTATTTCGCCACACCTACGCAACCGGTCTGCTTCGGCGGGGAGTTCCAGCCGAAGTTGTGCAGAAACTCTTGGGTCATGCCTCGATAACGACGACAACCGGGACCTATCAGCACCTAGAGATCGAGGATATTCGCCGGGTGCTCGACAGGGCTGGATGCTTGGGCGGTCGCGGCACGACAACCATAGGCGCCGGGAAGCAGCCATGAGTACGCAGCCGTCGCGAATAACCGCGATTGCGGCGCCAGCGATGGGCGGACCGGACGACTCATGGGTCTTCCGCCTGCAGAAAGTGGTTGCCCCAGTGTCGGTCAACGATCGAATCATCGTGAGCCCCGACGATCCTGTCGGCGGTGGTGCTCCATGCCAGATAGCCGGATGCCCGCGGCTCCCTCTTCACGGGGACCTTTGTTCGACACATGCTCAGCGATGGGCCAGGGCCGGCCGCCCACCGCTGACCGCTTGGGATCCTGGCGAGCTGCCTGAAAAGGAGGCGCTGTCGCTCGCGACCCTCCCGCTACCACTTCGGTGGGAAATCGCCTATGGAATTCTGCAGGCCAGGACAACGAATGACGTTGTACGACAGAACTTCCGCCAGATACGCTTGATGATTCGAGCCCTCGCCGAGTCTGGGATCACATCACTGCTTCAACATCCAGAACACGAATGGCCCATCATCCGCGCCGATCGCAACCACGGACAAGCGAGGACGCACCTCCGCACCGGCTTTCTGATCTTCGCCATCGACGAATTGGACAAACTTCGCGGAACCTACACCCGTGAACACGAATTTCTTCGGGGTCGCTGGCGCCTGCGACGGCTGGGTTTCGGTGGTGCTCAGGGAGGTTTGACGCTGAACTTCGGCGTTATCTCGCAACAGTGGCTGCGCGAGGTGATCAAGAAGTTCCTCAGGTGGCGCGTCGACATCGGCCACAGCGCCAGCGGGATGCATCGCGATCTGACCACCCTGACCCGTATGGCCGATGCGCTGACCGAGCACGCGGGCCCCGACGCACGACCTGACCAGTTCACCCGTGACGTCATCACACGGTTCCTGACCTTGCTCGCCGAAGACGGCCTCACCGCCACAGGGCGCAGCCAAAGAGTCAGCTCAGCGAGACGATTTCTGGTCATCGCGCGCCAACATGACTGGATTCCCGACGTTCCGGCGAGCACGGCCTTCTACACCGAAGATGCGCCAGCTCGCACTACCTTGCCACCGCGAGCGCTATCAGCGATCGTCATGGCCCAGCTGGAAAACGCCGCCAACCTCGACAAGCTCACCGACCCACGGTGGAGATTGCTGTTCCCACTACTGATCGAAACCGGCCTGCGGATCAACGATGCGCTACACCTGCCGCAGGATTGTGTGACCTTCGACCGCCATCAGGCACCCTATCTCCGGTACTACAACCGAAAAATGAAACGCGAAGCCCTAGTGCCTATTTCGACTGAAATAGCTACCGTGATCGCCGAGCAAGCCCAGCGAGTACGCACCCAGTACTCAGCGCGGGCCGTGTTGTTTCCGCGAGAAACCTGCAACTCCGACGGCACACAGCCCACATCCAAAACAGTCGCCCACGAGGCCCTAAAGGCATGGATCACCAAGTGCAGGGTCGTCGACGAATCCGGTGCGCTGGCGCGCATCTCCCTACATCAGTTCCGCCACACCTTGGGCACGCGCCTGATCAACAACGACGTCCCCCAAGAAGTGGTCCGCAAGATCCTTGACCACGACTCCTCGGCAATGACGGCTCATTACGCCCGACTGCACGACGACACCGTCCGCCGACACTGGGAACGCGCCCGCAAGGTCGACATCAACGGCAACGAAGTCAGCATTTCTCCAGACAGCCCGCTTGCCGATGCCGAATGGACCAAGCAGCACCTCTCGCGCGCCACGCAGGCTCTGCCGAACGGTTACTGCGGCCTGCCGCTGCAACAGAATTGCCCACACGCCAACGCTTGCCTGACATGCCCGGTCTTCATCACCACGCCGGAGTTCCTGCCGCAACCTCGCGAGCAGCTCGAACTGACCCGCGGCATCATCGAACGCGCACAGCAACGCGGACAGCTGCGGCTCGTCGAAATGAACCAGCACACCGCCGACAACCTCACCAAGATCATCGGCAGCCTCGAACAGGATGCGGCTGCAGCCGAATCGAGTGCAAACGATGCTTGCTGACAATTCCTCGCACCTGCGCGCCGCAGCCCGCTTAAAGCACGAAACCACCCGACAGCGGGCGCTCGAAGCGCTCGCCCGGCTCGAGGCCGACGGCACGCGAGTCACCGTCACGGCGTTGGCCAAGGCCGCGTCAGTCGCGCGCTCCTGGATCTACACCCAGCCCGACCTGATGGAACGGATCGCCGCGGCCCCTGACCGCCCCGCCAAGCCCGCGCCGCCAACTCGAACGACAGACGAATCCTGGCAACGCCGGCTAGAGCTGGCCCACCAACGGATCAGAGACCTCACCGAGGAAAACAAGCAATTGCGCACCCAGCTCGCCCTCGCCCACGGCCAGCGTCGCGCCGAACAGATCGCCTCGGTTAGGACACTGTCCACAAGGCAAGTGCCCTGACCAGCACCGATGAGTGCACATGCAACCCAAGCGAACGTATGATCGATCAGTGGGCGACCTTGCGTCGATCGGGTACAACGGACAGCCGGTCCGCAACCCCTTCCGAGTGGTGCGCCCGCCGATCACCGTACTGATTGATTTGACGGTGCTCTTTCCGCGCGAGCCGCACCGGTCGGGGCGGTATAACGCAGGCGGTATGCAGCTGCACAAGGTCGTCGAAGGGCGGCTGACCTGTTGGGGCCTCTGCGAGCAGGGCGACTGGTGGGGGCTGGTGACGTACCCGATTGCCTACGGGTCCAAGCACAAAACCGTCACGCACTGGGTGCCGGCCTGGACCCTGCGCCGCAACGATGCGGGCGCGGAACGGGCCCGCTGAGGCGCGGCGCCATCAGACCTGCGCCGCAACGATGCGGGCGCGGAACGGGCCCGCTGAGGCGCGGCGCCATCAGACCTGCGCCGCAACGATGCGGGCGCGGAACGGCCCGCTGAGGCGCGGCGCAAGCACAGCGTTCGTGGCTCCCGCGCAGCACTCAACGCCCGGCAGTGCGAAGATGCAGCCCGTGACAGGAAGTTGGGCCGCACTGCTGGCCACCCTGGTTCCGCTGGGGCTCGTCATCGCGATCTCACCGCTGTCGATCATCCCGGCGGTGCTGGTGTTACAAACGCCGCGGCCTCGGCCGACCGGCCTCGCCTTCCTCGGCGGCTGGCTGCTGGGCCTGGTCGGGACGACCGCAGTCTTCGTGGCGTCCTCCGACGCCCTTGGCGATTTGCGCAAGACACCACCGACTTGGGCGTCCTGGCTGCGCGTCGTCCTCGGACTGGCGCTGATCGGGTTTGGCATCTACCGGTGGCTGACCCGGCACGGGCACACCGAATCACCAAGGTGGATGCGGTCTTTCGCGACACTGACGCCCACCCGCGCCGCTATCACCGGGGCAGTGTTGGTAGTGATCAGGCTTGAGGTGCTGATCATGTGCGCGCTGGCCGGCTTGGCCATCGGCAGCAACGGGCTGGGTACGGCGGGCGCCTGGATCTGCGCGGCCGTGTTCGTTGTTGTCGCTGCATCCACCGTCGCGATCCCCGTCTTGGCCTACGCAGGCGCCGGTAACCGCCTCGACGAGCCGATGGCGCGGCTCAAAGGGTGGATGGAGAAAAACAACGCCGCGCTGCTCGCCGCGATCCTGGTGTTGATCGGTTTGGTGGTGCTTTACAACGGCGCTCACGCGCTATCCCGATAAGTACCTGACCGCGCCTAAAATCGGCGGCCGTGAGCCTCAACGACCGGGACGCATTGGCGGTATTGCACGACGCCGTCGACCCGGACGACCAAAACGGGCTCATCGGGCGCTTTTACACCCGCTGGTTTTCCCTCGACGTATCGCTGCGTGACCTGTTCCCGCCGGACATGGCCGCCCAGCGGGCCGCCTTCGCCCAGGCGCTGAAGTGGATCTACGGCGAACTGGTCGCCCAGCGCGCCGACGAGCCGGTGGCGTTTCTGGCCCAGCTGGGCCGCGACCACCGCAAGTACGGGGTGCTCCCCGAGCACTACGAGACGCTGGGTCAGGCGCTGTATGCAACCCTGCGAGACGAGCTGGCCGCGGCTTGGACCGACGCCGTCGACGCCGCCGCCCAGCAGTCGCTGAACCTGATCGCCGGGGTGATGAGCGGCGCCGCCGACGCCGAACCGGGGCCGGCGTGGTGGGACGGGACGGTGATCGAACACCTTCGGGTATCCCGCGACTTGGCCGTGATCCGGCTACAACTGGACCGCCCGATGTCCTACCACGCCGGCCAGTACGTCAACGTCGCGGTGCCCCAGTGCCCACGACGGTGGCGATACCTGACACCGGCCATTCCTTCGGATGACACCGGCGCCATCGAGTTCCACGTCCGCACGGTTTCGGGCGGCCTGGTCAGCAATGCCATCGTCAACGAGACCCGGCCCGGGGACCGGTGGCGGCTGTCCAACCCGCACGGCGGCTTGCAGGTCGACCGCGACGGCGGCGACGTGCTGATGGTGGCGGGCAGTACCGGGATCGCGCCGCTGCGCTCGATCGTCATGGATCTCACCCGCTGGGGCGTCAACCCGCGAGTGCACCTGTTCTTCGGTGCGCGCTACCCGTGCGAGCTCTACGACCTGCCGACCTTGTGGCAGATCGCCGCGCACAATCCCTGGTTGTCGGTGTCGCCGGTCTCCGAGCGCAGCGGCGACCCTGCCTGGGCCGCCGACTATCCCGATGTGACGCCGCCGCGCGGACTGCACCTGCGACAGACCGGCAGGCTGATGGACGTCGTCACCAGATACGGCGGCTGGGGAGACCGGCAGATCCTGATTTGCGGCGGACCGGAGATGGTGCGCGCCACCAAGGCCGCGCTGATCGCCAAAGGGGCGCCGCCGGAGCGTCTTCAGCACGACCCGTTGTACAACTAGTCTCGGCTAGTTTTATCAGATGCACGCTGTCACTTTGCGCGACCCGTCATCGAATCTGGAGGCCCAGTTCGTGCCGGACGCCGGCATGATCGGCGTCTCGCTGACCGATTCAGGCACAGAATTGCTCGGACAGCGTCGCGGCCTGGACGCCTATGTGGCCGACGGTAAGACGATGGGTATCCCCATCTTGTATCCATGGGCAAATCGACTGGGCGCCAACACTTACACAGCAGAAGGCACCTCGGTCACGCTGACACCCGGGCGCAACAGGGTCCGAGCCGACCCCAACGGCCTACCGATCCACGGTGTGCTTGCCGCCTATCCGAACTGGCGGGTGACGCATGAGTCGGTCAATGAGCTCAGCGCCGAGGTGGACTTCAGCAACGATCAGGACTTGCTGGCCAGCTTTCCGTTTCCACATCGGCTGGCGCTGACCGTCACGCTGTCCCAGCGGACCCTGCGGGTGCGCACCTCAGTAACCCCGACCGGCAACCTTTCGGTGCCGTTGTGTTTCGGCTTCCACCCTTACCTGCAGCTGCCCGGCGTGCCACGCGACCAGTGGATCATCGAGACCCCGGCGATGCGCCACCTGCAGGCCGACCGGCGGGGGCTGCCGACCGGCGAAGCAGTACATGAACAAGCCGCCACCGAACCGTTGCTCGACAAGGCTTTTGACGACGGCTATGACGAGGTTGCCGATGGCGCAGTGTTCGCGGTGTCCGGTGGTGGGCGCCGCATCGAGGTGCATTTCGAGCAGGGCTATCCGGCGGCGCAGATCTTCGCGCCGCCCGGCGAGGACATCGTGTGCTTCGAGCCGATGACCGCTCCCACCGATGCGCTGCGCCGCGGCGGTTACCGGTCCGCGCTTCCTGGCGAGTGGGGGGTCGCCCAGTTTTCGATCCGAGCTACTTGACATGCGCTGAAATCGGCGCGGCTGACCGGTAGCCTTAGCCAGTACCCGGCAGGAGGAGCAGGTGAGCCCTGGCGAGAGTGGTGCATCGATCGATGAATTGCTGGACCGCGCGGTGCGGGCCATCAACGAAGGCGACCGCACCACCGCCACCAACTTGGCCAGCCGGGTTCTTTCAGTCGACCGCAACAACCCGGAAGCCGAGGACCTACTCACCGCCCCGGCCCGCTACGGTGAAATACGCCGGCTCACAATCATGTTCGCCGACCTGGTCGACTCGACGGCGCTGTCCACCCGTTTGGAACCGGAGACGTATCGCACGTTGGTCGGCCGCTATCGGGATGAGGTGCGCCGGGTCGTCGATGGATATGACGGCCACATCAGCTCGATCAAGGGCGACGGACTGCTGGTGGTGTTCGGTCACCCCAAGGCGCGCGAGAACGACCTGCGACGCGCCGTAGCGGCGGGGCTGGACATCACCCGTGCAGTGGCGCAGCTCAGCGAGAAGGCCGAACGCAAGTTCGCCGTGGCGATCAACGTGCGGGTCGGCATCCATCGTGGCCTGGTCTACCTCGACACCGACCAGGACGACGTGTACGGATTTGCGGCCAACCTGACCGCCCGGCTTTGCGGTGTGGCCGAGCCGGGCACGGTGGCGGTGTCGGATTCGGTCGCGCCGTTGGTGCGTGACTCGTTCGAACTCGACCTACGTCCGCCGGTCCCGGTGAAGGGTGT
This sequence comes from uncultured Actinomycetota bacterium, assembly GCA_963833915.1. Lineage (GTDB taxonomy): Bacteria > Actinomycetota > Actinomycetes > Mycobacteriales > Mycobacteriaceae > Mycobacterium. Next base: position 30,240 of record CAWHZO010000011.1, read on the forward strand.
CGACGGATTGGTCAGCCATCACCGGGTACTCGGCGAGCGATCAGACGCACCGCCGCTGCGGTCGTCACCCTTGATCGGGCGTGATCGTGAGCGCGGCTGGCTGCAGCAGAGCTGGCGGCAGGCCTGCGATGGTGTGTTGAGTAACCCGGGCGTGGTATTTCGCGGCGAACCGGGAATGGGCAAGACCCGGCTGGCAATCGAGGCGGCCGAATTGGTCCGGGGTTCCGGCGCGCCCACGATCGAGCTGTTCGGCTCGCCGCTGCATACCAAGACCGGCTTGTATCCGGCGCGCAGGCTCGTGGAACGCCGATGCGGCATCACCCGGCTCACCGACGGTGCGGAGCGTCTGCGCTTATTGCAAGCCGAACTGCGTTCCTGCGGAATGGATCCGGTGAGCGCGGTACCTCTGCTTGCGCCGGTACTCGGCGTCGGTCCCGAGCACGGCTATCAACCGGCCGCCGTGGACGGCCGCGCCCTTTACGAGTTGATCGGCGCGACGGTTCACCAATATGTCCTGGCGTGCATCGGAGATCAGGCCGGATTGGTGGTCGCCGAGGATGTGCACTGGTTCGACCCCTCCACCCTGGAGCTGCTCAACTCGTTGCTCGCAACCGCGGGCGGACGGCTGCTGGTCGTCTTGACCGGACGCGACGGCGACTGGCTGCGAACCGATTGGCCGGTAACACGTTTCGATATTGCGCCGCTGACCAACGAGCAGTCCGATGCGCTGATCAGTGCGCTGCACCCGTCGATGACCGACGACGCTCGGCGGACTGCGATACGTCGCCGATGCGACGGGGTTCCGTTCTACATCGAACACGTCGTCGGCGAACTCGACTCCGCCGGAGCCGAGCCCGGGGTGCCCGAGGCGCTGTATGAGTCGCTGTTGGCCGGGCTGCATCACTCTCATGCCGACGTGGTGCCGGTGGTCGAGGCGGCCGCCGTCATCGGGCGCGCAGGTGATCTCCCGTTGCTTCGATGGGTGGTCGGGCGCGACGCCGACGACGTCGACGACGTCGTCACCGAACTCGTCCGGGCGCGGGTGCTGGAACGACGCGACAGCGATGGCTGGCGATTCCGCCACGAGCTGCTCCGGGAGGTGGCGGTCGAGCTGGCTCCGCCATCGCTGCGCCGTGATCTGCATGCGCGCGCTGCCCGCGCGCTGGTCGAAGCAGCAAGTACCGTCGAGCCGGATTGGCGTGTGGTCGCGGGGCACCACGAGCAGGCCCTGCAGTGCGATGACGCCGTCGGCGCCTATCAGAAAGCCTCAGTTGACGCCCGCCGCCGCGGCGCCATTCAAGAAGCGCTGGTGTGCCTGACGAACGCACTCGATCAGCTCACCGGCTGCGCCGAGGGCGCCGCCCGGGACGGCAATGAAATCGCGATCCGGCTGGAGCGCGGCTTCTTGGCGGCGGCCGTGCACGGCAACATGAGCGGCCAGGGGCCCGCCGAGTTCGAACGGTGTTTGGAATTGGCGAGCACCGGCATGCACGAGGACGCGCTCTTCCTGACGTTGACCGCGCTCGTCGGCTACTACGCACCACGGGCCGAGCTACGCCGGGCCCACGAACTGCTCGAATCGCTGTCCAGCCGAATCCCGAAGGATTGGCGGTGGTGCCATCCAGCGATTGCATCCTCGCTGGGAGCCGTCACCTGGCTGGAGGGCGACTTCGCATCCGCTCGCAAGCATCTGGTGCAGGCCTTGGCCGACCGCTCCGCGGCGGATCCACAGGAACTTTATCGAGGTTGGTGGCTTGCTGATGACCCAATCTCCTCAGCGCACGGCTACCTGGCGCTCACGCACATGGTGTGCGGAGATCTGGATGGTGCCAACGCGGAGCTGGCTGAATCGGTTCTTCGCTGCGATGGCCTGGGGTTCCCGCAGAATGACTACAACCGGGGGCATAGGTACTTCGCGGCGATCTGGATCTGCCTGGAGTCCGGCCGACTTGACGAGGCGGCCGGACTGGTCGCCGATCTTCGCCGGCTGGGCGAGCAGTCGGGTCTCGACGTGTGGCGAGCAGTCGGCGCGGCCGAACATGCCACCGTCAAGGCGCTGGCAGCACTGAACACTGGCGCCAGCGCCGCCGAGTTGATGACCCGAGTCGAGAAGATGACGCTCTTCGTGGACGGGTCGCGCCTCATGCAGCTCAACGTCTACCTCACTTTCAAAGACGCGATAATCGGCCGCCTCCTGATTGCCGCGGGCCAGCCGGAGAAGGCGCGTGAACGACTAGAGATGGCGCTGGAGCACGCGGAAGCGACCGGTATGCACTTCTACGACGCCGAGCTGATGCGGTTGCGAGCCCAGACGTTCGCGGACTCCCGGGAAGGTCGCAACGCCCTAGCGGGCGCGCTCGAGTTGGCACGCCACCAAGGCGCGACTCTATTCGAATTACGCTGCCTGCTCGATTGTTTCGAACTTCTCGGTGGCGGTGATCGGTCCGAGCTCGACGACACTGTCCGTCGCTTCCGAGGCGACGCTGGTTGGCCGGAATTCGTCCGGGCGCAGGAGATTCTCTCGTGACCGACGGTCGCGAAGAGCTCAGAGGTAAGCCTCATGCAGCGTTTCGGGTTGTTTCGAGATCGGTTCAAGCGCCGCAATGTTGCTGGCAACGTTGCGGCTCTCATGCTTGCCGATGGCGCGGATTAGCCTGGGGAACGGTGTCCACCGCTGCGACGGTTGTAGGTACCAGGAACCCAGCGCCGCCGTCCAGGCTTCGTGATTCACTGTCTTCTCCGTCGCGTTCTGCGGATGTATCGCGATGCAGGTGGCGAAAAACCAAGCCCCTTTTCGCAATTTCCTCAGCGCCACATTGAGAACGCCGATCTGGTCCGGGACCAGCCAGCGGGTCCGGCGCAGCTCGGGAGAGAGCTTGTCGACGGCCTCGAGAACGCCGGGGATCTGGGAGCAGAGCAGGGCATTGACGCGGTTGAAATCGCTCTCAAGCGTGTCCAACGAGTCAGCCGCAATCGCTAAGACGGCGAGGCCTAGGTCAAACGTGATGTGCGCGTTCAGTCCGGCCATCAAGTGCTGCAGGATGATCGCTTCACTGTCCTCATCTCCGACGAACGCGACCTCCCAGGGAAGTGTCAGGCCCGTGTACGCGTCGGGGTGAAAGTACGCATTCAGCGCATTGAAGTAGCGCCGGGCAAAGGCGACGTCGAGCTCTGCCATCCGGTGCCCGTCGTCGAAGACACCCTCGTTGATGGCGGCACGAATGGCGAGGGTGGTCCGCTTGTAGAGAACAGCGAAGTAGCCGATATGGCTCTCAGCTTTGATGGACCAGTCAATGATCTGATCGACGTTACGCACAACATCATCGACGGTTGCCGGTTCGTCCAGGCGACCCAGCGGCAGTGACGGTGTAGGTGGAGCGGGAGCAGACATCTCAGCGGATCCTCCGGTTCGTTTGATCAGCGCGCGGTTCAACTTTGGCTCGGACGGGAGCGGCGGCGACCATCGTCAATGGGGTAATGGTAGGGAAATCCGGGCTCAGCGAATAGATTTTGACCCGTCGAAGGATCGTCGCCAGGGCAAGGGTTGCCTCGAGCATCGCGAAATGATCGCCGATGCATGCTCGCGGGCCGCCACCGAACGGCAGATATTGCCAGCGGCTCCGACCCGTGCTGCGCTCGGGGCTGAAACGGTCGGGGTCGAACCGCAGCGGATCCTCCCACAGGGCCGGGTCGCGGTGCATTGCGTAGATCCCGACGATGGCGACCGTGCCGGCGGGCACACGATGGCCGTCGACCTCGATGTCGGCCATCGCCGTCCGCGCCACGGCCGCCGCCGGCGGGCACAGCCGCAGCGCCTCGTGCAGCACCTGCACGGTGTAAGGCAGCCTCGGCAAGTCGTGGTGGGTGAACCGGCGGTCACCGAGCGCATCGGCTTCTGCCGCGGCGCGCTCCTGCAGGTCAGGGCGGTGTCCCAGCGCCCACAGCGCGTAAGTCAGCGCGGTGGAGGTGGTGTCGTGGCCCGCGAGCAGAAACAACACCAACTCGTCGCAGATCGCCCGATCAGACAGCGGCCGGCCGGTCTGCGGGTCAGTGGCCTGGATCAGGGCACACACCAACGGCGCATCACGTGTCGGGTCGACTCGGCATGCGTGCAGGATCTCGGCCGCTAACGCCCGCAGGGCGGCGCTGGCCGCGCGGGCCCTGCGCTGCCCACGGGTGGGCCACCAGCGTGGCGGGTTGACCGGGCGCAATCCCCGGTCGGCCGCCCACTTCGCGCCGGTGCGAATTGCGGTGCCCACCACCTGCGTTCGGTCGCCCAGATCGACTCCGAGTATCGACTGGCCCAGGGCCCGCAGCGTCAGTGCGCGGCATTCGGGGTCCAGGTCGACCTCGGTCCCGAGGGCCCAGCGGTCGGCAAGCTGCTCGGCGACCGCAGCCATGTGGCCGGCGAATCGAGGAACATGATGCTTGGTGAAGAGCGGCTGCAGCGCGCGGCGGCGGGGTAGCCACTCGCGGTGCGGCAACACGAGCAGGTTGTCGCCCGTAAGCCGACGGAGCTCTACTGAGATAGGCGTCGCTGCGCGCTCGGCCAATCCGTCTCTACGGGCTAACACGTCGTGAGCACCTTGCGGTGAGAAGACGAACACTAGGGGCGGCATTAGCCACCGCGGCCCCAGCACATTTCGAGTCACCGATCCACCCGATTCCCGCAGCACCTCCAGGCCGGTATCGAACTGTCTGGTCGCCGTCAGCCGCCGCCGGTACGGCAACGGGTTTTTGGGCGCCAATGGCAATCCCGTCGGCGGCACCGGGGTGACATCTGGGCCGCTGATTGTGGCCGTCATGTCCGACAGCGTGGGCCGCCCGCGGCGGTGCAGTCACGAGTAGCGGGCTACCCCACTCTGTCTGCGCCGCCAGTCAAGCGACCTGGATGCCTACGTCACGCCAGAATGTCCCAGGTGCGGGCAAGGTGATCGGGTATATCGAACGGCGCCCGCACCCCACCGCGCTCAAACCTGAATAGTGAATCCAGCAGCTCGCGCCCGAATGGACGGGCCAATTCCGACATCAATTGGTGGCGCGCCACGTCGCGCTCGACCCGGCCCGAGACGTGCCCGAAAAACCAGTTGGCGATCCGCGCGAGCCGGCCGTCGGCGAGATGCGACTTCGGAACGGCCAGCAGGTCGGCGGTATCCGCGCCGATCAAATGACGAACCAACGGCGGGATCGTGTCATCGAACCGATACGAGGGTGTCAGCTCGTCCAGCAGATCCAGCAACGCGCGGGTGAGTTCCTGCCCTTCAAGCGATGCCGCGAATTGCCGGCGGCCGATGGTATCGACCAGCGCAGCGGCATCGGCGACGTCGCGCACAAGCATTTCGTCGCGCACACCGAGCAGATGCCCGATGACGTTCCACAGATGCAGGTATGCGTCGATATCCTGGGCGGATACCTGGACGCCGAGACGACGTATCGGATCGGCGACGACATACGAGAACGACAGGAGTGTCCCGGCCAGGTCTTCCTGGTTGATCGGTGTGCCCCAGTCGGAATGCCACATGCCGGGCGTTTGCTCGTTGCGGGCCTTGATCAAGTGGCGCACAGCAGCGTGCATCAAGCGCACGCGCTGGATGGTGCGCCGACCCTTGCCGTGTTCGTCGAGGCCGCCGACGGTGAGCACATCGATCAGGAACTGACCGGTTTCCATCACCCGCCGACGTGCGTCGGTATCCAGGCGGGCGGTCAGATACAGCACCTTCACGCCCTTCGCCGCCGCATACGACGTCGGGAGCGACGCGCAAAACAGGCAGATTGCGATCTGGACGCCCCATGTCTCGAATAGCTGCTGACCGCGCCTGATCTTGTCCATGTCAGCCCAATCGGGCAGCGGCAGGGACTCGAACAGGTAGGCCTGGATCTCATCGGGCAACTCTTCTGGCACCGGCTGGTCGGCGCGGACCAGCGTCCGCATCATCGTGCGGACCGCGTCCAGGCCGCCGCGCTCGAGCACCGCCGCGACCGGCGTATCGGCTACCGGATCGCCGAACTCGCGCATCCGATCGAGAAGCGCGTCAGTCCATCTGGCGTTTCCGTCTGTGCCCGCCATACCGACAGCCTGTCAGGTTTTGCACCCGCCGCAGACTTGCCTGAGGAAATGAGTAACTATCAGCGGAAGACGGGTAGTGGACTATGCACGCCGCACCCGTGACCTCGCTCGTTACCGCCGCGGCTGCCAGACCACCACGGCGGTGCTCTTGGGCACCACCGCGATGTCACGTCGCTGGGTGGCCCGCAGCACCTCGATCTCGGCGGCCATCTCCTTCAGCCGTGACTGCAGCGCCTCGACCTGGTTGGTTAACTCGATAATGCGTTTGATACCAGCCAGATTGACGCCCTCGTCCTGGGACAGCCGCTGCACTTCGCGGAGCAGTTCCACGTCGTGCTGCGAATAGCGGCGTCCACCACCGGAACTGCGGCTGGGGCTGACCAGCCCGAGCCGGTCATAGGTACGCAGCGTCTGCGCATGCATACCGGCCAACTCGGCGGCCACCGAGATCAGAAAGGTCCGGGCCGCCTCCTTGTCATTCCTGTTCTTGGCCATCTAGCGATTACCTGCCCAGCCGGCCCGCGGGTCGAAGCCACTGGACCGTTCGGCGATCGCATAGGCTTCCAACGCCTCTTGGGCGACGCCTTCCAGATTCGGTGGGACCGCGACTTTGACGGTGACCAGCAGATCACCCTGACCGCCGGAACGCTTGGGTACCCCGCGGCCGCGCACCCGCAGGATACGACCGTCGGTCGTCCCTTTGGGCACCCGGACACCGACCTTGCCGTCCAGCGTCGGCACCGAAAGCGTGGTACCCAGCGCCAATTCGGTAAAGCTGACGGGGACGGTGACGGTGAGGTCATCGCCGTCGCGCCCGAACACCTTGTCCGGCCGCACGTGGACGGTGACATACAGGTCTCCTGACGGAGCGCCGCGCAAGCCGGCCTCGCCCTGGCCCGCCAACCGAATCCGTTGCCCGTCCTCGACACCCGGCGGAATCCGGACGTTGATGGTGCGGCTGCGAGTGGTGACACCGGTTCCCTTGCACTCGTCGCAGGGGTGCTCGATGATCGAGCCGCTGCCCCGGCAGTCGGTGCAGGGCTCGGAGAAGCCGAAAGCGCCTTGGTTACGGTTGATCACGCCCGAGCCGTTGCACGTCGGGCAGACCTTCGGGCTGGTGCCCGGCCTGGCTCCGCTGCCGTGACAGTTGGTGCACGGCGCCGGACTGGTCAGCCGCAGCGGCATCGCCACGCCCTTGGTGGCCTCCAAGAAACTCAGCTCGGCTTCGGTCTCCAGGTCGTTACCGCGCCGCGGACGGCTCGGACGCGGTGCAGCACCACGCCCGAACAGGCCGCCGAACAGGTCGCCGATGTTGGCGCCGCCGGTGCGGCCGGCAGCGTCGAATAAATCGTTGAGGTTGAACTCGGCGCCGTCTCCGCCTGCGCCGAAGCCACCGGAGAAGTCGCTGCCGTTGGGGCGGCGACCGAATCCACCACCCGCAAAGAGCCGGCGGGTTTCGTCGTACTCCTTGCGTTTGGCGGGATCCGTCAGTACTTCCTTGGCCTCGGAGACGGCCTTGTACCGATCTTCGGCCGCCTTGTTGTCCGGGTTGCGGTCGGGATGATTCTCGGCGAGCAGCTTGCGGGCCACCCGCTTGATCTCGTCTTGGCCGGCGTCAGGAGCGACGCCCAGCTCCTTGTAAAAGTCCTTTTCGACCCACTCGCGTTGAGCCATATCGCGTCACCCCCTCCCACCTTTCTTGACTTGTCATGTCCTGATCGAACCGGTCGTTGTTACTCCGACGGTTCTGATTCTGCGTTCTGCTCACCCTCACCCGCGTCGTTATCGACCGTGTTGGCGGTCGCGGTTTCGGAGTTGTCGACGGTGTCCACCACGCCGACCAGCGCGTGCCGCAGCACCTGGTCGCCGAGTTTGTAACCCTGCCGCATAACGTTGCCGATCACCGGCTTGGAGCCTTCTGAACCATCGCCCTCGTGCTGCACGGCCTCGTGTAACCCGGGGTCAAAGTCGTCGCCCTCGGCGCCGAAGGCCGTCAACCCGAGTCCGGTCAGAGCGCCGAACAACTTGTCGGCGACCGACTTCAGCGGACCCGAATCCAGGTCTCCGTGACTGCGTGCGCGCTCGAGATCGTCGACCACGCCCAGCAATTGGCTGACCACGGCAGCTTTCGTGCGTTCGGCGGTTGCCTCCTGATCGCGCAGCGCCCGCTTGCGGTAGTTGGCGTAGTCGGCTTGCACCCGCTGCAGATCGGCGGTCAGCTCAGCGACCTTCTCGTCGGTGGCTGCGTCCTTGCCCGCCGCCGCGTTCGGTGCCGCCCCGGCAGGGGCGGCACCGGATACAACGTGGCGTACTTCGCCGGTCTCAGGATCAATCCGCCGTTTGTCCGTGACGGTTATGCGCTCGTGTGGGTTGCCTTCGCTCACTGGCCCTCCTGGTCATCGTCGACCACCTCCGCGTCGACAACGTCATCGGCACCGCCCGAACCGGGCTCGCCGCCGCCGGGGCCCTGCTCGGCCTGAGTGGCCTCGTAGATAGCCTGACCGAGGGCTTGCGACTCCTGGCCCAGTTTTTCCATCGCGGACTTGATGGCGCCGATGTCGGTGCCGCCCAACGCCGTCTTGGCCTCCGCCACAGCGGCGTCCACCTTGTTCAGCGTGTCCTCGGGGACCTTTGAGCCACCCTCGGCTTCGCGCTGCTCCTTGACGAACTTCTCCGTCTGGTAGACCAGCGTTTCGGCCTGGTTGCGAACGTCGGCCTCTTCGCGACGCTTGCGGTCCTCGTCTGCGTGCGCCTCGGCGTCCTTGATCATCCGGTCGATCTCCTCCTTGGACAGGCCGGAGCCCTCCTGGATTTTGATCGTGTTCTCCTTGCCGGTGCCCTTGTCCTTGGCCGTGACGTGCACGATGCCGTTGGCGTCGATGTCGAAGGTGACCTCGATCTGCGGGACGCCGCGTGGAGCCGGCGGGATGCCGGTCAGCTCGAACGAGCCGAGCAGCTTGTTGTGCGAAGCGATTTCGCGCTCACCCTGATAGACCTGGATCTGCACCGACGGCTGGTTGTCGTCGGCGGTGGTGAAGGTCTCCGACCGCTTGGTCGGAATCGTGGTGTTGCGCTCGATGAGCTTGGTCATCACGCCACCCTTTGTCTCGATACCGAGACTCAGCGGCGTAACGTCAAGCAGCAGAACATCTTTCACCTCACCTTTGAGCACACCCGCCTGCAGGGCGGCACCAACGGCCACCACTTCGTCAGGGTTGACGCCCTTGTTGGGCTCCTGCCCGCCGGTCATTTCCTTGACCAGATCGGACACCGCGGGCATCCGGGTCGAACCACCCACCAGCACCACGTGGTCGATCTCCGACACCGCGATACCGGCGTCTTTGATCACCGACTGGAACGGCTGACGGGTGCGGTCCAGCAGGTCCTGGGTGATGCGCTGGAACTCCGCACGGGTGAGCTGTTCGTCGAGGAACAGCGGGTTTTTGTCGGCATCAACGGTGATGTAGGGCAGGTTGATCGAGGTGGATTGACTCGAGCTCAGTTCAATTTTTGCCTTCTCGGCCGCTTCCCGCAGCCGCTGCATGGCCATCTTGTCCTTGGTCAGGTCGATGCCGCTGGTGCCCTTGAACTTCTCCACCAGCCAGTCGACGACGCGCTGATCCCAGTCGTCACCGCCGAGGTGGTTGTCACCGGAGGTCGCGCGGACCTCCACGACACCGTCACCGATCTCCAACAGCGACACGTCAAAGGTGCCGCCACCGAGGTCGAACACCAGGATCCGCTGCTCCTTCTCGCCCTTGTCCAATCCGTAGGCCAGCGCGGCCGCGGTCGGTTCGTTGACGATCCGCAGCACGTTCAGGCCGGCGATCTGGCCGGCCTCCTTGGTGGCCTGACGCTGGGCGTCGTTGAAGTAGGCGGGCGTGGTGATCACCGCGTCGATGATGTCTTCACCGAGGTAGGCCTCGGCGTCGCGCTTCAGCTTCTGCAGAATGCGGGCGCTGATCTCCTGCGCGGTGTACTGCTTACCGTCGATCTCAACGGACCAGTCGGTGCCCATGTGACGTTTGACCGACCGGATGGTCCGGTCGACGTTGGTCACTGCCTGGTTTTTGGCGGGCTGGCCGACCAGCACCTCGCCGTTGCGCGCGAACGCCACGACGGACGGAGTCGTCCTTGCACCCTCTGAGTTAGCGACGACGACGGGGTCGCCACCCTCGAGAACTGCGACGACGGAGTTGGTGGTCCCGAGGTCGATACCGACCGCACGAGCCATAGTGAATCCTCCCTGATACCTGATAGTCGAACTTTGTATGCTCTACGCTTCTGAGCGAACCCGGCTCAAGACTGCCTGCCGCGGTGTACCGCTGTCAAGCCAATGTTGAGTCTAGCTCACTCAAGTTGTCAAGGGGGTCAACGGAGTCACTGTCGAGTTTGTTCCCCAACGGTTGAGGGTGGCATCAGGCCGTGGGATAGTTTCGCAACCAGCCAGTTAAGCGGACGTGCCCGGCGCCGCAGCGTTGCACCACGACGATAGGAACTCGATGCCACCGCTGCCCAGCGCGCCCGGCCCTGCTACCGGGGAGTCCGCCTTACTCGCCCGGGAGGACGCGGGCTATCAGCACGATCTGCGACCCCGGCAGATTCAGATGATCGCCATCGGTGGCGCCATCGGGACCGGATTGTTCCTCGGCGCGGGCGGACGCCTGGGGTCGGCGGGACCCGGGCTGTTCCTGGTTTACGGGTTGTGCGGCGCCTTCGTGTTCCTGATCCTGCGCGCGCTCGGCGAACTGGTGCTGCGTCGCCCGTCGTCGGGCTCGTTCGTGTCCTATGCTCGCGAGTTCTTCGGGGAGAAAACGGCTTTCGTCGCGGGCTGGCTATACTTCCTGAACTGGGCGATGGCCAGCATCGTGGATTCCACCGCGATCGCGAATTACTTCCATTACTGGACACCGCTGCAAGCGATACCGCAGTGGACTATTGCGCTGGTCGCACTGGTGGCCGTGGTGTCGTTGAACATGATCTCGGTGAAGGCCTTCGGCGAGCTGGAGTTCTGGGCCGCACTGATCAAGGTGATCGCGTTGACGACGTTCTTGGTCGTCGGCGCTGTCTTTCTGGTCGGGCGTTTCAAGGTCGACGGTCACACCACCGGGCCGAGCCTGTGGTCCGCTCACAGCGGGTTCTTGCCAACCGGCCTGCTGCCGGTGGTGCTGGTCACCTCGGGGGTGGTGTTCGCCTACGCCGGGGTCGAGTTGGTTGGCACCGCTGCCGGGGAGACCGCGGAACCGGAGAAGATCATGCCCAAGGCGATCAACTCGGTCGTCTTCCGTATTGCGATCTTCTACGTTGGGTCGGTCGCACTCCTGGCGTTGCTGCTGCCATACACGGCCTACAAACACAACGAGAGCCCGTTCGTCACGTTCTTCTCGAGAATCGGTTTCGGCGGCGCCGGCAGCCTGATGAACGTGGTGGTGCTCACCGCCGCGTTCTCGAGCTTGAACGCCGGACTGTATTCCACGGGCCGCATCCTGCGATCCATGGCGGTGAACGGCAGCGCCCCGAAGTTCACCGCACGGATGTCGAAAAACGGTGTCCCGTACGGCGGAATCCTGCTGACCTGCGTGATCGGCTTGTTCGGTGTGGTACTCAACGCGATCACACCGAGCCAGGCCTTCGAAATCGTGCTCAACATCGCGGCTTTGGGCGTCCTGGCGGCCTGGGCGACGATCGTGCTGTGCCAACTGCGGCTGTACCGGATGGCCAAAGCCGGGACCACGCAGCGGCCGGCGTTCCAGATGCCATGGGCGCCCTATAGCGGCTATGTCACGCTGGCGTTCCTGGCGGGCGTGGTGGTGCTGATGGCGCTCGATGGTGAGCGGGGCCCCTGGATCATCGCCGCGCTGGTGATCGGGACACCGGCTCTTGTCGGCGGCTGGTTTCTGGTCCGTAACCGAGTCCGCGACGCGGCGGCCGAAGTCGCCGGGGACGTCCCGCCCGCCCCGGAGCCGGAACCGGACGATCGGCCACCCGCACCGGCCAATCCCGCGGTGGGCTAGGCGTCATGAATCTAAGGTGAGAAATCGTGGGAATTAACCTGACCTACGACGAGAAGATCGCCGTCCTCGACTTTGGCGACGACGAAAACCGTTTCTCGCCTGAGTTTCTCGACGAAATTGACGCACACCTCGACGAGCTCGTCGGCACGGGCGCCCAAGGGCTGGTGACCACCGGCGGCGTCAAGTTCTACTCCAATGGCCTGGATCTGGACTGGCTGACCGCGCACGGGGAGCAGACCCAGTGGTATGTCGGACGAGTGCAGGGCATGCTGGCCCGGATACTCACCCTGCCCGTTCCCACCGCAGCAGCTGTGGTCGGTCACGCCTTCGGCGCAGGCGCGATGCTGGCACTGGCGCACGACTTTCGGGTGATGCGCGCCGACCGCGGCTACTTCTGCTTCCCCGAAGTGGACATCCGCATACCCTTCACGCCTGGAATGGCCGCATTGATCCAGGCCAAACTCACCCCGCAGGCAGCGGTCGCCTCGATGACGACCGGACGCCGCTTTGGCGCCAACGACGCCGCGAACCTGGGCATTGTCGACGCCGTTGCGGCCGAGGGCGCGGTTACGGCCGCGGCCGTGGACGTCCTTCGTCCACTCAACGGCAAGGACGCGGGCACGCTGGGCGCAATCAAACAAACCATGTTCGGCCCCGCGGCGCATGCGCTGACCGCCCGCAACGCGGAGCCGCACACGAACGACGCGTGAAGAGCCGGCGGCGTGGGCGCGTCACTGCAGTCACTTGCATCACTTCTTGCGTACCCTGGTTTTGCGATGTTTCCGCGCAGCGTCAAGACCACGATGGCAGGCGGCCGGCCTCTGCTGGCATGCCTGCTGCTGAGTGCCGCGCTGGTCGGCGGATGCAGTTCCCTCATCCATGGAAAGCCGGTGGCCACACCGGGCGCGGGACCAACCGAACCGTCGTTCCCGAAAGCCAAGCCGTCGATCCCTTCGCCGGCCCCGTCACGGCCCGCCCCGCCGAACGCCAACCCGCCGGCGGGAGCCATCCCGCTGCCGCCCGACCAGAGCGGCCACGTGTTCATCGAGACCAAATCCGGCCAGACCCGCTGCCAGATCGACAGTGACAGCGTCGGTTGCGAGGCGCAGTTCACCGACGCGCCGATGCAGGACGGTGAACGCGCCAACGGGGTCAACATCACCGCGGGCGGTTCGGTGGAATGGGTGCTGGGCAACCTCGGCGACATTCCCACGGTGACCATCGACTACCGCACCTACGACGCTGAAGGCTGGACGATCGCGGCCAGCGAAAGCGGCACCCGGTTCACCAATGAGCACACCGGGCACGGCATGTTCGTCAGCATCGAAAATGTAGAGACGTTTTAACGGTTAGGTCTATCACCGCGGTTGGTCGAGGTAGCGGCGCGCGCCCCAGTAGTCCGTATCCAGTCGAACCGGGGTGGTGCGCACCGGTGTCGTCGAGTCGAATGCCTCGATCATCTCGCCGTTCCCGGAATACATGGCCACGTGGTAGATCGCATCGGGATTGTCGGGGTCCTTGCTGCCGTGCGAGTAGAAGAGCAAATCGCCGGGCTGCAGCGCGGATTTGTCTATCGCGCGGCCCTGGCTGTCGGCGGCTTGCGCGTCGGCGTCGCGCGGGAGGGTGATGCCGTGCACCTGGTAGATGGTGGAAGTGAAACCGGAGCAATCGAACCCGAACCCGGCACGACCGCCCCATAGGTAGGGGACGTTCACGAACGCGGCAGCGTACCGGACCAGATCGGCTCCGGTGGGATGCGGTATGTCCGTGGACTTTTCGTAGACCTCCACTGTTCGAGCATCCAGCCACTTCGGGCCGCGATCGGGGGTGGCCACCCGAACCGCCGTGTCGGTGCGGCTCAGGACGGGAAGCCTGGTGTTGGTGCTGATCTCGAGGTCGTGATCGGACAGTCCGGATTCGCGGTACAGCCAGGTGGTGATGCCGCGATCGGCCAGCGCGAAGGGAGCGTGTTCCTTCAGTGCGCCGTAGCCCGGGTCGGTGGTCAACTGGGCCTTGGGAATCCAGCCGGGATAGCCCAGCGCGTTCTTCGGTGTGGGCTGGCCGGGGACCAGTACCTCGTCCCAGTCGCCCTGCTCCCCCACCAGAAAGACGCGGTCGCCAAAGAGGGCCTGCGTTTGGCTGAGATTGTCCAAGGTGAGCGTTTGCTGCTGGGCCGGCGTCATATCGGACAGCCAGCCGCGAATATCCACCGGATTTGTCAGGGCGGGATGGTCGACTGGACGCGGGCTCTGCGGCGTGGTCCACACCGTGGCCACCGAAACGGTGACAAAGGCGCTGGGTGGCGGCTGACCGGGTCCCATCATCGCGGGGCCGGCGTGGTCGTAGCCGCCCGACTGGATGCCCGGGGTCAAGCCAGAAAAGAAGATCATCGCCGCGAGAAACAGGACACCGGCGACGATGCCCACCGAGGCTGCAACTCGGTTGAGCCCCCTGCGCCGTTGCCCCTGCGTCGATATCGGCGCCTGACCACCGACCACGCGGCATATCCTATGTCGAGTACGGCGCGATTTGCGGGGCCGGCCGGCATGAACGCGATGAGCTCACTGACGCGTTGCTCAGCGCAGGGCCCGGGCTGTCGCCGTAGCCACATCACCTCGCAGATACGCGATCGGTGGATCGTCTCGCGGGTCGATCGCGCTCGTGAGCAGAATGACGTAGGTATCCGAGCGTGGGTCCATCCACAGCGAGGTTCCGGTGAAGCCTGTGTGGCCGAAGCTGCCGATGGGAAAGATCATGCCTCGCGTGCCGGAATAGGCGGTATCGATATCCCAGCCGAAGCCACGCAGGTTTAGTCCCCTGATCGCCGGATAGTGCGGAGCGAGCAGCGGGTCTTCTGTGTTTGGTGTCTTCGCGATGGCTTCTTGGGCGGCATCGTTGGATGCCTCGACTTGTTGGGCGGTATGTCCGGGCTGCTGTGGAGTCGTCATCAACTCCAGCGTCGCCTGCTTCAGCGGAAACCTGCTCGGGCGGCCCGCGAGCCGATCAAGCAGCGCCTGCGCGTAGAGGCTGACGTCACGCGCCGTCGAGAACACACCGGCATGCCCGGCCACCCCACCCATGCGGCGCGTGGTCGGGTCGAACACAACGCCCCGAAGCAGGGAATCGAAATCGGGATTCTTGCCCGGATCGTTCTTGCTTTCGTCGTCATGTGTCGTCGGTGCGATGCGCGCCAGCAGACTCGTGCTCCACGTACCGGCAGGACAAGCGCCCGGCGTGCCCCCTATTGGCGCAGGCGCCCAGGCAATCGCAGCTCCGCGCATCACATGTGGGCCACATGCTTTGGCCGGGGGAAGATAGCGGGTTTCTTCCATGCCAAGTGGCCGAAATACATTTTGCTGAACATAAACGTCTTCTGGCTCGCCGGTCACTTTCTCGATTAGCGCGCCAAGCAGAATGAAGTTGATGTCGGCGTAGTTGAAAAACTCACCGGGGTGCGACTCCAGCGGCGTGGTGAGGGCACGGCGAATGCCTTCTGGTTTATCGGCTCCGTCCAGTCCCCACGGATCGTTGAGGCGTACGTCTTCCGGTTCGCCTGAGGTGTGCGTCAGCAACATGCGAACCGTCACCTTTGCACGCTGCGGATCGTTCGCTGTGTTGAAGTCAGGCAGATACTTGTGCACGGGATCGTCGAACTGAACCTTGCCGTGTTCGTATAGCTGCATGACCGCGGTCGCCGTGGCGAGGCACTTCGTCAACGACGCCATGTCGAAGATCGTGTCTTCGGTCATCGGCTCTGCAGGTGCGGGCGATCCATCTAGCCCCGGTTCGCCGGCAAGCTTGCGCGAGCCATAAGCCTGATGGAAGACGACCTTGCCACCATGCCCGATCACCACCACGCCACCTGGCACCGTGCTTGCCGCAATCGCATCGTTCATCAGCGTGGAGACCGTTGCGAAGTCCGGTGCGGGAGCCGCATCGGGCGCCGGTGACGCAGGCGCGGGAGCCGAATCTGGCGCCGGCGTAGGCGCGGGAACCGCAACTGCCGCCGGCGTTGCCTGCGCGCTGTCCCTTAGCGCTGTGTGCGCTGCATAGCCACACGAGGAAGCCGCCGCGAGGGTAAGCAAGACAACTCCAACAGCAATTGCTTTCCGCACAGATGGCACCGTCTCTTGCTTGTACTCCTCGGCGCTACACGACCCGCACCGGAACTCTGTTGCGATCATCTCGTCGCCGTGAATATGGCCCTGCTGCCGTCATGAGCATCGCTTACGCCGACATCGTGTCACCACTAGCCAGCATGCGCCATATCGTCGCTGCGATCCGGCGCGCGGGTAGCGCGCAACAGCCCGAACACCGGGGGGTAGACATCGACTGACTTACCTTCCCCAACATCGTCTTCCGCATAGTGCGCCGCATTCGGCGGCATCCGGGTGCGGATGCCGTAATCGCAACGCAGCTTGAGGATGCAAACGCCCAAGTAGTCTCCTCAGCGTCGAGAAGGTCGACACCTTCTAGCCGGCAGAGGAACGCCGGCCTTGGCTACCCGGGACGTGGGTGTTGGCAGCGTGGATCATCGATGCGCCTCGTCGGCATCCAGATGGTCGAGCAGGCGTTGCATGGTGGCACACATCTGGTCGAAGGATTGCGTGCCGACAACGGTCGACCACTGCGCTTCGATCGTGGCCACACGGTCGCCGGCATGGGCCATGACTCCACGTCCCCGGTCGGTCAGAAAGATGAGCTTGGCGCGCCCGTCGCGGGGGTCTGGCTGCCGCTCCAGATAACCGAGCTCTTGGAGGTCGTTCACCAGCTCTGAGGTGGCAGACAAGCTTAGTTGGGCGCGGGCGGCGAGAGCGGTGAGCCGCACGCCGCCCATGCCGATCGCTCCGAAGATTTGCAGGTGTGGGTCGCGAATATCGCCGTACCCCGCCGCGGCAGCAGGCGCGGACAGTTCACGTCGGAATTCGCGCAGTAGCCGAATGAGCAGCTGACCGATGGCCAGTCGATCGGTGGGCAGATCCCTTGACGTGACCATGTCAACACTAGAATACTACGGGTACCGAAGTTTCGGTTTCCGAAGTACTTATGGAGGCGTCATGGTTGCGCACACTTCTTCCGACTCGGGCCTGGTGCCCACGTCCCTAGGGCGGTTGAACGTCGGGCAGGCGGGCGCGGGACCGCCGGCACTGCTGTGGCACAGCCTGTGGGTCGACTCCCGCAGCTGGGGTTCGCTGGTGGATTCCCTTGGTACGCACCGGCGATTGGTGATCATCGATGGCCCCGGATACGGGCGCAGCGATCCCATCCGTCGCGACTTCACCCTCGACGACTGCGCGCACGCCGCGGGCGAAGTCATCGATCATCTCGGCATCACCGAGCCGGTCGACTGGGTGGGCAACGCGTGGGGTGGCCACGTCGGCATCACCCTGGCCGCCGATCAACCACACCGACTTCACAGTCTGGTGACCATCGCCGCACCACTGATGCCGGTCGGCGCTCGACAACGCTGGTCTCAGACCTATCCGCTCGCCGTGCTCTACCGCCTCACCGGCCCAAACCGGTTGATCACCAAGGCATTGTTCGAAGCGTTACTCGGTTCCGATGCGATCAAGGCACACCCCGATCGGGCCGCGGACATCATCCGCACCTTCACCGAGGCTGATCGAGGCTCGATCCGCCGTACGGTCCGGTTCATGCACCGTTGGCAGCCGCTGACCGACACCCTGCCCAAGGTCAACGTGCCCACACTGTTTCTCACCGGCGATCTCGACGATCAGCAATGGCGCCCCGCCGATGCCCACGCTGCCGCCGCCACGATGCCCAACGCGCAAGTAGCAACCGTTACCGGCGCTGGACACCTCGGCCCACTCCTGCTCGACGCCGATCTCATCGCCCGCACCGTCACCGAATTCTGGAGAACGCTGCGATAACGTGCACCGGTTGACTACCAAACATCCACGTGCGCAAGCACTTCCACGCTAAAGATGTGGCGGGGTCGGCGTGGCTATCAGCAAATGGGGTGCATCGTGAGCCTGGCTGATTCGACGGTGTTCGACTCCGAGCCCCGCGCCGCGCAGCGTGTCGATCACCTCAGCTACCGCACGGAGGTGAAAGCCGTGCCCCGTGAACGGCATCCTGGCCATCGCGTCCGGGTCGGCCAGTCCGACGACGATCCGCCCCGCGCTTCCAACCACCCGAGCGAGTTCGGTGAACGCAGGATCCAGCTCGGCGATGAAGTAGATGGTATTGACGGTAAGGACGCCGTTCAATGCGCTATCGGCGAAGGGCAGCTGCGTCAATGACCCGGTGCGCAACGTCAGCCGCCCGGCCGCGATGTCGCGCCGGTATCGACGCGTGGCCTGGCTGAGCATCGTGTCCGACACCTCGACCCCGTGTACCCGGCCCGACTGACCGACGCTGTCGAGTAGGAACTTCAGCCCGACGCCGCCGCCGAACCCGACGTCGGCCACCACCGCCGCCGCATCGGGTTGCAGCGCTTGCACGGCGGCGCTCACGAAGCGCCGGTTGCCACGATTGAGCGCCACACCGACCAACCGCCCCTGCAGACCACTTGGGTGACCCAGCTGCTTAGCGATACCCGCCCCGATGGCGCCCCGGACAGCCATCTGACGACCGTACCTGGTGGGTTGCTACCTCGCGTGGTGGCCCGTTCAGTTGCCGCCCTTGATGGCGTTGGCCGCGAAATCTGCAGCCTGATCGGTCATTCCGTTGGATCGGTAGGCGCTGTGGGCGGCGCGACTGAAGCCACCCGTTGAACAGACAGGATCGCTGGGCGCACACAGGTCGACCGTTTTGGCGGTGTACAAGTGCCCGATGGTGATAGGCGGTGCATTGCGGTCAACGAGATCGAGGAAGCCGTTGGACGGCTTGCCGAACAGCGCGACGGCCGCGACGTGATTGGCGATGTTCGGTGGCAGGGGGCCGCTGATCCCGGGCGGTAATGCGTAACCCTCGGGAACGTTGTCTGTGGTGATGTAGGCCGCGATCGCAGCGCCTTGAGAGTAACCGCCCACGACGATTTTCGTCTGCGGGCAAGCAGCCACGACAGAGGTGATCTTGTTCGACGCATCAACGACTCCGTCGGCCGCCCTGGAGAAGTCCAGGGATGCCGGGTAATCCACTGGATAGATGTCCACGGACTTACCGGGCAGGCGTGCAGTCAGCGCATCGGTGAACGCCTGACCGGTCGCGCCGACACCGGGCGGCTCGTTGGTGCCCCGGGCGAAGACGACTTCCACATCAGCGCAAGGGTCGCCGGCCGCGACCGTCGCGGCGATGGCCGGCGCGCACACCGAGGCCGCCGCGAGCACCAAAGCGGTCATCCAGCGGCGCCCACTGCCAGCTGCGCAAAAGCGCCACGGCCTCGCGCCGTTGCCTGAGGTCGTCATCGCGATGTAGGTCCTTTCCCGCGGTTGGATAAGCGGCAAACGTAGGGCACGCGCCAGCGGTTCCCGTGCTGCCGTCCCGCGTTATTCGCCGAAACGGCGACGCTTTCAGCGTTTGAAGTCGTCGCCGGTGAATATGTCAGTATTGCGCAGCGCGTTCGACCCGGCCAATCCGCAGCGGGGTCTGCGGCACGTGGAGCCAGCCGCCACACCCGACGCCGGGCCTGGCAGGTCGGCATAGTCTGGCGCTCGTGGACTTTCGGGTATTCGTTGAACCGCAGCAGGGCGCCAGTTATTCCGATCAGCTTGCGGTCGCACAAGCTGCGGAGTCGTTAGGGTTTTCCGCGTTCTTCCGGTCCGACCATTATCTGGCGATGAGCGGCGACGGACTGCCTGGCCCGACCGACTCCTGGGTGACATTGGGCGCCATCGCCCGCGAGACGTCGTCGATCCGGCTGGGCACGTTGGTCACGTCGGCGACGTTCCGCTATCCCGGCCAGCTGGCCATCTCGGTGGCTCAGGTCGACGAAATGAGCGACGGGCGAGTCGAATTCGGAATCGGCACCGGCTGGTTCGAAGCGGAACATCTGGCCTCCGCGATCCCCTTCCCGCCGCTGAGTGAGCGATTCGCCCGGTTCACCGAGCAGCTCGAGCTGATCACCGGCCTGTGGACCTGTCCGGTGGGTGAGACGTTCGACTACGCCGGGGCTCATTACGCCGTCAACAACTCACCCGCGCTGCCCAAGCCGGTGCAACGGCCACATCCACCGATCATCATCGGCGGGACGGGCGCCAAGCGGACGCCGAGGCTGGCCGCGACATTCGCCGACGAGTTCAACGTGCCGTTTGCGCCGCTGGACACGATCAAAACGCAGTTCGACCGGGTCCGCGACGCGGTCGATGCGGTCGGCCGGCCCGCCGATTCGATGACCTACTCCGCGGCTTTCGTGGTGTGCGCCGGCCGTGACGACGCCCAGATCGCCGGACGGGCTGCCGCCATCGGACGCGAGCTCGACGAGCTGCGGTCCAATTCTCCGCTGGTGGGCACGCCTGACGAGATCGTCGAGCACCTCGGGGCGTTCGCGGAGATTGGCCTGCAGCGGGTGTATCTGCAGCTGCTGGACCTGTCCGACCTCGAGCACCTGCGGCTTTTCGCCGACGACGTGCAGCGGCAGCTCTGACGTAGCATCGGGGCGTGACTGGCCCTTCGGACGACCCGAGCGAGCGGCCGACGCAGATGGCCGATTACGGCGCGGGCGGTTCGCTGCCGCCCGGTTTCTACGACGAATCGAGCGACGCCGCGCACGACTCCGATTCCGCCAAACCCGATTCCGCGCCAGACCCGTGGTATCGCAATCGGGTGTTGCTGGCCTTGTGGGCGGCGATGGTTGCCCTGTTGATCACGTTGATCATCTACGGCCTCCTCCAGCTCTCGCCCGGCGACGAGGGAGGTGGCCCGTCCACGAGCACGTCGTCCACGACGCCCACGCGGTCGTCGACAACCTCTCCGACGACGACCACGACTAGCCCGTCGACGACCACCAACCCGCCGCCGCCCGAGACGCCCGAACAGACACCCGAAGAGGCGCCGCCGCCGGGCGGTCACTCCCCTGCCCCCGCCGAGCCGCCGCACCATCATCATCACCTGCCACACGTGCCCTCGACGGTCACGTTGCCGCACACCGTGATTACGCTGCCGCATGGCTTTTGAGCGCGGCCGCTCAAGCCTCGGCGGCACAGCCGCCAGGATCCGGCGCTAGGATGCGCCCGTGACTGGCTACGGACCTCCAGACGACCCGAGTGAAGCGCCGACCGGCTACATCGACTACGGCGATGACGGGCAACAGCAACCAGAACCCGAGACGCCGTGGTATCGCAAGCCCGCCATTCTGGTCGCTTTGGGCTTGTTCGTCGCGATCCTGATCGGGCTGGCGATTTATGTCGTCGCCGACCGGACCCACGGGGGCGGCGGTTCGACGCCCACCCCCACGTCGCCGACGACATCAACCGCGGTCACGACGACCGAAACCACCCCGCCGTCCACCACGACCACGGTGCCGGTCGCTCCGGCTCCGACGACCTCACTGACTTACCCGCCGACCACCACCGAGCCGACCGCCACGGCACCGACCACAACGCCGCCGACCAGCACCAGCATCGATGAAGGCCATCACCATCACCACCATCACTAGGGCGGCGTGGCGTAGCCGGGACCACCGGCCGCGGTGGTGCTCTCGGGGTGACTGCCGATACGATTTCTTCTTGTGGGGGGCAGGCGACCACGGTACGACGTCGATGGTTACTCGAAGCGTGACTTGAGCATCGGCGAAAGCGTTGACGAACGCTTCGGTGCCACCGAAAGCGTCTCGCCCTGGTATCTCAAACGGTGGGTCCTGGTCCTATGGGGCCTGGCGGTGGTCATCCTGATCGCGACGATCATCTACGGCCTGGCCATCCTGGCCAAAGGCGGCGGGGGCGGCGCACCAGCCACCACCACGACGCGGCCGTCGACAACGGCACCATCACGGACGACCAGCGCGTCGCTGACACCGTCGTCGACCACAACTCCGTCGTCGACCGTCCCGCCGGCATCGTTGCTTCCGACCGAGGTGACGCCGCAACCCGCGCTGCCTACGACCACCCAGGGCCGCCACCGTCACCATTGGAACGGCACGATTCCGCCGCTACCGCCGATCCACATTCCGGGCCTCAACCCCTAAACGTTCGGGCGTGTCCCGAAGCTAGTTAGGGCATCCTTCGTCGCGGTAACCCTCGCGAGGATGTCACTATGAGCAGGCTTATACGGCTTGAACAGGCGCAGTAGGTAAGTTACCGACTAGTAACATTGTCTTAGTTACTGGCCGGTAACACGGATTTGGGGAGACGCTCCGTGCACACGCAGACGCTGATCAGACTGGTTGTAGGCCTGAGCATGACGGCGATCATCGCTTTGTTCGCCCTACGCCGGGTCCTGTGGCTGGTCAAACTCGTGCTTACCGGCCAGCCGGTCAGCGGTCGCACCGACGACATCGGTACACGGGTGTGGACACAGATCGCCGAGGTATTCGGCCAGCGCCGGTTGTTGAAATGGTCGATCCCCGGGGTGGCGCACTTCTTGACCATGTGGGGCTTCATCATCCTGCTCACGGTCTACATCGAGGCCTACGGGTTGCTGTTCCAGCCGAACTTCCACATCCCGATCATCGGGCGATGGGACGCGCTGGGCTTCCTGCAGGACTTCATCGCCCTTGGCGTGTTAGTCGGCATCAGCATGTTCGCAATCATCCGGTTGCGCTCCGAACCGAAGGATTACGGACGTTCGTCACGGTTCTACGGCTCACACACCGGGGGCGCCTGGCTGATCCTGTTCATGATCTTCCTGGTCATCTTCAGCTACTCGTTCGTCCGCGGTGCCGCAGTGAACAACGGAAACTTCCCCTACGGCCGGGGCGCATTCTTCTCGCAAGGTATGGGCGCGCTCATGCACCCGCTGGGTCCAGCTGCCAACGAGTGGATCGAGACGATCGCACTGCTGGCCCACATCGCTGTGGCGCTGATCTTCTTGGTCATCGTGCTGCACTCCAAGCACCTGCACATCTTCCTGGCGCCGATCAACGTCACCTTCAAGCGGCTGCCCGACGGTCTGGGTCCGCTACTGCCGATCGAGTCCGACGGCAAGCCGATCGACTTCGAAAACCCGCCCGAAGACGCGGAATTCGGCCGCGGCAAGATCGAGGACTTCACCTGGAAGGGCATGCTCGACTTCGCCACCTGTACCGAGTGCGGGCGCTGCCAGTCGCAGTGTCCGGCCTGGAACACCGGCAAGCCGCTCTCACCCAAGCTCGTCATCATGGACTTGCGCGACCACTGGATGGCCAAAGCGCCCTACCTGCTGGGCGAGACGAAGGCCGAGCCACTCGAGGGCCTCGACCTGGAAACGGCCCACGAAGAAGGCCACCACGTGCCCGAGTCCGGGTTCGGCCGCGTGCCCGGGCACGGGCCAGAGCAGGCGAGCCGCCCCTTGGTCGGCACTGCCGAACAGGGCGGGGTGATCGACCCCGACGTGCTGTGGTCCTGCGTGAGCTGTGGTGCTTGCGTCGAGCAGTGCCCGGTGGACATCGAGCATATCGACCACATCATCGACATGCGCCGCTACCAGGTCATGATGGAGTCCGAGTTCCCCTCCGAGCTCTCGGTGTTGTTCAAAAACCTTGAGAACAAAGCCAACCCGTGGGGCCAGAACGCATCCGACCGCACCAACTGGATCAGCGAGGTCGACTTCGACGTCCCGGTCTACGGCGAAGATGTCGACAGCTTCGAGGGTTACGAGTACCTGTTCTGGGTGGGCTGCGCGGGCGCCTACGACGACAAGGCCAAGAAAACCACCAAGGCGGTCGCCGAACTGCTGGCCCTCGCCGGGGTGAAGTATCTGGTGCTGGGCACCGGCGAAACCTGCAACGGCGACTCGGCCCGTCGCTCCGGCAACGAGTTTTTGTTCCAGCAGCTTGCCCAGCAGGCCGTCGAAAGCCTGGACGGCCTGTTCGAAGGCGTGGAGTCCGTCGACCGCAAGATCGTGGTCACCTGTCCGCACTGCTTCAACACCCTCGGCCGCGAATACCGCCAGTTGGGCGCCAACTACAGTGTGCTGCACCACACCCAGCTGCTCAACCGGCTGGTGCGCGACAAGAAACTTGTCCCGGTGAGCCCCGTCGCAGAGGACATCACCTATCACGACCCGTGCTATCTGGGCCGGCACAACAAGGTCTACGAGGCACCCCGCGAGCTGATCGAGGCCGCCGGCGCGAAGCTGACCGAAATGCCGCGGCACGCCGACCGTAGCTTCTGCTGCGGCGCCGGGGGTGCGCGGATGTGGATGGAAGAGCACATCGGCAAGCGGATCAACCACGAGCGTGTCGACGAGGCGCTGGCCACCGGTGCCACCACCGTCGCCACCGCATGCCCGTTCTGCCGGGTCATGGTCACCGACGGCGTCAACGACCGCCAGGAAGCTGCCGGGCGCGAAGGCGTAGATGTCCGCGACGTGGCGCAGCTGCTACTCGAGTCGCTCGACCGCAGCACGATCACGTTGCCGGAGAAGGGCTCTGCTGCAAAACAAGCCGCTGAGGCAGCTCCCAAGGCTGCCCCCAAAGCAGAGACCGCACCTGCTGCGACCGAGCCGGCCGAGACAAGCACCGAAACCGGACCCGCCGCGCCCACCGAGGAGAAGGCCACCAAGGCCGTCACCGGGTTGGGTATCGCCGGTGGCGCCAAGCGGCCCGGGGCCAAAAAAGCAGCGCCGGCAGCCCCGGCAGCGCCCAAAGCTGAAGCCGCGCAGGCTCCGTCGACGTCCGACGAGCAAGCCACCGAAGCCAAGGCAGCAGCCGCACCCGCAGCGCCGGCTAAGGGCTTGGGTCTCGCCGCGGGCGCCAAACGACCTGGCGCGAAGAAGACTGCCGAAAAGCCCGCGGCCTCGACACAATCCGCTCCGACGCCACAACCCGAAGCAAAGACCGAGTCTTCGGCCGCTCCGGAAGCCACGGCGCCGCCCGCGCCAGTAAAGGGGCTGGGAATCGCCGCCGGGGCTAAGCGGCCCGGCGCCAAAAATGCATCTGCTCCCGCTGCCCCCGCAACCGCGACCCCGGAGCCGGCGTCTGAGCCTGAGGCCAAGCCGGAGCCCCAGGCAACGAAAGAGCCGCAAACCACACCCGCGGACAGTGACGGCGACGACGGCGGTCAGGATTCGCCCGCAGCGTCCGTCAAAGGACTGGGCATCGCCCGCGGTGCCCGTCCACCAGGTAAGCGCTGATCAGGTCGATTGCCGAATTACTAATTAGCTAGACAGCCGTGGCACCATGATTGACGTGAGTACTCACCAGCTGCCCTGGCACACCGCGGGTCATCAGCCGCGGCAGCGCACGTTTGCGCAGTCATCGAAGCTGCAGGATGTGCTCTACGAGATCCGCGGCCCGGTACACGATCACGCCGCGCGGCTGGAGTCCGAAGGGCACCGCATCCTCAAGCTGAACATCGGCAACCCGGCGCCGTTCGGCTTCGAGGCACCCGACGTGATCATGCGTGACATGATCCAGGCCCTGCCACACGCGCAGGGCTATTCGGATTCCAAGGGCATCCTTCCGGCGCGGCGCGCGGTGGTCACCCGCTATGAACTCGTCGACGGCTTCCCACGTTTCGACGTCGATGACGTGTATCTGGGCAACGGGGTCTCGGAACTTATCACGCTGACCCTGCAGGCCTTGCTGGACAACGGCGATGAGGTGTTGATTCCGGCCCCCGACTACCCACTGTGGACCGCGTCGACATCGCTGGCAGGCGGAACTCCGGTGCATTACCTGTGCGACGAAACCCAGGCCTGGCAGCCCGATATCGCCGACATCGAAGCGAAGATCACCGAGCGCACCAAGGCCCTGGTAGTCATCAATCCCAACAATCCGACCGGCGCTGTCTATGGTCGTGAAATCCTCACGCAGATGGCCGATTTGGCGCGTAAACATCAGCTGCTGCTACTCGCCGACGAGATCTACGACAAGATTCTCTACGACGATGCTGCGCACATCAGCATGGCTTCGGTCGCACCCGACCTGCTATGCCTGACGTTCAACGGGCTGTCGAAGGCTTATCGGGTCGCCGGATATCGGGCCGGCTGGCTGGCGATCACCGGGCCCAAGGACCACGCCAGCAGTTTCATCGAGGGCATCCACCTGCTGGCGAATATGCGACTGTGCCCGAATGTTCCTGCCCAGCACGCGATCCAGGTCGCCCTGGGGGGGCATCAAAGCATCGATGACTTGGTGCTGCCGGGTGGGCGACTGCTCGAGCAGCGCGATGTGGCATGGTCCAAGCTCAACGAGATCCCCGGGGTCTCCTGCGTCAAACCCGCCGGAGCGCTGTACACGTTCCCCCGGCTGGATCCCGAGGTGCACGAGATCGTCGACGATGAGCAGCTTGTCCTAGATCTGCTGTTGTCGGAGAAGATCCTGGTCACTCAGGGCACCGGATTCAATTGGCCCGCACCGGATCACCTGCGGATCGTGACGCTGCCGTGGTCGCGCGACCTTACCCACGCCATCGAGCGGTTGGGCAACTTCCTGGCCAGCTACCGTCAGTAAGGCACTTGGTCATCCCGGGTCATCCGGATGGCCATCCGGGCAGTACACGTCGATAGCGGTGCCAGCGAAGTCGGTTGCGGACTCTTTCGATTGGGAAGGATCGTGCTTCGTCCGGCCGAGGACGAACACTGCCGTAAAGGCGCTGGCGAGTACTAGCACCGCGGCCACTATGGCCAGCGCGGGAAGCGGCTTCGGGTCGGGGGGCTTTGTCGTCATCTCGGTAGCCCAGCGTATGCGCCGTTCACCCGGTTGTGCGGCAACGTTTACTGAGCATCTTCAGAGAATTTACTGACAGGTTCAACACGCGGCGCACCCACCCCGTGATCACCCCAGGTCCGATTTCTGGGATTATTTGAGTCTTCTATGAGTCTGGCCTCTGGGCGCGCGCGGCGCTGAAACTCGGGGGCACGATGGAATCTTCTGGACCATGAGTTTTGACTCATTGCCTTTCACATCGCTGTGACCGCCCGAGTTGATTTGTTGTGCAGAAGATCTGATCGAGGGATGAGGTATACCGATTGACGAGTGCAACTACAACATGATTTAGAACCTTACTGCGACAACGGATCTGGATTGATCGGAGCATACCGAAAGGAGAATGGCGATGTCTTCTGATGCGACGCAAACGCAGTCGCCACCAGCAGCAGCGGTTGATCGCTTGCACTCGTGTACATCCGCGCTGACGACTTCCAGAGCCGTCAGCGCGATCGCGCCTAGTTTGGAGTGCTGACCATGGACTTTGGAGCGATACCACCGGAGATCAACTCTGCGAGAATGTATTCCGGGCCAGGCTCGGCGCCCATGCGTGCCGCATCGACGGCGTGGAATATGCTCGCCGCGGAGCTGGAGTCGGCGGCGTCCTCGTACCAGTCGACAATCAACGTGTTGGCCGACGATGAATGGCGCGGGCCGGCATCTGCGTCGATGGCCGCCGCGGTCGCCCCCTACGTGACGTGGATGAACACCACCGGAGCGCAAGCCGAGCACACCGCAGCCCAGGCCTCGGCGGCCGCGAGCGCCTATGAATCGGCGTTCGCGATGACGGTTCCCCCCGTCCAGGTCGCGGCCAACCGCGCGCAGCTGATGACGTTGATCGCCACCAACGTGGTGGGTCAGAACACGCCGGCTATCGCGGCCAACGAGGCCCAATACGGTGAAATGTGGGCGCAGGACGCCGCTGCGATGTACGGGTATGCCGGAAGTTCGGCCACGGCCGCGGCGGTGAAGCCATTCCGCCAGCCTCCGCAAACCGCGAGTCCAAGCGCTCAGGCCCTGCAGTCCTCAGCGGTTACTCAAGCGACCAGCACCAGCACCAGCACCGGGTCCGCGGCGCAATCTCAGCTGTCGCAACTGATCTCCACGGTCCCCTCGTCGTTGAACCAACTCACCTCGCCGATCTCCTCGGCGACGAGCACCGCGGCCACAAGTCCGTTCACCGATTTCCTCAACTTTTTGGATGGCGCGGACGGGAACCCAATCGGAACCTTTCTGAACTCCACCTTGGTGAACGGTTTCGTGTCGGGCGCATACGTCAGCCCCCAGATCCTCACGCCCGCAGTCACCAGCGCTCTAGCCGACATCAACTCGTTGGGACCAGGCGAGATAGCGGCAGGGGGCGCCGGCTTCACGGGCATGATCACGCCGCAGCCGCCGGCTCCGGTGAGCGTGCCGAACGTGGGCGTTTCGGTGAACACATCCGGCAGCACACTTGTCGGCAGGCTATCGGTACCCCCGACGTGGACGGCGGCGGCGCAGGTCGCCAACCACAGCGGTGTCACCTATGCCGGCGGCGGCTGGACCAACGCAGTCGGCCCGACCGGTGGCGCCGCGCAGGCCGTCCCGGCCGGCATGCCCGGTATGCCGGGAATGGCCGGCGGCAGGTCGGGTGGATTCGGTCACGGGCCGCGCTATGGAATGCGCTTGACCGTCATGCCGCGCCCGCCGTCAGCGGGCTGACCCTCGCCTCAGCGCCGTTCCAGCAGGTGCAGCAGGTAGGCCCCGTAACCGGACTTCAACAGGGAGTTGGCGCGCTGCGCCAGCTGGTCGTCATCGATGAAGCCCATCCGCCACGCCACTTCCTCGGGGATGCTCACCTTCAGACCCTGTCGATGTTCCAGCGTGCGGACGTAATCGCAGGCGTCCGCCAGTGAGTCGAACGTCCCGGTATCCAGCCAGGCTGTGCCCCGGGCGAGCAACTCGACGTTCAGCCGACCCTGATCGAGGTAGGCCCGGTTGATGTCGGTGATCTCGTATTCCCCGCGCGCAGAGGGCCGCAGGCCGCGGGCAATCTCGATCACGTCGTTGTCGTAGAAGTACAGGCCCGGCACCGCATAGTGCGATTTCGGCGTGGCCGGTTTTTCTTCGATCGACAACGCGATACCGTCCGAGCCAAATTCGACGACACCGTACGCCGATGGGTTGGCAACCCAGTAGGCGAAAATTGCTCCGCCACTGATTGATTGGAATCGTCGGAGGTTAGTACCCAGTCCGGGACCGTGGAAGATGTTGTCGCCCAACGCTAACGCCACCGAATCGGAGCCGATGTGGCCGGCACCGATCACGAATGCCTGGGCCAGACCCTCGGGCTGGTCTTGTACCGCATAGCTGAGGTTGATGCCGAATGGGCTGCCATCGCCGAGCACCCGTTCGAATGCGGGCGCTTCGGCAGCGGTGGTGATCACCTGGACGTCGCGGATGCCGGCCATCATCAGCGTGGACAGCGGATAGTAGATCATCGGTTTGTCGTAGACCGGTAACAGCTGCTTGCTGACGCCCAAGGTGATCGGATACAGACGCGTGCCCGAGCCCCCGGCCAGAATAATCCCCCGCATGTCCTGCTCCTCAGTCGACGAGATCGGCGTCGGTCAGCTCGGTCGCGGCCAGCGCTGCGGCCAGACCGTCATGCCGGAACACCGAGGTGACGTGGTCGTGGACCACCCGAAAGGCCGATGCGACAGTGGCGTTGGCACCCGCTTCGCCCGGGTCACCGATCTTCTGTTCGACGACGACGACGCCGTCGTGGACGTATGTTCTGCCCACCTCGGCGTGACGAGGGCGGGCGGTTGCCCACTCACGCAACGCGGCGTGGCCCTGCGCGGCGCCGTGTGCGTCGCCGACTTCGATGTCGTCACTGGAAAGGGCGACCAAGGTGTCGATGTCAGAGGCATTCAAAGCGTCATGCCATGCCAGTACGGTGGCGATCTCCGATGTGGTCATGGTGTGAAAGGTACCGCGTACGTCTAGGGGTGGGCCGTTCGGCGCTGCGGATCACTTCGCCGAAGGCGCGGTTTTGCTCTGAGAACTGACCGCGTAGTGCACGCGGTCAGGCTACGCGCCGACCCAAGCAGTGCACGCGCCAACCGGCTTGCTGCCAGCGCTGCACGTCGAGGCAGTTGCGGCCGTCGACGACGACGCGGGCTCGTACCCGGTCGGCGAGCAGGTCGGGCTCGAGGTCGACGAACTCTGGCCACTCGGTCAGCACCAGGACCGCGTCGGCGCGATCACACGCTTCCTCCACCGAGACCGCGTAATTCAGCGTGGGAAACAGTCGCTGGGCGTTCTCCAGCGCTTTGGGGTCGTAGACGTTGACCGCTGCACCGTTGAGCTGCAGCTGGCCCGCCACGTTGAGCGCCGGTGAATCGCGCACGTCGTCGGATTCGGGCTTGAATGCGGCTCCGAGCACGGCGATATTGGCCCCCAGCAGCGAGCCGCCACACGCTTTGGTGGCAAGTTCGACCATGCGGGTGCGGCGCCGCATGTTGATGTTGTCGACTTCTCGCAGGAAGGTAAGCGCCTGATCAGCGCCCAGCTCGCCGGCGCGCGCCATGAACGCGCGGATGTCCTTGGGAAGGCAGCCGCCTCCAAAGCCCAAGCCTGCGTTAAGATATCGGCGCCCGATCCGCGGGTCATGTCCGAGCGCGTCGGCCAACAAGGCGACGTCGGCACCGGCGGCTTCGCACACCTCGGAGATCGCGTTGATGAATGAGATCTTGGTCGCCAGAAAGGCGTTGGCGGAGACCTTGACCAACTCCGCGGTCTGCAGGTCGGTCACCAGGAAGGGAACACCGGCGTCCAGCATCGGTGCGTACAGCTCACGGATCGCGGCCTCGGCACGCGTGGAACCATCCTGGATGCCAAGCACAATGCGATCGGGCTGCAAGGTGTCGTGCACCCCGAAACCCTCCCGCAGAAACTCCGGGTTCCACGACACTTCCACGTCGACACCGGGTCGCGCAGCCGCGCGGGCCCGCTGGACAAGCTCGGCGGCGGTCCCGACGGGAACCGTGGACTTGCCGACGATCACCGCGGGTCGAGTCAAACGCGGTACGAGCGTGTCGATTACGGCGTGGACGTGGCTCAAGTCGGCGCCGTATTCGCCTCTCTTCTGTGGAGTACCGACTCCGAGGAAGTGCACGTCGGCGAACTCGGCGGCCAGGTCGTAGTCGGTGGTGAACCGAAGACGGCCAGCTGCAATGTTGTCGCTCAACATCTTTCGCAGTCCGGGCTCGTAAAAAGGAACGTCACCGGCAGCCAGCTTGGCGACCTTACCGGGATCAATGTCGACGCCGACGACCTCGTGCCCCAGTTCGGCCATTCCGGCGGCATGGGTAGCACCTAGATAACCCGTACCGAAAACGGTACATCTCATACACCCGTTTGTAAGTCGCCGCAATGAGCTGACGGCATCGCTCTTCTGAGCGGCGGGCGAACGTCAGGTGACAGTTTGCATCCGGGACTCAGAAACCAAACCCACCGCGGCCAAACCCACCGTGGCCGAAGCCGCCGTGGCCCCCTCCGAAGCCACCGTGGCCGCCTCCGAAGCCCCCGCCGGGGTATCCACCGCCACCACCGCCTGGATATCCGCCGCCGTGGCCCCAGCCACCGCCACCGTGATCGCCGCCCCATGGCCCGAGCGGCGGTCCGGACCCACCCAAGATCGGCAGCGGAATCGGCACCGGAACCGGGACAGGAGCCACCGGAGCCGGAGCAGGAGCGGGAGCAACCGGAGCCGGAGCCGGAGCAACCGGTACTGGAGCCGGAACTGGCGCAGCTGGGACGGGTTCTGGAGCCGGCGCCACCGGGGCCGGAGCCGGCGCGGCCGGTTCTGGAGCCGGAGCCGGAGCAGCGGGTTCTGGAGCCGGCGCCTCAGGAGCCGGGGCGGGCGCGGCAGGAGCCGGCGCCGAAGCGGGAGCTGGGGCTGCGGGCGCGGCGGGTGCCGGCTTGGGCGCCACCGCATTGTGGCCTGGTTCGGGCCGAACGGCGGCATTCGGCCGCATGCTGATCGCCAGTGCGACCAGTAGCGCCGCAGCGCCCACCACCAAGATCGCCACGACCGCGCTGGTCACCAGGAAGAATGGTCTGCGCCCGCCTTCCAGCGGGACAGCGCCCACACCGGTATAAGTGCCGGTCTCGAAATCCCCTTCGTCGGCGAGTGCGGTGTAGGCGTCGGCGCCTTCGTCGGCAACCGCGCTATAGGCCAGAGCCTGCTCACCGGACGCGCCGTCGACGACGTCGAAGTATCCGGGGGCGACCGCGTAGGGGTTGATCATGCCGGTGCCGGGATCTTGCGCGTAGGCCAGCGCAGCGGTCGACGACGAGAACAGCGGCGCGTTGGCCGATGCCAGCGCCGCGCCTCGGGCGAGCGCGGTCTCCGGCTCCTCGGGCGCACTCACGATCAGCGTGGTTGCCGCCTCCAACCGTGACTTGAGCGGGGCGATGTCGACGCCGGAACCGACGAGAAACAGGCCATCAGGCCGCGTCTCCAACGCCTCGGCGCCGGAAGCCAGCGCGGCCAACTCAGCGGCCGAATCACCGCCGGGCGTCAACCGCTGGCGGTGCACCTCGGTGATCGAACCGTCGGCGGTATTGACCACGGCCAGCGTCGCGGTGTCGGGCTCGACGAACAACAGCCCGGTCTGGGCATACCCGACGGAGTTGCCGACGACCTGGGCCAGCGCCGCAGCGGCCAGGAAGGACGACACCAGCATGACGTTCTCGACCTTGCGCGCCGCCAACGCGTCACGCAGCGCAGCGGCCTCGACCGGATCCGTCCAGGTCACACCCGTCGAGCGCAGTTCGTAGCCACTCTCGGCGGCACCTTCTTGGGTGCCAAGGATGGCCGACACGACATGGTCGGCCGCACTGACGGTTGGCGCGTCCGCCCCGTTGACGTCGAAGCCGTCTTCGTCGACTGTGACGCCGTCGGCGTTTTCACCCTCGACGAGAACCATGCGGACCGCAGTGGGTGCCATCGACACACCAAGTACGGTGTCCACTTCGCCTCCCAAGCTGTTCTCTCGCTGATCGTGTCGATCAGAAACTGGTTACCACGCCGAGCCATGGAGGGAATTGCCGAAGATTCCCAGGTTCTTGGCAGGAGCGACGCGGATCAATCTCGCGGTCTGTGCCACTTCGACCTTACCGATGGCTGGACCCGGCGGCTATGTGTTGACCGCAGAATTGCCGACACTCACCGGCCATGGCCGCCGAAGCCGCCGCCGTGGTGGCCGCCCCCGAAACCCCCACCGAAGCCCGGGCCATGGCCCCAGCCGCCGCCCCCACCGCCGTGACCCCAGCCGCCACCGCCGTGATCACCGCCCCACGGGCTCTGTGGCGGGCCGAGTAATGGCGGCACGAGTTGTGGAATGAGCGGCGGAATGATCACTGGCGCGGGGATCGGCGCGGGCACCGGAGCAGGACCTGGCACCCGAACCGGGGCAGGAGCCAGCACCGGGGCAGCCGCTTGGACCGGGGCCGGAGCCGGCACGGGTGCGGGAGCGGGAGCCGGCACCTGCGCCCTAGGCAGCGGGGCAGGCGCCGGCCTGGCCGGGGCCACCACGTTATGGCTGAGGCTGGGCCGCGAACTGGCCGACGGTCGGATGCTGAACGCCAGCGAAATCACCAACGCCATCACGCCGACAACGAAAATGACCAAGACGCTCATCGCCGCCAAAAACGGTGTGCGACTGACATGTTCGTGTTCTAACAGACCGAAGTCGGGGTACGTGCCGGTGGTGAAGTCGGGTTCCTCGTCTACGTAGCCGTCGGGACCCACTTGGGTGTAAACCGCGGCCGAGTCGTCGGCAAGCGCGCTGTAGGCCAACCCGTCCGCGCCCGGCTCGGCGCCGGCGACCGCTTCAGCGACGGCCAGATATCCAGGCGCGACCGCATGCTGGCTTACCGAACCGGTGCCTGGGTCCTGTGCGTAGGCCAGCGCATCGGTCGACGAGGCGAACAGTGGTGCGTTCGCCGAAGCCAGCGCCGCGCCCCGGGCCAGCGCCATGTCGGGCTGGTCGGGCACGCTCAGCGGGAGCGACGTCGCTCCTTCCAGCGCCGGCTTGATCAACGGAATGTCGACCCCCGAGCCCACCACCAATACCGCCTCCGGCTGCTCTTCGAGCGCCTCGGCAGCAGAAACCAGCCCGAGCAGCTTGGCCACCGCTTGATCGTCGTCGTCCGGCAGCTGCTCGCGGCGGACATCACTTATCGAACCGTCGGCGGTGTCCACCACGGCCAACGTCGCGGAGTCAGGCTCGACATAAAGCAGTGCGGCGCGCGTATAACCCGTCGCGCTGCCCATCGACTGAGCAAGTGCCGCCGCAGCCAAAAAGGCCGAGACCAGCATGACATTCTCGACCTTGCGGGCCGCTAACGCGTCACGGAGCGCGGCAGCCTCTCGCTCGTCACTCCACGTCACGCCGGTCGCCAGCAGCTGATAACCGGCCTCAGTGGCGCCTTCCCTGGTGCCCAGAATTGCCGCAACCACCTGATCCGGCGCACTGAAGGTTGCCGGGTCTTCGCCATTGGTGACGGCGAAGTTTTCCTCATCGACGGTTGCCCCGTCGCCGTTTTCCCCTTCAACCAGCACGATGCGGACCGTCGTGGGCGCCATCGACACGCCAAGTACGGTGTCCACAACTCCTCCAACTTGTTTGCCAGCTGTCCGCGGGCCATCTGCGATAGCGCACCCACCTGGGTCGCCCAACACAGAAGTTATCGCCACACCGAAGCGCGGCGTTACTCCGCGGAATAAGCTGTGCTCTGTCAAGTTATCGCCAGGAGCCCATGGTCTATGGCCCCCCGGCCGACCCTTCGTACGACGACCTTACCCCGCCGCGCGCAGGGCCACCGAGGCTACCGATGCCCGCCACCTCCGCCGTGCCCGCCACCGCCGAAGCCGCCGCCACCAAAACCGCCGCCGCCGAACCGCCAAAGCCATGGCCACCACCGGTTCCGCCGCCAAAGCCCCCGGGACCGCCGAATCCCCCAGGGCCGCCGAATCCCCCAGGGGCCCCAAATCCGCCGGGGCCGCCCCCAAATCCGTGGTCGGCGCCGGTGTCGGTGCCAGGCGAAGCGAACGACGGGCCTTGCATCGGAGGAGCACCAAAGTCCGGGCCACGCGGGCTCTCGGGCGGAGCGGCGGGACCTGGCATGGCCGGCATTCCCGGTGCCTCCGGCCCCGGGTATGCCGGAGCCGCCGGGGCGTCAGGGGCCGGCATCAACGGAGCCGGCATGTGCACCGGCAGGTTCGGCGCTGGGAACTGGCCTGGCGACTGGGGCGCTCCGACCTGAACCGGCTCCTGCGGCACCGGCACGTGCACGGGGGGTAGAGGGACCGGCAGGTGAACGGGCGCCGGCCGCACCGGAACGCTGACCGGCGGCTGCGCCGGCAGGCTGATTGGGGGCGACGGTGCCGGGAAGTGCACCGGCGGCCGTGGCGCCGGGTAATGCACAGGCGCGGGAGCAGGCGCCTGCGGCGGAGCGACGTGGACGGGCGGCAGCAGCCGAATCGGCAGCGGCAGCGGGACCAGCACTGGCACTGGCGCTGGGGCCGCGACTGGTGCTGGTGGCGCGGCGGGAACCGGCGCCGCGGCGGGAATCGGGATCGCGGCCGGAACTGGCGCAGGTGCCGGAGCCGCGGGCGGCGGAGCCGGAACCGCTACGTTTGCGCGCGGAGACACCACCACCGGAGCGGGTATGTGATTGGCCTGCGGTGTCGGGGCGCTTACCGGAGAAGCGGCAGGCGCGGGGGCCTGCTGGGTCGGGACGATGAGGTTCTGCAGCGGTCGGGGCAGCAAGGCGACACTCGGCCGAATCCCGAGTGCGAGCGCGACTTCCAGCGACAGGAAAGCGGCCACGACCACAACCGCCAGCACACTCCCGACGAGTAGAAGCGGTCTGCGCTCAGAGCCACCATCGTGATGTTCGTCGGTGATCTCGGCCAGGGCGGCGGTATGGGCTTCGGCTTCCTCATCCGGAACGGCGCTGTAGGCCAGATCCTCTTCACCCAACTCAGTCCCGAACGGAACATCTGGTACCGCAAGGTATCCCGGAGCCACCGCGTAGGGATCGATCGCGCCGGTGCCGGGATCTTGCGCGTACGCCAGGGCGGCGGTCGACGAGGCGAACAGCGGCGCGTTGGCCGATGCCAGCGCCGCGCCCCACGCCAACGCGGTCTCCGGTTCTTCGGCCGCGGTGACCGGGAGTGACGTCAACGCCTCCAACTGCGGCTTGAGCGCTGCGACGTCCACCCCGGAGCCGACGACGAACACGCTCTGCGGGCGCGTCTCCAACGCGTCTAAATCGGCCACCATCCCGGCCAGCGCCGCAACGGTGTCGGCGTCGGAGATCAGTTCTTTGTGGACATCGGTGATGGACCCGTCGGCGGAGTCGACGACGGCCAACGTCGCGGTATCGGGTTCGAGAAACAGCAAGGCGGTGTGGGCGTCGCCGACCGTGCTACCGACCATCTGCGTCAGTGCGGCAGCCGCCATGAACGCCGACACCAGCATGACGTTTTCGATCTTGCGGGTGGCCAGAGCCTCGCGCAGGGCGGCGGCATCCACCGGATCGGTCCAGGTAACGCCGGTCGATGCCAGTGCATGGCCGGCTTGCGTGGCACCCTCCCGGGTGCCCAAGATCGCCGAGATCACCTGATCGGCGGCGCTCACGGTTGCTGCATCGTCGTCGGTGGCGATGTCGAAGTTGTTGTCCTCGACCGTGACGCCGTCGGCGTTTTCGCCTTCCACGAGCAGCATCCGGACCGATGTGGGTGCCATCGACACCCCGAGCACGATATCCACCGCGCCTCCAAAACCCTTCGCAGCGCGCCACGGCTTAGGCGGAGGACACCGCGACCGGCGCTGTATCTAGATGGTCGTCGCGGAGGCTGTGCAACGTTACAGCCGAAGTTAAGTGGACCTTATGAAGTTTTGATACGAGCGCGACGGCGTCGGTCCGCGTTGGCCCTGGTACTTCGATCCGGCTCGCGCGCTCCCGTAGGGGTGCTCGGCAGGGCTGGTCAGCCGCAGGATGCACAGCTGACCGATCTTCATCCCCGGCCACAGTGTGATCGGTAGGTTGGCGACGTTGGAAAGCTCCAGGGTGATGTGACCGCTGAAGCCGGGATCGATGAAGCCGGCGGTCGAGTGGGTCAGCAGGCCCAGACGTCCCAGCGACGATTTGCCCTCCAGCCGGCCCGCCAAGTCCTCCGGCAGGGTGCACAGCTCCAACGTGGAGCCGAGCACGAACTCTCCGGGATGCAGCACAAACGGTTCTCCGTCAGCCGGTTCCACCAGGCTGGTCAGCTCGTCTTGCTGCTGCGCGGGGTCGATGTGGGTGTAGCGGACGTTGTTGAACACCCGGAACAAGCTGTCGAGGCGAACGTCCACGCTGGACGGCTGGACCAGGGTGTCGTCGAACGGGTCGATTCCCAACCGCCCGGCGGCGATTTCGGCTCTGAGGTCGCGATCGGAGAGCAGCACGCGACGAGCGTATCCGCTCGCCTGCCGCTCCCGATGTCGATGATCTAGGTGGCGCCGGATGCTGGCCATCTGCAAGCTTCCTCGCCGATGTAGTTCATGGCAGAACATCGGCTTCGCAAGCTGATTCGAAGCGTCCACACGACTCTGCCGGTCCGCGCAAGTCGCTACTGCAGAATCCTGGCCGTGTAAGTCTGCCGCGATCCGTGAGAACTACCAACCGACGACTCTTGACCAGCGGGCGGCGCAACGCGGCGCTCGACGCGATCAGCCCGTGAGGTCGCGGAGATGCAAGCACTCTGAGGCCCTTGACGAAGAGTGGGTATGCCCAAGGTCAGCGCCACCTTCCGCCGCAGCCCATTAACGCAACCGTCGACGTCGAGGAGGTCGAGGAATTGGTAGGAGTCGGCGACCGCCGCACTGGTGTGCCGCCGCGTGGACGAACCGGGCCTGCTTGGCTGCTGACCGGCCGCCCGGCAGAGACACCGCTGGCGGGATTCGGCGCGGCGCGATTCGGACAGCGCCAGGGCGCTCGACGGATATCAACACGCGGTGTGTCCTGCTTGACTCGTTCGACAACACACGAGAGGTGACGTCAGTCAGCAAGAGTGACGGGGAAACGCAACCGGGCAGGTCGTTCTCGTGCATCGCGCAACGACTTGCCACTAACACAACTATTGTGCGGGCTACGGGTGATTTGAATGGCGAAACAAGCTCGCAGCTGTACGATCTTGTGGCCGACGAATTGGCGCGAGATCCCGCGCAGCTTGTTCTAGAGCTCTCCGACGCGACGCCCGTCGATAACGCCGCTGTCGAAGCCTTAGGCAGCGCCTCAGCGTCGGCAGGCGAGGCCGACATCTCATTTTGCTTGGTGGCGTCGCATACCGCGCCGATCGTGATCGCTCTCGCCGCCGCAGACCTCATCGAGCGGTTTGAAATCTTCCCGACAGTAGACGAAGCGGAACGTAACCGTTAACGCTTCGACAGCCGAAGCGTTTGTGACGGTGCTTCCCCGAACAGTTGGCGGTATTGCTGAGCAAACCGACCGAGATGCACGAACCCCCACCGGCCCGCGACCGCAGTGACGGCCGCAGAGGACCGCGTCCGAGACTCCTCGCCTAGCTCGGCGCGCACCCGGTGCAGGCGTATGTGCCGCAGGTATGTCATGGGCGGCACTTCGCCAGATCTTGCGAACGCCTTCTGCAGCGCCCTGGCGCTGACACCTGTCGCGCGTGCGAGTTCCGCGGTGGTCCACACCGATTCCGGGTGGCCGCGCATTAAGTCGATTGCCTCCTTCACCACCGCTTCGGACGCCGGCCGGCCCTCATCGCTTAGTGCGTCGGTGTAACTGTGCGGCTGCGTGAGCAACAGACTGTGAATGAGCAGGCGCTGCAAGTTTCCGATGGCAAGTCGATGCCTGAGCAGTCCGTCAACCCGACCGGCCTCGCGAGCCAAGACTCCTACCAGGCTCAGCCAACTGCACGACGCTGTCGTCGCCAGATCCAGCCGACGAGCAAACTCCACGGGCTTATTTACCGCCCGGTCCAGCAACATTTCCAGCTCGCGCCGTAACTCCCTCGAGGGGATCTTGATGCCCAGCTGAGCGCAATCGTGTGACCAAGTCTGCTCGACGTCCCTACCGGGCATGAAAACCGTCGCCGACCCGGGGGAGGTGACGGTGGTTCCGTGCCGATCGGGCCACTTGGTCACGGTATGACCCGACAGGGCGACGGCGATCTGATAGCTGGGCATGTCTGCCGCCCGCATCACCGCCTCACCACCCATGTCGAGGTAGCCGACGCTAAGCAGCGATAGCTGCTCGGCCTTCACTCGAATGCGCAACGCGTCCGTACCGCTCGGAGTGATATCGACAGGGAAGAACGCAGGGCGCAGCAACTCCGCCGCTTCGCCAGCATCCGTCGTGTCGATCAGAGGTGCCCAAGCAGACGTCACCGTGCCGAGGTGATGCAGAACGCGTTCTTGACCTGTCCGGTTTACCGTCGTCGCCACTACACCGGCAGGGCGAGCGCAATTAGCGGAGAAGGCGTCGTAGCTACTCACTATCAGTGTCCCCTCATTGCCACCTGTCGACTGTCCTCACACGTTTGTTGTCATACCCAATAGCGATGATGGCTATCGCAGCCCTGCTGCCGCTGCCGCGGCCCGGGCCCGCATGAGGTGAAATCTGGGCGGTGTCCTAGTGCCAGTCTCGGCTCGTGAAGCGCTCCACGATGACTTCAGCGCGCCGCTGGTGGCTGCCGAAGATTGAAGCGCAAGTTTCTCGAACAACGCGACGCATCGAGGGGTTGCCAATTTCTCAAGTCGCGCCCCATCCGCGGCTGCTGACTCCCGACTGGGGCCCAACACTACTGGCTCCGAGAGGTCTATGGCGCTGCCACTTTACTGATCTACTGGGTCGACGTCATAACCCCAAACAGGTTGGCATAGTTGTACCGCAGCGAGGTAGAGCTACGGGCGACTTGGGGGCGCAGTGCGTAAAACGAAACCAGCCGAGCAGCAAAGCTTTCGAGCCGACGAGTTACTAGGTTTGGTCCGAAATGGCTTTGGCAGGGTCGAATCAGGTTGCTTCGCAGATCTGGCACAGATTTATGGCGAGCGCCCCGACAGTGCGGTTCCATCGACGATCGCAGAACTAGCCAGCGGATTCGTTGGTGGTGTGGGTGCCCGTGACGTGCTTACCAAGGTAATTTCTGCCGCGGTAGCATTGGTACCGGGAGCGGATATCGCCAAACTATCGGTAATAGAGAACGGCCATCTCAATTCGATCGCAGCAACTTCGAAGCTGACCGCCGAGTTGGACCGCGCTCAGCAAGCGGCCGGTCAAGGCCCCTGCCTGGACGCGATCATCGCACACACAACGATCCGCTGCGAAGATCTGCGCAATGATCTCCGATGGCCTCGATTTGCACCATCTGCTACAAGCGCAGGGGTGCACGGTGTTTTATCCTGTCCATTGGACGTTCGCGGCACCACCGGTGCTACGTTGAGTCTTTTCGGATTCAAACCCGAACCGTTCGCGGTCCAATCGGCTGCCATGTGTGCGGTGCTCGCCAATCATGCCGCGATTGCGCTTATCAATGAGCAACGGGAACACCAATTCAAAGCGGCGTTGGCTACGCGCGACATTATCGGCCAAGCGAAAGGTATGATCATGGAACGCTTCAGCGTCGACGCCTCTCAAGCCTTCGCAATGCTTAAAAGCATATCGCAAGAGAGCAATACACCGGTGCGGGATCTTGCCACCAGACTTGTAGACGGAGCTATGCACCCCCAATGAGGAGTTTTTGTAAGCAACCGTCACTTTAAACGGACTCTGCGAGCCAACCGCAGTCGGCACAGAAAGGATTAAGGGCGGAAGGACAAGACTGCAGAGCTGAGCACGCGAATGCGTAGTTACGTCGCGTCAGTGTCGTTGATCGTCCTGCTGTGCTGCGGTCCGAGTTGTCGTATGCCCGGGATGGGCTGTGACCAGCCGAACTCCCGCGGGAAGGTCGCCGACGTCAAGGCCACCGTCTGCCTCGACAGTGATTTCCACCCGCGTACCGGCAAGCGGAACATTTTCCAGGCGCATCGGTAGTAGCCGATCGGGAACCAGGGGAGACAGCTGGACCTTGCCGTGGGGGATATCAGGGTCGAATCGCAACAGGCTGCGAAGCACCATGCGGGATGAGGCAGCAGACCAGGCCTGCGGCGAGCACGACGTCGGGTAAGGGACGGGACGCGAAAAGTCAGCTCGGGAAAACCCACAGAACAGTTCAGGCAGCCGGCCACCGAAGTATCCGGACGCATCGATGAGGCCCAGCGCAATCTGTTGAGCCTCTTCACCAAAGCCGTAATTCGCTAACCCTGCGACGGCTATCGCAGTGTCGTGCGGCCACACCGAGCCGTTGTGATAACTCACCGGGTTGAAGGCGTTCATGTCCGTGGCCAGCGTGCGCACACCGAAGCCCGAGTTCAACCGGGGGCCAACGAGATGCGCTGCCACTGCGGTGGCCTTATCGTCGTCGATGATGCCAGTCCACAGGCAGTGCCCCATGTTGGACGCGATGGCGTCGACTTGATGTTTAGCACCGTCGAGCGCCAACGCGAACGCCTGATGCTCGGGCATCCAAAAGGCCAGGTTGAACGCCGCTTTCAGCCTCGCAGCTCGACTGCGCCACTGTTGGGCGGCGACACCGTCACCGTCTCCCTCGGCGAGGAACGCTCGGGCTTGAAAGGCTGCGTATACGTAGCCCTGTACCTCGCACAGGGCTATCGGCGGGCTGGCCAGATGCCCGTCGGCGTGGTTGATGCCGTCGAATGAGTCTTTCCAGCCTTGATTGACTAATCCGCGGTCGGTATGCCGGCGGTACTCCAAGAAACCGTCCCCATCGGCGTCACCGTACTGGAGAATCCACGCCATGGCGCGGTCGGCGGCCGCCAATAGCGGGGCTCGGTCAGCATCAGGGAGAGCTCCCCATCGGTCGAGTTCGGCAAGCAGCATGACGAAAAGTGGTGTTGCGTCCGCGGTTCCGTAATACGTGCTGCCTCCACCCAGCGCTAACGCCGCCTCCCTGCCGAGACGAACCTCGTGCAGGATTCGCCCCGGCTCCTCCTCCGTCAGGGGGTCGACCCGGGACCCCTGAAGCCCGGCGAGGGTACGTAATGTGTTCAACGCCAAGCGCGGATCCAAACCTAAAGTCATCCACGCAGTCAATAGGGAATCTCGCCCGAACAGCGTCATGAACCATGGCGCCCCAGCGGCGAGAATCGGACAGTCTGGCTGAGCCGGGTCTTCGATCTGTAGCGAGCCTAAGTCGCGGGCCCCCACCTCAAGTGAACAGTCGAACGCCGAATCTCCGGTCGTTATACGCGGATTCGACAGCCGCCATGCCTGCAGTCGCTGCGCAGGCGCGCTGGTATCGATCGGTTCGCCACAGCGGTGCCGCAGCTTGATTCGCCTTCCTCCTATCGAGGTCTCTACAGCGAAGCAGGTTGACCACTGCGACCATTGCGGCACCACTATCCGGAATGTGAACATGCCGGGCGTGACGATCGGGTCGCCGGTGGCAGTGATCTGGACGTTGCGGGTGTCGTCAGGACCGGCGAGCGTGAAAGCTATTGATGCCTTCTCCACATCGACTGCGAGGCCGTGTGGTGGCTGAATTCTGCCTTCTTTTACGGCGAACAGATCAGCGAAGTCTGTGTCAACGGCCAAGCTCAAGGTAACCCCGATCGGCTCCTGCCCGAGGTTGCGCAAGGCAACGTCCTCGCGCATTCCGTCCCCGACGAACCTGTCGCGCAGGACCAACATGGTGCTATCGGCCATCCATCGACGTGGCGGGGTTCGACCAATGAAGGTCGCCCGGTAGGGTTCGGTGGGCTCCTCTACCGTGGATAGGGTTTGTACGGGCGTGCCGTCGATGGCAAGCTGCCAGCAGGACAACATTCGGGTATCGGCGACGAACAGTCCATGTGGCCGGTCGCGGTAGACGTCACCAGATGTAGCGGAAATACAGAACGTTGAACCTTCTAGCAGCGTGATATCGCCGCCGCCGCCGCCGGTCACGGGTGGACCCGCACCCGACGCCCAAGCGCTGGCCGCGCATTCTTCGCCGTAGAAGAATGTCATCGAGTAACCATCTCCTGGTAAAGGGCGAGGTGGTCGGCGATCATTCGAGTGGCGGAGAAGCGTTGGATGACGGCGGCGCGGCAGGCACCACGGTCTAGTTGGTCGACGCGGTGTATCGCAGCCACCAATTCGGCGGGATCGGAGCAGAGAAACCCGGTAATGCCGGTATCCACGATTTCGGGTGCGGCGCCGTTGGGACAGGCGATCACCGGCGTGCCGCACGCCATCGCCTCGATCATCACGAGGCCGAAAGGTTCCGCCCACTGAATCGGATTCACCAGGGCCTTGGCCGCACCCAGTAGCGCCAGCTTGGCGTCACCGGTCACTTCACCGACAACGTCGATGTTGTCGGCAAGCAGCGGCATAACCTGTTCTGTGAAATAAGCTTGTTCGGCCGGTTCTCGGCTCTTGGCGGCGATCACCAACCGCTCATTTGCGGCACGTGCAGCCAATACGGCCTCGCGCACACCCTTGTCCGGGGTCATCCGTCCGAGGAACAACAGGTAGTCGCCGCCGCCTCGGCCTATCGGGTATTCGTCGGGGTCCAGTCCGTGATGAATGACCCGATCCACGGCGATCTCAGGAGCATGGGCGGCTTGGTCGTGTGAAATCGCTACAACGGGCAACCGCCTACCGTAGCGCCGATAGATCGCCCGCAGTTCACCACGGAAAGGGCCATGGCAGGTGGTGACCACCCGTTCGTACCCCGACGCCAAAGCCCAGGCCGGCCCTATCAGGGTGTGATCATGGATGACGTCGCAACCGGCGAGCGCCTCATAACCGTGCATCACGTGGGGCAACTCCACCTCGCCGTGGCCGATGCGGTCCCAATCCGCGGTGGCCATGGCATAGACGATCGGCACGGGTGCCGTGCTGTCGCCAGTGGCATACAGCGTCACCTCATGTCCGGCCGCGCACAAGCCACGCGCCAGTTGGCAGACCACCGACTCGGTGCCGCCATAGCCGGGCGGGGGTACCGCCGCCCATGGCGGCGCCAACAGACCAATCTTCAGAGACTCCAACATCATCGGCTCATTCTGGGAGTTAACCCTCATTACCGCACCGGCCTTGCGGAGCAAGAAGCGCTCGTAGCGATTGCCCCGCGGGAACCAACGAACCGTAATGCACTGATGGTGTTGACGTTTGATCGTTACGCAGCAACAGCAGTCTTGCCGAGCTTTCGCATGTCCGATGATCGCGAGCGCCGCTTCACCGAACGGGAGCGACAAGACGTCCTCACGGCCTGACGGGTCGGTTACGAATGCCGGAATCCGGCCTGCCAGATTGATGCACCGACGCATGACCTCCTAGCACCATGTCAAGCAGTCGAAATCTGACGAGTCAGAATGCAATACGACCAACTGATTGCGCTAGTGGCCGAGCGTGCCGGCTTGTTTAAAGGCGACGCGATCGACCTGACACGTGCCACCCTGGCCACGCTTGCTGATCGTATCGACGGCGGCGCGGTCCGCGATCTGGCCGCCCAACTGCCTGG
Organism: uncultured Actinomycetota bacterium; assembly: GCA_963833915.1. GTDB lineage: Bacteria > Actinomycetota > Actinomycetes > Mycobacteriales > Mycobacteriaceae > Mycobacterium. The sequence goes on from CAWHZO010000011.1 coordinate 74,702, forward strand.
ACCCTTGCAAGACGCGTTACTTCCTACGACGGAAGAAGCCGAAGCGTTCAGCTTCGAGGAGTTCATCAATCGCGTAGCTGAACGCACCCGACGAAAGTCTATTGTTTCCGAAAGTGCCGTGGCGGCGGTCATGGCGACGCTTCGTGACGCCGTGGCACCCGGCGAGTTCGACGACATCCTGAGCCAGCTACCCAAAGACTTTCAGCGGCTGGGCGAGCGATGAGCTAACCACCGTTCATATCAAGAAGCTAGCGAGGACCGATACATTTATCATGCTCGGCACGATCGCAAGCGAACAACCGCGCTACGCGTCCGGGCTAAGGAAGCGCCATGCTCGTGTCGCGGCATGCAGGTTGAAGCGCGTATCGATATCGCGGAGGTCCAAACCCGTCAACTCGGCGATGCGGCCGAGCCGATACCGCAAGGTGCTGCGGTGAATATGCAGCGTGGCAGCCGACTCGTCGTAGTTACCGCCGCATTCCAGATAATGGCTCAAGGTGCCCACCAGATCGGAGTTCTTCGCAGCGTCGTAGTCGATCAGCACACCCAGCCATTGGCGGGCGTACTCATCGGCAGCACCCGCACTATGCGCCGCATCGACCAATTGGTAGAAACCAAGCTCGTCATAGGCCGACGCTCCCTTGGGAGTACCTGAGTTCAGTCGGATGTTGAGCGCGCGACGGGCTCTGAGGAAGGACTGGGGAAGATCACTCGGGTTATCGCAGCGCGACCCGATGCCGATCGCACTTGCTGAGTGGCCAAGCTGTCGACTGACCTCCCGGTGCAGCGCATCAGGATCGGGACGGCCATCGGTGAGCAAGACGATCAAATTTCCCTGGCGCCCCAGCAGATAATTCAGGTGCAGCCTCGCTGCGGCACGGCCGGCTGCGGCGATAGCGGTGTTGTCGGCGCCGCGCCCGCTGCGTACCACCACCACATAGTGGGGCGGGCGCAAGTCATAGCCAAGCGCCTCGGCACGCGCGTAGGCCCCGTCGTCGTCGGTGCCCGCCAGCAGGTCCTCGATCAGTTCGCGACGCAGATTGAGTTGCAGTTCGGCGAGATTCCGTTGATGAGAAAGCACGAGTCCCACCACACTGCTGCCGTAGCTCAGGGCGAACAGCTGGTCTTCATTGACCCTTTCGTCGGGGTCAATGAGCGCGAGTACACCGAGCATCTCCGCGTGCGGCTGTATCAAGATGGACACACGATCGGCAGAGCGCAGGGGGCCAGCCTGTGCAGACAGTAGATGCAGGAAACGGTCGCGTTGATCCGACGTTGGCTTCGGGTATCGGAGAGGTCGTGATGGCCCGGCCCATGCCCGAAGGTTGCCGAACCGGTCTTCGATGCAAACCGAGCGTCCGGTCAATCGATGAAGTGCATCTGCAATGCCTTGCTCGCCCGCGCCCGCCGCCAGTGCCGCCCCCAAAAGCTCGTGCGCATATGTCCGGGCCTCGAGCCGCTGCACCGCGCAGGTCAGCCTTTCGTTTGACTCCTCAAGTTGTATAGCCCGTTGGACGTCGCGTCGGTGTAGCTCGGCACATGCCAGCGCGGCACCGGTCTGTCGTGCGAGCAGGTCTAGCAGCACGAACTGGTCCGGCGTGGGCTTCGCGGTGGCGCTCAGCACAAGGCACCCGTAGATAGCGCTCGCATGACGTAGTGGAAACGCCCACGCCCAACCTCGTTGGGGGAACTCGATCCGGCCGCTCCAGCGCGATCGCAGCAGTCTGTCTTCCAGCTCTGGGCGCTCAGATTGCGACGGTGGGGACAGCACCATCTCTCCCTCGACAGCACGGTAGCTGGCATCGACGCGGCAGGAGGCTAGGCTCGCAGCGCTGTTAGTCGCCACGGCTAGGATCTGCACAGGGTCGAGCGGGCCGAAGTTAATCCGGGCGAGCGCCGCTAGACCTGGCGCGACCTCGAGACCGTCAGATCCACTGACCGTCCGATCGGTGTCCATAACTATGCGTGAGGCGGGTCGTCCTTTGCGTCTGGGGAAATCCCGATTCAACTACACCGGGTGGACGTTAGAAGGGGTTCCAGCCGCACATTCCCCACCTCCCTCATAACCAATGAGGCGGCCGAACTCTCCGTGCCCCAAAAGGACTCCGAGGCGCAACCCGGCCGGTGTCCCATAAGGCTACCCGCAAGTTATCACCGAAGAAAGCGGCTCCGATTCGTCGGCCTGCGGCGGCATATCCGTGGCCGCTAGACGCCGATCTCGGAATCAAACACGGTGGCCCGATGGCTAATTCGTCCTTGACGCCGAGGACGACCCGCTAGATAGAGTCCGGCTTCTCGGATTAATAGGCCAATAAATCGGACGGCAAGAACGCTCGCGTATTTATCGCTAGTGCGCCAAGACGGCCGCGGGCCCGTACCTAGCTACGGAGCTACGTCACCGCCGGCGCGGCGCAGGATCGAGGCGCAACCCAGCCAGATGATGATTGAGCCCAGCGACAGTCCCCCAAGCATCCCGAAAGCCGCTGGAAATCCGAAGGTTTGAGCCGCAAATCCCCCGAGCACCGGACTCAGCGCACCACCGAGCCCTTGCGCAGCCATTACTGCACCCTGGCCGACATTGACGTGCCCGGTGCCGTCAAGTATCCGGGCTACCAGCCCCGGCACCGCGACTGACAAGATGCCGGCACCGGTGCCGTCGAGGACCTGCACCGGTATGACTCCCCAGGTGGTGATGACATTGCTGGCGATGAGGGCGCGGACCGGCAACGCGGTGAACGCGATCAAGATGGCCGGCCAGTAACCGCGGGTTTGGGCAATTCTCATGGCTGCCAGCGAGGCGGGAACCATCACAGCCTGGGCGATGACGACGGTACTGGCCACGGTAGTAAACGGGTTGGCGTTTGTAGCCACCACCGCCAGCCCATAGAGGGGCAGCATCGCTGCGTTCCCCAAGTGAAACAGCGTCACTGCTGCGGCTACCGCCAGCAGCGGCCGCGACTTGACGATTAACCGCATCGACTTGGCCCGGGCCTGATCGCCGGCAAGCGCCACCCCGCGGGCGCGGCGGTGGTCGATCCGATCGGCGGGGATCGCCAGCACGGCAACTATCGTGACCGCCGCAAACCCTGCCGCCAGCCAGAACACGGCGGCGTACCCGAAGCGCCAGCCCAGCATGCCGGCTATAGCGGCCCCCGCCATGTTGCCGGCGTGGTTGTATGCCTGGTTGCGACCGTATTGACTGGTGAATCTTGCTTGGCCGACCACGCCAAGAGTGATCCCAATCAGCGCGGGTGCGATCGTTGCCCCAGAAATACACATGACGGCCTGGGCCCCGGCGATCACCCAAAACTGCCGTGACGTCAGGATTACCGCAGCGGCCGCCACGGCGCCTAGACCGACGACGATGGCGCAGGCACGCTTGTGGGTGGTGGCGTCAACTAGCGCACCAGCGGGCGCGACGGTGAGCATGCCGACAATGGCGCCCAAAGTGATGACTGCGCCGATGGCGCCGGTGCTCCAGCCACGGCTGTGCAGTAGCACTCCCAGGAATGGACCCATGCCAGCCTCCATGTCGGCCATGAAGAAATTCACCGCATAGAGGGCGACCCGAACACGAGTCGGCACCGTTGGCGCCGCTGTGTATTCACTCGCCATCCCTCGATTGTCCCGCGGCTTAGCAGCCGAGCCACCTCGAATGATTCGCTGGCTCCGGATCAGGCATCCGCACTGTGGGTCACGCTTGCCGGCCTGCGACGCTCTAGTACTCTTCGCGCGCAACCGTTGGGGATAGTGCCGGCGCTCACCCAGCGACGTGTGACGAGAGGCCTGCGCCCGTCGCCGTCGAGCGAGGCATTGTGACAACCCGCCGCTGAACTCTGGCCGTATTGCACTGTCCTGGAGACGATTTCGTCGAGTCATCATCGACCCTAGCCGCATCTCCAGCTGAGTCAGCGGCTCCATCGGCCACATGACTATTAGTGGGAACACGCGTTCCACGGCCCGATGGATTTACTCAAAAGCAATCGCGCGAAAGACAAATCGCCGGACCAGTGCACTTTAGAAAGACAGCTCGCCGGAAAAGGGTGCCCGTATGGAACTGAATCGGAGCCAAGTCGCGCGGCAAATACTGCGAGAAGGCGTGGCAATCCGCCATGTCGCGGGCCCGCTCGATCCGGCGGGCGACGTGTCGTTAACCGTGCCAAGCCGATCAGCACACATGTCGAGTGTTGTCACAGCGGGGTGAACACCGCTTAATACATTTGTGCTGGCGGGAGATGGAAACCGACGTCCATAAGGGCGACGGTTGCATGAGCGGGAAATCCGCGCGTACGTCCCTCGTTGAACGGAGTCCGAGATGGCGGAGAGTCTGCAAGGGTTCAAAATCGCACTACTCGCCCCCGACGGCGTCGGGCAAATTGAATTGGAAACCTCCGGCGAGGCGGCGCGACAGGCAGGGGCACAGACGCAGCTGGTGTCGCTGAGAGCCGGTCATATTGAATCGCTCAATAGCGACCTCGACCCGGTCCGCACGTATCCCGTCGACCAGACGGTGGAGCAAGCAACGGTCGACGAGTACGACGCGTTGCTCCTGCTGGCCGGGATGATGCAGCACCAACAGCTTTCCAGCAACGACATCGTGGTCTCGTTCGTGTGTGACTTCATCACTTCGGGAAAGCCGGTCGGGGTCATCTATCTTGGCACCTGGACGCTGCTCGAATCAGGGGTTGCCCGGGGCAAAAGCCTCCCGTCGTTTCTGACGATGCAAGCCCTGCGAGAAACAGGTGCTTGCATGCTGGGTAGTAAGCGGGTCTCGTCGCAGGATCTCCGCGCTTTCTATAGCAGCATTGTCGAGGAATTCGCTCGTCTACCGCGGAGGCCTGCTCCAGCGTCAGCAGAAGAGATCGATCATCCCTGGGCCCGGGTGACCGTGTTGCCCGCGCGACGACGTTACGAAACGGGCAGCGCAGCAAAGGAAGTCGCTGGCTCATAGGCAGCGACACCCACTATAGGCTGCCGACGTGGTGCGTCGCTCAACCCGAAAAGGATTGGTCGCTCGAGAATAGAAACTCAATCCGACCATGCTGTTTCCGGGCGGCCGCCTGCGGCCTTAGCACGCGCGCTTGAGGATACGGGGGCTGGTCGGTGACCGACGCGGCATTCGCGTGCAGCGGCACATCCCCCAATCCGAGCGGTCGTGCTGACGGAACGAATCGTGGCGAACAATTTCAACCCGCTAGGCGCACGCGTTAACGACGCAACGTTGACACAGTGAAATCCGGAGCTTGTTCCGGCAGATGCACGAGGACTTCCGCCCGCCGACGGTTCCACCGTAGCGAACACCGAAACCAAGGAGATGCCAATGACGTTGATGCGATTTGACCCATTCCGCGAACTTGACCGCTTGGCCGACCAGGCTTTGGCCGGCGCGCGCACCGCACGAACGCTGCCGATGGAGGCGCTGCGGCGCGGCGACCAATTCATCGTTTCGATCGACGTTCCGGGCACCGACCCAAACGATATCGATGTAACCGTCGAACGCAACGTCGTCGAGATCACCGCACATCGCCAACCCATCCGGCAAGAGGGCGACGAGGTCATCGTGGACGAAAGGCCGCAGGGCGAGTTCCGCAGGCAACTGTTCCTCGGTGAGAATCTCGATTCCGACAATCTCAGCGCTGCATGCGACCGAGGTGTGCTGACCCTGGCAATCCCCGTCTCGGAGGCGAGCAAGCCACGCAAGGTCCAGATCGGCCACTCCGACGAAGGACGGCAGCCCGTTCGAACGGGTTCCGCGCCCCGCGCAACGGTTAACGCGTAGGTATCGAGATGACTCAAGATCCCGCGGTGACCTCGGCGGTCCGGCCGAACCAGCCGGCGCGCCAGGCCATCGCCACATTCGATAATTACGCCGACGCAGAGCGCACGGTGGAATACCTCGTCGATCGGCAGTTCGCGGTAAACCGGCTGGCGATTGTCGGCCGAGATGTGCAGTTGGTTGAGCGGGTCACCGGACGGATGAACTATGGCGTGGCAGCGCTGCGCGGCGCCACCTCAGGTGGCCTGGTGGGAGCGCTGATCGGCTGGGTCTTCGGCATCTTCAGCTGGATTCAGCCGTTGATCGCCGGCCTGGTGCTGGCGTTCTACGGCCTGCTCTTCGGTGCCGCGTTGGGAGCGCTGATCGGCCTGCTCTTGTACGCAATGCGGCGCGGTCGGCGCGATTTCGCCACCGTCACGGCGCTTGAGCCGAGATTTTTCGACGTCGTCGCCGACGTAGAAGTGGCCCAGCGCGCCCTGCAACTGCTCCAAGACAGTAACCGAAGGGAACAATCGAAAACGACGTCGCCGCCGAACGCGCCATCCAGCTGACACTGGGCAAAGTCGACGTCGATAAGGCTCCGGCGAGCGCGCCGCGCTTCACCGTTCGCGCGGTGCCCACGCTTCTGCTCATCGACGAGGGGCAGGTTTGGGCCCGCCAGTCTGGCGCGGCTTCCGTTGCGTCGCTGCGAAATTGGCTCGATAAATCGCTAGGAGAACACACCGGTCAGGAGGCATTTTCATGACATCGACGGACATGGATCCCGATGTCACCGCCATCAGATCCGTGAGCCCGCGCACCCACAAGGGGTGCGAAGAGTGTCTGCGGCTCGGCACGCAGTGGGTGCATTTGCGGCTATGCCTCACCTGTGGACACGTCGGCTGCTGTGATTCGTCACCGCTGCGGCACGCCGCCGCGCACTTTCATGCCACTGACCACCCGATCGTCCAATCCCTGGAATTCGGAGAAACGTGGCGGTGGTACTACGTGCACGAGAATTATGTCTAGCGTCCCCCGACGCCACCAAGGATCCCCCTCATGCGATGGTGCGTTTCGCGAAAAATGCAACCGGATGGCATGAACATCGCGGAGATCTAGATTGCCCCCTGCCCCGCGCGGCGGGTCGACCCTGAGATGCATAAAGGTCGCCACTTCAACAGCTTCCGCATAACGTCGACGCGCTCAAGGACATCGGGCGAATCCAAGGGATCGACCAAATCGCCGACTGGAACCTGGAGATGGGCTGCTGGCGGACGCGCAGCGCCAGGGGCTGGTTGCTCGCAAATGTCGCGGAGCGCGGGTGTGCTGTCGCGCTACTGGCGTGAGACGGTGCAGGCGGCGGGGCTGCGCGTCATCAAGCTGCACGCCGCCCGGCATACCTGCGCCACCCTGATGCATCTGCAGGGCGTGCCGGTAGCGGTGATCGCGACCTGGATCGGACACAAGGACGCCAGCCTCACCATGCGGCTGTATGCTCACAGCCAGTTTGCTGAACTGCGGGACGCCGGAGCGAGTTTGGACCGAGTTGTGACATCCTGTGACACTCAGTCCGGGGCCAGGCTCGCTGATCGGAGTTCCCGCAGGTCATAACCACCGCGCCGATGTAGTTCAATGGCAGAACATCAGCTTCCCAAGCTGAATACGCGGGTTCGATTCCCGTCATCGGCTCCACGTTTCAGCGGCAACACTGTTCGACAGCGTTCGGCTACACCACGTCGATGTCACAACTCGGTCCAAAGTCGCTCCGGCGGCCTTCAGCGCATCATCTTGGCTATGCGCGTACAGGCGCATCGTCAGACTGGCGTCTTTGTGCCCTATCCATGCGGCGATCACGCCAAGCGGCGCCCTGAAGGTGCATCGCGTGGCGCAGGTATGCCGGGCGGCGTGCAGCTTGATATGCCGGATGCCCGCGGCCTTCACGCACGTCTCGCCAATATCGGGACAGCGCCGCTGGCGAGTACGGCTCGCCGAACTCATTGCTGACGACGTAGGCGAACATGCCGCCACCGAGTGCCAATCGCTCGGCAGCTTGCCGGGCCTTCGCCGCCTTCAGTACTGACACCAGCCGATCTGGCAACGGCAGCGTCCGCCGCGACGCGGCCGACTTTGGGTCGTTCTCCACAGTGGTGCCAGCGGCCGAGACTCGGTTGTTGACGATGCTGAGCGTCTTGGCATTCAGGTCGATGTCACACCAGCGCAGCCCGGCCACCTCGCCGCGCCGTAGACCCGACAGCGCCAGCTCCCAGGCGTGGCCGAGCCGGTTGTCGGCGATTGCGGCCAGCAGCGTGGTTACCTCGGCTTCGGTGTAGGTGTCGACTTGCTTGTGCCGCGCCGCGACGTGGGCGACATGTTCGCCGACGTTGCGCGTCACTAGACCTTGTTGATGTGCGTCGGCCAGCACCATCGCCCAGGCGTCTATGGCCTTATTGACCGATACCGCCGCCCACGGGCGCCGTGTGCGTCCCTTCGCGGTTTTGGTGCCACCGGCCACGAGTTCGGACACCAGCGTGTCCAGATGGGCCTTCGTTAATCGCTGCACCAGCATGTCGCCGTGACGTTGCCGCAGCGGCCCGAGGTCGTATTCCACCTTCGAGGACGACGTCGGCCGTAGGTTGTGCCGGCCAGTCAGATAGTCCACGCACATCTGCTCGACGGTCAGTGCCGCCCGTGCCACGAACGTGCCCTTCGATGCCTGATCGCCAATCTCAGACAGCGCATCGCGCGCCTGCTTCTCAGTGGCGTATCTGCGGCGCACCTGCTGCCGATTGCCGGTGAGCGGGTTCTCACCGGAGTCAAGCGTAAGTTGGTAGCGCACAACGGTTTTCCCGGCCTTGCGGTCAAGGACCTCAAGCTTCTTTATCTGTGGTGGAAGTTGTTGTCTAGGCATCTGCACCCTCCGTGGAGTTACCCCACAGCGCACTCTGCGCCTCGGCGATCTGTGTTTTCAGCGAAGACAACTGCTCTACGAACGACTCGATCGTCCGCCGAGTCGACTCGACAGCGTCAGGTGTCAATCCCGGGTCCTGGCGCAAGTTCACAATAAGGTCATCGAGCGCCGCCCGTGATGCAACTGCTCCGACAAGCCCCACGCCCTGGTTCGGCCGGGCCATCTGTCCAGTCACCCCGTCACCGTGAACCGGGAGCGGGAGGGGCGCGTCGCCGCATATCCACTCACGGGCCTTGAGGGTCGGCACCGGACCCGATCGCGGCAGCACATCGACCGCTCCGTCGGGGAATGTTGGGAACAGCAAAAGCGCCGGCGGAATCTCTAGCGCCACGGCCAGGGCGAACAGCTCGGCGACGTCGAGCTTCCCGGCCCGAATGTTGCCTTCAATCTTCGAAATGGCTACGCGGTTAACGGGATAACCCAGGGCCTTGGTGCGCTCAGCAAGGTCCACCGCGGTCAGCTTCAGCGCGTTGCGTCGGGCTTTGATCGCGGCGCCGACCCGACCGGACAGCTCCATTTCCCAGGCTTTGGCCGCCTGGTCAACGTTCGGCATTGCGACACGACCAGACTTTATGAGTCGTATCCACGAACGTCCTGCTATGCTCCATAACGAACACAGTAGCGCATAAGCGTGTCGCGTTCTAGAGAACTGGAGGAGTTTCATGGAAAAACTAGCGGACGCCATCACGGCCCGTCTAAACAGCATTGAAGATGTGATGGAGCGGTTGCGGATCGGCCGCTCGAAGGTCTACCTCGAAATGGACTCTGGCCGCCTGGGCAGCGTCAAGATTGGTTCACGTCGGCTGGTACCTGAGGCCGCGCTCGTTGGGTACATCAACGCGCTCGAAGCCGGCGGCGTGGCCTAATGACCATGCCCGGCATGAGCGCCGATCTCGTACCTGTCCCCGGCGAACTGGCCGTGTTGGATGGCATTGACATTGCCGACTTGACATCCAATGAAGCCGAGCTGATAACTAGCCGTGTCCGGCAGTGGGTCAACAGCTTCCCAGCCGAAGACGTGGCCCGTGCATATCACGGGCGCATCTGGGTTGCGCTGGCCTACAGCTCGTGGGCCGAGTGGTGTGAGTGTGAACTGGGCGGCTTGAAGCTGCCGACACCGAAGCGCCGCGAGGCCGTTGCGGAGCTGGCCGAGACGGGGATGTCGAACCGGGCTATCGCAGACGTTATCGGGGCAAGCGAGCCGACCGTCAGGCGTGACCGAGGTGCGTCATTTGACGCACCTGACGAAATCACCGGTCAGGACGGCAAGACCTATCCGCGACCGCAGCCGAAACCCGTTGTGCCACAACCTAATGCTGCGCCGGCCAAGCCCCGGCGGAATCCGCTCCCGCGTCAGTTCGAGGATGCCCTCTACGACTTGACTCGGGTCACCACTCGTATTGCGAAGCTGGCGGCCGACGACCGTTTTAAAGAGCACCGGCAGGCACTCGGCAGCCATCGCGCCAGTGACGTCACCCGTGCAATCCAGGCACTCATCCCGGTGCTGGCGCAACTGAGACCGGATCAGATCAAGGTCATCATCGCCGAGCTAAACCAGCTGTAACCGCTCGAACGAACCTTCAACTCACGCAGAGGGACGAGGACGTGAACCACCATGTACGAAGAGAGGCCCCCGAAGGGGCCAATCAACAGTCTTAGCGGTCACCACACCACCAAGCCGAACTCCGTTTCACGCACCACCAGTTTAACTGATTCTGGCACCCAGTGCCGAATGCGCCGTGCTGCGTCATGGAGGCTGCCCGTACTGGACTCGCGCCGCGCTGATCCATGGTGGTACGAGCCGCCGAGCGCCGGCTATGAAGCTGCTGCGCATCATCTGCTCGGTCACGGCCTGACGCCAGCGCCCAATGTCACTGCCCTGCGCGGCATGTGGAATTGCGGTGGCGCTGGCCGGGCTGCGGCCGAGATCGTCGCCGAGCGGTGGGGATTGACCGCATGACCGACATTGACCGCTCCGACGAGCTGCGCGACTGGTATGCCGATGACCCCTACGCCGACGTGCCGCCACCAGATGTGGAACCCGGTTCGGACGCTTCAACCGCTTTGGCCGGTTCGGACAGAGGGGTAGTGCTGAACCGGGTGCGGGACTGGCTCGCGAGGTTCATCTGCCCGATGTACCCGAGGGATCTCGACTTACTGACGCTGTGGATCGCGCACACCCACCTAGTCAATGAGACCTACACGACGCCGCGTCTGCTGATCGAGTCGCCAGTGCCGGAGTCCGGTAAGACGACAGTGCTCGAACATCTGCAGTGGCTGTGTGCTCATCCCTTGCAGATGGCCACCGTCAGCAGTTCCGCCATGCTCACGCGGGTTCTAGAAAATGGCATACGCACCCTGCTTATTGATGAGGCAGACCGTTCATTGAATCCAGACAAACCGGGAATTGATGACCTTATCGCGGTGCTCAATTCAGGCTACAAAAAGGGCGCTACCCGTCCCGTATTGGTTCCCGCAAAGGGTGGCAATTGGGAAACGGCAGAGATGTCTACCTTCGCACCCGTCGCGATGGCTGGTAATCAGCCAAGACTTGCCGACGACACCTTATCCCGAACAATTCGTGTGCTGATCATGCCTGATCACGATGGCACCGTTGAGGATTCCGACTGGGAATTGATCGAAGAGGAAGTGCAAGTCATTGCCGGCGATCTGGCGGTGTGGGCGGATTCCGTTCGTGACCAGGTCCGAAGCGGTGAACGGCCATCACTGCCAGAGGGTGTGAGAGCCCGCACGAAAGAACGGTGGTTACCACTGAAGCGGGTGGCGACGGCCGCCGGAGATAGATGGCCCGACGTTGTTGATCATCTCGTGGAACTGGATTTGGAACGGATGCAACTAGACCGGAAGAAGGGATTGTGAACGAGAAACCTCACGTAACGCTGCTGCGGAATATCGCCGAGGTATGGACGGAAGGTAAAACATTCCACTCCACTACCGACCTTATCTCGATGCTGGTCTTCAAATTCCCACACTCATGGGGTCCGTCCGATAAATACCCGAAGGGTCTTACCGCGCAGCGGCTTGGGCGGATGCTCGTTAAGAATTTCGGCGTCTACTCAGACCGGACGGCAGACCATGTCCGCGGGTACTTCGCCCGATCGTTCGACGTCGCCTGCCGGTCTGTTCGGACCCCTCTCATTGAACCGGCCGAACCGTCTGAAGCGGTTGAACCGGACCTGATTTTCGCCCGATGAACGCCGCCTACGTCCAAGCGGCCTGCCACTGCTGGCCGCTGCGTATGTGCCCCTTCTGTCGTAAGTGGCTCAAGCCGAAGGGGAAAACCGCATGAGCGCGATCGACCAGCTGCTCGACGCCATCAGCGCCGCGCCTTGCCTGCCAGGTGCGCGCTGTAGGCATCACAGCGCGCTCTTTGACCCGGCCGCCGATCGTGAGCCGGCCGACGTCGTCGAGGCACGTCACACGCAGGCGCTCACGCTCTGTGAGCACTGCCCGTCGCTGGCGCGCTGCGAAGCGTGGCTGGACAGCTTGCCGACCAAGAAACGTCCAACCGGCGTCGTCGCCGGCCGCGTCAATGACACCCAACCCCGAAAGGAAATCAACGCATGACAGACACCGCTGTGCCGACACCGCTAGACCTGGCGCCGCCGGCCGAACCCACAACCGCTGTGTCGACGCTCACCGGATGCCCCTATTGCTACCGCTTTTGCATGTTCGACAGTCGACCAGGCCGGCTAGGCTGCCATCTGAACAATCAAGCCGCCGACAGTGCGACGCAGCACCAGTCTGAGCCAGAGACGCCGGTGTTGGTCACTGCGCGAGCCGAGCCCGTGGTACGCGAGTGCCCGACTTGTGGCAAGCCCATCGGCCCGACACCGGCCACCGATGTCGTCTGCCATCGGCGGCGGCCATGAGCGACGAACAGCTAGACCTATTCGCCGAACGATGGTTGCCAGTCGTCGGACTTGAAGGCACTTACGAAGTTTCAGACCTGGGCAACGTGCGGTCGCTTGATCGCACTATCGGCCACGGAAACCGCACTCGATCGGCGTTCGGGTGCGTATTGAAACCCCGTATCGGCACGAGCGGCTATCCCCAGGTTTATCTCGACGGAAAGACGAAATCGGTACACCGCCTAGTCCTAGAGGCGTTCGTCGGTCGCTGCCCGCCTGGCATGGAATGCCTGCACGGTAACGACATTCCGACGACAACCGGCTAGAAAACCTTTCCTGGAACACTCGCAGCGCGAACATACGTGCATCGGTCCGCAACGGCACCCACAACAAAGCGCGCAAAACCCATTGTCCTAAACGGCATCCCTACGACGCAGAGAACACTCGGATTCGCCGCGGCAGGCGCGAGTGCCTGATATGCGAGCGCGATGCACGACGCCGACGCCATCAGCGCCAAAGGCAAGCCGCATGAGCGCCGACGACCACCCCCAGCAGCCACAGGAACTCCCGCCAGACGGACAGACGCCCACACCTGAGCTCGTCGCCGTCGTCAAGGCGGCTTCGCTCAACCTGGCGGTCCTGGCGCTGATTGAAGACCCGGCAGAACGCAAGGCGCTCGTCGGTGCCAGCGTCGCCACCATCGTCGATGGCGGCCCCGCGCTGAGCGTGGCTGTGCTGGCCAATTTGGTCGGGCGCTATGGCAACGCACTGATCGCTGCTCACGGCAGTGTCGAGGCGGCGCGCGATGCGGTGTTGTGCAAGCTGGCAATCGAGGCAGGCGATGGCTAAGCGGCAGCCCCGTGGGGCGACCCACCTGAAGGGGCTAGGGAACAGGCATCGGTTGCAACGCGAGAGGCTACTGCGCGCCCATGTGGATGGCAGTCCTTGCCCGCTTTGTGACCGACCGATGCACCGCGACCGAGCGCGCAATCATGACGGACAGCCGCTCCATGCCGATCACGAGATCCCTAGAGCTGTCGCCGGGCCGCAAAGCCTGGCAACAAGATTGGTCTGCGGCAGCTGCAACACCAGGGAGGGCGGCCGTCTCCGCGCGGTCATCGCCGCCGGGCACAGCGAACCCATCGAACCGGATCGCACAGGGCTGGCGTTCGCATGGCCGTGAGCAGTCGCAAGAGACACGAGTCGTTGGCCAGCGCGCGCGAAACCTACGCCGGTCGAACTGATGCCATTGGTCATGCGCTGGCTGTGGTAAACCGCTTCGGTGCTCTGACCTGCGGGGATGGGCGGGGGGCAAACAATTATCAGGGGCACCCCCCTCGCCGCGACGGCTCAACAGTCAAACAAAAAAAGAAAACGGGTGTTGTCAAATTTCCCGTTTGGGCAGCTCAGGAGGGTTACCTTCCCGCCCTCCCTCGCGGCCCCATTCGGCGTCCAAACGGCGCCCTAACGAAGGAGAAACCAGTGCGAATGCTGGCGAAAGGTGACCTAGTCGGCCGCGCATGGGCTATCCGGTGGAGCGAAGAGCCGCTAGTCAAGGTGAGAATGGCGGGCTCGCTGTTCTTTCTACTCGATTGCGACGAGGCGCTCGACCTAGCCCGTCAGATCGTGGCCGCGGTCGAACCAGGCGAGGGCGGAAAAGCCATGAACGCCAGCCGTAGCGACGACGGCGAGCGCATCGTCGACGAGATCCGCCCTATCGTCGCCATACTGCTTCCCCCTGATGACGCCGAATACCTCGTCAAGATGATCGACTACATCGAGGCGTCCAACCGGCGCCAAGGCGGCGCGCCGCTGTCGGAAAGGCTCCATCGAGTTCGCGCACAGCTCGCCGCGGGGGTGCAGGCGGTGCTCGGATCGCACCGGTGCGAGGACGACTCCTTGCCGACTCAGGAAGTGCCACACTCGGATTCAGATGTACTGCTGGACACCACTTCCGCCGCGGAGATGCTGGGGATCGAACGGACAACGGTCCTTCTCCACTGCCGCAACGGGAAACTCGGCCAAGAAGCGGCCGGGAGTGGGTGATCAGGCTAAGCGAGCTGAAGGAATTTCAGCGGGATCGGTTGGAACGTAAAGGAGAAGTGGCTTGATGAACGATGCTTTCCGCGCAAAGTTGGCTGCAGAACTGGGGTTGGACCCCGGCGCCGACGAGGACGCGATCACGAGCGCCGCGAAGGCGCTGCGGATCCCGGCGCACGATCGCCGCGGCGGTCGGAGTGTCCCCCACTGTCGATGACGACACGCTCGCAGGGGCTGTCCGCGCCCGCCGCGATCTCGTCGAGGCGAGCAAGCGGGCCGTCCGGGAAGTCCGATTGCAGGCCGCCGACAAGAGCGCGATTGACGCGACGGTGGCCGCGTCAGACGACAGGCCCACTGTTGTGGGCGGCGGTGCGGCGCCACCCCCTGCGCCGGCTCCCGTCTCGACGACCTCGGACTTCCGTTGCCCGATGTGCCGCGCCCGATTTTGATCAAGAAGGGCACCAACCCGGCGGACTACACCCGACAGCAGCGCTATGACGCCTTCTCGCACGCACTCGGCCCGAGGTTTTCAGCCGGAGTCCCGCGGCCACCTGCAGGCGATCAATACTTCATCCCATCGCCCGACGATCCGTACGAATTCAACACTAAGACAGGCGAGTTCCCGGGAAAAGCCGAACAACCGCGCGATACCGATTTAAAGGAGTTGCGGACATGTCATTTGGTACAGCGCGATCGCGGCACAGATGCATCCAATGGGCACCACGGACGCCGTTTTCGTGCCTAGGTACCGCGTTACGTCGGCGCTGGTCGTCGCCGGGGGCCTCGATGGCCTCAACCGACATTGCTATCCAGGGCGACCTGCTCGGCTACCTAAGCCCCAGCAGGCGGCGCACTTCCTGCGCAAGGACTCGTGGAAAAGATCGACGCCGACGCACGGGACCCTATTACGGCCGCGGCGGATGCGCCTGCCGAGCTGATCGACCTCGACGCTGACGAGGACACACCGGATGCAGGCCCCGCGGACAGCGGCGCGGTGGACGAATGCGTTGCAACGCTGGCACCCTACGGGTGCCAACCACCGCGGGTGCGCCGGCGGCTCGAGCGGCTCTACGTCGAAATCGATTCGCTACTCGAACACTGTGATTGCGGCGGCCGTCAAGCGCCAGAAACAACTGTCCGGGACAGCGACTGACGCCGATGATGAAGAGTTCCGAGTCCGTGGTCATGTAAAGACCCAAGACGCCCGTGTCGTCCTTGGAGATGCGGCACGGTAACGGCCACCGGGCGGCGAGCTGCCTGGCCATTTTCGGGGTCTGGGCGCCCCGCCCGGTGGTGAACTTCAATACGGAGGCAACGATGTACAACGACGAAGCCGTGTACGCGCAGCAGATGCTTTCCGGCCTGTCGGATGAGCCCGATCAATTCCGTGACCCGCTAGCGGCATTCAGAGCGCTCTGGGCGGCCCAGGAACGGGCGTTGGCTGGCGATGACGACGGCCCGATGTATTGGAAGTTCTGATGCCCACTGCAGCACCACGCAAACGCCAGGCACGGGTGGCCAAGCCGACTGCCGGCGAGCGCCTCGTCGCTGATCTCAGCCGCGAGGGTGACCCGTACCGCATTGAGGTCATGGTCGTCGAGGCCTCACGCATCGCCGACAGACTTGAACGCCTCGACGCGGTACTGTCCGGCGACAAATCGGCGTGGCTGTCGCTGCGGCTGGGCAGGGACAAGCAGCTAGAGATTCGCGTGGATAGCGCGCTGCAGGAAGCCCGTTCGCAAGCGACCTGCCTCCGCGGCTTGCTCTACGAGATCCACCGGCAGCGAGCCGGCATTGCGATCGGCCCGGACGACGAAGATGACCTCGCCGATCTGTGACGACGACGCCGAAACAGAGTGGCCCACCTGGGTTAGTGCCCCGCCGCGGCTCATCGGCCGCCAGGAGCCCGCTGACCAATCATCGTTCGACGGCGACGAAACCGACGGTGACCGCGCCGCCAAGCTCGGCGCCCGTGTCGGCGTACGGCCGTTTCCGTGGCAATGGTTGTCGCTGCGAAAGATCCTCTCGCGCCGTCCTGATGGGCTATGGAGCCACGCGGACGCCCTGATTCTGACCACGAGACAGAGTGGGAAAAGTTTTATCCTTATCTTGCGAATCCTGCTCGGGCTCTTTGTCCTCAATGAGCGCATCGTCTACTCGGCGCAACGCTGGGTCACCGCGGAGGCCGTCTATAAGCGTCTCAAGGCCATCATTGAATCGCGCCCATCGCTACAGCGGCGCCTGCTAAAAGATCCCACGAGCTCAAGTAGCCGCGCTGTGATTGAACTCAAGTCGGGCGCCATCGTGGCGCTCGGTGTGCGCTCGGGCGACCTCGGAAGAGGCATGGACGCAGTCGATTTGGTCATCTTCGATGAGGCGTATTCGCTCACAGATGCCGAAGTCGCTGCACTGACCGGAGCGCAGCTGTCGTCGCCGAACGCCCAAACCATCTACGCCAGCACGCCGGCCGTCTGGGAAAAGCATCCGGACTGCAAAGTGCTCAGCGACCTTCGGCGCCTCGGCCAGCAGCGGCAAGCGGACTCTACTTCGCAGAGTGGTCTGCGCCGGCGGACTCACCACGGGATGATCCCGAAACGTGGCGGCTGGCAAGCCCGAGCTATGGCGTGATTCAAAAGGAACGCGACGTGCGCCGGATGCTGGCGAAGGCAACAACACCGGATGCCCGAGCCTTGTTCAATGCAGATGTCCTGGGGCAAGGATCGTGGCCGCCGGACGAGTCGGAAACCGGCTCCGTCATCAGCGCCGAAGTCTGGGCATCAATGGCCGCCACCACGCCGCCCGAGCTCGTCGGCCCGATCGGCGTCGGAGTGGACCGCAGCACTGACCGTAAGACGTGGGTCATCGCAGCCGCACAGCGGACGGTGGACGGCAAGATCCACATCGAGATTGGACCCTACGACCACCTCTCGACCAGCGCCGACGTCGTCGAGAAGTGCGCCGATATCGTGATCGATTGGGACCCAGACGAAGTCGCGATAGATAGCCGCAGCGCCGCAGCCGTGATAAAGCCCAGCTTGGAAGCGATCGGCATTGAGCCAAAAATGGGCAGCACGACCGAGTTAGTACTGGCCTGCGGCGCCTTTTTGGACGCCGTCGCGGCCGGCCAGCTCAGCCATTCCAATCAAACCGCGCTCAACGATGGCGCAGTCTCTGCCGTGAAGCGCGATCTGGCCGGCGGCTTCGCGTGGGATAAGGCGCCGGGCGTGACGTGTCTAGTGGCCGCCTCGCTCGCAGCCTGGTCGTTGATCTCGGCGACTACGGCGGCGCCGAAGCGGTCATGCCGCCGCTCTCGGCCGAGTCGGATTTCGACCGCAACGATCCGGTGTTTCTGGATATGGACCGTGTCCCCTTTTAGCTCACCGCCGCAACCACTCGCGCCGTGCGAGGGTTACAGCCTTGCGGCGCCCGGCCCTTTACCGTTGAAGGTGCCAGTAGCCAAGCGCACACGCGCAGCACACGACCGCATCGCGGGGCGCCAGCACCGCGGCATGGAACGCCGACAATGAGCGGAGGCATTATGCCGCTACCTGCAGACTGGGAAACCGGTGAGCCATTCACCGCGGCGGCCGAGAATCTCAAATGGGCGGAGTTCGAGCCGGCACCCGATTTCACACCTGGATCTCGATTACACACGCTGCCGCTGCGCAGGCGGGTCGCCGACCTTGAGCGGCATCGGCCGGTAATCGTTGCCGTCGGTGGTGGCCGGTGGCCGGCCACTAGCGGCCTGCCCAAGCACCGCGTTGGCTAGCGCAAGTTGAGAGGTCCCAGCGTTGTCACAATGAGGCTGTAGCCTGGGGTTATGGTGCGGGGACGCCGAAGACACGTCATACTCGCAACATAAGCGACACACCGTTGCGGAGAGGATGGATCTGATGGCCACGTCACTTGACGTCGCTGCGTACATCCTGCGCGCCAATGGCGGCCCTGATGAATGCCAGATGAGAGCGAAATCTCTGCAGAAACTGGTCTACTACGCACAGGTCTGGAGCATGGTGTGGGATGGTCGGCCGCTGTTCACAGAGCCGGTCGAGGCCTGGCGTGATGGCCCGGTTGTTCGGAGGTCTACTCTGCCCATCGCGCCAGTACGCGGTCGCCGCGATACCGGGCGGCAATGCTGCGGCGCTTACGGATGACGAGAAGGCGATACTCGATAGCGTGCTCTCATTCTACGGGCACCTGAGCTGCGAAGATCTCGTCCAACGTA
>CAWHZO010000012.1:0-277168 GCA_963833915.1 uncultured Actinomycetota bacterium
CTATGGCTTGATCGCCGGACGCATGTTGCGGCTCCGAGATTTGTGAACTGACCATATCTCTTTACTCCAGACACTCAGTTGGGATCCGGACCGGATACCGGATTCACCGCTGTGCGAGGTAATTCCATCGTTGGGCAAGTCAACGACCCCGTCGATGTGTTTGTTGACAGGGATCGGTAGCAACATTTTGTCCGCAGCGACAGTCGCCTGCGCCGCCACGACATCAGCTGCTGCAGGTCGTTTCGGCGTAGGCGCTGATGGCCTACCGCATCATCCGCCGCGGACAGCGCCGTGCGCGCCGCGATGATGCGCGTTTCCGTAAGCTGCTAGAGCAGCTACGAGGATCTCACAGTTGGTTGAGCCTGCGGCTGAGTGATGATGCGCGGGGGCGGGGCAAATTCTGGGCGGTGGTGCCCGGCCGGTTTGGGCAAGCTGCTTCGCTGCCCTGGTGAACTCCTGGTTGTTAACGACGACGCTTCTGGAACACTTGTGGTGCATCGCCCCCGCGACAACTTGTTGGACGGCACCTATGCCAACCACCTTGCTGAGTCGTTTGCATTGCACGGCAACACGTTCGCCGTTCCTCTCCACTTCCGGTCAACAAGAAACGACCGTCTACGGCACGCGCATGCCGCGGCGCGCTGTCGATCTGTAGACCGTCATTTTTTGGACACTCACCCTCCATTCTTTTGGACGCTAGTGTTCAAAAGTTGAACAACTGGCATGCCCCATTCGCGAGTTTCAAGTTGAAACGGCGGAGCGGTGTGCAACTTTGCGCCAACCAAAAAATCGAGTCACTCAAGAATATTGCAGAATGCAAGAAATTGCAGTCGGTGCAATTTGGCATAGTTGCCAGGTTTGGCGGCAGGAGCGGTACTTTCGTACCACTTAGTTCTGGTACTGATGTCTTAGAGCGACCAGGTCCGGGGCGGGTACTAAGTCCGGTCAATCGTTAATGAAAATGGTTGTTCATTGAGTCAAAATTACTTAAAGTGTTCGATTCAGTAACTTATGTTCGATTCCGAACGGCGCTAGCAAAGCCTCCTGACCCCCGCGCCCCTCAATTCCAGCAAACACCGAACACATAAGCGTTACCATCACGCCCCGCGGCGATGCAAAGGAGACAACCATGAAGCAATACATCGTCGGCGCACTGGCTACCGCGCTGACGGCTGGTGCGCTGATTGCGTCGGCGCCGCCGGCCAGCGCCGGCTGCCAGTACGGAGGAGGACTCGTTGAAAAGATGTGCGATGGACCCATCCAGGATGACGGCACCTGGCAACGCTGCGTGATGCAGTTCACCCCGAGCGAGAGCCCCCTCTCGGGCGGAACGCACTGCCAATTGATGGGCCCTGGCCAGAACCCTTTGGGGCTTGCCTACTTCAAACCCACCGATGCACATCGACGACTAGCGCACTACAACTCACTCCACAAGCTCGGTACAACCCATCGACGAACTCCTCGATGTACGCGCCGAGCTAACCGGAAGCTGACTGCGCTACCCGGTTTGTCGACCACCGTGGGGCCCGGCTGCGTGCGCCTTGATCGGCATTGACCTTCGTCTCGTCCGTTGCTGCTCAGCCTTTCAGCAACCGACGCGCATCCGCTGAATCGGCCTCAGTAAATACGCCCATCACGCCCGTCAGTTCGTCGGCACCCGGGTGCATGAAGAGATCGAGTTGGATGTTGTCCGGATCGCGAAAGACCACCGTGAGTCCGAACCCATTGTCGAGGATTCCCGAATGCGATACGCCCTTCGCGTCCAAATGCGTCACCCATCGGTTCAATTCGTCTCGATTCGCAACCTTGAAACCTAGGCGATCAAGACCGACCGGCGTTCGTCAAACGGCCCGCTCAGCGGTACGTTGTGAGCCACGACTGACACAGCTACACCCGTGGGGTGGATCAGGCTCCAGACCTCGAAGGTCTCGCCACGGGAGCGGTTTACCAACGTGAAGCCATCACGTCCTGCCACCAGGCAGCCGCCGCCTCGCAATCCGAGACCGTCAAATCGATATGCGAGAATCCCTGGTGTTCGGGCACACCCGTCCCCTTTCGAAGGCTCCTGGCCACAACATCGCAGCAAAGCTGACCGTACACACGGCCATACCTGAAGTGCGGCAAGGGCTTGGTTCTGAGTCCCGCTGAGGTCGCTACCATCGGGGTCAGGCCAGATTCGCCAACAGCAGCGCCTCGGTAATCACGGCCCGTTCCAGCACGCCCAGGTCCAAGCTCTCATTGACGCTGTGCGCCTGCGTCGCGGGATCTTCCACACCGGTCACCAGGATCGCCGCTTTCGGGAACGCGGCGGCGAACTCGGCGATGAACGGGATCGAACCGCCCATTCCCATGTCGATCGGCTCGGCCCCCCATGCCTGTCGGAACGCCGCCCGGGCGGCGTCGTAGACCGGGCCGGTGGCATCGATGGCATACGGCTGACCGACGTCACCGGGAGTTACCGTCACGTGTGCACCCCACGGCGCATGGCTTTCCAGGTGGGCACGCAGCGCGTCGAGGTGCGCGGCGGCGTCGCCACCGGGGGCAACGCGCATGCTGACTTTGGCCCGGGCGCGCGGGATCAGCGTGTTCGACGATGCGCCAATCGACGTGGTGTCGATGCCGATCACCGTGATCGCCGGCTTGGCCCATAATCGCTGCGGCACCCAGCCGGAACCGATCTCGCTCACCCCGTCCAGCAGACCAGATTCGGCCCGCACCCGGTCGGCGGGGTAATCGACTGCGGCGGCGGTGCTTTCGTGTAGGCCGGCAACCGCAACATTGCCGTCGTCGTCGTGCAGGCTGGCCAGCAGGCGCACCAGCGCCGACAGCGCATCCGGGACCACGCCACCCCACAAGCCGGAGTGCAGGCCGTGGTCAAGGGTGGCGACCTCGACCACGCAGTCAGCCAGCCCGCGAAGCGATACCGTCAGCGCCGGGACGTCGGGGCTCCAGTTGTCCGAGTCGGCGATGACGATCACATCGGCGGCCAGCGCGTCACGATGGGCGGCAAGCAGACGGCCCAGCGACGGCGAACCGGACTCCTCCTCGCCTTCGACGAACACCGTCACCCCGACCGGAGGCGACCCGCCGTGTGCCCGAAACGCCGCCAAATGCGTTGCGATACCCGCCTTGTCGTCGGCGCTGCCGCGCCCATAGAGTCGGCCGTCGCGTTCGGTCGGCTCGAACGGAGGCGACGTCCACTGGGCATGGTCGCCCTCAGGCTGCACGTCGTGGTGGGCGTACAGCAGCACGGTGGGCGCTCCCGGCGGCGCGGCATGGCGTGCGATGACCGCGGGCGCACCGCCCTCGCTGACGATCTGCACATCACCAAAACCCGCCTGCGACAACAGATCTGCCGTAGCGTGGGCGCTGCGATGCACCTGATCGCGGCGGGCAGGGTCGGCCCACACCGACTGGATGCGCACCAGATTCTCCAGATCGTCGCGCACCGAAGGCAGCACCTCGCGCACCCGTTCGACCAGATCGCTCATGGTTACGAGGCTAGCGGTAACGGCTGACGTCGAGGCGGCGCGTTACGGCAGTTCCAGGATGGCCACCGCGGCCGCGGTGTCGGCTTCGTGCGTCAATGACACGTGGATCGTCACGTCCTTCAGGTGTTCAGCGATGGCCCCGGTCAGCCGCACCTTCGGCCGTCCCCACATGTCCGTGATCACCTCGATGTCGCGGTGGATGTCTTCGCGCAGCACCGGCCGCTGGGAAAACCGCGACCCGGACCAGGCCTTGATCACCGCCTCCTTGGCCGCCCACCGCGCCGCCAGGTGGCGTGCGGCCGACGAACTCTTGTCCGAGGCGTCACGTCGCTCACCGGGCGTGAAGGTTTCGGCGAAGACCGTTCCAGGCTGGTCGACCTGCTCGGCGAACTCAGTAATGGAGACAAGGTCTATCCCCACTCCGACGATCCCCATGGGCGCCGCTCCTCCTCATCGGTTAGCTCTGCATCGTCGCCGGCGCGGCTCATACTCGCCGCGCCTCATCATCGCTGCGCTCGCGAACCTATCGGATGCTCACCGGAGGTAGACGTCGTCCTCGCCTAACCGCGCGTGTTCATCGAGCAACATCGCCGCTTCCTGCCGCTTCTCGGACACCTCGTGGTCGAAACGACGGTCCGCGGGCCGCTCGTACATCGGGCGGCCGCCGGCGATCGCGGAGGCCAGCCGGCGTTGCCCGGCCAGCAGACGAGCATCGGCCCGTCGCTGGTAATCGGCGCGCTGCTCGAGATCCAGCGTGGCCAGGTATGCCTGCGGGTGCACCAGCGCGACCAGGCCGGACACATGGCCGAACCCGAGGCTGGTCACCAGCCCGGCCTTCAGCGGGAACTTTCCGCCGAGCCGCAGCGTGTCGCGTACCCAGACGAAGTGCGACGAGCTCGCGAGCTCGTCGTCGACGCAATCCAGGCTGCGGTTGGGCGGGATCACCCCGTCGCGCAGGATCTGGCACAGCCCCATCATCTGGAAGACCGCCGCGCCGCCCTTGGCGTGCCCGGTAAGGCTCTTCTGCGACACGATGAACAGCGGCGCACCCTGAGACCGGCCGAGCGAATCGGCCAGCCGCTCATGCAGTTCGGTCTCGTTGGGATCGTTGGCCAGCGTCGAGGTATCGTGCTTGGAGATCACCGCGACATCGTCGGCGCCGACACCCAACTTGGCCAGCGAGCGGGCCAGCGGTGAACCCTTGCCGCCACGCCCGGCACCCAGCGCGCCCAGGCCGGGGGCCGGGATCGAGGTGTGCACACCGTCGGCGAACGACTGCGCGTAGCCCACAACCGCCAGCACCGGCAAACCCATCTTGAACGCGAGGTCGCCGCGGGCCAGCAGGATGGTGCCGCCCCCCTGCGCTTCCAGGAATCCGAGCCGGCGCCGGTCGTTGGGCCGGGAGAATCGCGCGTCGCTGATGCCCTTCCCGCGCATCATGGCGGTGTCGGCGGTGGCGGCCATATCGCCGAAGCCGATGATGGCTTCCAGCGTCAGGTCGTCGAAGCCGCCGGCAACCACCAGCTCGGCCTTGCCGAGGCGAATCTTGTCGACGCCCTCCTCGACTGAGACCGCGGCTGTGGCGCACGCGCCGACCGGGTGGATCATCGCGCCGTAGCTGCCGATGTAGGACTGAACCACGTGTGCGGCAACGACGTTCGGCAGAACTTCCTGCAGGATGTCGTTCGGCTTGTTCCGGCCGAGCAGGTTGCCGTGATACATCGTCTGCATCGACGTCATGCCGCCCATGCCGGTGCCCTGCGTGCTGGCCACCAACCCCGGGTGCACCCATCGCATCAGCTCGGTCGGCGTGAAACCCGACGATAGGAAGGCGTCGACGGTCGCGACGATGTTCCACAGCGCCACCCGGTCGATCGAGTTGGCCATGTCCTGGCTGATGCCGAACACCGTCGGGTCGAACCCGGTGGGGATCTGTGCGCCGACTGTCCGCGACAGTTTGATCTTGCGCGGCACGCGAATCTCGGTGCCCGCCTTGCGGGTAACCTGCCAGTCGCTGGAATTGGGGACCGGCCGAACCACCGTGTGCTCGGTGTCGAACTGGGCGAACCCGCGGGCGTCGGCCTCCGAGGAGACGACGAACGTGAAGTCCTTGTCCAGGAACACGCTCACCAGCAGCGGCGATGCGTGGTCAGGGTCGATGGCGCCGTCGTTGACGAACTCACGGATGCCGACGCGTTCGACCACCACGTCGTGGTAGCGCTCGACCAGCTCCGCCTCGTCGATTAGGTCACCGGATTCGGTGTCATACCAGCCCGGTGTCGGGTCTTCTTCCCACTTGATCAGACCGGTGGTCCATGCCAGCTCAAGCACACCGGCGGCCGACAGTTCGTTGTCGACCTCCATCTCGAAGCGAGTCCGCGACGAGCCGTAGGGGCCGAGTTCGGCACCGCCGACGATGACCACCAACTCGGACGGGTCGACGTCGAGGTCGTCCCACACCGGCGGCGGCGCCGGGACGAACCCGCGCGGGGGCGACGGCAACGCAGCGATGGTCCCATCGGCTCCAGCCTCGTCGTCAACGGCAGCTTCTGCGGTGATCTCCTCGCGGGCCTTGGCGGCCAGTTCGGCCATATCCAGCTCGACGTCACCGAGTCCGCCGGTGAAGTCCACCTTGATCGGCGCGGTGGCGGCGGCCGCCTTCGACTCGATGTCGCAGAGCCCAAGCAGCAGATCAGCCATCTCGTCGGTGGAATACGTTGTCACGCCGGCCTCTTCGACGGCGCTGACGATCGCGTCGTTCTGCCCCATCAGCCCGGTGCCGCGGGTCCAACCGATCAACGCATGCGCCAGACTCACTCGCTGAGCCCACGACGACTCGGCTCCCCACCGGGTTACCACCGCATCCAGCGCCGACTTGGCTTCACCGTAGGCGCCGTCGCCGCCGAACATGCCGCGGTTGGGCGAGCCGGGCAGCACCACGTGCAGCCGCGAGGCGATGTCGCGTTCGGCGCCGATTCTGGACAAGCCGCCGATCAGCCGCTGCACCGCCCACAGCAACACCTTCATTTCCATCTCCGAGCGCGAACCGGCCTCGGACAAGTCGCCGACCACTCGCGGTGCCGCAAACGGGAACAGCAGCGTCGGGGTCTGCGCGTCCTTGATGTGAATCGACTGCGGACCAAGGCTTTCCGTCTGCTCATTGCCGATCCATTCGGCGAGTGCGTCGATGTCGGAGTAGGACGCCATGTTGGCCGCCACCACCCACAAGGAGGCGCCGAAGCGGGCGTGGTCGCGGTAAAGCGTCCGGTAGAAAGCCAGCCGCTCGTCATCGAGCTTCGACGTCGTCGCGATGACGGTGGCACCGCCGTCGAGTAGCCGTCCGACCACTGAGGCGGCGATCGAGCCCTTCGATGCACCGGTCACCACCGCGACCTCGTCGCAGTAGTGGCCGCTGTCCGGGTTCTCCGCACCGGCAGCGATCCGGCCGTACAGCGAAGCGTGGATCTGCCGTCCGGCTGCCAGCGCCTTGCCCTGCCACCAGGTCGCCTGAGTCGCCACCACATTGCCGGCGCCCTCGAACCGCTCCGACAGCCGCGCCCACTCGGCATTGGCCTCGTCGTCGTCGACCAGCCACAGCTTGACCAGGTCTTCGCGAGCGCTGGCCCACCGGTCGTCGAACACCACGGCCTTCTTGCCGTCGAATACCGGCGCAACCAGCCGGGGCCAGTCCGCGCCGAGTTCGGTGGTGACCAAGTCGATCAGCTCGGCATCGGTCGCGGCCGGCGGCACGCTGACCTGGTCGTCCAGCCCCAGCTGGCCCAGCACCAGGCGGGCCGCCGAGGCGAGCACCCCGTCCCGGCCGGTGATCTGCTCGGTGAACTCACTCAGCGCGGCCGCGTCGACGGTCGCACCGCCGCCACCACCGGTCGACGGCAGCGCCACCGCGAGCCCGCGGCGTGCGGCCACCGCCGCGACCGCGGCGTCGATGACGCTGTCGACGGCGGCGGCGTCAGCCAGAGCGCCCTCGTGCAGGTTGCCCATGGCGCCGCCACGAACGCTGGTGCCCTCGCGGGTCCCGAGCGCGACCTCGACGGTGACGTGTTTAACCCATCCTTGGCCCAGCTCCCAGGTCTTCGTCACCCGCTCGGCGATCGCCGCGGGCCGCTTACCGGACGGACCCAAAACCGTGCGCAGCTGGTCATTGATCGCGTCGGAAAGCACTGGCCCGTAAGGCTTATAGGTGCGCGCCAGCTTGGTGACCTGCAACCGCAGCCCGGCCAGATCGGCTTCGGCGGCGCCGTCGATGGCGCCCAGGTTCAGCTCGGAACCCAGGTCGACCAGCAATTGGTTGCGCCGCGACGAGGCGCCGTCGGTGATGGACTCGATGGAGTCCAGTTCCTCGATCTGATCGATACGCATCTTGGCCGACAACGCGATCAGCGCCAGCGTTGCGTCGGCGGCATCGAACGCAATGTCGTCGGGCCTCGGAGCACCCGACGGTGCTACGGCGGCAGCCGGAGCGACGGCTGGTGCGACATTGGGGCTGGGCGCACCTTCCGCCGCCTCTGCGGCGGAATCCGGAGCCTCCTCGAGCTCTCCCTCGGGCTCGGGGTCGGTGTCGGTAGCGAACAGCACGGCCGCGTCGCGCTCGGCGTTGAGCACTTCCACTGTGCTGTGGGCATATTCGGGCAGCTTGAGGGTGTTGGTGGCCAGGCCCGCGACGGTCGGCGCCGACTTCACGCCGATCTCGACGAACCGCTCCACACCCAGACCACCTGCCGCCACTTCGGTGAACAGCAGGTCCTGGGTTTCGATCCAGCGCACCGGGCTGGCGAACTGCCAGGCCAGCAGCTCGATGAAGACCGTCCGCGCCATCTCCCGGGGCCGCTCGGTGCGCCAGGTGTCGTAGTCGGCGAGGATCTCGTCGAGCGGCTCGGCCGGTACCAGATCGCGGATCTCCTGGATGAAGTCGCGGTCGAGGCTGAAGGGGCGCGGCACCAGGTTGGGGACGTAGCGCCCGACGATCAGATCGGGATCCTTGTCGCGCGGCATGACCCGTTCCAGCGACCGTCGGAAGTCGGCCACACCGACCCGCAGCACCTCGGAGTGGAACGGCACGTCGATGCCCGGTACCAGAATGAACGACCGCCGACCGCCGACGAGTTCACGCCGCCGCTCCACCTCTTCCTCCAGCGCCTCCAGACCGCGCACCGTGCCGGCGATCGCGTACTGCGAGCCGCGCAGGTTGAAGTTCACGATCTGCAGGAACTCTCCGGTGCGTTGCGAGACCTCCTCGACAAACCCGGGCACGTCCGCGTCGTCGAGATCGATCTGCGACGGGCGGATCGCGGCCAGCCGGTAGTTGGAGCGGCCCAGCTCGTCGCGCGGGACGATGTCGTGCATTTTGGATCCGCGCTCAAAGACCGTCTCCAGCAACCCTTCCAGCCCGTAGACGTCGCTCACACAGGCCAGCGCGGTGTACTCGCCAACGGAGTGACCGCAGGCGATCGCGTCCTCGACGAATGCACCCTGCTCTCGCATCTCGGCGACTTGAGCGGCGGCCACCGTCGCCATCGCGACCTGGGTGAACTGGGTCAGGTACAACACGCCCTCGGGGTGTTGGTAGTGCACCCCGCTGGCGATCAGGCTGGTCGGGTTGTCCCGCACCACGTGCAGTATCGAGAAGCCCAGTGTTCCGCGGGTGTACTTGTCGGCGTCGTCCCACACTTTGCGGGCGGCCTTGGAGCGCGCCCGGACTTCCATGCCCATGCCCTTGTGCTGAATGCCCTGGCCCGGGAACGCATAGACCGTCTTGGGCGCGGTCAGCCGCGCCGTCGCCGACATCACCAGGTCCGAACCGATTCGGGCAGCGACCTCCAAAACCTCTGCGCCCTGGTCGATTCCGACCCGATCAACGCGGAAGTCAACCTCGTCACCGGGACGTACCATGCCCAGGAAGCGGGCCGTCCAGCCGACCAACCGGGCCGGAGGTCGGGCCTGGCCGTCGGTGGCGGTCACCACATGTTGCGCCGCGGCCGACAACCACATTCCGTGCACGATCGGCGAATCCAGACCGGCCAGCAGTGCAGCGGCCCGATCGGTGTGAATCGGGTTGTGATCGCCCGACACCACCGCGAACGGCCGCATGTCGACCGGCGCGGTAAGCGTGACGTCCCGCCTGCGACGCCGTGGGGTGTCGGTGGCGTTCTCGGAGACCGCGCCACCGGCCCGCGGCGGGTCGGTCAACTCGGCGGCGCCGGTGCGGCCACGAATCGCGAACCGCTCCTCCAGGGTGGCAAGCACCGTGCGGTCCGCTGCGGCAACCGTCACCGAGATCGGGACGACTCTGCCGACCTCGCTATCGGTGGCGACCGAAGCCGTTGCGGTGACAGTCAATTCGGCCGGCACGGTCGGCAGTGCGGCGACCAGGTGAGCGGCATGGTCCAAATGCACCAGACTCAGCAGGCCTTCTACAACGGGGACGCCTGCGCCGGTGACCGCGGAACCGATGGCCGCGAAGACCGCCGGCCAGCACCGCCCGACCAGAGCGTCGGGCACGGTGGTGAGGGTCGGCGCCAGCAGCGTGGCGAAGGTGGCAGTGACCCCGGTGTGGTCGGCCACCCGCTCGGGGTCCCACTGCACGGTCACGGTGGCTGTCCCGTTGTGCACCCGGGGCAGCGTCTCCGGGCCGTCGGCACCGGCGGCGATCGCGAGCACCGAACGCATGGCCTCGATCGCGTCCTTGGTGCGGATCACCGGAATTCCGCCGTCAATCGTGCTGGCGGGCACGCTGAATCGGATATCGATCCACACGCCGGCGATCGGCACACTCAAGACAACCTGGTCGCCATCGGTTTGCAGGCGCGCCCCGGTGGACGAGTGGGTGGCTCGTGGCTCTTCGGGTCCGTCGTGCACCTGCCATTCACCCGGATCGGCGATGCGGTGCACCGGGTTGATTGCGACGCGGCCGGCCCACAACACATCTGGCGCGTCGAGGACGGTGGCCAAGGGCCCGCGCACGTCGGCGCGGCCCTGTCGCCGCGCGGTGGCAGGCGTCGGCGTCGCTCCGGTTGAGAGCACCTCATCGATCGCGGCTTGCTCAAAGCGATCCAGCAGCTCGCCGACAGGTTCGTCGAGGCGGGTGATACCCGCGACCGCCGCGGTGCCGGGGATGATGCACACCTGGTCGGCGTCGTAGCGGGCGTCGTGCGCCTGCCACAGCGAATCGCTTCGCCACCAACGGCGCACGTCCTTGTCGATCACCGGCACGAAGTTGACCGGCTTGCCCAGCGTCTTGCACAGCGTCACGAAGAACGGCACATCGGCCGGGTGCAGCTGGACGGTTTCGGCGTCCGGGTAGCGGGCGAGCAACGCGGCGACGGCCTGGTCGGGGTGCTCCAGCAGTCGCGTGCCGGCGTCGTCCGAACTGGCGAACAGCGTGTCGATCGGACCGTGGTCTTGCGGGTGCAGCCGCGCCTCGGCGCGTTGCAGCATCTGCTCGAACCGTTCGCGCCACGTGTCGGCCAGCCATGGGCTGCCCGGCGCGGCGGTGTCTGCCGTGCTGTCGCCGTCGCCGATGGCCAGCTCGACGTAGCGCTGCAACCATTGCAGGTAGGTCATCTCGCCGACGTCGCCGAAGTACGGCTTGGCGGTGTTGGCCATCGCGGCGATGAGCTCGTCGCGACGCGCCGCGACGGCCTCGGCGTCTCCGGCGACCTCGTCGAGCAGCCGGCCACAGCGGGACGCGGCGTTGTCCATCTCATGGATGTCGGCGCCGAGCTGGCTGCGGCTGGAAGCCATGCCGCCCTGGGCTTTTCCGGCGCTGATCCACTGGTCGGTGCCCTGCGTCTCGACCAGCATCCGCTTGACCGACGGCGACGTGGTGGCCTCTTTGGTCGCCATCGCCGCGGTGCCCACGAGAATGCCGTCGACGGGCATCAGCGGGAAACCGTAGGACTGTGCCCAGCGCCCGGACAGGTATTCGGCCGCCTGCTCGGGAGTGCCGATGCCGCCGCCGACGCAGACGGTGATGTTGGATCGCGATCGCAACTCCGAGTAAGTGGCCAGCAGCAGATCGTCGAGGTCTTCCCAGGAATGGTGGCCGCCGGCCCGTCCGCCCTCGACGTGCATGATGACCGGCTTGGTCGGGACTTCAGTGGCGATGCGGATGACCGAGCGGATCTGCTCGACGGTGCCCGGTTTGAACACCACGTGGCTGATGCCGATCTCGTTGAGCTCCTCGATCAGCTCGACGGCCTCTTCCAGCTCGGGAATGCCGGCACTGACGACCAGGCCGTCGATCGCCGCGCCGGACTGGCGGGCCTTTTGCACCAACCGTTTTCCGCCGACCTGCAGCTTCCACAGGTACGGGTCGAGGAACAGCGCGTTGAACTGGTAGGTGCGACCGGGCTCGAGCAGCCCGGAGAGCTCCTCGGTGCGCAGGTTGAAGATCGGCTCGGTGACCTGCCCGCCGCCGGCGAGCTCGGCCCAGTGCCCGGCGTTGGCCGCCGCGGCGACGATCTTGGCGTCGACGGTGGTCGGGGTCATCCCGGCCAGCAGGATCGGTGAGCGGCCGGTCAGCCGGGTGAACTTCGTGGAGAGTTTGACCCGGCCGTCGGGCAGGTTGACCACCGACGGGGCATAGCTCGACCATGGTCGGGCCACCTCGGGAACAGCGCCGACGGTGAAGAGGTTGCGCTGGCCGCCGCGGGTCGCCGCGGGCACGATCCCGACGCCGAGTCCGCGGATGACCGGCGCGGTCAGGCGGGTCAGGATGTCGCCGGGGCCCAGGTCGAGAATCCAGCGGGCGCCTGCCTCGTGGACTCTGATCACCTCGTCGACCCAATCGACCGGCTGGACCAGGATGGCCTCCGCCATCGCGCGCGCTAATCCGACGTCGAGGCCGACCTTCTCGGCCCAGTCGCCGACGATGTCGATGCTGGCGGCGAGCCGCGGCGTGTGGAAGCCCACTTCGACCTGGACCGCGTCGAAGGCCGGTGCGAAGACGTCGCCGCCGCGGATCTTGTTTTTGCGGTCGGCTTCTTCCTTCTCCGAGATCTGCTTGCAGTACAGCTCGAACCGAGACAGTTGCTCGGGGGTTCCGGTGATGACGACCGAGCGTCGGCCGTTGCGGATCGACAAGACGGGCGGCAGCACGGTGCGAACGTCTTGAGCGAAGTCTTCGAGTAGCCGGTAGATGCGCTCGGGGTCGGCGTTGCTGACCGACACCATCGGCGAGCGATCACCGAGAACAGAGATTCCTCGCCGGCGGGCCACCAGCGTGCCGGCGGCACCGATCAGCTGCGCCAGGGCCAGCAGCTCAATATCGCGGTCGCCGGCGGCTTTCAGGGCCTCCACGGCCAGTACGCCTTGGGAGTGTCCAACGACGGCCACCGGCGGGGTGGCCCTCAGGTCCATGCCTTGCCGCGCCAGGGTGCGCACCGCGGCGATCTGGGTCAGCAGGACGCCGGGCACCGAGACCGCGGCCGAGGTGAGTTGTTTGGCGGACGGAACCGGGTCTTCGGCAGCCAGCGCGCGTACCCAGCGCAGCGGCTCAAAGCCGATGGGCCGCACCACGACGAGCTCCTTGGCGATGGGCTCGAGCAGCAGGTCCACCTCGCCGACCAGCGTCGCCAGCTCGGATTCGATGCCTGCCGACGACACCAGCTCTTCCAGCGTCTCCAGCCACGCGCTGCCTTGCCCACCGAACGCGACGGCGTAGGCCTCGCCGGCGGCGAGACGATCGACCAGCGCATGAGTGCCCTGCGTGGCCTGCGCGGTCAACCCGTCGTGGTCAGCGGACACTCGGTGGTGCTCGTAGATCGTCACGTGCGTATCTCCCTAAAAGCGCTATCCGTCACCTGCGTGCCAGAGCCGCGCTGCCCCGTAAATGCCGTCCAACAACCGATTCAGCCCCCGTCGAACCGGCCACGTCTCCACCGACCCGCCTTCGGCGGGCCAAGCCCACGGGGGCGTTCGCGGTTGCACTAAGATTGTCATAAGAAACCTGGGAGTTTCCGGCGCAATTTGGTTACTGGTGAGTTCTACGCGCGAGTAACGGTGGGCTGGGTAACAGTCCGCGCGACGGCAGCTGACAGCGTCGCGAACAAACCTGCTGCGTGCAGGTGGTTACGGTCGAGTAGCTATAACTGCGCAGATCAAGGCAGTATTGTTATGCAATCGTTATCTTGAAAATCTTCGCATCATCGAGCGCCACTGTCCACGGCTGGTGGGACGTCGCGGTATGACTGACGCAAATCGGGCCGCCGGACCGGTCGGCAGGAGTTTGCTGGAAACTTACCCGCGAGTCAGCTCAGGCCCACTGGCCGAATTGCGGCCCGTGGATGTTGTTGATGTCTACCCCGACACCGCCGACGTGGCGCTTGTCGATCTCGACTTGATGCAGGTGCGCTGCGGGATGGGTGCGGCCTCCCGGCGAGCCCCAGTTGTGCTGCCAGAAGTAGCAGCCCAGGCCGTCCTGCAGCGCCCACTCGATTGTTTTTGAGTTGCCGTAGACGCCGGTCCGCTGGTGGCCAACGACCGACTCCCAGCCCCGCAGGTAGGGCGCGACCTGCTGCTTGTATTGCTCGTAGGAAGGGTCGTCGTCGATCGAGGCGTAGACGGGCACGTTGGCGGGGCCACCTGCGGCCATATGCAGCTGCCAACCGCGCTTGGCATGCGTGACGCCCCGGGCCGGCGATCGGAGACATACCTGCGGCCGCGAATTTGAGCCAGTCGCGCCGAGACACTGACACGAGTCACAGAGTAGGACAAATGCATCAATTACCACATCAAAGCTACTCGTCACATCTGCATCAAGATCGGTCGCCGGTTGATCGCACACTCTTGGCCAATGCGTCCGCTGTATGCCGATGCCCGAGCAATTCGAAACTGGCGACGGCCGCCGCCGGCGCTGCCATGACGACCAGCAGGCACACCGGGGTTGAAACGCCTGCAGACGCAAGCCCCACCGCCGCACCCAACACCAACAGGGTGATCATTACGGCGGACGCATAAAAACCATCCCAGGCTCGGGTCAGCAACAGATAGGTCCCGAAGACGGCACCGATATAGACGCCGACCGGTACCGCGACTGCCACGACAGTGCCAATCGAAGTCATCGCCGACCGGTGTTCGATGGACTCGGCGGCCGCGTGCAGCCCGGCACCGGTGGCGACGATGGATCCGAACACCACGATGTGTAGGTAGCCGTAGCCGAATGAGCGCTCACGATGAGCGTGGAGCAGATCAGCGGCCGGCAACACGAAATAGACCCACCACATGCCGAAGGTCAGACCGGTCCCGGCGACCGCCACCAGCACGGCGTCCATCGTCCAACCCTGCTCCGCGACCACCGCCGACAGTGCGGCAACCGTCCCCACCACACCCTCACCGAGCGCAATAACCGTGAGCAGTCCATTGCGCTCGGCGATGTGGCGCGCGTGCCACGGCGTTCCGCCCATCCGCTTTTCGGCGATTAGTGGACCCACCAGCTCGATCCCGATCAGCAAGGCAATCAAGATGGAGGTGACTCCCAACGAACTGTTGAAGATCGCCATGATCACCCACCCGACCTGCGCGGCGGTAATAGCGGACGCGTATGTCAGGCACGCGGCCCGGCGATCCGGGTCTTGCCTTGCGGCGCGCAGCCACTGGATCACCATGGCGACGCGCATCACCACGTAGCCGCCGACCAGAACCCGATTGTCGACGTGCTCGCCACCGGCTATCGATGAGAACACCTGCGGAATCCCCAATGCGAGAACCAGGACGCCCACCATCTGCAGCATCGTCGTCAGGCGGTACACCCAGTCGTCGGTGTCATAGGCCGAAGCGAACCAACTGAAATTGATCCACGCCCAACAGACGCCAAACGTGGCGAACGCGAAGCCGGCCAGCCCGGCGCCGACGTGAGCGGAGACCAACATGCGCGCGAATTCCGATGCGGCGACGCCGAAGGCGATGACGAACGTCAGGTCGAACAGCAGCTCCAAAGGAGTCGCCACCCGATGCGGCTCGTGGGGGTCGCGGCCCGACATCCGGCGGAGCCGGTGCGCAAGGTCCGCGCTGGTCTGGTGGCTTCCAGGTTCGCTCACCCAGACATTCTCACCCGGTCCGCATGGGGTGGCCGCCGGTCAGCACTAGAACCCTCGGCTTGACCCGACAGTCTGTACGATCCTCCCCATGCCGCTGGCCAGTGGAACGACGGCTGCTGGATTCAGCATTGTTCGGCCACTCCGATACGGGGAGTTCGGTGAGCTCTATTTGGCCGAGCATCCGAGGCTTCCACGCCAGCAGGTGCTTCAGCTGATACCGGCCGATGTTTCAGCCGACCTGGATTACCGGGAACAGTTCATCCAGGAATCCGATCTGGCAGCAGCGCTATGGCACCCGAACATCCTCGGCATCACCGATCGCGGTGAGTTCGAGGGCCAGCTGTGGCTTTCGACGGACTACGTCGATGGCGCCGACGCGGCTCAATTGCTGGGCGACAACCATCCCGATGGCATGCCGGCGAAGATGGTGATAGAGATCGTGTCCGCGGTCGCAGACGCGCTGGACTACTTGCACGACCGTGGGATCCTGCACCGCTTCGTGAATCCCGGCAGCATTCTGGTCAGCAAATCGCCATCCGACCTGCGGCGAATTGCGTTGGCGGGCTTTGGTGTGGCGCGCCCCCACGGCGACACCAATACTCTGACCCGCGCGCGCGTGATCATCGGCACCGCAAGCTACACCGCGCCCGAGCAGCTGATGGACGACGAGATCGACGGCCGAGCTGACCAATATGCACTGGCGGGCAGTGCTTTTCATCTGTTGACCGGATCACCACCGTTTGCCCACTTCAATCCCGCCGTGGTCATCAGCAAGCAACTCAACGAACGACCGCCGCGGCCAAGTGAGATCAGACCGGACCTGACCGACTTCGACGCGATCTTTGGCCGCGCGCTCGCCCCAGACCCCGTTGACAGATTCCGGCGGTGTCGAGACTTCGCCAAGTCGCTTGAGTCGACCGGGGGTACACGGTCACATGTCCACGCCACGTCCGCTTTCCTCGCCGTGCCAGAGCCAGACGGCACGGCAACGACCAAACCAGCGGCGCCCGCACCTCTCGACACCCGAAGCGATGATGCGGTCGCCCCGCCAGATGTCCTGCCAGACGCTGACGTTGCCATCCCGTCCACGCAACCCGCTGCATCCCGCGCTATCGCCGATGACGCCACGCACAGTCGCCGGCTGCTGCACACGGCGGCGCTCGCCGGCACGATCGTGGTCGTGGTGCTGGCTTGGTTCTTAGGGGTCAGAGCGCTGCGCTCGGCCTCTCAATCCGACGACACGCCAACAAGTGTCGAACCCACGTCCGCCGAGCCCACAAACCCACCACCGGCGATGGTCGCCCCAGCCCCGCCGGCCCCACCCCCGGCACCGCCGATCGCCACCCCGCAACCCATCGTCACCACGCCGGCACCGGCGACCACAATCAGACCCTCGCCGCCCGTGACGACCTCCGCGTCCGCCAGCACGTCAGCACCAGCGCAGACAACCGTGCCGCAGACAACCCGGCCGCGTTCGACCCCGCCGACGACTACTCCTACTCCGAGCGGCCTGGACACGCGACCTGCGATCGGCATGCCGTGCGCCCCGGATCAGACGGGCGCGGCCACCGTCTCGAACACGGGCGGTCCGGTCAGTTGCGTAAACACGCCCGGCGGATCCGCATGGGAACCCCCCGGAGGGTAAGGGAGCAGCGCTCATATGTGCCCCGGATCTGAAGTATGTTTCGGCACAGAATGATTGGATCGTGCTGCGTTTCACATCACATTCTTACAGAACCTCGGGCCGACCGAATCCGGTACACCCGCCTCCCAACGCATTCGCAGATAGCCTTATGACTACCTGCCGAAAGCGTACGGTCTAACTTGACGCGTAGTTTTGCCGTCGGGGTTCCGAAAGTAGAAAAATGAAACAAGCATTTGCCGCCGCGGCGGCAGCAGCCTTGGCCTTTGGATCCATCTCGCCGCTCGGGCCTAACCAGTGCCTCCCTGCGACTTTTTTTGCGTGCATGGCAATCCCAAACCCTCCTCCAGCTCAAGCTCCGGCTCGAGCGCCAGCAGCGCCTCCGCCCGCCCCGGCAGCGCCTCCACCGGACGCGCCAGTGCCGCCCGACGCGCCTTGATGAACACCTGCTTGGCAGGCGCAAACTTGGCAGGCACGGTCGAACTCAAGCGCCATCGGCGCAGGTTCATCGGGGGCGTATGCACCGCCACGTGTCGCGGGCGGTATTGACAGTTCTTGACATAATCGCATCGGCGATTTGCCTTTTTGTTGTCCAGTTTCTGTTCAACTCGGAGAAAGGACACGCAACGTGCCACTCGCTCGAATCGACCTCATCGAGGGTAAGTCGGCGGAATACCGCCGAACGATCGCAGATGTCGTGTACGACAAGATGATCGAGTGTCTGGGAGTGCCCGAGGATCGTTTTCAGACCATCACCGAACACAAGGCGGAGAACTTCCTCTTCGAAGCCGTCGATTTACGACGCGTTTCTGTCCTACACGCATCGAGACCGTCCGGTGGCCAGCGGGATTCAGAAGGGTTTGCATCGGATTGGGCGGCGCCCGGGTCAGTTGCGTGCGCTGCGAGTGTTTCGCGACGACACCAATCTGGAAGTCAGCCCTGACTTGTGGGGCAAGATCGTCGAGGCGCTCGACCGGTCTCGTTTCCTGATCGTCGTGCTGTCCCCGATGGCGGCCGAGTCCTATTGGGTCAACCGGGAAGTCAGCTACTGGCTGGAGCACGGCGGCCGGGACCGGTTGCTGATCGTGTTGGCCGCGGGACAGCTGCACCGGGACGACGAGCAGGCGCGATTCGACCCACAAACGTCGGATGCAGCTCTGCCGGCGCTGACTCAGCCGGGAGTGCTAGAGGCCGAGCCGTTCTACATCGATGTCAGCCAGAACGCACCCTGGGATCCGCGCGCCGCGACGTTGCGTGAGAAGATCACCGCGCTCGCCGCCCCGGTTCATGGCATACCCAAAGACCAACTGGCGAGCGATGATCTGCGCGAGCAGCGGCGGTTTCGCCGGCTGCGTGCGGCGGCGAGCGCCGGGCTCGTCCTTTTGACCGTCATCGCGGTGATGGCCGCCACGGTTGCAGTGGTGCAGCGGCAGCACGCCATCGAGCAGCGGAACGCGGCAATCGCGTTGCGGCTCGACGCCGAAGCACAGTCGATACTCACAGGTGCCCGCCCGGGCAGTGATGCGCGCGCCTTCCAAGAGCTCCTAGCTGCACGACAGATTGGTCCACACCCGCGCCGACCCGACGACGGGCCAATCCTGGACGCCCTAGTCGAGGGTTTCAGCACAATCAAGGTGTTCGACACGCAACGGCCGGTCAACTTCATGGCCATGAACCCGACCGGTGATCGCCTCATCACCAGCAGCCGCCCCGGTGGCGTGCTGATCTGGAATCCCAACACAGGCAAGAAGATTGGTGATGCAGAGTACACCGGCAACGGTGTGGCCTTCAGCCCCGATGGAAGTCGTTTCGCCATGGCCACTGGCGGCGGCGACGTCGAAATGTGGGACATCCACACTGGTCATCTCGTGCGCACCTTCACCGGACCGACACAGGCGTCCACGCGGGTGAGGTTTAGCCCTGATGGACGCCGTATCGCGGCGGGAGCCTTGGACGGTACCGCGTGGGTGTGGAATGTCGACACGGGCGCGCGTGAACTCACGCTCACGGAGCCGGGCAAGGTCCGTGCAGTCGCGTTCAGTCCCCCGGCGATGCCGGGCGAACCGCTCATCGCCACCGGCGGGGTCGTCGACGGCACCGTGCGGGTGTGGGACGCCGTGACCGGAAAGCTGCTGCGCGCCCTCAAACGCGACCAAGGTTACGTCGCCGACCTAGCGTTTAGTCCCGACGGCAGCACGCTCGCCTCGGCCGACGCGAGTGCGGTGGATTTGTGGAATCCGGCCACGGGAGAGGACAAAGGCCTGCTCAGGTATTCGGGCGCGGTGTCTGGCGTGGCGTGGAATCCCGATCCCGCGAATACCGAACTGGCCGCAGCGGGTAGCGGTGGCTTCGTGATGTTGTGGAACTTCTATGCGGGCCTGCCGATAGATAGCACCTCAGCCATCAGTACGGTGCTTCACGGCAAGTTGGGCCTAGTCAACGATGTCGCCTACACTGCGGACGGCAGCCGCTTGACGGCAGGCGGCGCCGACGGCGTCGTATACACCTGGGCGCCCATCACGACCAAAGAGATGCGAATGTTCGAGCCGGTGACGGGCGTGGCCTGGTCGCTCGACGGTCAGCGTATCGCCGCAGTGGGCTATGGAGTCGTCCAGCTGTGGGATCCGCGGACACTCAGTTCCGTCGGAGACGAGCTGCGCGGACAAAACGGCCTCGTCAATAGCGTCGCCTTCGATCCGCGCGAGAAGCTGGTGGCGGCCGGCGGCGATGGTGGAACCGTGTCGCTGTGGGACCGCGACAGCGGGCGGTTGATACGCGCACTTCCCGGAAAACGACGCGTATGGAGCGTCGCGTTCGAATCCGATGGTCGACTCATCGCGTCTGGGGGCGACGACCGCAGCGTGAAGCTCTGGACCTCGGACAGCGGCGAACTCAAGCGAACGCTCACCGGTCCGACCGACCGGGTGTCGAGTGTCGCGTTTAATCCGGTCGAAGGCCTCGTCGTCGCCGGAAGTAGCGACGGAAAGCTCTACATATGGGACACCGACACCGGCAAGCTGCGGCATATCATCTCGACACCCGCTCCGGTGACGACGGTGGCATTCAGCCCTGACGGCCGCCGGATCGTCAGTGGTGGTCAAGAGAATGTGATTCGGGTGTGGGACACCGACAAAGGCACTGCGGCGATGGATCCATTGACCGGGCATTCGAATGCCGTCGACAGCGTCGCATTCAGCCCTGATGGGCGCTATATTGCCTCCGGCAGTGACGACTGGACGGTTCGGCTCTGGGACGCCGGCACCGGCCACCCCATCGGCACCCCAATGACGGGAAACGGCGATGCGGTTTACGGCGTCGCGTTCAGCCCCGACGGCCGACAGCTGGTCTCCGGCAGCCTCGACAGAACCTTGCTGATGGGGCCCGGATCAGTGAGCGCCGATGACTTGTGCGCCAAGCTGACCGCCAATCCCAGCCACAAACAATGGAACGACTGGATCACTCCCGACATCGACTACATCCCCGTCTGTCCGAACCTCCAACCAGCCCCGGACTCGGGGTAAGGAGCATCAGCATCGGCATGCTGAGTGTTCGGCGGGCCGGGGAGGGGTGTTGGCGGCTGGAAAGCCCTACGCCGTCTTAGACCCCGACCGGGTTTATGTCGTACCTCTTAGATATGACGGATTTGCATTCGTTCCCGGTGCCTGGCACGGCTTATTTGTTCCGGATTCAGTTGATGTGGCAGGCCACCGGGGCGTGGGTGTGCCTGCATCGGGCAGCGTACTCGGCCGGAGTGAGGTAACACAGCGCCGAGTGGCGGTGGCGGTGGTTGTGCTCGTGCTTGAAGTCCCCGATCACTACCCGGGCCTCGAACAGGGTGGTCCAGTGGTTGCGGTTGAGGCACTCTTTCCGAAGGCGATTGTTGAACGATTCGATGAAGCCGTTGTTCCACGGTGTACCGGGCGGAATGTAGGACAACCCAACCTTGCCCGCACAGAACTGTTGCAGCGCTTGAGAAGCCAACTCCGGCCCGTTGTCCATCCGCAACACCCTCGGTGGACCGCCGGCCGCGGCGAACGCCGATTCGAGTTCGGTGACGAGGCGTTCGGCGGTGATCGAGCGTTCCACCAGGTGCAGCAGCGAGACCCGGGTGTGTTCGTCGATCATCGACGCGATCTTGATCGCCTTGCCGTCGACGGTGGAGTCGAACTGGAAGTCGATCGCCCACACCACGTTCGGCGCGTCGGCCTCGACCGGCGGGATCGAGGACACCCCGGCCCGCTTGCGTGGACTGTGCACCCGCACCTGCAAGCCCTCCTCGCGCCACAGCCGGTGGACCTTCTTCCTGTTGACCTCACGGCGCTCGTCGTAGCGCAACGCCGCCCACGCTCGCCGGAACCCATGGCACGGATGTTTGGTGGCATAGGAGCGCAGCCAAGCCCTCATCTCGGCATCCGGATCGGCAGTTGTCTGCGCGACCGGCAGTCGTCGGTAGGTGGAGCGGGTCAGCCCAACGGCCTTGCACGCCAACCGTTCCGACATGCTCAACGTGGTCGGTGAGCATGTCCACGGCGCGGCGCTTGGCAGCTGGGCTCAGAATTTTCCCTTGGCCACCTCGCGCAGGGCGTCCTTCTCCAGTTCGGCCTCGGCCAGCAACCGCTTGAGCCGGCTGTTCTGCTTACGCAGCTCCTTGAGCTCCTTGGCGGCGTCGGTATCCATCCCGCCGTAGGCGCGCCGCCAGTTGTACAGCGTCGCCGCACGAGACTCCCAGATCGGCGGCGATCTCCTCGCCGGTCATTGCCTTCGGCAGCCAACTCGTCCGCGCGGCGCAACTTGCGCACAATATCCTCCGCGGAATGCCGCTTCCGACCAGCCATGTTTCATCGTCCCTTCCAGCCCGATATCGGGCCACAGGACTCTAAAACTGTTGGACTCATTCAGCGGGAACACGCCACCCGGACTATCTCAGTCTCTATCGGTCCGAAAACTGCATCTTCATTCAGCTGATCTTCCTCGATGTTGCGAGCCCTGAACAGAAGGCCGCGTTCTACAAAGCTGTTGTCGACCAGTTGCACGAGAAACTGCAGGTGCGGCGCGAGGACGTCTT
The DNA here is from genome assembly GCA_963833915.1 of uncultured Actinomycetota bacterium. GTDB lineage: Bacteria > Actinomycetota > Actinomycetes > Mycobacteriales > Mycobacteriaceae > Mycobacterium. Next base: position 22,255 of record CAWHZO010000012.1, read on the forward strand.
CTTCAACCTCATCACAGTTGGACCCGCAGACTGGTCGATGGGCAACGGCCAAGCCACGTACATCAACGGGGTGCCGACCGACCGTCTCGACCCCAACTCGGTCGAGGGCTGACCTGCTTTGCAGCTAGCAACAAGCACCTCGCGATCTTTGCTATCTTAATAAAGTTGCCCTCAGGCGAGTGACCGACGGTGGAGGACCGCTGATGGAACGCGATCAACTCATCGACTTGACCCGACGTGCCGTAAAGCTGGCACGCGACAAAACGACCGATCTGGCACCGGCCGAGCATGCGGTCCAGGCCAGTGCGTACACGTCGATCAAACGCCACGAACAAGACATCGCGATGCTGATGGCCAGCCCGCAACTGGTCGGGTATGTATCCGAATTACCGGAGCCGGGGTCCTACTGCACGAAGTCAGTGATGGGGCGATCCGTGCTGCTGACCAGAACCTCCGACGGCTCGGTCAAGGCGTTCAACAACATCTGCTTGCATCGACAGTCGCAAGTAGTCACCGGCTGCGGCACGGCCAAGCGGTTCACCTGCCCCTACCATGCATGGACGTATGACAACACCGGGAAATTGGTAGGGCTGCCCGGTCGGGAAGGCTTCCCGGGCGTGCAGGTGCGCTCCGACGGCCTGACTGAGCTACCTGCTGCTGAGTTCGCCGGATTCCTTTGGGTGGCACTCGATCCCGAGGCCACACTTGATGTCTCGACACACTTGGGACCGCTCGCCGACGAACTCGACTCATGGGGCATCGGCCGTTGGTCGCCGTTGGGCGAGAAGGTCCTCGACTCGCCGATCAACTGGAAACTGGCGGTCGACACGTTCTCGGAGAACTACCACTTCGCCACCGTCCACCGCGAGACGTTCGCAACGATCGCGCGCAGCAACTGCACGGTGTTCGATTCGTTCGGGCCGCATCACCGGTTGATCTTTCCGCTGAACTCCATCCTCGAGCTGGAGAACGTTCCCGAAGACCAGTGGGACCCGTTCCACAACATGGTGGTGATCTACGCGCTGTTTCCGAACATCGTGCTGTCGGTGACCATCGCCAACGGCGAGCTGTTCCGGATCTACCCGGCCGACAAACCGGGAAGATCTATTACCGTCCACCAGAATTCGACACCGCTGGATATCTCGGACGAATCCATGGCGGCCGGTGCTCAAGCCGTATTCGACTATGCCCATGGCACCGTGCGCGACGAGGACTACCGGCTCGTGGCGGGCCTACAAGCCAACCTCGAGTCCGGCGCCCGCGACCACCTGTTGTTCGGCCGCAACGAACCCGGACTGCAGCATCGCCACATGTCCTGGGCGTCATGGCAGCCGGCCGCCGCGGCGACGTCGTCAGCTGTCGACCGCTAGCGCCTCGATCAGGGCTTCGACGATTTCCCGGCAATCCGTACGGTCCGACTGCGGCCCCGCGGGCATGGTCTGCAACAACTTTCGCGCTCCCGACCGGTCGCCCGCAGCGACGCGTAGCCGCACCTGATCGACCAACTGCTTGTCGGCCGGGCTGAGATTCTCGACGGCGGCCGCCAGCACATCGACCAGCTCCCAATCCCGGTAAAGCGCCAGCGAGCGCTCGTAGAACGCAAAGCCGCTCACCGGTTCTCCTCGCAGTGTTCCGCGGTAGCGATACGGTCCTTCCATGTATTCGATCGGCAGGCCGTGCGCCGGCGCCGCCACCAGAGGCTCTCCGGTGAGATCCAGTTGCAAACTGGCACAGCGCAACCGGTGGCGGTCGGGCATGAACCGGGCCGACGCCGGCGGCTTCAGCAGCGGCCGGACCGCATCAGGCCATCGCACGTAACTGCTCACCGTGACCTCGACGTCCTCGGCGCACTCCGGAGCCGTCGCCGGGTCGGGATAACTCACTGTCACACCGGTAAAGGGTTGCAGGGCATTGCCGTCCAGGCGATTGAACTGTCGCCAGATGCTCATGTCGACGCCGTTATCCAGGTTGATCGTGCGCCATTCGTGCGATCTGGCGCGCGGGTCTCCCCCGGTCCCCCCGCCGCCGGCGTATTTGGGAAACCACTGCCGGTCGACGTGTCCTGCGCTACCGCTGACATCTTCACTCAGCCCGCCCCAGCGCAGCGTCCCGCTCATCGCCATCCCGGTCTGGAAATAGGAGTAGGTGTCGTGCTGGCCGAAGCAACTGATCTTGCCGTTGCACGCGTCCGCGCCAACGGGTACCGGCGCGCGGGTTGGCGTGACGGTCAAGTCCAGTTCCATCGACTGGCCGCCCTGATCAACGCCGCGCAGGCTGACGCCATAGGTGTAGGGCCGCAGTTCACCGTCGTCGTCACGGCAGGACGTCCACGCCACCGGGCCCGCACTGCTTTCGTAGCGGATGTCGAGGTAGCCGGCGGCCATGGACATTTTCGGTCGCGCATCCGGTTGCATGTTCTTCGGCGGCATGTCGTAATCGGTGTAGGTCCCGTATTTGCCGGTATCGCAATCGAATAGCGACATCGTGTAAAAATCGGCGACCACTGTCCCGCCCGGGCGGTTCTTGTTGAAGATGGTCAGGAACGCGAACGAGCGGCCCGTTGAACCGGTCAGCTCGCCGGCGATGAACCAGGTATCGGACTCCTGGTCGGCATGTTCGCCTTCGGCGACGGGGAAATCCATGGTGCTGTTGTTGTGCACCAGCCGGAACGGGTAATTGCGCCAATCGTTGTCCATGTCACCCCTCGGGGGTTTCGATCGCGTCGTACTTATCGGCACCCAGGAACTCGCGCACCTTTTCGATGTGGTCATCGGCGCCCAGTTCGAGCGTTTCGGCCGCCAGACCGTAGTCGACGATCGCGATCGCCGCCTGGGCAAGGTGCTTGGAAAACGCCCGCTTGGTGGTCTGCAATGCGCGGGCCGGCTGGGCCGCTAGCCGCGCAGCGAGTTGCAGCGCCTCGTCCATCAATGTCTCGACAGTCGTGACGCGATTGGCCAGGCCCAGATCCACGGCCAGTTCGGCCGGGACGCGCTCACCGGTGTAGATGTACTCCTTGGCGCGGATGAGGCTGGTCATGTAGGGCCACAGCAACGCGCCCCCGTCACCGGCGGTCAGGCCGATTGACACGTGAGGGTCGCACAGATAGCTGCGCTGCGACATCAACACCAAGTCGCAACACAGCGCCAGTGACGCACCCAGCCCGATTGCCGGGCCGTTGACCGCGGCCACCACCGGCAGCCGAAAGTTGATCATTGCGTTGAGAATGTCTGCCGCCTGCGCGGAGATGTTGTACCGGAAGTCAAGCGAGCGATGCTGAGCCTTCAGGAACGCGAAATCGCCTCCGCCACTGAAGGTTTTACCGGCGCCGGTGAGCACCACGCAGCGGGCGCCGGTATCTCGCTCCAGGTCGCGCCAGACATCGAGCAGCTTGTGGTGCAGGGTGGCATTGATGACATTGAGAGCCTCGGGGCGGTTGATCGTCACGATTCGCACGGCGCCGTCCGCCGTCACCTGAAGTTCGTCGCTCACGTCGCCTTCACTGTTGACCCGAGGCCGATGCCAGGCACCCTGGCTTTTTTGCTATGTTAGCATCAATAGCGAAGTTACCGTCGCCTTTCAGAGGTGGTGCCCAATGACGGAAGCCCATGACCACCGCTGGTACGACCAGCTTTTCATCGGCGGACACTGGCGCGAACCGTCCACCGGGCAGCGTCTGACGGTGATCTCCCCACACTCTGAAAGCCCGATCGGCGACGTTCCCGCTGCAGCTCCCGCGGACGTCGACGCCGCGGTCACCGCTGCGCGCCACGCCTTCGACCAAGGACCGTGGCCCCGACTCGACCCGCACGAACGCATGCGCAAGGTCGAAGAGCTCGCGACGATCTATTCCGGCCACCTCGACGAGATGGCCGACCTGATCACCGATGAGATGGGATCGCCGCGCAGCTTCAGCCGGCTGGGCCAGGCCGCGGCGGCGGCGGCGATGATACATCTCACCCTGGCCGTCGCCCGTGACTTTCCCTGGGCCGAGCGGCGCCACGGCGTGCTCGGCGAAGTACACGTGCGCCGCGCCCCGGTCGGCGTGGTCGGAGCGATCGTGCCGTGGAACGTGCCGCAGTTCTTGATCATGCCCAAGCTGATTCCCGCCCTGGTCGCGGGCTGCACGGTGATCGTCAAGCCGGCGCCCGAAACACCCTTGGACGCTTTGTGGTTGGCCGAAATGATCGAGCAGCTGGACTTGCCCGACGGGGTGGTGTCCGTACTTCCCGGCGGCACCGATGTCGGCGAGGCGCTGGTACGCCATCCCGGTGTGGACAAGATCTCGTTCACCGGGTCGAGTGCGGTCGGACGCCGGATCGCCGCGCTGTGCGGCGAGCAACTCAAACGGGTGAGCCTGGAACTCGGCGGCAAGTCGGCGGCGATCATTCTCGACGACGCCGACATCGATAAAACGGTCAAGGAGTTGAAGTCCGCGAGCCTGATGAACAACGGCCAGGCCTGCGTCGCGCAGACCCGCATCCTGGTCAGCGAACGGCGTCGCGACGAGTTCGTCGACGCGCTGGCCGACATGATCTCGGGCCTGCGGGTCGGCGATCCGTCCGATGAGGCGACCGACGTCGGACCCCTGGTCGCTCAACGGCAACAAGCCCGGGTTCAGGACTACATCCGGTCCGGCGTGAAAGAGGGCGCCCGCTTGGTCCTTGGCGGCGAGGATTCCCCGCACAACCGGGGCTGGTATGTGCAACCGACACTGTTCGCCGAAGTCACCAACGACATGCGTATTGCGCGCGAGGAGATATTCGGCCCCGTGTTGAGCGTGCTGACTTACCGCGACGAAGAAGACGCGGTCCGCATCGCCAACGACAGCGACTACGGTCTGGCCGGTTCGGTGTGGACTGCCGACGTCGCGCACGGCCTTGATGTCGCCGCGAGCGTGCGAGCGGGCACCTACGGGATCAACATGTACACACTCGACATCGGTAGTCCATTCGGCGGTTTCAAGCAATCGGGCATCGGCCGCGAGTTCGGCCCGGAGGGCCTGCACGAGTATGTCGAGCTGCAGTCGGTGATAAGCAAAGGCGCAATGCCGCCGTTGCCCGGTTAGACATCCGCCGGTCGCCAGCTGGGGTTACGACCCAGCCGGGCAAGAAGTTTCGATTGCACGTCGCTCTGGTCACCCACCGCGACTGGAGCACCGAACATCCCGGAGACGCTTAGCTCGCCGGGATCGCTGGGCAAGGCCGCGTAGAAGAGCTCGCACCACCCGGGAGCCAATCGATCATCGGCGCCCACCGCGCGGGCCAGGTCCCAGGTGTGTATCAACACGTCGCGGGTCAGGTTTGGCATGATCGCGCGTGCGTCCAATCGCGTCGCCGGGTTGGCCGCTAGTTCCGGAATATCAATAACTCGTTCGAAGAGCCGCCTATCGGCTTCGAACGCCTTCTGCAGCTGGCCGTAGGTCATCTCCCACCGAAGCTCCGGATCGTCGCGAGGTCGGTCGGGCTTGAGTCCCAATGGGCGCAGCAACAGCACGTCGTGAAAGCCGATGACGTGCTCCAGCACTCCTCTGGCATCCCACGCATCGCATGGCGAGGGGCGGTCCCATTTTCCGTTTGCCGCCGCAACCGTCTCGCCGAACCTTCCACACACCGCCAGGTGCCGTTCGCCCAAGTCGTCGGCGATCTCAGCCATGTTCACCAGAGCTGCAGGGTGAGCTCGACGGGACAGCACAGCTCGCCGCGCTGGTTGGTGATCTCGATCTGCAGGTCGAGCAGTTGGCGCGGCGGATCGGCCGTCGTGTCGCAGCGCTTAGCCACAACGCGTCCACGACCCACCATTGTGTCGCTGGCATAGATCGAGCCGGCCAGCCTCATCTTGCGGCGTACCACCCTGCTCTGCGGTCCGGCCCAGTCGGTAGCGATGCGGTCGGCGAAACCGGCGAGGTGCATGGTGTTCACGAAAATCGTCGGATGGCCTTGGCTTTCGGCGTACGCCGGGTCGAAGTGGCCCGGAAAGTAGTCCCACGTTGAACCCGAGTTCATCACCACCCGCTGGTAACTGATCTCATCGCGTACCTCGGGTAATTCGATCGGGACGCTGATCTGGTCCCAGTGGACGCTGTGGCTCATGCGCCGCTCCTCCTCATCGCTTCGCTCTGCATCGTCGCCGGCGGCAGGTCATGCCGACGTCGCAGGCGTGAAGCGGAACAGGGTGTTCCGGTTGGTGGCCACCACTGCGCCATCTTGGCGGGCGAAGGTGTCCATGGTCTCGACGAAATGGCCGACACCGAGCTTGGTCTGCTTCTCCGGTGACACTGACACCACTTCTTCGACGACGGTGAGCCGGTCGCCTTCGACGATGGGCAGCGGAAATTCCGCCTCGTTGGCGGCGTTGATGAACGTGGTGCCGGGCAGTGGCACCCGGATCGCGATCGCCGAGACGGGCGGTCGCCCGCTCGGTTCCCACGGCAGCGGCGTCAGCCAACCCATCAGCAGCGCCGGCGGCGCCACCAGCCCTCCCCAGGTCTGCACCGCGAAATCGGGGTCCCAGTAGGACCGATTGCCGTCTTGCACCGTGGCGGCGAACATTTGGATCCGAGCCGCGCTGACCACTGTCCCTGCGGTTCTCGGCTCGCTCGCCACGCCGACCATGCGCAGAGCGTCCTCGTAAGTGCCGAACGCGAGCTGGTAACTGATGGGTGTGGGCACGGGTATCGCTTCCGTCAAACCGTGAGCGAACGCCCATTCGACACCGAATCCCATTCGAGCTCACGCGAAGCGAAGTACCAGCCGCCCCGCTCGTAGATCAGTTGGTCCCGGTAGGTTCCGGTGGCACGCAACCTGGTGGCGCCATCGCCGGTGACAGCGAAAAGCAATGCGACGCAACGCTGCGTTGCATTGACACCGTCGACAGTGATTTCGTGGTCGACGGTGACCAGGCGCCCGTTACCGCCGTCGAAAGCCTCGCGCAGATCGGTGAACTCCGTACCGTCGCGGGTGAACCGGGCGCCTGAGTGGCGGAATGTCGCGATCCATCCGTTGCGGTCGCCGTCGGAATGAAATCGGTTGTGGCGTGCCGTCAGGTTCAAGATGGCGTCGCGCCCCGCCGCCCCGTCGAGCACGTACTGCTGCTGGTAGGTCATGGCCATCTGTTTTTCTCCCAATCTCACCGGCTGACGATGTATCCGTGGCTCTCGCGGTCCCACGTGGCGGGTCCGACACCTCGGGCGCGAAGAATATCCTTGCGGACCCGCCCGATAATGGTCTTTGGCAGCTCGCCGAGGATCTCCACGTAGCGCGGTACGGAGAAGTACGGCATCCGCGTACCGCAAAAGTCCAGCAGCTCAGGGTAATCCAGGGAGCAATCCGGTCGCACGGTGACGAACAGAAAGATGTCGTCCTCGCCCAGGTCGCTTGGCACACCGACCACCGCAGCCTCGAGCACCGACCGATGCCCCCGCACCACGGTCTCGACTTCGACCGACGAAATGTTCTCCCCGCGGCGGCGCAGCGAATCCTTCACCCGGTCCAGGTACGTGAGATTCTGGTCGCTGTCCAGCACACCGAGATCCCCGGTACGAAACCACTGTGGGTGCGGGTCGACAGCCAAACCCGAGGGGTTCACGTAACCCTCGCTCATGACGTGCGGGTAGCGGGGCCGACACGCGATCTCGCCCACCGACCCATGCGGTAGCGGGTCGCCATCCGGGTCGACGATTCGCACGTCGAAACTGGGGTTCGGCCGACCCGACGTTCCGGGCATCCCCTCGTCGGCAACGCCTTTGACTGCGATCGGGAAGGCTTCGGTCAGGCCATACATCGTGACGATCCGGCACCCGTAACGCTTTTCGATACCGCGGTACACCGCCGCGTCGATCGGCGCCGCCGAGATGAACCGCAGCGGCGACTGCGCATCGCGCGGATCCGTCGGCTGATTCGACAGCATCGAAACCATCGCGCCGGCGCCGACGAAACCAGCGGCGCCGCACGCGCGCACCTCGTCCCATACCGATCCCGGATGAAAGGCCGGCGCCAGTACCGTTGTCCCGCCGACAAGCATCGGCGCCAGCACTGCCGGCGCAGCGCTGAGGTGGAACAGCGGCATCGCCGTCCAGATCACCTCACCGGGACCGAACTCCCATGCCGACGCGACCGTCGCAGCCGTGGTGAACAGGTAGTGCCAGGTGGTGGCAACCGCTTTTGATGCCCCCGTTGTGCCCGACGTGAAGAACAGCGACCCGACGTCCCCAACGTTGCCGACGTACTCGCCGGCTGTACCCACGGCCCCGCGATTCAGCGCCTCATCGGGTGAATCGCTCTGGACCACAATGCTCCCCAGCCCGGGCAGTCGATCAGCCAACTCAGCGACCCGGGGCTGCCGGTCAGTGTCGGTGACAACCACCTTCGCCCCGGACAATCGAAGTGCATGCAGCAGGAATTCGCCCTTGTTGGCTGCGTTCACGGCCGCGGCCACCGCCCCAATACGTCCCGCACCCAACCAGAAGTAGACCCATTCCGGGCAGGTCGCGGTGAACAATGCAACGCAATCGCCGGGTCCAATACCCAAGTCCAGCAGGGCATTGGCCGCCGCGAAGGATCGCCGCCGCATCTGCTCGAAGGTCACCTCGGTACCGTCGATCGACATCATCACCCGGTCGGGAAACTGCTGGGCACGGCGATCGAGCACTGTCGCGACACTGAAACGGTCGACACCGAAATCAGCCGGGCCGATGGGCTTTCCGTCGCATGCGGGTGCCGACCCGACCGGCACGCGGGACATCAGGCTCCTGCGGCCGCCGGGTCAGGCTCACCGCTGGGGGCATAACCGAAGTCGTCGGGCGAGCTCTCTTCGCCTGGGTAGAAGCGATGCGCCCAGCGCCGCAGCGCCGCGTAGTCGTGCGCCTCCTCGGGAGCAAGGTTCGGCTTCTCCAGATACTTCATGTTCTCCCAGGTGAAGAAGTCCTGTTTGATGACTTCTTGTTGCAACGCAAGGAATTTGGCGGCACGACCGGCGGGCACGTCACCGGAGTCGCCGGGTTCACGGATGGAAGCCTGGGTATAGAAGTAGTCGGTGTAGTCCTCATCGACCGGTGTCTGGCCGGTGACCTCGATGGTGGCAACCAGGTCGCTCGGGAAGCGAACGATACCGAGTCCCAGCGAGTAGTTGTCGTAAATGATCTTGGCGTCGACCGGCCCGTTCGGGGTCAGCCAGGTCTGCGCTCGGCCACCGCCGAAGTGGGCGCTAACGGTCGCGTGCAGGTGGTATCCCGATACCTCGAACGAGGTGGTGTTGGCGGGGTTGGCCGCCTTGTGCACATATTGCACGTGGTAGGGGTCGGCCGCGTTTTCGATGATCATCTGCGCGTGCACCTTGACCCGGTTGAGCATCCGACTGTGCGGGTGCAGCGGGTAGTACTCGTCGGTCTCCAACTCGGGCAGCACCGGCGGTTGCCAGTACGGGGCCCGGCCGTGGCGCTCATGCCAGACGAGGATGAAGCCGTACCACTCCACGCTGTGGTAGGTGCGGACGCGGACGTTGTTTTTGCAGCCGATCTTGCTGTACGGGATAAGCGCATTCGTGCCGTCCCCGCGCCACTGCCAGCCGTGCCAGGGACAGACGATGTTCTCCCCCTCGACCGTCCCGCCGACACCCATGTTGGCGCCAAGGTGCTGACAGTAAGCGTCCAGCACGTTCACCTCGCCGGACTCGGTGCGGAACAGCACCATCTCCTCGCCGAAGTAGTGCACCCGCTTGACTTGACCGGCGACCAGGTCGGATGCGAACGCGACGATGAACCACCCCGTCGGGAACCGGTACGTCGACAGCGCGATGCCGGAGGACCCGAACTCTCGTTCGGACGGATCGATGAAAGAGTCCGAAACCGTGTCCGTCACTGCCCTCTCCGTTCCCGCGCAGCCGAATAGCGCACGGCCGCGCTTACGCTCTCGCCGCGCATTGGACGACTTGGGTCTATTTTTACTATTTTAAGCATTGAACGTCAACGCGCACCGTCGCCGACGGTAGTGTCAGTCAGCAAAGCGGCGCCCTTCGCGGTTACGACGTCTCCAGTGAATCGAGGTAGCGGATGACGGCTTCGACAGTCGATCTGTCCGATTTCGCATTGTGGCGCAATGGCTTTCCTGACGACTTGTTCACCGAGCTGCGCCGGACCAGGCCGCTGTTCCGCCATGGGCTGACGCCAGGTGTCGCAAAGACCGTCAAGCGGGATTTCTGGATGACCACCAAACATCGGCACGCCGTGCGCCTGCACCGCGATGCCGATTCGTTTACCGCCGGCGACGGCCCGCTCATCCAGCCGGCCGACCTGTTCTCGTCCTATCCGACCATCATCACCCTGGACCCGCCGGAACAGAGCAAGCACCGAAAGCTCATCTCGAGCGCATTCACGCCCCGGGCGATCGCCAAGCTCGAAGACGGCATCCGGGCCCGTGCGTCGCGGATGATCGACGACCTGCTCGCCCGCGGCAGCGGCGACTGGATCGACGATGTCGCCGACGCGCTGCCGATGACCGTCATCGGCGACATCATCGGCATCCCGGAACAGGACCGGCCACACATCTTCGACAGCTTCGACCGCATACTCAAGGCCCGCGCCGACGGGAGTGGTCCGCTTGACGCCGATCTCTTCGCGACGATCTTCGGTTACGCCATGGAGCTCACCGCCGAGAAGCGGCGTAATCCTGCCGACGACATCTGGAGCACGATCGCGTCCGGCGTCATCACCGGTGACGATGGTGAGCAATTCAGCTTGGCCGCAAACGAACTTGAGTTCTTCTTCTTCGTGCTGGCGTTCGCCGGCAGCGATACGACCAAGAACGCGCTGGCCATCGGGCTGCAGGCATTCGTCGCGAATCACGAACAGATCGAGCGGTATCGCGAAGACGAATCCGTGCGGTCCAGCGCCGTCGAGGAGGTGCTGCGCTGGGCGTCGCCGGTGGCGTACTGGACCCGCAGCACCAAGGTCGACATCGAAATGGACGGTCAGCACATCCCTAAGGGTGAGCGGGTTGTGTCGATGTTGCGTTCGGCGAATCGGGACGAGGAGGTCTTCGAGTCGCCATTCACGTTCGACATCGGACGCCAACCCAACCCGCATGTCGCGTTCGGCGGCGGCGGCGCACACCACTGCCTGGGCGCGATGCTTGCCCGCGCAGAGATCCGCGCCGTCCTGGACGAACTGCTGTTGCGTTGCGAAAACATCACTCTCGGTCCGGCCGAGGTGGCCTATCCGAATCTGACCACGAACATGTCGATTTACGACGAGATGCCGATCACGCTGACCGCGCGGTAATTAGTCAGCAAGCCGCAGCGCAGCCTTGGGGCACTGGTCGACCGCGGCCCGCACGTCGATCTCCAGATGTTCCGGCACCTCGCCGTCGGCGACGTGCACCACGTCGGATTTGCCGATCTCGAAGATGTCCGGCGCCAACGATTCGCAGAATCCATTGGCCTCACACAACGTCTCGTCGACGATTACGCGCATCGCTTACTCCTTACTTTCACAGCCCTTTGGGCCGAGTGCCGATCACCCCGGCCGATGCCAGACGGGCGAGTTCTTGGTCGGTGAGCCCGCACAGGTCGCGCAGTACCTCGCCATTGTGCTCGCCGAGCGTCGGCGGCGGGCGCGTCAGCCACCTGTGCTGTCCGACGAGCGGGGCGAACGGCGGACGCGGGTAGCGGCCCGGGCCGGTGCGCGGATGCTCGAGCGCTTCCAAGAACCCACGGTCATTCAGCTGAGGGTTCTCGGTCACCAACGACGGCGAAACAACCGGCGCGACGGGAATGCCCACGCCGGCAAGGTCATCCACCGCGCAGCGCAGATCCTGGCCGCCGAACCAGTCGTGTAGCCGCCGGTCGATCTCGTCGGCCCACTCCCGACGCCCGGCGACTGTGCCAAAGCGGTGATCTTCGGTCCACGACGGCCTGCCCATCACGTCGACGAGCGCCTGCCACTGGTCGTCGGTGCCAACGGTGACGGCGATCCAATCGTCGGCGCCCACGCACCGGTAGAGATTCTGGACGGCCCAACCGTGCCCACGATTGCCCCGGCGGCTCAGCGTGACACCGAATACCTCGGCTTCCATCGGCTGAACCGCGGTGACATTCAACACCGTCTCGATCATCGGCAGCTCGACGAGTTGTCCTTTGCCGGTGCGCTCGGCGAAGGACAGCGCCGCCGTTACAGCGAATGCTGCGTGCACACCGGCCAGCGGATCGCAGGCTCCTCTGGGCGGAACGGGCGGACCATCCGGTAATCCGGTCACCCAGGCCAGGCCGGCGATCTGCTCCATGGTGGGCGCGAAGCCGACCCGGTCGCGCCATGGACCGTCCAGCCCGAACGCCGGCATACGGGCGATGATCAGTCGCGGATTGACCGCCTGCAACGCATCCGCGGTCAGCCCGAAGTGCTCCATCACCCGCGGGGAGAAATTCTCGATCACGACATCGGCGTCCGCGATCAACTCGTTGAACACGCGGCGACCGTCGGCCGACCCCAAATCCAGTGTTACTGAGCGCTTGTTGGTGTTCATGGCGTGGAACACCCAGCCGTATTCCCACCAGTCGTCGACGTCTTTTCGCATGCCGCCCGAGTACCGGATGCCGTCGGGGCGTTGTATCGACTCCACCTTGACGACATCGGCGCCGAACGCCGCGAGTAAGTGAGTGGCCGCGGGTCCGGCCCAAAACGCGGTCAAGTCGACGATGCGAACACCGTCGAGCGGCAGTCGCGGACCTGACGGTGGTACGCGGTACTCACGTTTAGGCCATGGCGTGGCGTCGTCGGCCTCGCCGAGCGGCGGTGCGCCGCGCAGCGCAGCGGGTTTACAACGTGACATCAGCCACGGTGTGCGGGGCTGGTGGAAGCCCGCCGGGTGGTGCACGAACGTCCCGCGGTCCCGCGCGTAGGCCGTGTCGCGGATCGTGGCCCCATTGCCCAACGCCGCGATCGGCAATCGGAAGAGCTGTCCCAGTTCGACGATCTCCTCGACGGTGCGTTCGGCCAGCCAGGGGCGGATGCGTTCGCGGATGAAATCACGGTATTCCCACCGCCCGATTTGAAAACTGAGCTGAGGAATTTCGGTCAGCTCGGGGCAGTCGACCATCGCGGCGAAATCCAGCCATTGCTGGCCAGTCACCATGGTGATCCCGATGTAGCCGTCCTTGGCCGGCTCGATCGACGGCACTTCGACGGTGCGCGAGATCGGCGGCACCTGAAGCAATTGGGAGTGTAGCCATTCGCTACTTTGCATCAGCGTGATCGCTTCCAACATCGACAAATCCAGGTGTTCGCCGGGTCCGCCGTGCTCGACGCGGCGGTGCACCGCCAGCGCTCCGAACGCGGCGAACACCCCGCCCATGTACTCCCCGAGGTCACCGCCGATCGCGATCGGCGGTCCGGCCGGGTCGCCGCGGAAACCGGTCAAGCCAGACCACGCCTGCAAGGTGAACTCGCTGGCGGGACGATCGGCATACGGACCGGTCCAGCCGAAGTCGGAGATGGTGACGATCACCGCCCTGGGAAACTCCGCCAGCAACTGCTGCGGATCGATGCCCGACTGGGCCCCCTGTGACCGGGTGGCGGTCACGACGACGATGTCGGCGCCCGCCAGCTCGTCCCGGCAGCGCTGGTCCCCAGCCGAGCAGGTCAGGCTGCGCTTACCCGCGTTGAGATAATCGAACAGAGGTGAGTCCGTCCCGTCCGGCACGGGCGATCCGCTTGCGCTGAAGCGCCGCAACCAATCCCCTTGTGAGGGCTCGATTTTCCTTACTTCGGCACCGGCGTCGACCAACAGTTTTCCGCAGTAGCTGCCGGCGATACGGTCACTGATCTCGACAACACGGATGTTCTCCAGCGGTGTCGGTCGGCCGTCGTCCCCGTCGCTCAAGCTGTATCCGTCTATGCTCGTCAGGTTGCTGTCTATGCCATCTTAATAACGTTGCCGATCCTGGTTCGCTCAGACTGCACCCAAGCGCTTGACCAGCGCGGCTATTATGCCATTACTGTTAAGATTGCAGTTAATGGAGTTCGCGGGTGCAGCGACCGTGGCTCTGTCCGGCCATTCCGCTGCTGGAATCAGATGTCTGCGCTGGGAATTGGCCCCGGGGCCCGACGCCGCTTGTCGGCGCCGCGGATCGCCGAGATCGTCGCGGACGAGTTGCGGCGACAGATCATCGACGGCGAATTGGCCGACGGCGATTTGCTGCCCCGCCAGGAAGTGCTCGTCGAGCAGTTCAATGTCAGCCTCGTCTCGCTGCGAGAGGCGTTGCGAATTCTCGAGACCGAAGGGCTGGTGTCGGTTCGGCGCGGCAACCGCGGCGGTGCCATCGTGCACGCACCGGCAAAAACCAGTGCCGCCTACATGTTGGGTCTGCTGCTGCAGAGCGAGTCGGTGGTCGTCGCCGATCTGGGCACAGCATTGCTGGAGCTCGAACCGGCCTGCGCGGCATTGGCGGCTCAGCGACCAGACCGCGCCGACACCATCGTGCCTGAGCTCAAAGAGGTCAACGACGCGATGGCCGCACATTTGGAAGACGGTCCCGAATTCACCGAAATCGGCCGCAAGTTCCACGATTCCGTTGTCCGTGGCTGCGGAAACCGCACGATCATCGCCGTGGTCGGCACCCTGGAGACGCTGTGGACCAGCCACGAACAGCAGTGGGCCGACGAGAGCGCGGCCAAGGGCACCTACCCGTCGCTGGCCAAACGTCGCGCCGTACTCAACACACACGTCAAGCTGGCCGAGATGATCGAGGCGGGCGACGTCGACCGGGCGCGTCGCATCGCCGCCCGGCATCTGTCCGACACGCAGAACCACGTGCTGGCCGCTGGACCCGACCAACGGATCTACGCCCTATCGCCGCAAGCGTTGTCCCGCCCGCGGGACAACCGGCATCTGTAAATCGTGGACGCGCGAACCGGTCGGGCCCGCGTGAGAACGGCACTGGTGACCGGTGGCAGCGGCGGCATCGGCAAGGGCTGCGCTGCAAAACTCTGCGAACTGGGTTATGACGTCGTGCTTTCGGCACGCCGTGTCGACCCGCTGCGCGCGGCATCCGACGAGATCGGCGCGCGCTACATCGTGGCCGATGCCTCTGACGCGAGCGCTTTTGCGCAGGCGATCGGCCCGCTGGAGACGATCGATCTGGTTGTGCATGCGGCGGGCACCCTCGGCGGGACCTACGCGCGCAAGCAGACTTTCGAGCAGTGGCGAACGATCATTTCGGCCAACCTTGATTCGTGCTTCGTGGTGACTGCAGCCGCGCTGCCCAAGATGCGCGCCGGCTCCCGGCTGGTATTCATCTCGTCCTCTGCGGCGCACGAACCGATGATGGCCCGCACTGCCTACTCGGCGTCCAAGGCCGGGATGAACGCCTTTGCCCGCGCGCTGGCGCTCGAAGTCGACCGTGACGGCATCGCCGTCCATATCGTGACGCCGGGGCCGGTGGAAACCGAGATGCTGCAGGACGTTCCGTTCGAGATGCACGCTATCCAGGTCTCCGATGTCGCCGAGACCGTAGCGTGGCTCGACACCGTGGATCCGTCGGTGGATCTGCCGGAGATCCGGCTGCACGCGGTGCGGCGCGGGCCGTTCGCCCGCGAACCAGTCGTGCCCACCGAGGCCCGCCGGCGGGCCGCGCAGCGCCGATGACCGCGCGCGCTATCCGGGGAAGGTTTTGATCACAGTTTCGCCGAATTCGTGCAGCGACTCAGGTGCGGCGAAATCAGCGAACCAGACGTAAAACCGCTCAACGCCTTGACCGGACAATTTAACGAAATGTCCGGACAATTCGTCGGCGTCACCACACACCAGGCCTGACCCGAGATTTCCGAAGCGCCGAGTGCTCACCTCGCGCACCGCGTTTGGATCGTTGTCCTTGCGGACGAAACCAACCATCTGCTGTATCGACACCCGAGCCGGGCCGGTGACCGGGACCAACTCCGCCAGCTTGTCGATGTGGTTGGCCGGTATGTTCCACCAATCCGCATATGTGCGAACAAGTTCCATCATCCGACGTCCCGTCCCGCCCAGGATCAGCGGTATCGGATGAGTGGGACGTGGCGACTGGCTGTCGGTGGTAGCCTCGCCGCGTCCCCAGTACTGCGTGATCAGGCCAAGATGACGCTCGAGCTGCTTGACCCTGGCTACCGGATCTTGTTGTCCGACATCGAATCTAGCGAACTCCGCGGGCCAGGAACCGGAGCCGAGGCCGAGCTCGAACCTTCCGCCCGATGCCTCCGACAACGTGACGGCCTGTTTGGCCAGCACCGCCGGATGGCGAAATGCGTCACAGAGCACCAGGTGGCCGATCCGTAGCCGCTCGGTCTTAGCGGCGACCCAGGTCGCGACGCTCATTGCCTCCCAGATGTTTTCGTCCGGCAGCCCGGGTGCCTCGAGGTGGTCGATGAAAGCCACCCCGGTAAACCCGCTGGCCTCGGCGTGGCGCGACTTCTCCACGATGTCGGCTACCGGCGCCCTCACCTGCGGCAAGAACAGATACCACTCGGTCATAGCCAACCTCCGTACGGACCGCCCAGCACGCCGCCGCAGCGATTGACGGGCGTCGCGCTAGTTTACTATCTTTATTATGTTAGGGGCCTTATGGACGTCGGACTGAATTCGGGTCAGTTGGCGCTGCGCGACAGCGTGCGTGACGTCTTGCGCATCGAGTGCCCGACCGCAATCGTGCGGCAGGCGATGACGGATCCGGAGCGCTGGCGCACCCTGTGGAAGACGGTCGTCGAGCTTGGCTGGACCGAACTCGCCGTCCCCGCCGCCGATAGCGACGGCTCCTTCGGTCGCGTGGCTCTCGCCGTAGTCCTGGAGGAATGTGGTGCGGCCATCGCGCCCATTCCGTTGCTGTCCAGCGTCGGTCTGGCCGCGGGCGTTCTGCGTCTCGCGGGTCCCGCTGTTGACGACGTGCTGGACGACATCGGCGGCGGCGCCGTGGCCGCGCTGGCCGTTCACCCGCCAGGGCATCGGCTGCCGGGAGTGCCGATGACGTTGCAGGACGGGCGGGTGCAGGGGCGCGCGGTCGCGGTACCCGGCCTCCCCCGCGCCGAGCTGATCGTCACCCTGGCCGGGTCGGCGGACGGGCCGGTCGCCGCCGTCGTGCGCGTGGGCGATGGCGTGAGCGTGCACGACGCCGAATGTACCGATCCCGCGCAACCCGTCGCCGATGTCGAGATCGACACCGAGCCGTTAGCCGTCGCGCCGGTGGACTTGGAATCGGCCTTGGCGACACCGTTGCTCGCCGCGGCCGCCGATCTGGTCGGTGTCGCGGGCGCCGCGCTGGCCCGCGCGATAGAGCATGCGAAATCGCGGCAGCAGTTCGGCAAACCGATCGGCGCGTTCCAGGGAATCAAGCACGCGCTGGCCGACAACTACGTCGCGTTGGAGCGCGCCCGCGGTCTGACCTATGCGGCGGCAGCGCGGCTCGACGATGCGGCTACCCCGGGCGCAGCGGGCTGGAACGCCGCGGCACTGGCCAAGGCGGCGGCCGGGGAGGCAGCGGTCGGCTGCGCCCGCACCGCGGTTCAGGTCCATGGCGCTTTGGCGCAAACCT
This sequence comes from uncultured Actinomycetota bacterium, assembly GCA_963833915.1. Taxonomy (GTDB): domain Bacteria; phylum Actinomycetota; class Actinomycetes; order Mycobacteriales; family Mycobacteriaceae; genus Mycobacterium. The sequence continues at coordinate 39,802 of CAWHZO010000012.1, forward strand.
GGGAGCACGACATGCACCTGTATCTGCGGCACGCGTGGCAAGGCGCCTCGACGCTGGGAGACAGCCGCGCGCTCTACCACGCGGTCGGGCGCCGCTTCGCCGGGAGCGCCGCATGACCCGCGCCAACGACGTGAGCGACGACCTGCTCGCCGAATTCGCGGCATGGCTGACGGACTTTCTACCGAGCGACTACTACGACCGCTATCGCGAATACCGTTGGGACATCGAGCTTCGGCGGGGCTATCAACGCGCCGCATTCGAGGCGGGCTGGCTGCAGCCGACCTGGTCACGTGAGCACGGCGGTCGATCGCTGGGCTTGGCCGAAGCGATGGAGATCCGACTCGAGGCGGCGAAGCGATCGGCACCCAAGCTGCCCAACATCGCCGGGCCGGGTGTTGCCGCGCCGGCGATTCGCCAGTTCGGCACCGCCGAGCAAGTCGACCGTCTGCTGGTCCCACTGCTGCGCGGAGACGAATGGTGGGCGCTGGGCATGTCCGAGCCTGAAGCCGGGTCCGATTTCGCCGGTCTGCGCACCCGTGCCGTCCGCGACGGCGACCTATTCCGGGTCAAGGGCAGAAAGATCTGGACGACCCAGGCACACCTCTCGCGCTGGTGCACCCTGTACGCCCGCACCGATCCGGACGCACCCAAACACCGCGGAATCTCCTGCCTCATCCTCGATCTGGAATCCCCCGGAGTGATCATCGAACCCATTCGCATGGCATCGATCTCCGACGAGACGTTCTGCGAAGTCATTCTCGACGATGTCGAAGTGCCGGCGGACAATCTGCTCGGGCCCTGCAACGGCGGCTGGCAGGTGGCAATGTCGTCGCTGAACCACGAGCGGCAGATGATCTGGATCATGAATTGGGTTGAGATCCAGCGCGGACTCAGCTCCGTCCGCGAATCCGAGGCCACCCATGACGATTACGCCGCCGGTGAGGTGTTCGCGGAACTGGGCTCGCTGCTCGCCGACGCCGAAGCTTTGCGGGCAACCGGCTATCGCGCCCTCAACAACGAACTAGCCGGCCGGCCGAGCCCGGAAGCCGGCATTCTCAAACTCCTCGGTTCGCTTACCCTGCAGCGGGTTTGGGAGCTCGCCGCCGCGACCGCCGGACCACGTTCGATCGACAATGCTGATCTGCTCTTCGAACGCCAGGACGCATTGGCGGCGACCATTTATGGCGGGACATCCGAGATCCAACGCAACATCATCGCCGAGCGACTGCTCGGATTGCCGAAGGGATGACGATGGACTACGACCTCGGCGCCGATGCGGCCGAACTCAGAAAGCGCTTGCGGGAGTTGATATCCACGCATATCCCAGAAGAATTCCTGGGCGCCTGCACCGCCGACCCGAGGGACCTTGCGACCACCGAATCGTTCTGCAAGCTGTTAGCATCCGACGGACTGCTGGCCCTGGCATGGCCGAAAGAGCATGGTGGTGGCGGGGGTTCGGTATGGCAGCAGACCGTATTGCGCGAGGAAATGTGGGCTCACCACGAACCTCGCGGTGCCCAGTACATGGGTATCAACTGGGTCGGGCCCGCGCTCATGCGGTACGGAACCGCAGAGCAGAAAGCCCGGCACTTGTCGGCCATCGCCGCCGGGGAAGTGATCTGGTGTCAGGGATTTTCCGAGCCTGAGGCCGGAACCGACCTCGCATCGCTGCGCACCCGCGCCGTTCCCGACGGCGATGGTTGGCGCATCACCGGACAAAAGGTATGGACGTCCTACGCGCAGATGGCGTCATGGTGCGTGCTGGCGGCGTGCACCGACCCGAACGCACCGAAACCCCAGCGGCTGAGCCTGTTTCTCGTTCCCATGGACCGGCCCGGCATCACCGTGCGGCCAATCCGCTCGATGCTGGGACCCCACCACCTCAACGAGGTGTTCCTCGACGGTGTCGAGGTGTCTGTCGACGAGGTCCTCGGCGAGGTGGGCGACGGCTGGCGGGTGATGCGCGAAGCGCTCGCATTCGAACGAGTCGGAATCGCCCGGTATGCCCGGTGTGAGTCACTGCTGGACCGGATGCAGACCGAACTCGGGGACGACTGGGACCGGTTGCCCGAGTCGATCCGGACACGCTGGGTGCGGGCACTGATCGACCTGCGGGTGGCCCGGCTGCTGGCTTATCGCGCAGTGTCATTGCAGGACGACCCGTCAGCCGGGGCGGCAGCCAGCGCCGCACGAATCGCGACCACCACCTGCGACCAGCAGGTGGCCGAGCTGCTGTTCGATGTGCTTGGCCCATCGGCGTTGGACACCGGCTCGTCGGCGCGGTTACACGGGGCGGTCGAAGACCACTGGCGCTACGCCCAGGCAGCCACCGTGGCGTCCGGAACCATCGAAGTGCAGCGGATGCTGGTCGCGCGTGAAGCATTGGGAGGCCGCGGATGAAAACCGCTCTGCCAGAAGATATTGCTGAGTTCGCCGCAGTCGCCACCAAACGGCTCGCCCGGCTCGGCGGACCGCAGGCCGCGCTACGGGCCGAGACCGAGGACCAGCTCCGGCAGGACGCCCGGACCGCGTTGTCGGACCTCGGGGCGTTCGAGCTCGACGTCCGATCCTCCTCCGATGATCTGCTGGCGGCCGCGGTGCTCTGTCAGGCCGCCGGCGCGACGGCCCTGCCCTACCCGCTCGTCGAGGAGTTGCTGGCGATCGATGGTGCCCGGCTAGCCCTGGTGAATCCCGAAGCACCGCGCATCGACCACGGCGACCTGGCAGGCGACTGGATCGCCGCCGACCTCGATGGCACGCGCTACCACGCGCAACCGTCGTCACGTACCAACGCCAAGCTGGGACCTTTTCTGGTGCCGGCCACGTTGAGCGGGCCCGACGGCACGGTGCCGGCCGCCGACGTCGATCTGCACCTGATTTTGGGGTCGTGGCGGATTGTCGGCGCAGTGCAGCAGGCCTTAGAGATCACCCGACAACACGTTGTCGCGCGGATGCAGTTCGGTAAGCCGCTGGCGGAATTTCAGGCCGTCCGGTTCACCATCGCCGACGCCTCGGTCGCCGCGCGCGGACTTTCCGAACTCGCCAAATACACCATCAGCCGGGCGGAATCGACTCCGGCGCAAGTGCGTTCGGCGGATGCCCTGATACTTCGGCTCAAGGCCGCCGATACCGCGCGACAGGTGCTGCGCACCGCGCACCAATTACTCGGTGCGCTGGGCTTTTGTGACGAATCCGACGTCAGCGTGCTCGACCGGCACACGCAATCGCTGATCCGGCTGCCGGTCAGCACCGAGGTGCTCGCGCTGCGCCTGATGCCGGGTGTACGCGGCGGCCAGCTTGAAACATTGTTCTCTGAACCCGTCGCGGTTGAGGAGAAGCGGCGCGCATGAGCACAGAACCAGCCGCATCCGGTGCCATCGCCAATCTGCTGGACGAAGGAATCCCGTTTGGGACCAAACTCGCCGAGCTCGCCGAACAACGTGGTGACGAGCCGGCCGTGACCATCGTCGCGCTCGACGGTATCGCGCATTCGCTGACCTTTGGTGAACTCGACGCCCGCGCCAATCAGTGGGGACGGGCCTTGGCCGCCAACGGCGCTGATACGGGTTCCCTTGTTGCACTTGCAATCCCGAACTCTCAGCACCTCGTGTTGGCTACGCTCGGGTGCTGGAAGATCGGGGCGGTTCCCATTCCCATGCACTGGGATCTTCCCGAATGGGAGCGAAACCGGGTGCGCGAAGTCATCGGCCCGGCCGTGGTCGTCGACGAAAAGAGCCGGTGGGACCTGGATGCGCGCGCCGCCGGCGAGTCCGGAAGCCCACTACCCGTAGCCGTTTCCCCCACCGCAAACGGAATCTGCAGCAGCGGTTCAACCGGCGTGCCCAAAGTGATCCTCAACCTGGCGCCGTCGCTCTGGACGCAGCAGCACGGAGAGCCATTTTTGTCGAACTGGACACCAGTGGCCCAGCCCCAGACCATCATGGTGCCCGCACCGATGTATCACACCAACGGCTTCGCCACCTTCCTCTTCCTGCTCGCGGGCGACCATCTGGTGGTGCTCGAAAAGTTCGATGCAGCACTGGTTTTGGACGTGATCGAACGCTACCGGATTACCAACTTCACGGCTACGCCCACGATGCTGGCGCGCATCGCAGCCCGGCCCGATGTCCGGCAGCGAGACTTGTCCAGCGTCGTCTTCATCCTGCAGGGCGCCGCCGTGATGCCGCCGTCGCTACTGCAAGCCTGGTTCGAACTACTGAGCCCCGAACAGATCGTGACCGCGTACGGCATGACCGAGAATCTCGGGCTCACCGCGCTGCGCGGCGACGAGTGGCTTGCTCATCCGGGCAGCGTAGGCCGCGGCTTCAGGGACACCGAGATCCGAATCCTGGATGCCAACAAGAAGCCGCTGGGCCCCGACGAAGATGGCGACGTCTATCTGCGTGCGCCGATGAGCGCGGGATACCGATATCTGGGTGGGGCGCCACCGCTGCCGTCGACCGAGGACGGCTTTCGTTCCGCCGGCGATATCGGCCACCTCGACGCCGACGGCTATCTCTACATCGTCGACCGCCGCGTCGACATGATCATCACCGGCGGCGCCAACGTCTTTCCGGCCGAGGTAGAGTCCGCGCTCGCAGGCCATCCGGGCATCGCCGACGTCGTCGTCATCGGGCTCGCCGATGCCCAATGGGGACGTCGGGTGCACGCCGTGGTCCAACTGGTCGGCAGCTCGACGCCGCTGACCGAGCGGGAGGTCATCGCCTACGCGAAGACCCGGCTCGCCGCATACAAGGTTCCCAAGACGGTGGAGTTCGTCGGCGAGATTCCTCGCACGGCGGCGACCAAGGTCAACCGCTCGGCGATGATCGAAGTCCGCGGCGGTTGAGGCCTCAGCGAGGGCTTGTCCGATGGAGCGATGTCAACTGTCCTGAAACCTCGTTTAACCGGACAACGGCAATTGGCTGAGGTTGTCCCGCGGGCTACTCGTTGCTGCGATGATGGGGGCGCTCGGCGTCGAACGCCGCTACTGAGCATGATTAGTTAGACAAGGGCCGATTCGATGACGACTCAGGATGAAAATGACGGTTCAGTGGACAGCGGTGACTCCGTGCCCGCGCTCGCTGCGTTGTACGCGGCTGAACGGACCGAAGTGCAAAACATTCTGGGGCATGCACTGTCGCTGGTAAGCATCCTGGTGGCCTACTCTACGGTAATTGGTGCTGTCTGGGCGACGAAGCCGGATACAATACCGCACGCCTTGGTTCCGGTTCTTCCTATACCCGCATTGTTGGTAATAGCGTGGCACTCGCAGTTGAACAGCCGAGTATTTGCGCACAATCAGGCACTCTTCATACTCGAGCAGAGGCTTTTGAATCAGATACCCAGTATCAAAAATCCAACACGGCTTTGGATCGGGCGTACGAGCGCCCGCCTGGTAAATGAGATCCCGATACTGTTGAAAGACAAAAGATACGCGATCGCGGCTGCGGCAATCATCGCCTACGGAGGACTATTGACAATAGTGTTAGGTCTTACCATCTCAAGTCTAGTGGTGCCGATCGTTGTGATTCAGGATTGGCAAGGACTTGCATGGGTTATGGCGATCGTGTACGCGGTCGTGCTGTTCCTGTTGGGCGCCTCGTATAAATCTACATTCGGGATCAATCTGCGGGATGATGGATAAGTGGGCGAAATCTGCCCGCGACGCCTTTCCCGACCAGTTCAACACAACGCACGGTTATGAAGGACGGAGCTGATTGAGCCGCGTTACCGTGCGACGATGACAGTCAGCAGCTGCGGATCCCTCGACGGCGGAGGCATCTGCCGGGCGGCTTCGATCTCCCCGTCCCTGGCCAACGCACGGTAACCTCATTCTCACCGCGTGACCAGCGCGATCAGAGGAGGCGGGATGGCCACGAACGACGCCGAACCGACGACCCGTGATGCCCGCTTCATCAAGACCGCGGTTGAGATCCTCGGCGAGACCGGGCGTACCGACTTCACCGTGCAGGAAGTCGTCGCCCGCTCCAAGACGTCGTTGCGCGCGTTTTACCAGCACTTCAGCAGCAAGGACGAATTGCTGGTCGCCCTGCTGGAGAGGACGATGGCGCAGTCGGCGCAGGCCTGGCGCGCCGAGACCACCGGTCTGGACAGCACCGCCGCAATCAAGCTGATCATCGACCGGATCAGCGCCGAGCCTGAGTCGAGCACGCAGGACAGCCTGAATCGGGCGATGAATCTCTACAACCAACATCTGGCCGAAACCAAGCCCCACGACTACGCCAGGGTGCTCTCCCCACTGCACGAACTGATCCGCGACGTCGTGCATCGCGGCATCACCGAGGGGGTTTTCCGACCCAACCTTGATGTCGGGCCCACCGCGGCGATCATCATGCAGACCATTCTGGGCGCCCTCCGATTGCATTGGCTGGGAGCCGAATTAACCGGTGCGCCAATCGATGCGGCCCACTTGTATGACTTCTGCATCCGCGCGCTGGGCGCAGACGACGGCCCGCAGTCGGCCGCGCCGACACTCGGTGAGCTCTTCGGCCAGATCGGAATGCGACCGGGCGCCCACGATGGCGAATTCGCGATGACGCTGCCGGTGAGCCCGCAAGTGGTCAACACGTCCGGCGCCCTGCAGGGCGGACTGATCGCCACGCTCATCGACGTCGCGGGTGGACAGTTCGGGCTGGATTACCTGCAAGAGGGGACCACGATGACGACCGCCGATCTGTTCATCCGCTATCTGCGGCCGATCCGTCAGGGCTCGGCGTTCGCGGTGCCGCGGATGCTGCGCAGCGGCCGGCGCGCGATGGTGATGCAGGTCGACGTGTACGGCGACGGTGACGGCGACGAGCAGCTGCTCGCGACGGCGACCGTGAACTTCGCCGTCATCGACGGGGCAACCCCGAAGCTTCCCGATTGGCCGCGTGCCTGACCCGGCCCCCGCCCGAGGTACAGCTTGTTGGACAAAAGTGGTAACGTCATTACCGCCTACCGAGAATCAAGACTTCAGGAGATCGCCATGCCGTCACGCGAGCTTTCCTTCCCGGTGTTCGACGCCGACAACCACATGTACGAGCCGCAGGAAGCGCTGACCAAGTTCCTCCCGGACAATCGCAAGCGCGTCATCGACTACGTGCAGGTCCGCGGTCGCACCAAGATCGTGGTGCGTGGCCATATCAGCGAGTACATCCCGAACCCGACGTTCGAGGTGGTGGCCCGTCCCGGCGCCCAGGAGGATTACTTCCGCAACGGCGCACAGGGCAAGAGCTACCGCGAGATTCTGGGTGAGCCGATGAAGGCCATCCCCGCCTTCCGTGAACCGGGCGCGCGGCTCGAAGTCATGGACGAACTCGGCATCGACTACGCGCTGATGTTCCCCACGCTGGCCAGCCTGGTCGAAGAGCGCATGAAGGACGACCCGGCGATGACCCACGACGTCATCCACGCGCTCAACGAATGGATGTACGAGCAATGGTCGTTCAACTACCAGGAGCGAATCTTCGCTACCCCGGTGATCACGCTGCCGATCGTCGAGCGTGCGCTCGAAGAACTCGAATGGTGTCTGGAGCGCGGCGCCCGTACCGTGCTGGTCCGCCCGGCGCCGGTGCCCGGCTACCGCGGAAGCCGGTCGTTCGGTCTCGAGGAATTCGATCCGTTCTGGCAGGCCTGCATCAAGGCCGGCATCCCGGTCTCGATGCACGCATCTGACAGCGGTTACTCCGAATTCGCAAACGTGTGGGAGCCGGGCGACGAGTTCCTGCCGTTCAAGCCGACTGCCTTCCGGAGCTTTGCGATGGGCCATCGGCCGATCCTGGACGCGATGGGTGCGCTGGTCTGCCACGGCGCCTTATCCCGCAACCCGGAGCTGCGGATCCTGTCGATCGAAAACGGCGCCGACTGGGTGCCCGACCTGTTCAAAGGCCTCAAAGGCGTCTACAAAAAGATGCCGCAGTCGTTCAGCGAGGACCCGGTCGAGGCGTTCAAGCGGTGCGTCTACATCACGCCGTTCTGGGAGGACCGGTTCACCGAGATCGTCAACATGGTCGGCACCGACCGAGTGTTGTTCGGATCCGACTGGCCGCACCCTGAAGGCCTCAAGGACCCGATCACCTTCGTCGACGAACTCGCCGACTTCGGCGAAGAGGACGTCGCCAAGATCATGGGCGGCAACCTGATGAAGCTGATGAAGGTCGCCAAGCCGGTCAACGCGTAGCCGTCCACCGTAGCCAGGCCGCGATATGGAGCGCCGCACCCTTGAAGCGGTGATCTACGAGCGTGATCCGCCCATTGCGCGGATCATCCTCAACCGTGCCGACAAGGCCAACACCAAGGATGCGACGCTGGTGCAGGAAGTCGACGACTGCCTGCACGAAGCCGACCGCGACCGCGAGATCAAGGTCGTGATCCTCAAAGCCAACGGCAACGGCTTCTGCGGTGGGCACGTGGCCCGCTGGGGTCCCGACGAGAATCCCTACCCGGATTTCGGGGACACCTTCGAGGATCTCTACAAGGGCACCGCCGACCTGTTCTTGTGGCCGACGTTGTATTTGTGGGAGTTCCCGAAGCCGACGATCTCGCAGATTCACGGCTACTGCATGGGCGGTGGGATTTATCTAGGCCTGCTGACCGACTTCTGCGTGGCATCCGAGGACGCGTATTTCCAGATGCCGCTTGCGCAGAGCCTCGGCGAACCCGGCGGGCACACCATGATCGAGCCGTGGCTGCTGATGAACTGGCACCGCACCATGGACTGGCTGCTGCTGGCACCGACGCTGTCCGCGCAGGAAGCCCTCGACTGGGGTCTGCTGAACAAAGTGGTGCCCCGAGAGGATCTCGAGAACGTCGTCGAGGAGATGGCACGCAAGATCTCCCAGATCCCGTTGACCACGTTGATGGCGGTGAAGAACAACGTGAAACGCGCCTGGGAGTTGATGGGGATGCGGGTGCACCTTCAAGTCAGCCACATCCTGACCAACATGGTCGGCGCGGCGTCCGATGTTCAGGCCCGCAGAGCCGAGCTCATGCAATCAGGCTTGAAGCCAAGGGATTTCGTCGACCGCGACGAAAACGCCGGCGACGGCCAGTCATCCGCACCGCCAGTGTGAAGCTGGCCGCACACTCGACGCCGGACGTGCGGCTGGCCGCACACTCGGCACGGCGACGGCTCGTAACGATCGGTCAGCGGCTCATCTCGCCGGCCAGCCTGCGGCCGGCGGCATGGCGCGCCGCGACGTACCCGAACACCATGGAGCTTGCGATGCTGGCGCCTGCGCCCGGATACGTTCGCCCCATCACCGTCGCGGTGGTGTTGCCCGTCGCGTAAAGCCCCTCGATCACCCGGTCCTGCTCATCGAGAACCTGGGCGTGCTCGTTGGTGATCACGCCACCACACGTGCCGACGTCCGCGGGCAGAACCCTGGTCGCGTAATACGGCGCGTGATCCAGCGGGCCGATCGCGGCGTTGGGCCGGTAGCCGGGATCACCGAGGCAGTCGTTGTAGGCCGACTGTCCTCGACCGAAGTCGGGATCCAGCCCCTTCGAGGCGAATTGGTTGAACCGCGCGACGGTAGCCGCCAGCTTGTCGGCCGGAATGTCGATCTCACCGGCAAGTTCGACGATCGTCTGACCGCGTTTGACCGCACCGCTCTCGATCAGCTGGGGCGGCAGGTTCTGGTTCCGTTTGAGCGGGTTGGTACCGGTCACATACCTGTGCACGTAGCCGTCGTCGAAGATCATCCAGCACGGCACAGCCTTATTGGCGTACATCGCCTTGCCGACTTCGACGTAGGAGTTGGACTCGTTACAGAATCGGCGGCCCGTCGAGTCAACGTAGATAGCGCCGGGCCGCTGTCTTCCGGAACCCAACGACGCGGCCACGGCACCACCGTCGGCGATGAAAACCGAAGGCAACCACCACGCTTCGTCCAGCAGATCGGTCTTGGCGCCCAGACGCATCGCGGTCTGCAACACCTCGCCGGTATCGCCCGCATTGGCGATCGACCACTTCGCTTCGTTGGGCTGGTCGCCGCTGTAGCGACGGCGCATATCGGCATTGTGGCCGAAGCCGCCCGCGGCCAGCAGAACTCCCTTGCGCGCTTTTACGTTCATCGGTGACCCGTCGCGGACGATGCGCACTCCGACAACGCGGCCGTCCTCGACGATGAGGTCCTCCATCGCGGCGTTGGTCCACAGCGGTGGCTCGCCGCCGCCGAGACTGATCAACGCCTTCAGCATCTGACCGATCAACGACGCCCCATTGGTGAGAATCTGCCGCCGGCGGACCCGCGCCGCCGCGCTGCGCGCAAACACCTTGGTCGCGACCGCGAAGGCCCGTGGTGCGCGGTTGTAGTACTGCACCGAGCGAAGCTCGTTGGTCAACACCACGTATCCGTAGTTCTTGGCCAGCGACGGCTGGACTTTGTCGTGCCAACTGCCCAACTCGGCCGCATCGAACGGGATTCCCTCGACGGCACGACCGGATGCATTGCCGCCCTTGTGATTCGGATAATAGTCGCTCCAGCCGTCACAACGGATGAGTTGAACTCCCTTGCGCACCAGGAAGTTGATCATCTCGTAGCCCGCGGTCAGGAACATCTCGCGACGCTCGGGTGACGACGGTGCGCCGATGTCGCCGACGACGTCAGCAAGGTAGGCAAGGCCGTCCTCGTGCGAGTCGGCAATACCGTCGGCCCGCATCAACGGATTGTTCGGCAGCCAGACGATCCCGCCGGACAGCCCTGTCGAACCGCCGACCAGCGCTTGCTTTTCGACGATCAGCGGGTCGAGCCCACAGTCGAGTGCGGCCAGCCCGGCCACCATGCCGCCGCCGCCGCTGCCGGCAATCACCAGGTCGACAGAGCGGTCCCATTGGGTGGTCATCGCGCCTCCAGACCGAGATCGGCGATCGGCACGTCGATGGTGGTGTTGGTCTTCTGGATTGCGGGGACCAAGGTGTCGTACGGCAGGCCTGCGAGAAAGCCGTCGACGACGCGTTCGAAGTTCGAGATCAGTCCTTCGATCTGGTCTGACAGCCTCATGTACTCAAAGCCTTTCGAGTGCAATCCCTTTTGCTGCCGTGGCAGGTTGGAGAAGTCTTGCGCCGGGATCGGCGGCCAGCGCGGGTCATCCGGCGCCATCGGCTGCGGTGGTGTGGGTTTTCCCGCGGAACGGTCGGCCGGCGTTCGGGTCAGTGACCAGATCTCGAACAGGGTTTCCTCGGGTCCGAGTGGACGGATCCGGTACGACGAGGCGCTGCTGTAGGTGGGCAGGATGAAGTGGTGCGGGAAGCAGAAGCCGATCGCGTCGGTGATCCCGCGGCGCACCAGGTCGTTGAGATCGGGCATATTGCTGCCCCGGGCCCGGTGCCAGCCCACCACCGCGTCGTTCAGTGCACTGCGCCAACCGGCCAGTGCCTCAGCCGGATCCGACGGCAACGTGATGGTCTGCAGACCTTCGGCGACGCGAATATCATTCTCGTGCGTCATCCCGCCCATGCCGTCACCGAGTGTGCGCATGAAGTAGAGACTGCTCGCGACGACGGGGTGCACCGCTTCCGACGAGGTACCGGTCTGTGCCGACGGCAGCAGTTGCGGATGCGTCTGCGGCACGTGGTAGCCCTCCATGAACGCCGCCGTCGCCAACTTCCAGTTCACCGGCAACCGGCAGGACTGCCACCACTCCACCCGAAGCGATTCGACCTTCCAGGCGTCGTAGATGGATGCGAACGGCTCCATCCAGTCGCGCAACGGCGGAGCGTTGTCGTCGAGGTTGATCCAGGCGCAGCCACCCCAGAGCTCGCAGTTGACCGAAACGAGTTGCAGATCGTCGGCGGTCAGGTTCTCCTCGGCGAAGGCTTCAGGTCGCAACACAAACGTGTTGCGACCGTCGATACCCCAGCACCACCCGTGGAAAGGGCAGACGAAGGTGCGCCGATTTCCGTTGCCTTCGACCAGCTTTACTCCGCGATGACGGCAAGCGTTGTGGTAAGCCCGGACATTTTCGCTGTCGACCCGCACGACGATGATCGATTGGTCGAGGATCTCGTACTCGACGAAGTCGCCGGGCTTGGGGATCTCCTCGAGGCGGCACGCCATCTGCCACACCCGCGGCCAAAACAGCTCGGCTTCCAATGCGTAGAAATCCGGGTCGTAGTACCGCTGCTTCGGGATCCGATCCGGGGCGTCGACCGCCCAGGGCACCGGCAGCGGTGTCCAGTTCACCTCGGTTCGTGGATTGGTTGTCTGGTTGCCCATCTCACCGTCCCTCTTATCAGCTGAACCTTGTGCACTCATACGATCCGCGACGCCCGCCCTTGCCAATAGCGTTCGCGGATACGCCTCTTGTAGAGCTTCCCGTTCGGGTCACGCGGCAGCTCAGCGTCGAATTCAACTGTGCGCGGACACTTGTAGCCCGCGAGGTGTGTTCGGCAATGCTCGATGAGCTCGGCTTCCAGGTCGGGCCCGGGTGTGACGCCGTCTATCGGCTGGACGACAGCTTTCACCTCTTCACCGAACTCGTCGTTGGGAACGCCGAACACTGCCGCGTCGACAAGTTTGGGATGCATGACGAGGAGGTTCTCCGCCTCCTGCGGGTAGATGTTGACCCCGCCGGAGACGATCATGAACGTCGACCGGTCGGTGAGATACAGGTAACCGTCCTCGTCGACGTATCCCATATCGCCCAAGGAGCGCCACCCGCGATCGTTGTACACCGACGCGGTCTTGGCGGGGTCCTTGAAGTACTCGAAGTCGGGTCCACCTTCGAAGTAGAGCTCGCCTGACTCCCCTACCGAAAGCTCTTCTCCGTCCTCGCCGACCACGTGCACCGGGCTCATCGGTATGCCCACCGAGCCCGGATGGGCCAGCCACGCTAAAGGCCCGATCGTGGTGCCGGCGAATCCCTCAGTGCCTCCGTAATACTCGTGGATGATCGGCCCGAACCACTTCATCATCTGGTGCTTGACATCCACCGGGCAAGGGGCAGCTGCATGGATCACGCACTGCAGGCTCGAGACGTCATATTTCTCGCGGACGGCCTTGGGCAGCTTGAGCATCCGCACGAACATCGTCGGCACGAACTGAGCGTGGGTCACCCGGCACGTCTCGATCAACCGCAGCACGTCTTCCGCATCGAACTTGCGCATGATGATCGACGCAGCACCAACACGACTGACCGCCATCGTGTAGTTCACCCCGGCGGCGTGGTACAGCGGTGCGGGCGAGAGGTAAACGCTGGCCGGGCTCATGTCGTATTTGTGAGTCAGCGCCATCTCCAGGACTGACTGCGCCCACGAGCCGTTGCCGTCGGTCGGAAGTGGTCGGCGAACGGCCTTGGGTCGTCCGGTGGTGCCCGACGAGTACAGCATCTCCGACCCGTCCGACGGCGGCGGCGCATCGCCAGCCCTCGCCACGGCGTCGTCGTAGGACTGCCAGCCCGCCAGGCTGCCGCCGACCACGATGTGCACGCCAGCAGTGCTGCTGCGCAGATGTTCCGCGAGATCGCGCATCGAAGCGTCGACGAACACCGCCTTCGCGTCGGAGTCGTCAATGACATAGGCGACTTCGTCGGGCGTGAAATGGATGTTGACCGCGGTGTAGTACAACCCGGAAAGCTGGCAACCCCAAGTGATGTCGAAGAACTCGGACCGGTTTGGCAGAACCAGGGCAACGCCGTCGCCGCGGCGCAGCCCCGCACTGTGCAGCACCGCGGCGACCCGTTGGCTTTTGGCGTACAGCTCGCCGAACGGGATCACGCCACCGTCGGACATGATCAACGCCGGCGACGCTGCGGCGGTGATCGCGTGATCGGCGATGTTCACGAACGGGACTAGCCGAGCCTAGGAGGTTCCAGCGCCATCGGTCGATGCGGCGGCAGCGGCCTGGCGCCGGGCGTGCTCGGACGGCAGCACCTTGTCCTTGAAGACGGTCTGAATCAGCTGCTGCACATCCTTGCTGATCGAGGCGAGCGCGACGAGGTCGTTGGAGCTCTGCCAGTGCACCCGCATTCCCATCAGCTCCCAGGCTCGCTTCAGGTTGGCCTTGGTGAGCATCAGCGTCGTCAACGGTGCCTGGGCAATGTGGCGGGCGATCGCGTCCACGCGGTCGTCCAAGTCCTCCCGCTTGACCACCTCGTTGACGAGGCCGACCTCCAGCGCCTTCTTGGCGTCGATCACCTCGGCGGTGAACAGATAGTAGGCGGCGCGGCGCCAGTTCATGAATACCCAAGGCTCTATGGAACATTCACCGGATGGCATGCCGAACCCCTGCAGGGGCGGGTAAGAGAAGTAGGCGTCCTCGGAGGCGATGACGATGTCGGTGGTCAGCCCCATGTGCGTACCGCCGCCCACGCAGTAACCGTGGACCTGCGCGATGGTGGGCTTGGAGAACTCCCATAGATTCAGGGTTGGCTTGACGAAGAGATCAGACTGCGCCTTCCACGGGTGGCCTGTCACCATGGCGTTCTCCACGAACGCCGGATAGTCGACCGCGTTGTTGCCGATGGCGTGCCCGGAGCAGAATCCTTTGCCATTGGCCTTGAGCACCAAAACCTTGATGTCGTAGTCCCGGTCGGCATCCAGCAGTGCGGCGTCGACTTCTTCGGCCAGCTTCTGGTCCTGGGCATTCGCCTTCTCGGGCCAGTTGAGGATGATCTTCGCGATGGGCCCTTCTTTTTGGTAGATGATTCTCTCGCGGGTCTCGTTGAGATCCATATGGCTTACCTTTCTCCTACCCTGCGTTATGGGGTGATGACGCCGATTTCGGCGCCGATGTCATAAGTGGTGCCGATCTGGCCCGTCCACTGCACGGTGCCTGAGACTCCGGCTTCGACTTCCTGTTCCACTTTCTCGGTAGCGATCGTGTAAATCGGCGTGCCCGCGTCGACGTGCTCACCGGCTTCGACGAGCAACTCGGTGAGCTCGGCCTCCGAGACGGCCACCGATACCCGCGGAATACGAATAACGAAGTCAGCCAAGAGTTTCCGCCTTCTCCAGCGTTCGCTGAGCGGCCGCAACGATCCGCGCCGGCGACGGGTACACCTGCGCCTCGAGTGCGGCCGCCGCTGGACTGGGAACAAATCTGGCGCCGACCCGCTCGATGGGTGCGGCCAGTTCGCCGAAAAGCTCGGACTGCAGGATCGCGGCGATCTCGGCTCCCGGCCCGGCGAATTGCACTGCATCGTGGATGATTACGGCCCTGCGAGTTCGACGCGCGGAGTCGACGATAGTCTCGACGTCGAGTGGGACCAACGTACGCAGGTCGACAACTTCTGCGCTGACACCTTGGCCGGCCAGGGTCTCCGCCGCGGCGAGCGCGTCGTGCACGGCACGCCCGTAGCTGATCAAGGTCACGTCGGTGCCCGGCCGCTTGATGTCGGCCTGGCCCAACGGGATGGCGAAGCCCGGATCGACGGGAACCGGGCCCTTCTTGCTTTGCAGCCGAATCGTTTCGACGAACAGGCAGGGGTCCTCGTCGAAGATCGCCGAGGTCAGTAGGCCTTTGCCGTCGCGCGGAGTGGAGGGCACGATCACCTTCATGCCCGGAATGTGCATGAACCACGCCTCCAGGCTCTGCGAATGAGTCGCGCCGGTGGCCAATCCCGCGTACACCTGGGTGCGGACGGTGATCGGCGCCGTGGTGCGCCCGGCGGTCATGAATCGCAGTTTGGCGGCGTTGTTGATCAGCTGGTCGGCGGCGATACCGATGAAATCCATGATCATGATCTCGGCCACCGGCAGCATCCCGTCAATGGCCGCGCCGATAGCCGCCCCGACGATCGCAGCTTCCGAGATTGGTGTGTCCAGGACGCGATCATGGCCGTACTTCGTCGACAACCCCGCCGTGGGGCCCGACGCACCGGGATCGGCGATGTCCTCACCTAGCAAGAACACTCGGTCGTCGGCCTGCAGCGCCTGATCCAACGCGAGGTTGAGCGCCTCGCGCATCGTCATCTCTTTGTCTTCCATGCCTTTACACCGGGAACTTGATCGGGGTTGCGTACACGTCGCGGTCCAGCTCGTCGACCGACGGGGAATCCGCGCTCATCACGGTTTTCAGCGCCGCTTCCACCGTCGCGAGAGCCTCGTTGTCGATGCTGTCCAGCTCGGCCTCGCCGCAGACGGCTGCTTCGGCAAGGCGGTTGCGGAACTTCGGCACCGGGTCGGCAGCCATCGCCGCGGCCAGCTGATCCTTTGGGATGTAAGGCATCCGATCGCCGAAGTAGTGGCCGCGGAAGCGGAATGTCACGCACTCGATAAAGGTGGGGCCGCTGCCGGTGCGCGCCCGTCGCAGCGCCTCGTCGAGCGCCGATTTCACCGCCAGCGGGTCGTTGCCGTCAACCCGCACACCCGGCATGCCGTAGCCGGCTGCCCGGTCGGCCACATGCTCGAGCTTCATGGTGTCGCTGGTGGGCGTCATTTCGGCATAGAGATTGTTCTGACACACGAACACCAACGGCAGATCCCACAACGCGGCCATGTTCGCCGCCTCATGGAAGGAGCCGGTGTTGGTGGCACCGTCGCCGAAGCTGACCACCGTGACGCGGTCGAGGCCCTTGCGTTTGGCGGACATCGCCAGGCCGACGGCTACCGGCGGTCCGGCGCCGACGATCCCGGTCGACAGCATCACACCCTTGGCGGGGTTGGCGATGTGCATCGTGCCGCCCTTGCCGCGGCCGGCACCCACGGTGCGCCCCATCATCTCGCCGTAGATCTCCTCGAGTGGGACCCCCTTGCCGATCAGATCGTGCAGCCCGCGGTAGGTCGTCACCAGTTGGTCGTCGGCCCGCAGCGCGACACCCATCGCGGCGGCGATCGCCTCCTGGCCGCGTGACGGCCAGTACACGCACATGAACTCTCCAGTGCTGATCCCCTTGGAGAGCCGGTCGTCGGCCGCCTTCATCAGCACCATCAACGCGTAGAGGTGCTTGTGAACTTCCGCAGATACCTCTGCCGCGCCAGTCACTTTGGGTAGGACCCAATCTGCCGGTAGACCTTGGGAATTGGCGGCGTCTCCATGTTGAGCAGCTCCAGCGACGACATCTTGCCGCTGGCACCAAGCTCCCCGAGTCGTTGCACCACCGCGTCGAGGTCGTCGCAGTCAAGCTCGTAGATGGCGATGAAGGGGCCGTTTCCGTCGGTCGGCGCGAAGCGTCGCGCCGAGACGATCCCGTCCACCGAGCAGATCTCCGCCAAATGCGTGTCGTTGTACCACGTGTGGTATTCGGCCTCGCGGTCCGGCGACACCGGCCTGGTCTCCAGGTAGATGATCCCTTTAGGCATGCGCCCACTCCTCCTCATCGCTGCGCTCTGCATCGTCGTCGGCGGTCGGCATGCGCCCACTCCTCCTCATCGCTGCGCTCTGCATCGTCGTCGGCGGTCGGCATGCGCCCACTCCTCCTCATCGCTGCGCTCTGCATCGTCGTCGGCGGTCGGCATGCGCCCACTCCTCCTCATCGCTGCGCTCTGCATCGTCGTCGGCGGTGGCCATACTCACCTCTCCATTTCGGTTGCGGTGCAGTCCGATTGACTGAGCGTCACGCGCCCGACCATGGCTTCACCTTCAGAAAGCCTCCGCCGTCGACGCGAAGCTGCTGGCCGGTGATGTAGCGGGCGGCGTCGGAGGCCAGAAATAGCACCGCCTCGCTGATGTCCTCGGGTTCGACGTAGGGAATGGGCATGGCCTGAACCAGCGGGAACACCGGTTCGGCGTCCTCGCGGGTCGGGTTCTTGAGGTCGGGCCGGAAGGCCCGGTACATCGGTGCACTGTGCAACATGTCGGTGTTGACGTTGGTCGGATGCACGGCGTTCATCCTGATGGAAAACGGAGCCAACGACCGCGCAAAATCGTTGACGTAGTGTGCGGCAGCTATTTTCGCGAACGCGTAACCGGCTCCCCCGGGGCCGCCGTCGATACCGCTGGTGTTCATCGACGACATGAATGCCGCGTTGGATCCGATCACGATGATCGACGCGCCGGCCTGCAGATGCTTGAGGCTGGCGTGCACCAGGTTGAGGACCCCACCCAGGTCCACGTCGACGGCATCAGCGAATGCCTGCGGCGGCAGACCCGCCGTCAACGGACAGATTCCGGCGTTGGCGACCACGATGTCGAGATGACCGAACTCGGCGACGCCCCGGTCGATCGCCGCGGACAATGCTGCGCGGTCGCGAACGTCGGCGATCTCGGTGAAGGCCTGCTGGCCCTCCTTCTCGACGAGACGAGCGGTTTCGTCGAGGTCTTCCGGCCGGGCAAGTGGGTATTCGTTGGTTTCGATGTCTTCGCACAGGTCCAGCGCGATGATGTCGGCGCCCTCGGCGGCGAGCATCCGCGCGTGCGAGCGCCCCTGACCGCGCGCGGCTCCACTGATCACCGCGACCTTGCCCGTCACCCTGCCCATCGCCGGTCCTTTCTCAGGCCGTCAACAAAACGAATCACCTTGATACCCAGAAGTATTCGTAGCAAGCGCGGGGTGACCGAAATGGGCGTCGACCAGGTCACGAACAGAGGCCGGACGAACGTTCAACTCCATCGCATCTCTTCCACGGCGCTGCGTCATTGCAGTACAGACTGACGAAAATCTATGATATCTATACTACCTAAAATAGAAAAGACACCGAAAAGGGTGGGCAGATGTCAGGCGTGCTCAGTGGCGTCCGGGTCGTCGAGCTGGCTTCGTGGACGTACGTGCCTGCTGCCGGCGTCGCCCTGGCGGACTGGGGCGCCGACGTCATCAAGGTAGAGAGCGTCGTTGGCGGCGATCCTGGCCGGGCGCTCGTGGTCGGAGGTTTCACCCGGCAAGCGGCACGGGCCGATACTGACTTCATCCTCGAGCTCAGCAATCGCGGAAAGCGAAGCATCGCATTAGATCTCAAGACTGATACTGGTCGGGAATTTTTCGGACGGCTGCTCGCCGAGGCCGACGTGCTGCTCACCAACTGGCTACCGGGAGCGCTGGAGCGGGCCCGCTTGACGGTCGAGGACATCCGCGCGTTCAACCCGAACATCATCATCGCGCGCGGAACCGGGTTAGGCGTGCGGGGCCCCGACCGCAATCGGGGCGGCTTCGACGCGGCCACCTATTTGGCCCGCGGCGGGGTGGCATACACGCTCACGCCGTTCGGCACCGAAAATCCCGCGGTGCAAGGCCCGGCCTTCGGCGACCTGCAGGCGGGGATCACCCTGGCCGGCGGCGTCTGTGCAGCGCTGTTCCACCGTGAGCGCACCGGCCAGGCGACCGTTGTCGATTCCTCGCTATTGGCCCAGGCGATGTGGAGCATCGCGCCCTCGATTTCGGTCGCCGACCTCTTCGGGATCGATGGCATACCGGGCGCGCCTCCTGGCTTGGCAATGAATCCCCTGGTCAATCGGTATAAGACCAAGGACGACCGGTGGATCCAGATGGTGTTCCTGCAGCCGGATAAGTTCTGGGCCGGTTTTTGTCATCGCATCGGCTTGGCTGAGCTGGCCACCGACGAGCGGTTCGTGCCATCGTCCAATCTGGTCGCCAACGCGGCGGAGGCCACGGCCCTGCTCGCCGCCAAGTTCGCCGAGCATGACCTGGAGCACTGGCGGCACGTGTTGGCCGACGAACCCGGCGTGTGGGCACCGCTGGCCACACCGCGTGAGGCACTCAACGACCCCCAGAGCAAGCCCAACGGCTACCTGATCACCAATGTCGATGATCAGGGGGTCGAATACGAGATGGTCGCTGCGCCAGTGCAATTCGATGAGATGCCACCCGGCCCGGGACGTGCGCCCGAACACGGGCAGCACACCGAGGAGATCCTGCTCGACCTCGGCTTCGACTGGGACGACATCGCCAAGGCCAAAGACAGCGGCGCAATCCTGTAACCTGCCCCCGAATGCGATATTCGTAGAGGGCGTAAAGGGGAAGTCATGAGTACGGGCGTCGAGCAGCTGGAATTTCAGGCCGAGGCGCGACAACTGCTGGACTTGATGGTCCACTCGGTCTATTCCGATAAGGATTCGTTTCTGCGGGAGTTGATCTCGAACGCCTCTGACGCCCTGGACAAGCTGCGGATTGAGGCATTCCGAGACAAGGACCTGGACGTCGACACGTCTGATCTGCACATCGAGATCGACGTGGACACGGACGCCCGCACCCTCACCGTTCGCGATAACGGCATTGGCATGACACGCGCCGAGGTCGTCGAATTGATCGGCACCCTGGCCAAATCCGGCACCGCCGAGCTGCGTCAGCAGTTGCGTGAAGCCAAGAACGCCAAAAACGCAGCCGTTTCCGAGGAGCTGATCGGTCAGTTCGGCATCGGCTTCTACTCCACCTTCATGGTGGCCGACAAGGTCGAGCTGCTCACCCACAAGGCGGGCGAGCGCGAGGCCATCAGGTGGGAGTCGAGCGGCGACGGCACCTACACCATCGCCTCGGTTGACGGCGCACCGCAGGGAACATCGGTCACCCTGCACCTCAAGCCCGCGGACGCCGAGGACGAACTCCACGACTACACCTCGGAGTGGAAAATCAGGACGCTGGTCAAGAAGTACTCCGACTTCATCGCCTGGCCCATCCGGATGGAGGTCGAGCAGCACACCCCGGCCTCCGAAAAAGATGGGGAGGACGGCGGCGAAGAGACCGTCACCAGGGAGATTCAGACCCTCAACTCGATGAAGGCGCTGTGGGCCAGGCCCAAAGACGAGGTGTCGGAGGAAGAGTACAAGGAGTTCTACAAGCACATCGCGCACGCCTGGGACGATCCGCTCGAGGTCATCTCGATGAAGGCCGAAGGCAACTTCGAGTACCAGGCCCTGCTTTTCATCCCGTCGCGGGCCCCATTCGATTTGTACGAACCGGACGCCGCCATCGGTGTGCATTTGTACGTCAAGCGCGTCTTCATCATGGGCGACTGTGACCAGCTGATGCCCAGATACCTGCGTTTCGTCAAGGGTGTCGTCGACGCACAGGATCTGTCGCTGAACGTTTCCCGCGAGATCCTGCAACAGGACCGACAGATCAACGCGATCCGGCGTCGGCTGACCAAGAAAGTCCTCTCGACAATCAAGGACCTGCAGTCGCAGCGGCCGGACGATTACCGCACCTTCTGGGGTCAGTTCGGCAAGGTCCTCAAAGAAGGCCTGATGAGGGACTTCGACAATCAGGAGACGCTGCTGGAAATCTCCTCGTTCGCCTCGACGCACAGCGAGGATCAGCTCACCACGCTGGCCGAGTACGTCGAACGGATGAAAGAAGGACAGCAGCAGATCTTCTACGCCACTGGAGAATCCCCTCAGCAGATCCTCGCCACGCCGCACCTCGAAGCATTCAAGGCCAAAGGCTACGAGGTGCTGCTGCTCTCCGACACGGTCGACGAGATCTGGCTGGGATCAGTGACCGAGTTCGACGGCAAACCACTGCAGTCGGTGGCCATGGGCGAGGTCGACCTCGACACCGAGGAAGAGAAGACGGCGCACGAGGCCGAACGCAAAGAGCAGGAGCAGGATTTCGCTGACCTGCTGACCTGGTTGACGGAGACGCTGAGCGAGCACGTCAAGGAAGTGCGGTTATCGACCCGCCTGACGGATTCGCCGGCCTGCCTGATCACCGACGCCTTCGGCGTGACCCCGACGCTCGCCCGCATCTATCGGGCAACCGGGCAGGACATTCCGGTCGGGAAGCGGACGTTGGAACTCAACCCGAACCACCCGCTCATCACCGGCCTGCAGCGGGCCTACAAAGACCGCGGGGACGACGAAGCCCGCCTCGCTGAGATCACTGAGACCGCCGAATTGCTCTATGGCACAGCGCTTCTTGCCGAAGGCAACCCGCCCGACGACCCGGCGCGGTTCGCCGAATTGCTTGTGCACCGGCTGGCTCGCACGGTCTAGTCAGGCGCGGCTAGTTGCCGTGTCGCACCTGGCTGAATGGCACACCGCGATCGGCGGCGTACTCGCGGGGGAAGTTCAGCACCCGCTCGCCGATGACGTTGCGCGCCATTTCGCTGGTGCCACCGCCCATGCAGACCGCTTGCCGGGCCAGGTACCGCAGACCGGTTTGTAGGCCCTCCCCGTCTGCGCCGACGACACCGGCCGTTCCGGCGATCGAGAGCCCGATGTCCATCTCCAAAGTCACGGTCTCGGCGTGGAAAAGCCGGATCAAGGTTCCGGCCGCCGGTGGGAGGGTGCCGTCGCGGACATTGCGGTAGACATGACCGCCCAACTGGTCGCTGACCGCACGGTGCACCAATGCCCGACCGGCCAGCTGTTGCGTCCGCTCGTTGTCCGCCTGCCCCAAGGTTTTTGCCAGCGCCACATAGTTCACCGGCGTCGACCGACCGCCCTCGCTGCCACTGCCGCTGGCGAATTCCGAGCTCATCCCCACTGCGCGGCGCTCATGGTAGAGCTGGCGCGATGCGACCGCCCACCCACCGTCAACCTCACCGACTACGGCATCGTCGCCGACGTCGACACCATCGAGGAACTCTTCGCAGAACTCGGTGGAGCCGTTGAGCTGAGTGATGCGCCGCAACGTAATTCCGGGATGCTTGATCGGCACCAAGAACATGGTCAGGCCGTCATGCTTGGGCACATCCCAGTTGGTGCGGGCCAGGCACAGGCCGTAGTCGGCGGCGAATGCGCTGGTACTCCACGTCTTTGCGCCATTGATCACCCAGCGGTCGCCGTCACGTTCGGCCCGGGTGATCACGCCTGCCAGGTCCGATCCGCCGCTGGGCTCGGACAGCAGCTGAACCAGCACCTCGTCACCCCGCAAGGCCGCGGCGATGTGCTGACGTTTCAGCTCCTCGGCTGCGGTGTCGAGCAGCGTCGCGCAGCAGATGGTGAACGTCGGCGTGTTAAGGATCAGCGGCATCTCGTAGCTGAAGCTCTCCTCGTCGAAAGCCTGCTGGTATTCGTAATCCAGGCCCAGCCCGCCGTACTCGCGGGGAAAGCAGATCCCGGCGAATCCGCCGTCATAGAGCCGCTTTTGCAATTCGCGGGCGCGCTGCCAACAGTCTTCCTCGTCACGATGGGCCGCCGGCGGGGCCGCGGGATCAATGGGCGGCATGTGCTCGGCCAACCAGGCCCGGGCCCGGGCCCGGAACTCGTCGACGGATTCGGCCTCGGCGGATGCCGCTGTGTCGGCGGGAAAAATCTCGGTCATCAGGCGGACCTCGGCGCCCGTTGTCCCGCCTCCTGCAACCGGTACACCCGCAGGTTGTGCTCTTCGGGCGTGCCGAACATCGACCGGTACAGCGCAGCCCGCCGCAGGAACACGTGCAGGTCGTGTTCCCACGTGACGCCGATTCCGCCGTGCATCTGCACGCAGCCCTGGATGATGTCGGTGGCCATTTCCCCCACATACGACTTGGCAATGCTGGCCGACAAGCCGGCGTCGGGCGAACGGGCGGAGATGGCAGCCACCGCCGCGGCCGTCGTTGCCCGGCACGCCTCCAACCACATCTTCATGTCGGCGAATCGGTGTTTGAGGGCTTGGTAGGACGCCAGCGGCCGGCCGAAAGTGTGCCGGTCCAATGCCCAGGCCACGGTGAAGTCAAAAACGGTCTGCAGAATGCCGACCACCTCGGCGCACTGCAACACTTGCGCGATCTGGGCTTGCCGGTCAACGAGCTCGGCGGCGGCGCCGACCGCTGCGCCATGGTCGATGGCCACCCCGTCGAAATGCACACGGGCGTATTGCTTGACCAGATCGATCGACTGCTGCGGCTCGATGTGCACCCCGGCTGCGTCGGTCGGCACCAGGAATTGGCCCACGCCGTCGTCGGTCTGCGCCACCACAAGCAGCAGGTTGCTTTGAGCGCCCGCCTCCACGCGGTCTTTGACACCGTCGATGCGATAGCCGGACTCGGTTGACGTCGCGGTTACCGACGGCTCATGCGGCACCCAACCCTGCCCCGGCTCGTATACCGCCCACGAGGCGACTGATTTCGCCGGAGATCAACGACTCGATCGTGGCCGCATGGGCCTGAGGTTCGGCGCAATTCACCAGCCCCGCGAGCACCGTGCTGACCGGATACAACGGGCCGGGTGCCACAGTCTTTCCGAGTTGTTCGGCGACCATCGCCAGATCGGCGACACCATCGCCGGAGACGCTGCCTCCGCCGAGTTCCTCAGGGACCAGCAACGCCGTCCACCCCAGCTCAGCAGCTCGCCGCCACCAGGCCGGCTCGAAGGAAACGCCTTGGGCGTGCAGCTCCCGCACCCGGCTCAGCGGAACCTGTTTTTGCAGAAATGCTTGGGTGGTGGAGGCGAAGAGTATCTTTTCGGGGGAATCGACGGCTGTCATGATGTTGGCTGAGACCTTCCTGGCCTTCCTTCACCGTTGCGGATGAAAGGCCGGGCGCGTCCTGGTCGTCCGTCCGATCGGTCCCAGTCGGGGGTCACTGGTGATTTCGATGGTAGCAATGAGCAATACAGTAAGAGATACCGGAGTTCAGTCGATAATGACGTTGAGAAGCCGCGGCCGCCATGGCTGACACCGGCGACCGGCCGCAGGATTCCGCCGAATCGAAGTCGGACGCGATCGCGTTGGCCGAGCTAGCCGAGGCCGAAGCCGCCGAGGCCGAGGCGCTCGCCGCGGCGGCACGCGCACGCGCCCGCGCCATCAAATTGCGGCGTGAAGCGCAGGCTGAGGCCGACAAGGCGGAGGCCGAAGCAGCCACCGCGGACGCCGACGAGGCCGAAGAAAGCGCCGACGAGACTTCGGAAACCCCCGAGGCCACCGAAACCGTCGAGACTGCGGAAGCCCCTACGCCGACCGAGACGGCCGAACCCGAGCCGGTCCGCCGCCGGTTGCGGGCACCGACCTTGGCCGTGGCGCTGACCATCGCCGCGGTTGTCGCCATCTGCGCACTGCTCGGAGTCAGCGGCTGGATGGCCTGGCATCACCACAACGTCGTGCAGGAGCGCCAGCGCGCCGCGGCCTACATCGCCACCGCCCGGCAAGGCGTCATCAACCTGACAACACTGGATTTCAACAAAGCGAAAGAAGGCGTCCAGCGCGTACTCGACAGCGCGACCGGCGAATTCAAAGATGACTTCCAGAGGCGTGCACAGGATTTCGAGTCGGTGGTGAAGGATTCCAAAGCGGTGACCGAGGGGTCGGTCTCGGCCACCGCTGTCGAGTCGATGGGTAAGGATTCCGCCGTCGTCCTGGTCCTGGCCAACGAGCGGGTCACGAATCTGGCCGGCGCCAAAGATCAACCGCGGACGTTCCGGTTCCGGGTGTCGGTGGTGCACGACGGCGATCAGCTGAAGCTTTCGAAAGTGGAGTTCGTGCTGTGAGCGCCGACGACGAGACCACGCCCGACGTCAAGCCCACTGAAGGCGTCGAGCTCGACGCCGCGGCTGATGACAAAGAAGACTCGCCCGCGGCCGAGATCGACAAGGCCACGGACAGCGCCGACAGCTCGTCGCCGGCCCGGCGACGTCTTGCCGCCGTCCCGCTCATTCCGGTAGCCCTGGTGTTGGGTCTGCTGGCGGCCGGTGGGCTGGCCGGATGGCTGTACTTCACCCAGCTTCGGCCCGACGCGCAGACCGACGACGCGGTCGCACAAAGCGCGGTCAACGCGGCCCGCGACGGCACCGTGGCATTGCTGTCCTACAAGCCCGACACCCTCAACCAGGACTTCGCCGCGGCCAAGTCCCACCTCACCGGCGACTTCCTGAACTACTACGACCAGTTCACCAAGCAGGTCGTGACGCCGGCCGCACAGACGAAGGCGGTGACGACCACCGCTCAGGTCGTGGGCGCGGCGGCCTCAGAGCTGCACCCGAATTCGGCGGTCGTGCTGATCTTCGTCAACCAGGTGACCACCAGCAAGGAACGGCCGGATCCGGCGATGGCGGCCAGCAGCGTGCTGGTTTCGTTGACCAAGGTGCACGGGAACTGGCTGATCACCAAGTTCGATCCGGTCTGAGTTGACCGACTCTCCCGTCGGTCGCTAGACGGCGAACGAACGGCGAAGTGTCTGAGCGTGCAGCGCTGCGCTTTCCCGCGAGACCACCCACTCCGGCACTGCTGCATCGAATCCGTGAAACGTTGCCGCGACGACGTGTAATTCGGTGTGCACGTAGGCGTGCAGTAGCCGGTTGGCGTAATCGATGGCCTCGTCGCGACACGGGTCGATCTCGGCGCAACTGATGAACGCCGGCGGCAGGCCCTCCAGGTTCGCCCGCTGGGCCGGAACATTTTGCGCCGGAGCGGCGCCGTGGCCGAGGTAATGGGCCCACGCGCGGCTCACAGCGGGGCCGTTGAGTCCCGGCGTGCGCTGGAATTCCCGTCGCGACGGCGTCGCATCGGAATCGAGCATCGGCTGGTGCAGCACCTGGGCGAGGATCGGCGGCCCCTCCTGGTCGAACGTGCGCTGGGCCAGTGCGGCGACCAGAGCCGCGCCCGCATCCCGGCCCATCACCACGACGCGGCTGCCGTCCGCGTCAAGGCCCGCGCTGTTCTCCACGGCGTAGCGAAGCGCCGCCGCGACGTCGTCAAGTGCTGCCGGGCAGGGGTGCTCGGGTGCCAGCCGGTAGTCGACCGACACGACGAGGCAGCCGGCCTCGCGGGCCAACTCCACGCAGTGCGCATGGTCGGTATCCAGATTCCCCGTCACGAAGCCACCACCGTGGGCATACAGCACCAACGGCGCTGCCGACGTGGTCGGGACGCGGTATAGACGCAGGCCGAGCTGCTGGCCGCCCGGGCCGGCGATGGCGCGGTCTTCGATCTGGACGTCGCCGGTGTCGACGGCCGCCGCACGTTCGGCAGCCAGCCGATCGGCACGGTCCCGCTCGGCGGGAAGCGACTCTGTCCGGAATTCGACGAGGTCCATGCCGGCTGCAGCCTCACGCAATACCGGGTCGATGCGGCCCAAACCCCGCGGGCGTGCGCGGTCGGTCTCAGTCGTCATGCTCTACTCATCTTTCAGCGGTGTTCGGTGACCTTCATTTAAGCCGTCTTCACAGGTAGACCTGCGACTTCTCACTCGAAACTGACGCCGACGGCCGGTCGCTCCCCGGGAAGGGCCTTGACGGTCGACGGCAACCCGTACAACGCTGTCGCGTTGCCGCGCATGATCCGCTCCCGTTGCGCCGCGGGGAATCTATTGATCGCGTAAGCCGGCGAGTCGTAACTCCAGTGCGGATAGTCCGTCGAAAACATCAGGTTGTCGCCGAGGTCCATCATTTCCAGATAGTCGCGAAATTGCCTGACGTCTGCGTCTTCCAGCGGCTGGGTGGTGAATCGGACGTGTTCGCGGACGTACTCCGACGGCCGGCGGCGGACGTGCGGAAGGTCGGCGCGGCGGGATTCCCAGATCCGGTCCATCCGCCACATCACCGGCATCGCCCAGCTGAAGCCGCCCTCGACGAATACCACCCGCAGATCGGGGTGCCGGTCGAAGGCGCCGTCGAACACCAGGCTCATCAAATGCGAGACGTACAGCAGCGGCCAAGAGGCGAAGAAATCGTGCCAGTGTGCCGGATTGCCGACCGGGTACAGCGGAATCAGCTCGAACGGTGTCTGCCCCATCAAGTGGGTGGCCACCGGCAACCCGTTGGCTGCCGCGGCCGCATAGATCGGATCGAAATGCGCGTTGCCGAAAGGGATTCCACGTGTCTGCGGTGTCATCAGCACCTGCGCCATGTAGGGGTGACCCGCCCACCGCTGTATTTCCCGCGCCGCCAGGTCGGGGACCTGGGCGCTGACGCTGATCGACCCGCGCCAGCGGCCGTGCGCGTTGTTGCGGTCCAGCCAGACGTCAGCCAGCCAGTCGTTGTAGGTGGACTTCAGCACGTGTTCGGCCTGCGGCAGCTGCGCGTCACACATCGGCTCCAGCGTGGCAATGCTGACCCCTGCGTCGACGAGCAGTTGTTTGGCGGCGTAATCGGGATCGGTACCGGCGAAGCCGCCACCGGGCGGAGCGGCGTCGACACGCATCGACATGGTCTTGTACGAATCCGGCGTGTCGTAAAAGTGCGGCACCGGGGTGACCGCGTTACCCGTTGGCCAGATCTTGTCCACCCATTCGGCGGGCGCGTAGGACTTGAGTACGTCGGTGGAGACGGGCATCGGATGCACATCGGTGTCGACGATGGCTACCGCGATCTCCGTCGGCGCCTCGACTCGTTCGACCGCGGTCATACCGTAGTTCCTTCCACTGGTGCCGCGAGTCCGTACAACTCACTGGCGTTGCGCCACAACATGTTTTCGCGTTGTGCACTGTCCAGCCCGACGACGGCCTCCTCGGGTGCGGACGTGGACCAGTGCGGGTAGCCCGATCCATACATCAGCAGATCGGCCTTGCCGGAGAACTCCATCCAGCGCTGCTGCTGACCAGGATCGGTTGGCCCGTCGAACGCCGACGAACAGAACCGGACATGAGCGGGCAGGTAGTCACTGGGGTAGCGGTCGACCCAGGGTGTCTGATCGCGCATCGACAACCAGAAGGTGTCCAGACGCCACATCAGCGGGGTCAGGATGTCGTAACCGCCGTCGGCGAAGACGAACTTCAGATCGGGGTGGCGGCCGAAGACACCCTCGACGATGAGCGTTGCCAGGTGGACGAAGTAGTTCAGCGGCATGAAGGCCGCGTAGCCGGGGTAGGTGTGCGCATGACCGGCGAACGTCGGCGGATAGTCGACACCATTGCCGCCGTTGATGTGCACCGCAACCGGTAATCCGTGAGCGGCCGCGGCCTCCCAGATTGGCTCGAACACCGGTTTGCCGTAAGGCTCGCGGGACTGCATGGGAATACCGACCTGCACCAGCTTGGGATGTGCGGCAAGACGCTCGATCTCGGCGACCGCACCCTTGGGGTCCTCCGGGTTGACCCGGATGGTGCCGCGGAAACGATTCGTGGCGTCTGGCTCCAGCCATTGGTCGAGGAGCCAGTCGTTGACCGCGGCACAGATTCGACTGTTGAGCAGATAGTCGGCAATGTTGCCGCGAGTCAGCGGGTTCAAAACGGCGTAATCGACCCCGGCATCGTCGAAAAGATGCCGGGCAACGGTTTCGCGATCAGACCCGGGGTAGTGCTCGCCGTACAGGTCTTGGCGATAGTCGCCGCCCGGGGCCTGATGCCACTGTTGTTCGACGTCGGGGATGGACCGCAGTTGGTGGGCGGCGGGCAGGTAACGCCGAATTTCGGCGTTATAGCGGAAATGCGGTTGAACACTGGCGTCGATGATCATGCGGTCAGATACACCTGCCCGTCGGCGACGTCGACGTCGTAGGTGCGGACCCGCCGCTTCGGATCGGCGAGGTTTTGACCTGTGGTGACGTCGAATTCCCAGTTGTGCCAAGGGCACCGGACAATCTGGCCGTCCCGCACTCGACGCAGCCCGCCGGGTTCGTCGGGTGCGGATTCGGTGGTGCCGCCAATCAGGCCCAGGCACAACGGAGCGCCCTCGTGGGAGCAGTAGTTGACGATCGCGTGCAGCGAGCCGCGTACGTTGTAGACCCCGACTCCGAACTTGCCGACGTCGACCAGCTTCATCGCACCCGGCGGTAACTCGTCCAGGGAGCACACGAGTCGGCGTTTCAGCACAGCCGGATCACCGCCTCCCTGACGATCGCCCAGCTCAATACTGTCCCCGCTACGGTAACCACCACAAGCCGTTGGGCTTCGTTGCTATTTATATTATGATAGCGAGATTCCCCACGCCCCGAAGGAACGGCAATGACGCTGCGCACCGAACGTCCAGATGTTGGGGACCAGCCAGTCACCCTCGACACCACCGGCGAGACCAGCCCCTACCCGTTCTTCGAATACATGCGGCGCACCGATCCGGTGTTTCACGGGTCTCTGATGGACACCGACTTGCTACCGCCGGAGCTGAAACCGGAAGACGAATGGGTGCTGTTCGATTACGATGGTGTCTTCCGCGCCTTCCGCGACGACAAGATCTTCACCTCCGCCGCCTACGACAAGACGATCGGGTTGGTGATGGGCCACACCATCCTGGCGATGGGCGGCAAAGAGCATCACGATCATCGAAGCTTGGTGGCCAAGGCGTTCCGCGCCACCGCGCTCGAACGCTGGGAGCCATCGGTAATCGGGCCGGTCTGCGATCAGCTGATCGACGAGATCAAAACCGACGGTCATGCCGATCTGGTGAAGGCGCTGACGTTCGAGTTTCCTACCCGGATCATCTCCGAGCTGCTCGGGCTTCCCCGCGAAGATCTCGACATGTTCCGGCGGCTGTCCCTCGACCTCATCTCGATACCGACCGACATCATGGCCGGGTTGACCGCGGCGAACGAATTGCACGGCTACTTCCTCGACCAGGTCGAGCAGCGCCGGCGCAAACTGACCAATGACATCATCGGCGACCTTGTCGCTGCGGAGATCGACGGCGAGAAGCTCACCGACGAGGCCATCATCGCGTTCTTGCGCCTGCTGCTGCCAGCCGGTCTGGAGACCACCTACCGGTCGTCGGGCAACCTGCTCTATCTGTTGCTGAGCCATCCCGACCAGTTGGCGATGGTCCAGCAGGACCGGTCGTTGATACCGGCCGCGATGGAGGAGGGCCTACGGGTGGAGACTCCGCTGACCATGGTCATGCGGACCACCACCGAGGAAGTCGAAATCGGCGGCAAGACAATCCCGGCCAACGCACAAATCGACATGTGCATGGGATCGGCCAACCGCGACGAGAGCCGCTGGACCGATGCCAACACATTCGACATCCGTCGGCCGCGCCACGCACACATCGCGTTCGCCGGTGGCATCCACATGTGTCTGGGAATGCACTTGGCGCGGCTGGAAACCCGGGTGATGCTGAACAGCTTGCTCGACCGCGTCGAGAACCTCGCGCTGGATCCCAACGAGGACGCCCAGATAGTCGGGGTCACGTTCCGGTCGCCCGACAAGCTTCCCGTCACCTTCAACCCGGTGTCATGAAAAGTCGCGCGGCGATCCTGCACGATGTCGGCGGCCCATGGTCCGTCGAGGAATTCGAACTAGACTCCCCTCGCGCGGGCGAGGTCCTCGTCCAGATGGCCGCGGCCGGGTTGTGCCACTCCGACGACCACATCCTCAAAGGTGACATGTCCGCGCCCAACGAGGTCATGCGCTCTTTGGGACTGCCCACCATGTTCCCCACCATCGGCGGCCATGAGGGTTCTGGCATAGTTCGCGAAGTCGGCGACGGCGTCACCGATGTGGAACCCGGTGACCACGTAGTGATGTCTTTTGTCGCCGTTTGCGGGCAATGTCGTTGGTGCGCAAGCGGAATCGAGTATCTTTGTGACGTCGGCATCGGCACCATGGTCCCGGGGATGCCCACCGACGGCACATTCCGCCACCACACCGCCGACGGCACGCCGTTAGGCCATATCGCCAAGGTCGGGACCTTTGCGGAACACACCGTGGTATCGACGAATTCACTTGTCAAGATCGAAAAGCATCTTCCGCTGCTGCCCAGCGCACTGCTGTCGTGCGCCATCCCGACCGGGTACGGTTCGGTTGCCAACCGCTCCAACATGCGTGCCGGCGACACCGTCGTCGTGATCGGCGTCGGCGGGATCGGGACAGCGGCGATACAGGGTGCCCGAATCAACGGCGCGGCACAGATCGTCGCCGTCGATCCGGTTGAGTTCAAACAGAAGTCGGCATTGCGGTTCGGTGCGACGCACAGCGCCGCGACGGTCGCAGAGGCACTGGATCTGGTGCGGGGTCTGACATACGGGGTGATGGCCGATGCCGTTGTGGTCTCACCGTCGTTGATCAGCCCCGAGGATGTCCGCGATGCGGTACAGCTCACCCGCAAGGGCGGGACCTGTGTGCTCACCGGGATGACGTCGCAGCTGACCCGGTCGGTCAAGATCGATCTGCAGGAATTCATCCTGATGAACAAGACGTTGGCAGGCACCATCTTCGGCTCGTGCAACCCAAAGGCGGACATCGAGCGGCTGGCCAGGCTTTATCAGACAGGTCAGCTGCTGCTCGACGAGATGATCACCAAACGTTATCGTCTCGACGACATCAACGAGGCGTACGAGGACCTGCTCAACGGTGAAATCATCCGCGGTGTAATCGATTTCAGCGTGTCGTAACTGTCGCGTTCTTGGAGGACACGGGTGCGGTCGCCTGCTCTGGTGCTCGTTCACGGCGGTGAGCACTCGGCGGATTGCTGGGATCTCACCGTCGACGAGCTGCGTCGCCAGGCACCGGAATTACAGGTGCTGGCCGTGGACATGCCCGGCCACGGCGCGACACCCGGGGATCTGACCACGGTCAGCATCACCGAGTGCGTGCGATCGGCGGTCGAGCAAGTCGAGGACGCCGGGCTGACCGAGGTGATCGTCGTCGGGCACTCGCTTGCCGGCCTGACGGTGCCCGGGATGGTCTCGAAGCTGGGATCCTCGCGGGTGCGCGAGATGATCTTGGCGGCATCCTGTCTGCCCGAGCAGGGCAAGGCGATCGTCGACACGCTGGCCGGACCGCTGGCCTGGTACGTGCGTCGGGCAGTCCGGCTGAGGAGGCCGCCGGCGACAATCCCGAATGTGCTCAGCGCCTTGATATTTTGCAACGGCATGACCCGCGCGCAACGCCGCTTCACGTTGTCGCGGATACACTCCGAGGCCGTGACGATCATCACCGAACCGGTCGACCGGACCGACCTGCCCGACGATGTTCCGCGGACGTGGATCCTGACGCTGCGTGATCACGCCCTTTTTCGGCGCACACAGTTGCGCAGCATTGCCGCGCTCGGCGGCGTGCAGACGCTGATCCCCGTCGACACCTGTCACGATCTGATGATCAGCGAACCTCGCCTGCTGGCCGAGATCCTCATCGATCGCTGCCGGCTGCGCTCCCGAGCCGGCTAGTGTCGAAGTCCGAAATCACTTGTGTCACTGTGGTTCCAGTTGTCACTGGAGGTGCAATCTTGTCAGACCTCGGCGCTAGTATTCGAACATGCGTTCTAGCGGTCGGGAAGAGGTCGTCGGAGTCTTCGACGCGCTTCGGGCTGACTTCAAGCGCGCTCTGGACCTGCGTTGCAATGCGCTGACCACACCCGAACGGCTGGCCCTGTTGCAGAGCTGCGAAGAGATACGCCGCCTATTGCCCGCCGTCGAGCACCCGCTGATCAACCAGCTCAGCGAACAGGCTGATGCCACCGAATTGGGCGGCAAGCTGGCCCCAGCGTTGGCCAACCGTCTGCGGATCACCCGCGCAGAAGCGTCCCGCCGGATTCACGAAGCCGCCGACCTCGGTGAGCGGCGGGCGTTGAACGGCCAGCCCCTGGAGCCGGTGCTACCGGCTACCGCCGAGGCGCAGCGAAACGGGATCATCGGTACCGGCCACGTCGCGGTGATCCGCAGCTTCTGGCATCGACTGCCGGATTTTGTTGACATCGAGACCCGGCAAAAAGCCGAAGCCCAACTGGCCCGACTGGCCTCCGATCATCGCCCCGACGAACTGGGCAAGCTGGCCGACAAACTCACCGACTGCCTCAACCCGGACGGCGATTTCACCGACGTCGACCGCGCCAAGCGCCGCGCCATCGTCATCGGCAAGCAGGATCTCGACGGAATGTCGCCGATCAGTGGGTATCTCAGTCCCGACGCACGCGCGACCATCGACGCGGTGTTCGCCAAGCTCGCCGCACCAGGGATGTGCAACTGCGCGGATGTCGAGCCGTGCGTCAGCGGCACCCCGTCGCAGGCCGCCATCGACAACGACACCCGAACCCCCGCACAACGCAACCACGACGCGCTTCTCACGCTGGCACGCGCGGCCCTGTCGTCCGGAGAGCTGGGTCAGCACAACGGCTTGCCCGCAAGCATCGTGGTCACCACGACGCTGAAAGAGCTGGAGGCCGGCGCCGGGAAAGCCCTGACCGGCGGGGGCACCCTGCTGCCGATGTCAGATGTGATCCGGCTGGCTTCGCACGCTCATCACTATCTGGCCATCTTCAACAAAGGCAAAGCGCTGGCCCTGTATCACACCAAACGGCTGGCCTCACCAGCGCAGCGAATTGTGCTCTACGCCAAGGACCGGGGCTGTTCATTTCCCAACTGCGACGTCCCGGGCTATCTCACCGAGGTCCATCATGTCCGCCCTTGGGCTAAAACTCACACCACCGACATCAATGACCTCACCCTGGCCTGCGGCCCCAACCACAAACTCGCCGAACAAGGCTGGACCACCCGCAAAAATGGCCAAGGCGACACCGAATGGATCCCGCCGCCGCACTTGGATTACGGGCAAGCCAGAACGAACACGTTCCATCATCCCGAAAAGCTGCTTCGCGAAGAGGACGAAGACGACCCCTAATCCAGCCGGCTCAGCGCAACGAATAGCGGACCGGCAGGTGTTTGAGCCCGCCGACGAACGTTGTGGCGACATGCTGTGGATCGCCGGTTAATTCAATCGATTTCAGCCTCGGCAGCAGTTCGGCGAAGAAGCTGCTGACCTCCATGCGGGCCAGCGCGGCCCCGAGACAAAAGTGCACGCCGTAGCCGAAAGCCAGATGCTTGTTGGGATCACGGCCGACGTCGAAGCGGAACGGATCGGAGAAGACGTCCTCGTCCCGGTTCGCCGACACATACGACAGCAGCACCGACTCCCCCGCCGCGATCGGCACCCCACGCACCGTGGTGTCTTCGGCGGCGGTGCGCATGAATTCCTTGACCGGGGTGACCCATCGGATCATCTCCTCGGTGGCCAGCGGCATCAACCCGAGATTGTCGCGCAATCGGTCAAGTTGGTCGGGGTTCTCGATCAGACCCTGCAGTCCGCCGGAGATGGTCGCACTCGTGGTGTCGTGGCCGGCAGTGGCGACGATGAGGTAATAGGACACCGTGTCGATGTCCGACAGCGGCTCGCCGTCGATGCGGGCGTTGGCGATGGCCGATGCCAGATCCTCGGTCGGGTGTTCACGACGCGACGTGGTGACGGCGTTGAAGTACCCGAACATGTCGAGCAAGGCCGGTAGCTGATCCTCGTTGCTGCTGCCGCGCTTGAACTCGTTGTCGTCGCTGCCGAACAGCTCCTGGGTGAGCTTGAGCATCCGCGAGAAGTCCGACTCCGGAATGCCCAACAGCGACATGATCACGTAGAGCGGGTAATTGACCGCGACCTCTTGGACGAAATCGCATTCAGGGCCCACGGCCATCATCTTGTCGACGTAGTTCTTGGCCAGCTCGTCGACGCGGACCTTCAGCGCCCGCATCGCCTTGGGCCGAAACCAATCCGCACCGATCGCTCGCACCACGCGGTGTTGCGGATCGTCAAGGTGGATCAGCGTGCGCACCCCGGCGGCGGCCTGCAGCTCGTCGCCCTCTGCCGTCGTCAGGACCGGGCGCGGCCAGTTGGTGAACAGCGCATCGTCGCGCTCGATGTTCATGATGTCAGCGTGTCTGGTGATCGCCCAGAACGGCCGGTAGTTCGGCACCTCGACCCAGGACACCGGAGCGTTTGCACGCAAATGCGCTAGCGCCGCATGCAACTTCGGCTCGTCGGTGTATGCCAGCGGGTCGGCGAGGACCTTGGCGGCGTCATCCATCGTCGGTGTGCTCATGGGCGGCTCCTCATTGACGCAACTCTTGCAATACCGCGGTGACGGTAGCTTGGGAAACGGTGCGGGGAAACGACGGCATCACCCGGTCGATGACGCCGTCGCAGCGGTCGTGAAGCGCGGCTGCGAGTTTGCCGGTTGGCGCGACGACGGCGAAGGCGTCCAGAATCTCGTCGTCGATCAGCGTTGTCATGGCATCCCATTGCCCCTGCAGCGAAAGCTGATGCAGCTCGGTCGCCACATCGCCCCAACCGTGCAGTTCAAGGACTTTGCGATACGCAGGCGTGGATCCGTAAAAAGCAATCTGCTTGCGGACACTGGCTGCGCCGAGGCTCAATTGGTCGTCGTCGTCGCCGGTCACCACGAACACCGGGCACGCCACCTGCAACGCGCACCGATCGCGACCCGAGCGCTGCAGGCCGCGCTGCACTGCCGGCATCGTGACCTCATGCAAATACCGCCGTGTCGTGAAGGCGTGGGCCAGCAGGCCGTCCGCGACTTCGCCGCACATCTCGGTCATCGCTTCGCCGACAGCGGCAATGAAGACCTTGGGCGCCGGAAACGGCTGCGGTTCGGGCGTGAACATCGGCGTCATCAATTTGTGCGTATAGAACTCACCCTCAAACCGCAGCCGGGTTCCGTCCTTCCACGCCGACCAGATCGCATGCAGCGCAAGCACGAACTCACGCATCCGGGCCACCGGATGACTCCACGGCATGCTGAACCGCTTCTCGATGTGCGGCTTGATCTGGGTACCCAGTCCCAGGATGAAGCGGCCTTGCGAGTAGGTCTGCAGATCCCAAGCGACGTTGGCAACGGTCATCGGGTTACGCGCGAATGCCACCGCGATGCTTGTCCCCAGTTCGAGTCGCGATGTGTGTTCGGCGGCCAGCAACAGCGGCAGAAACGGATCGTGGTTGATTTCGCCGGTCCAGCACGCGTCGTAACCCTGTTGCTCGAGCGCGCCCGCCAGCTCCGGCACGCGAGCGAGGTCGGTGAACACGCCCCCGTCGACCTTGAGGCCGCGTGCCTGGGTGGCGGTCATCCGCGCGCGTTCCGCCGCAGCTCGGAGTTCTCAGGCGTCATACTCGTGTCCCTCACCGTGTCGTCGGGCCGCCGCTGGCAGTCTAACTCTCGCAGACGCTACAGTAAGCACTTCAGTAGGTGACGGCCGACGAGTAAGGACGTGCCAATGACGAAGCCCCCCGACTGGCAGGAGACGCTCGACGATCTCGACCGTCGGCGCCAGCGCACGTGGGCGATGGGTGGTCCGGAACGCCTTGCCAAGCACCGCGGCAAGGGCAAGCTCGATGCACGTGCGCGCATCGACCACCTCCTCGACCCGGGGACGTTTCGCGAACTCGGCACCTTGGTCGGCGGCGAGACCGCCGCTGACGGCATCGTCGTCGGGTCCGGCTTGATCAACGGCTCACCGGTGATGCTCGGCGCCGAAGACTTCACCACGTTGGCCGGCAGCATTGGGCCGGGCGGAAACTCCAAGCGCTACCGCATCGCCGAACTGGCGCTGCGCGACAAAATTCCGCTGGTAATGCTGCTCGAAGGCGCGGGCTTTCGGCCTACCGGCGGGCATTATGGGCGCTCCCCGACCGATCTACTCGCCCAGGCACAGTGCTCGGGCCGGGTCCCGACCGTTGCCGCGGTATTAGGTCCGTCGGCGGGGCATGGCGCACTGGTGGCCCCGGTGTGCGACTTCCGGATCATGAGCGCCCACGGCGCCATCTTCACCGCCGGGCCTCCCGTCGTCAAAGAGTCCACCGGAGAAGACATCTCGAAAGAGGATCTCGGCGGACCCGACGTCGCTCTGCCCAGCGGGGTGATCCATAACGTTGCCGAGGACGACGAAGCCGTGCTGGACGACATCCGCCGCTACCTGTCGTACTTCCCTTCCAGCGCTTGGTCATACCCGTCGCCGCTGCCTGACGACGAGACCAGTACGGCCAGGCAGACACCGGAGTTGATCGACATCGTCTCGCGCGACAACCGCCGGGTCTATGACATGCGCGTTGTGCTCGACGTGATCTTCGACCGGCCGGACTGGTTCGAGGTCCAACCGCGGTTCGGCAGAGCGATCATCTGCGGGCTGGCCCATCTCGGCAGCCATCCGGTCGCGGTGGTGGCCAACCAGCCCCAAGTGATGGCCGGCTCCATCGACGCCGACGCCGCGGATAAGGCCGCACACTTCATCATGGTGGCCGACTCGTTCCACCTGCCAATCGTCTTCCTTGCCGACAATCCGGGCATGTTGCCCGGTAGCCGGTCTGAGCGCAGCGGCGTGCTGCGTGCCGGTGCCCGAATGTTCGCCGCCCAGACCGCGGCCACCACCCTGAAGCTGCATGTCACGCTGCGCAAGGCGTACGGGTTCGGCTCGATGGTCATGTCGCTACTGAGTTTCGACGGCCAGGGCGCGACCTTCGCCTACCCCGGCGCGACGATGGGCGCGATGAGCGCAGCGGCGCTCAGCAAGGCATCGCACGCCGGCGACGACCTCACGGAGAAACTGCGCGACGCGGAGCTACAGGCGTCCTATCGGTCGGCGGAACACATGGGGTTCGACGAGCTGATCGATCCCCGCGAAACACGGGACGCGCTTCGGGCCGCTTTGCGGCGAGGCCTGTCGAGCCGGCAGTCGGCAGCCGAACCGGTGGCGCGGACCGTCATCATGCCGTGAGACCGTTCTCCGGAACCATGACCCAATAATCCCTAGAAACCGCCGGTCCGATACGCGGTGATGATCGGCTCGAGCTCGTCGGGCGTGGCGCCGTGCATGATCACCGCGTCGGCCCCGTAATCGAATTCCTTGCGGACGCGTTCTACACAGTGTTCAGCTGAGCCGGTCGCCGACGGTTCGAGCCATTCGTCGGGAATCAGCGTCGCAATGTGCTCGATCTGCTCGGGTGTGCCCTTGTGGTCGATTCCGCCCGCGATCGACGTCACCACCGAGTCGGCCCGGAACCGTTGCAGCACGGCTGGATCCCAATTGTTGGTCTGCACCAGCAGGTCCCCGTAGCCCTGGAGGTAGGTGGCCAGACGGGCGACGGTCTTCTTCAACCGCAGCTGCTCGGGAAGGTGATCGCCGACCGTCGCGAAGCATGACCACACCCGCACACTGTCGGGGTCCCGGCCGGCCTTTTCCGCGGCGGACTTCACGGTTTTGACGCAGCGCTGCAACGTCTCCGGGGTGAAGTAGGTGTGCAGGATGACGTCATCGAATACCCGGCCCCCCAACGCGAGCGTGTTAGGCCCGAATGCCACCAGCGCCAACCGAATGTCCTCATTGAATTCCGGATCGAGAAATAGAATCGGATACTTGCCCATCGGACCGTCGTGGTTGAAAATCACCTCACCGTGCCACAGCCGGCGCATCACCTGCGCCCAATCCTGCATCTGCGCAGTCGTCACCGCCGGTATCCCGAACGCCCCGTAGATCGCGGCGATACCACGGCCCACCCCCAAGGTGAACCGACCGCCGGACAGCCGGTGCATAGTCGTCGCCCAAGACCCGGTGATCAGCGGGTGGCGGGTATTGTGATTTGTTGCGGCAGTGGCGATCTGCATCCGCTCGGTCACCGCACACGCCGCCCCGACAAGAGACGAGGCTTCCTTGACGTTCCAGCGCTCGGAGATGAACGCGGTACCGAAGCCAAGCTCCTCGCCGCGGCGGGCCTCATCCATCAAGGTTGCCGGGCCCTTACCACCGGCCCCGGCCAGCAGGTAGTAACCCAGCTCATCAAGCGTACGATCGGTCAACGCGAAACCCCTTCATCCGCAATCACTTCGCACAGAAATCGCTCGGTGACCCGCTGCACCCGCCGGGAGAACACGTGGCCGACATGGCTACCGTCGTACCAGTACAACTGGCCGCCCCAGCGGTCCTGCAACGCGATCGTGGGCTCGCGCATCGCCATCCGGTCATGCCACGCACCGACGATGAGCCGCCGGTGGGGCGGCGGTGCGGGGTCGACGGCCAGCGGATCGATCACCGAGGTCAGCCTCGAAACCACTGGGGATCCCAACAACTCCCGGTATCCGTTCCGCGACGAGCCCCAACGCCCCAGATGTCGCGCGATCATGCTGTTCAATCCGAGGATGGGGGTGTACAGGCCAACCGCGTCTATCCGCCGCTCCAGGTGCGAAACCAAGGCCGCCACCGGCGTTCCCATCGAAATCCCCGACACCACAACGGTGCTGGCTTGCGGCTGTATCCATTTGACGACGGCTCGTACCTCCGATACTGCGCGCATCATGCCGGCGACGTTGCCGAGCGGATCCATGTCCGGGTACGCCGGCCATTCGCGCCGTCGACAACCGTGGCCGGGTTGCACCGGCATCGCGACGTTGAACCCAAGTTGGCGATGGATTCGTCCGATTCGAGACAGCACCAGGTCTTCTGTGCCGCCCTGACCGGCGCCGTGCACCCATACCAGCCACGGCCGCGGGCCGCCCGGATGCCGACACAGATGCACCACCGCCCTAGCCGGGCCGCCCAGCCTCTCGGCCGCCAACGTCTTTGGCAGCGCCGGATCATGCTCGAACGTCAACCGCTCGTACGCCAGCCCCGCTATGCGCCTACGTTGTATCGTATTCACCTGCAACGGTTCTGGATCGGCGTGCGCACGATCGATGCCAAGCGCCGACAACTCGTCGGCCGCCGCCGCGCACGCGTCCGGCGTCCGTACCGCAGTCGGGGTGCCGCCCAGCAGTGAAAACGCGGACAACACAAGCTCGTCCAGCATGACCTCGCCGAACTGACGTATCCCGCGTGACGACACCGGAACCCATCCGGTCGACTCGTTGAGGCCGGCCACCGTACGCGGTAGCACCAGGCCCAGCTCACGGGTCAGATCTCGGGTAAGGCCCAACCCGCGTGTTGCCAACGACATGCCGTTCACCTAGGCCAGCTTGAAACCGGTATATCCACCGGCCGCGATTTCATCGCAGCGGCGACGGTATTCGGGGATTCCGCCGGTGTAACC
This sequence comes from uncultured Actinomycetota bacterium, assembly GCA_963833915.1. Classification (GTDB taxonomy): domain Bacteria; phylum Actinomycetota; class Actinomycetes; order Mycobacteriales; family Mycobacteriaceae; genus Mycobacterium. The sequence continues at coordinate 80,276 of CAWHZO010000012.1, forward strand.
CATGTACATCCGTTTCTTGCCGGGCACGTTGCCACCGTTGTACCAGGAGTTGCATGACGGGTGGACCAGAACGGTCGATGCGACCAGCGAGGTGGCGTGGTCGATCCACTCCTGTTGCGCGGTGGCCAGCGCCTCAATGGTGCGGATGCCGGTGGCACGCAGGTATTCAATGCAGTCGCTGATCCACTCAACATGCTGCTCCAGCGCTGCGACGAAGTTGGTGGCGGGGCTCGGACCCCCCGGTCCCTGGACCGTGAAAAGGTTGGGAAAGCCGGCAACCGCCAACCCCAGATAAGACAGCGGACCCTCGCTGGCCCAGAACTCGCCCAGCGACAGCCCGTCGCGACCGCGGACATCGATCCGGCTGAGCGCACCGGTCATGGCATCAAATCCAGTGGCGTAGATGATGACGTCCAGTTCGTGCGACTCGTGCTCGGTGCGGATGCCGGTCGGTGTCACCTCGCGAATCGGCGACTTACGTAGGTCGACGAGGGTGACGTTATCCCGGTTGAACGTCTCGTAATATCCCTGGTCGATGATCGGCCGCTTACACGCGAAAGGATGCACGGGCACCAACGAATCCGCAGTTTTCGGATCTTTGACGATCCGGGCCACCGCCTCGCCGTACAACTTGGCGGCCATCCGGTTGGCGTCGATGTCGAAGAAGATGTCACCCCAGTTCAGTGCACCCAACACGCCGCTCTCCTCGATGGCGCGCAATTGTTCTTCGCGCGACGCCAACTTCAACGGCGGGCTGCCGAGCATCTCAAGCAGCACTGAGAAGGCGCTCAGCCGCGCCGCACCGATCGGGTGTTCCCGCTGGGCTGCTCGGATTTCGTCGTAGTGGGCTTTCATCGTATCCAGCTCGCCGGGCTCGAATCGCCGCACCTGCCACGGCAGGGTGTACGTCGGCGAACGCTGAAATACTGAGAGCTGCAGCGCTTCCCGGGCCACAACCGGGATAAGCTGAACACCGCTCGAGCCCGTGCCGATGACGCCGACCCGCTTTCCAGTCAGGTCGACGCTCTCCTTTGGCCAACGGCTGGTGAACAATGACGTTCCGGCGAAGGAGGCCATCCCGGGGATGTCAGGTTCCAGCGGTGCCGACAGGATTCCGGTCGCGGCGACGATGAACGGGGCAGTGAACGATTCACCCGCCTCGGTTCGCGCCACCCACGTCGCCGCTTCTTCGTCGAAGGCCATCGCGACGACCTTGGTGTTGAACGCGATATCGCGGCGAAGATCAAGTCGGTCGGCAACGAAGTTCAGGTAAGCCTCGATCTCCGGCTGGGCCGGCATCGTCTCCGTCCACACCCATTCCTGCTGGATCTCGTCGGAGAAACTGTACGAGTACTCGATGCTTTCGATGTCACAACGCGCACCGGGATAGCGGTTGTACAGCCATGTGCCGCCGACGTTTTCGGCCATCTCCAGCACCCGCGTCCGGAGACCGAGCTGACGCAGCCGATGCAGTGCGTACAGGCCGGAGAAGCCCGCACCGATCACCAGCACATCGAAGCGCTGATCTGCGTCAACCATCGTCACCGCTGATCTGCTGAATGGTTCGGGTCAGGTGCAGTGTTTTGATCCGCCAGGTGCTGTCCTGTTTCTCGTAGGTCTCGTGGTAATGACCGGCGCCGTGCAACTCATGGCCGTTGCCGAAGATGATCCAGTCCTCCATCGCCCAAATGCCGGTGGCGGTGACCGGCGAGGTGAGGGTGATTTCCGGAGTGTGGCAGTGGTGCATGGTGGCCGCGTTCTCCAGACTGCCCAGCACCATCGGGACAAAGTTATCGACGCCCTCGACGGGCGGGGCTGTCATCGGGTCGGCTCCCCCGGTGGATACCGCCATGTCGAGTAAGACCACCACATCGGTAGTGAAAACACTGCGCCACCCGTCGGCGTCCTTGGCGTCGAGAAAACGGCAATAACGCGCCTTCAACTGCCGAATCGCTTCGAGTTCGTCAGCCACCCTGTCACGCCTCCTCGTCCTGAAGTCAATACTGTAACGTATTCAGGATCTCTGTCACGAGTGCGGGAGGAGCCAGTGTGAAAGTCCCGTTCACCTGGAAAGTCACCGGTTGGTTCATGGTCGGCTGGTCGCCGGAATTTCCGATCGGTGAGGTCCGCGCGCTGCATTATTTCGGCGAGGATCTGGTGGCTTACCGCGACGAGCACGGTGAGCTGCACGTCTTGGAAGCGCACTGCAAACACCTCGGCGCCGACATCGGCCACGGCGGCACCGTGGTCGGTGACTGCGTCCAGTGCCCGTTCCACGGGTGGCGCTGGGGCCCGGATGGCACCAATCGATACATCCCGTATCAGCCAGACCGCCCCAACCGCGCACTACGGCTGCGGGTGTTTCCCGTCCGGGAGCAATACGACTGCGTGTTCATCTGGCATCAGCCGGACGGCAAGGAGCCGCAGTGGGAGATGCCGGACATCTTTCGCAAATTCCCGCAATTCGAGACCGATCCGGCGGCCTACTACCGCGCCTACCCCGAGTTCTCCCGGCGCGCGGAGCGCGAACCGGTGCATCCGCAGATCGTCGCCGAGAACGCCCCCGACAGTGCCCATTTCGAATACGTGCACCACGCCACGGTGACGCCAAGGGTGCTGGACTGGAAGATCGTCGACCAGGAATGGCAATTCACCGCGGGTTGGCCGGACGCGGCCAGCGACAACCCTGAGGATCTTGCACTGCGATTTCACAGTCACTTGTTCGGCCTCGGCGGAGCGATCAGCGTCTTCGAGGGCGCGCAGAACCATCGGCTGATTTTCACCTGCACGCCGGTCGACGACGAGTGTTCGGACCTCTTCTACTCGATCTGGTGGCCACGAATCCCAGGCGATAACTCCGACATCCCGCAAGGCAAGCTGCGCGAGGTCATCGAAAAGAATTTCCTGTCAACGGTCTTCGACGATCTGCAAATCTGGCGCTACCAGAAGTACGTGGAAAACCCACCGCTGTCCAAGGTTGACGCGAAAGGGTATATGGCACTTCGTAAGTGGGCGCACCAGTTCTACGAAGTCCCGGTATGACCCGCGGCGGCGACGATGCAGAGCGCAGCGATGAGGAGGAGCGGCGCCCATGATCAAGCTCCCGGAACTCGCAGCACCCGCACACACCGCGATCGTCACTCAGGAATGCCAGGGTGCCGTCATCGGCCCGAACGCCGGGCTGGCAGCACTCGCCGAGGAAGCGCGCCGGGTTGCGCTGCCCAACATTACGAGGCTGTTGCCGGTGGCTCGGGCGGCAGGCGTGCGGGTCGTGCACTGCGTGGTGCAGCGACGACCAGATGGGCTCGGCTCCAACCACAATGCCAAGATCTTCGCCATCGGACGCGGTGAGGTGAACATCCTCCCGGGCACGCCCGGAGCGGCCGTTCTTCCCGAATTAGGTCCTGAACCAACGGATCTCGTTCTGAGCAGGTGGCACGGCGTGGGCCCGATGGGCGGTACTGACCTGGACGCGGTGCTGCGCAATCTCGGGGTGTCCACCATCGTCGTAGTCGGTGTGTCGTTGAACATCGCGATCCCCAACGTCGTCATGGACGCCGTCAACGCCGGCTACCGTGTCGTTCTGCCCAACGATGCCGTGGCCGGAATACCGGCCGAGTACGGTGCTGCGATGATCGCCAACACGCTGTCGCTGCTCGCGACCGTCACCACGACCGACGATCTGCTTCAGCTATGGAAACGGCCGTGACCGACGCCGCCGACACCGCGCCCGCAGCCCAGGGTGGATTTCCAGAAGTCAGACCGGTTGAAGACGCACCCCCCGAGCTGGGTCGGTTCGTCGCCGCGCTGCACCGCCTGCAGGACCTGACCGTGCCCACCAACCCCGGCAACTCCTCGTGGGCCGCCGCGGCCGAGCAGATCGAAAGCGCCTGCGCGCTATTGGACGGCCATCAGGTTCCGGAAACTGAGGTCGTGGCCGGCCGCGTGCTCAGTCTGCCCGGGCTCGCTCATCCCCTGATGCCGCCCTGGATGGTGACAGACTCCCGGCCCGACGGCGTCACCATGGCCGGGCGCTTCACCGAGGCCCACGTGGGTGGTAATCGGGCAGTGCACGGCGGCATGATTCCGCTGTTATACGACTGGCTGTTCGGGATGGTGGTGACCTCCGCGGACATCCGGCCGACGCGTACCGCATTTCTGCACGTCGACTACCGCAAGATCACCCCGATCGACGAGCCGCTGGAGGCCCGCGGCGCAATTACCGAGATCGACGGCAGGAAAGTTTTCATCACCGCTACCATGACGGCGGCCGAGGGCGCAGTACTCAGCGAAGCCAACGGCCTGATGGTCCGCTTACTTCCGCACCAGCCGTGAGAGGCCTGATGTCCGACACCGCAACCCAATTCACCGTGCCCGCCGTCGCCGCCGCCGTCGCGGGGACGATTCCAGACCGCGAGTTGATCATCCAGGGCGAACGGCGCTACAGCTACGCAGACATCGTGGAGCGGTCGAACCGTCTGGCCTCGTACCTGCACTCGCGTGGATTGGGTTGCCACACCGAGCGATCGGCACTTGCCGGCCACGAGGTTGGACAGGATCTCATGGGCCTGTATGCCTACAACGGAAACGAATTCGTCGAGGCGTTACTCGGTGCCTTCGCCGCACGGGTCGCCCCGTTCAACGTCAACTTCCGCTACGTCAAGAGCGAGTTGCAGTATCTGCTCGCCGACTCGGGTGCGACCGTATTGATCTACCACGCCGCCTTCGCGCCGCGGGTAGCCGAAGTGTTGCCGGATCTTCCGCAGCTGCGAGTTCTGATTCAAATCGCTGACGATTCGGGCAACGCGTTGCTCGACGGCGCCGTGGACTACGAGACCGCCATCAGCTCGGAGTCGTCGGCGCCGCCGGTACAGCACTCGCCGGACGATTTGTATGTCCTCTACACCGGTGGCACGACCGGCATGCCCAAAGGTGTGTTGTGGCGTCAGCATGACATCTTCATGACGTCCTTCGGCGGGCGAAATCTGATGACCGGCGAGCCCACCAACTCGCTCGAGGAGATCGTGACAAGGCTGGGCGGGGGCCCCGGCACCAAGCTGATGATCCTGCCTCCGCTGATCCACGGTGCAGCGCAGTGGAGTGTGATGACGGCCATCACGACCGGGCAGACGGTCGTATTCCCTTCGGTCGTCGATCATCTGGACGCTGACGATGTCGTCCGCACGATCGAACGGGAGAAAGTGATGGCCGTGACGGTGGTCGGCGACGCGATGGCGAGGCCGTTGGTCGCTGCCATCGAGAAGGGCATCGCGGATGTGTCGTCGTTGGCCGTGGTGGCTAATGGCGGGGCGCTGCTGACGCCGTTCGTCAAACAACGCTTGATCGAAGTTCTGCCGAACGCCATCGTCGTCGACGGCGTCGGCTCGTCGGAGACCGGCGCACAGATGCACCACATGTCGACGTCAGGAATGGTGTCGACGGGCACCTTCAACGCCGGGCCGGATACCTTCGTGGCTGCCGAAGACCTCGGCTCGATCCTTCAGCCGGGTCACGACGGCATGGGCTGGCTGGCCCAGCGGGGCTATGTACCGCTGGGCTACAACGGCGACGCGGCCAAGACTGCCGCGACGTTCCCCGTGATCGACGGGGTGCGGTACGCCGTGCCCGGTGATCGGGCACGCCATCGCGCTGACGGTCTTATCGAATTGCTGGGCCGCGACTCGGTGACGATCAACTCCGGCGGCGAAAAGATCTTCGTCGAGGAGGTCGAAACCGCGATTGCCTCGCATCCGGCGGTGGCCGACGTGGTCGTCACCGGACGGCCCAGCGAGCGTTGGGGCCAGGAGGTCGTCGCCGTCGTCGCGCTCGCTGACAACGTGAACGCCGATGCGGCCGAGTTGATCGCACATGCCGGAGAGTCGTTGGCGCGCTACAAGCTTCCGAAGGCAGTCGTCTTCCGCGCCGCCGTCGAGCGCAGCCCGTCGGGCAAGGCCGATTACCGCTGGGCGCGCGAGCAGGCGGTGAGCAACCAACGGCCCTAGCTTAGGCGCGTCGCACTAGACACCGGCAAGCATGAGACGTAGGCCGAGTTCGAAGCGTTTCTCGACACTTGAGTTCAGGATTGCTGGTAATGCCTTCGAGGTGAGTGGAAAGCGCGCGGGATCGGCTGCAACCTTCAGTTCCTGGAGAAGGGCCTCGCCGTGTTCCACGCGCAGTTCCGCCAGCTCTTGCTCTTCTATGCAGAAACCAACGACAAAGTGGCGCACGAGAACCGTACGTTGCGCAGATTCGGCGCGCGAGAGACCCGCGTCCTGCCAAGCTTGTAGGGCCGCCTCAGTGACATGAAAGGTCGCCGGGTCGGCCGCGAATGTGCCCGCGAAGACCCGGGCGCCATCGCGGTGGCTGAGGATGCTTCGCCGCAGGGCGTGCGCCCCACCCGCGAGGCGTTCTCGGCAAGAGGCGGTTTGGTCGACAGTGGTTGTCAACGCTGCTGCGTCTTCGCTCATCGCGACGGCCATCGCCCGGAAGATGTCCCGTTTGGACTTGACGTGCCAGTACAGCGTTGGGGCCTGAACTCCCAGTTCGGAAGCAAGCGCTCGCATGGTGATGCCGTCGATGCCCGATGCCTCCAATAGGCGCAGCCCGGCCCGCGCGATCACGTCCCGGTTGAGTTTCTCGGCCACCTCGACACTCTAACACTGTTAGAGTAATCTCTCTAACAGTGTTAGAGGTGTGTTGAAGGCCTAGAGGAGACAAGATGCCGGTGACGAATCAACCTGGTGCGCCCGTGATCATCGCGGGCGCCGGGCCAACGGGCTTGACGCTCGCGACCGAGTTGCGGCGTGGCGGTGCCGACGTGCTGTTGCTGGAGCGGCGGCCGAACCGTGGAGTGGATGGGTCCCGCGCAGCCGGGATGCAGCCGCGCACCATCGAGATGCTCGACCAGCGCGGCGTCGCCGATCGCTTCCTGGCTGTTGGTCCTCCAAGTGGCCTCGGGAACTTCGCGGGTATCAGACTCGACTACTCGACGCTCCCCAGCCGCTTCCCTTGGGCCATCAACATCTTGCAAGCCGAAACAGAACGGGTGCTTGAAGATATCGCCGCAGAATTCGGCGTGCAGGTGCAATGGTCCACACAGGTCACCGGGGTGCACCAGAGCAGCGACGGCGTCGAGGTCTCCGCCGAGGGGCCAGGCGGTGCCGAAACCGTTTCTGGCAGTTACCTGGTGGGCTGCGACGGTGGCCACAGCACCGTACGCAAGCTGATGGGCGTGGGGTTTCCCGGCACGGACGCGACGATGGTGTCGCTTATCGGCGACGTTGAACTTGACGAACCGCCGCAGCAGCCACTATTTCTTGATCGACGCGAGTCCGGCTTGATCACGGCGATCCAGTTCCGTCCGGGCTGGTATCGGGTGGTGACTACTGAACGTGAGCGCTCGACCGGCCCTAACGACCCTGTCACCCTTGAGGAGCTGCGGGCCTCCGCCGAGAGGGTCGCTGGCACCGACTTTGGAATGCACAGCCCCCGTTGGCTTTCGCATTTCGGGGACGCCATGCGTCAAGCGGATCGATACCGCGTCGGGAGGGTGTTACTGGCTGGTGACGCCGCGCATATCCACTTGCCCGCCGGCGGACAAGGCATGAACATGGGCATGCAGGACGCGTTCAATCTCGGCTGGAAACTCGCAGCGGTGGTGAACAGCGACGCACCCGAACAACTGCTCGACACCTACCACGATGAGCGACACGCAATAGATGCTGACACTCTGAAAGTGATTCGGGCGCAAACTGTGTTGTGCGATCCGGACCCACGAACGACCGAACTATATGACCTAATAGCTCATCTCATCGGGTTCGACGACGTCAATCGCTACCTGAGCACGACGCTGTCTGGGCTCGGCGTCCAGTATCCAATGCCCGGTGAACACCCGCTGCTGGGCCGACGTGTGCCCGACGTCGATATCAGCTCCAGCAACGGAGCCGGGCGCATCTACGAGCTGCTGAACACCGCGCGCCCTGTGCTGCTCAGCCTTTCGAGCGGCACGGACCTGGGCATAAACACGGTTGGGTGGGCCGACCGGATCGATCTAGTTACGGCGCGCTGCCCGTCCGACAGCTGGGCAGTACCCGGCGTGGGAACCATCCCGGCGCCTTCTGCCGTACTGATCCGGCCCGATGGATACGTCAGCTGGGTCAATGACGGCAGCCACGACCTCACCCGACTGCGGCAAAGCCTGACCACCTGGTGCGGACCAAGCACTCATGCTTGAAGTCATCGACAAGGGATCATTGAGCGAATCCCACCCGGCGCCGCTGCTTTTCGTGCACGGCGGCCAGCACGCCGCCTGGTGCTGGGACGAGCACTTTCTGGACTTTTTCGCCGCAAAGGGCTACCGCGCGGTCGCTGTCAGCCTTCGCGGACACGGCACAAGCCCGAACTCGAAGCCCCCACGGGCTTGTTCAATCACCGATTATGTCGAGGACGTGCAAACGGTCGCCGATAATCTGCCGCAAACACCAGTCGTCATCGGACACTCGCTGGGCGGTTTCGTAGTCCAGAAGTATCTTGAATCACACGCCGCACCCGCCGCAGCGCTGGTCGCGTCGGCTCCACCGCAAGGCGCCGTCGCCGCCCTGTTACGCAATGCTGGAGCCTTGTTGCGCAACATGACACAGCATCCCTGGCGCACCGTCAAAGCCGCCCTGACCGGCCAATCGTTGTCCGGCTTCAACGAGCTGGAACAAGTCCGCGCGATGTTCTTCAGTGCGCACACACCCGAATCTCTGGTTGTCCGATTTGCGGAACGACTCCAAAATGAGCCGAGCGGGAGGTGGGTGCTGGACATGATGTTTCTCAACCTGCCCAACCCACGACGGGTGAGCACGCCGCTGCTGGTATTAGGCGCCCAATGTGACCGCAGCGTCACCACACAGGAACTGCACGCCACCGCACGTGCCTACCGCACCCAAGCAGAAATCTTCCCCAAGATGGGTCACGACATGATGCTCGAACCCGGGTGGGTCGCCGTTGCCCAACGAATCCACAGCTGGCTCTGCGCCCAGGGGCTATAGAGGTACGGGGACGCGAAGCCGCCCAACTCAGCCGCTCGAGGAACTGGCGTCGGCCATGGCGCCGCGCGGACAGCGGGGATGATTTACCACCGCGTTGGGGGTTCATATGGTCGAGACCACATCGAAACAGGAAAGAGGCACCCCCATGACCGCAGATTTGCCTGACAATGCACTCGAACTGCGTTCATTGGTGACATCGCGGGGCACGCTCGAGCTCTCACTGCACGACGTCCCGGTTCCCTCCCCCGCCGCTAACGAGGTGCTGGTGCGCGTGGAAGCCTCGCCGATCAACCCGTCAGACCTGGGCGTCCTCATTGCCGGCGCTGACATGGCTACCGCGACGGTAGCGGGCACGTCGGAACGCCCGGTCATAACTGCAACGTTGAAAGATGCTGCGCTGAAAGGACTTACGGCGCGAGTCGATAAGCCGCTTCCGGTAGGCAATGAGGGCGCGGGCACCGTCGTGGCTGCCGGATCGTCCTCTGCAACGCAGGCCCTTCTCGGGAAAACAGTGGGGATCGCGGGCGGCGGGATGTACACGCAGTACCGGGCGGTTGACGCCTCCGCGTGTCTTGTTCTACCCGAAGGCGTAACCGCCAAGGATGGGGCGTCATCCTTCGTCAACCCCCTGACGGCGCTGGGAATGCTGGAAACCATGCGCCGCGAGGGTCATTCCGGGCTGGTGCACACGGCTGCAGCCTCGAATCTGGGCCAGATGCTTGTCAAGCTCTGCATCAAAGACGGCGTGCCGCTTGTCAATATCGTCCGCAAACCCGACCAAGAGGAGCTGCTGCGCTCGCTCGGCGCAGTCCATGTCTTGAATTCGGAATCGCCGTCGTTTTCGACAGACCTCGTCGAGGCTCTCAAAGCGACGTCCGCGACGCTTGCGTTCGATGCCACGGGCGGGGGCACGCTGGCAAGTCAGATTCTCAACGGCATGGAGCAAGCGGCCAGCTCGACTGCGGCGGAGTACTCACGCTATGGGTCGACCGTCCATAAGCAGGCGTACATCTACGGCGGACTCGACACGGGTCCGACGACGCTCACCAGGAACTTCGGCATGACGTGGGGTCTTGGAGGATGGCTGCTCACCCAATTCCTTCAGAACACCGACGCCGAGGCGCTCGGCCGGCTCCGGGCCCGGGTGGCCGCGGAGCTGACCACCACGTTCGCAAGCACCTACACCCGCGAAGTTTCACTCGCCGGCGTGCTCAGGCCCGACGCGTTCCATGCCTACGTCAAGCGAGCCACCGGGGAGAAGTTCCTGGTAAATCCACACGCAGAACCGTAACCAGCGCCTCGGGCTACCCTCGAGGAGGCAAAAGGGAAGGTGCACGGTGCTCGCAGCGTTCGGATTCGAAACTCTCGGTGTAGTCGTCGGGGACATGTATTTCATCGACCCCGCACCGAATGCCGGTCAGGAAACCCCGGAACGGGGAGTCAGACTGGAAGTCCGCCTCGTCGACCGGGCCGATCCGCAAGGGTCGATCTACGCCGGCGTCCCGATCACCTTCACCCGCCCGGTGTGGCGGGTGGACATTTTCGGATCCACCGAGAGCCCGCCCGGGACGCTGGACCGGGCCCATCACCATCCCCGCTTCAACGGTTGGGAACCCGGGCGCCGGCACTTCGTCGCCGAGCTGACCGCCGACCCGCTGGCCTGGCTGGCCGGCGAGCTGGCCGACCCGGCCGCAGTGCTAGCCCGGGCTGGCGTCGAAGCCGATGAGGTCACCCAAGCCGACAAGACCGGACTCGCCGCGGCAGCCCCGGAGATCATCGCCGCGGTGAAACGGATGCTCGACGGCGTGCGGGACGGCGACCTCGCTCCGGCTCCCGCCGAGCCGGTTGCTGCGGCTCGCACCGGCTGGCTCTGATATTGACCCAGCGCCTTCGACCCATGCGAGCACGGCCCGCACGGGCGCCTCGTTGACCTCGAAAAGGTCATATCATCCGAGGACCGCATGCCGTCGATCAACGCTTTGACCGATGGCTTTCCGCGGCACACGCCGCCCCGATTATTCCGCACAGCTGAAGGAAAAGATGACTCAACAGGTTGTTCTCGTCACCGGTGCCCTCACCGGCATCGGCCGCGCCACCGCAGTGGCCTTTGCAAACAAAGGCGCCAAGGTCGTGGTGTCCGGGCGCCACGACGACAAGGGGCAAGACCTCGCCGCGGAGTTGCGAGCGCTTGGCGCCGAGGCAGAATTCGTTCTGGCCGACGTCACCAAGGAAGGTGACGTCCGCGACCTGGTCGACAAGACGGTCGCAAAATTCGGCCGTCTCGACGTTGCCGTGAACAACGCCGGCTTCGAAGGCAAGCTCAGCCCCATCCAGGACGCCACCGCGGAAAATTTCAAGGCTGTCCACGACACGAATGTTCTCGGGGTATTCCTGAGCATGAAGCACGAAGTCCGCGCGATGGCGGGTCAAGACAGCGGCAGTATCGTCAACATCTCCTCGACCTACGGACATAAGGCGGCGGCTGGTGGAAGCGCCTATGTCAGCAGCAAATTCGCAGTGGAGGGCTTGACCAAGACGGTGGCGCTCGAGCAGGGGAATTCAGGTATTCGGGTGAACGCCGTTGCGCCGGGTCTGACGGACACCGATATGGCCGACCGCTTCACGGGCACCGCGGAAGTCAATGATGCGCTGGTATCCACGATCCCGTTTCTTCGGCGGGGAAGTACTGAGGAACTTGCCAACGCGATCGTGTTCATCTCGTCCCCAGAAGCGTCCTACATCTCCGGCACGGTGTTCGATGTGGACGGCGGCATGTCGGCAACCTGAGCAATCCGGCGAAGAGCGGCTGGGAAAGGAACGTCGTCACGGCATCGTAGCCAAGCGTTCTCGCCATGTTCCGGTAGCGATCCCGATAGCTGCGATTGGCGGTATCGTCGCCACAGTCTCGTGCCAACAGTGCGCGCAGCGGGCTTATTCAGGCTGCTCTCGTCGGTCGTGGCGCCAGCGCCGCCTCAGACTGGTCAAATGCCCGGGCACGGTTGATGGTTCAGCCCAACCGCTCGATGATGGTGCCGTTGTCCATCCCGCCGAATGGTTGGCGACAGGCAAAATATGCCACCAAAGCCGCGCATTGGCGGCATTCTGTCCCAGTGTTGGTTGTTTAATGAGCCGCGTGACGTACCCGCGAGCGCACCGTGCCGCTCTTGCTCACGCGCGGGCTCGGTCGGTCCTTGCGACATCGACGGTGATGGCCTACACCACCGGCGTGCTCTTCTTTGTGAGCGGAATCTTGGGCGTCGTTGTTGCCACGCAAATGCCCTCAGGGCCTGGCAGCGTGAGTGTTGTCTACGGCGTTGCTGGGGCCGCGGTGCTCACTGGGATCAGCCTGGTGGTGTGGGGCCATCAACTCCGTCCCGTACACCATCACGCACTGGTGGCCACGGGCACGATCATGCTCACGATCGGAATCTACGAATCGACCAGTCCGATCGCTGCTGTTGCTCTGTCGAGCTTGTATATCTCTGGCGCCATTGATGTTTGCGTGTTCTTTAGCTGGACGCTGGCGGCAGCTCACATGCTGTTCGCGGTTACTTGTTGCATGACGGTGTTGGCGTTGCGCCCCGAGACGCCATGGTGGTCCGGACTCGTTGCATCGGGCGCAACCGTGGGCGTTGGGATCGTAGTGGGACTCCTGAGCCGGTTCGCCTCGGACGCGAATGTCGACGTGCTGACCGGGCTGCCGAACCGCAGAGGATTCGACTATGCCCTCCACCAGGAGATCGCCGTTGCGGCACGTAACGGGTCAGGCCCGGCGCTGGTTGTGTTGAACCTCGACCGCTTTCACGCGATCAACGACATGCACGGCTACCGTGCCGGCGATGAGATATTGCAGCGCATCGTCAAATCGTGGTTGCCTCTCCTGCGGCGTGACGGCACCCTGACGCGGCCAGACAGTGACAGGTTCGCCGTGCTTCTGCCGAACACGACCGAGCACAGCGCGCTTGCGCTCGCCGATCAGCTGAGGGCGACAATTTCGATGGGCTGCTCCGCCGGAGTCACGTCATGGCAGTCGGGAGATTCGGCGTCGTTACTAGTCAGTCGTGCCGAGGTTGCGTTGTACCGGGCCAAACTGACCGGCGGCAACCGTACGGTGCTCGAATCATCTGGCCGTGCCCCGTTGGCGATCCAGTTAGCGGATGCCATCGCTAATGACGCAGTAGAGGTGTTGTATCAACCGATCGTCAACCTGGCCAAGAGCGGGACGATTGTTGGGATTGAAGCCCTGATTCGTTGGGCACCGCCCAGCCGATTGGACGTGACAACCGAGGAAGTGGTTCGGGTCGCCGAGGAATCGGGGCTGATCGTTGAGTTGGATAATCACGTGCTGCGGCGTGCCTGCTTGGAAGCGCACACCATGCAAAGCGCGAAAGGCGACGATCCCCTGACGGTCCACGTCAACGTCTCGGGCCTCGAGCTGGCCAAGCCGGGCTATGTTGAAGGCGTCGACACGGTGCTGGCAGACACCGGATGGTTGGCGGGCCAACTGGTGCTCGAGGTCACGGAGAGCGTGCTCGACTTGGACACACCCACAGCAACCGCAACTCTGCATGAACTTCGTGCCCGCGGCATCCGCATCGCCATCGACGATTTCGGCACCGGCTACTCCTCGCTGAGCAGAATCCAGATCCTGCCGCCCGACCTTCTCAAACTCGACCAATCGTTCATTGCAGGAATCACCGGCGATTCGCCGAGGCCGCCGCTACTGCGGGCCATTGCGTTACTCAGCAACGCGCTCGGTCTGCCGGTAATCGTCGAAGGGGTCGAGGATGCATACCAGGCAGCAACCGTGAAGTCGCTGGGCTACTCGTTCGCGCAAGGCTTTTACTACGGTCGACCACAATCACACGCGGAGATCCTGGCCACCCTGGCAGATACCCCCACAGTCGGAGAAGTAAGGGAGCCCTCCGTCTAGGCGGAACTCAGAGGTAGACACGCCTCTTTCACGCTGACGATTCGCGTTCGATGGCGGCGGGAAAACCCATGCCTATCTGCGCCTTTCAGACCGATCGCGCATCTGATCTACAGCTTTCCTGTCCTCATATCTTCACCAATCTTTAGAATCGGAACCCAATTCTCCGATTGAACCCTCTCCCAAAGGCCGCCCTTCCCCAGCGCTCTTCCCCGCTGATCTTCTCCTGAACCACTCCTCAGCACTCCTGATCCGATTAGGGTGAATCTCATCGAGCAAAGAATAATCTCTTTTTACGACTCCGTACTTCCAAAGATTCCAGAATCCGGTGAAATTATCGCGCACGCTCATGGTGCTTTTGTCATTTGGGTCCGCGTTGTACCCAGCAGGTCTATGTGAGAAGGCATTATTAGTGACTTTCTGTTCCTGCGAGCGTCACAGCCGCTCGATGATGGTGGCATTGGCCATTCCGCCGCCCTCGCACATCGTCTGCAACCCGTACCGCCCGCCACGCTGTTCGAGCGCGTTGACCAGCGTGGTCATGATGCGAGCGCCGCTGGCACCCAACGGGTGACCGATTGCGATCGCGCCGCCGTTGACGTTGGTCTTGGCCAGATCCGCCCCGGTGTCTTTGGCCCAGGCCAGCACGACCGGTGCGAACGCCTCGTTGACCTCGAACAGGTCGATGTCGGCCAGGGTCAAACCGGCGCGGTGCAAAACCTTCTCGGTGGCCGGAATCACGCCGGTCAACATGTAAAGCGGATCCGAGCCCACCGCCGTCGTGGTGTGAATCCGGGCGAGTGGGCGCAAGCCCAGTTTCTTGGCGGCCGCGCCGCTGGCGATCAACACTGCGGCACTACCGTCCGAGAGCGGCGAGGAGTTACCCGGTGTGATCGACCAATTAATCTGGGGGAAAAGCTCTTTCACCGCCTCGCTGTAGAACGCCGGCTGCAAAGTGGCCAGCGTTTCCACCGTGGTGGCCGGCCGGATGATCTCGTCGGTCTCCAAATCGGCGATCGGGATCAGCTCGTTGTCGAAGAGCCCGTCCTTGGTGGCACGAGCAGCCTTCTCATGGCTTGCCACGGAGAACTCGTCGAGCTCATAGCGCGAGAACCCCCACTTGGCAGCGATCAGCTCCGCGCTGATGCCCTGCGGCACCAGACCTTCGGGATAGCGCCGCGTCATGTCCTCGCCGAACGGGTTGCTACCCGGCAAGACCGAGCTGCCCATCGGGACACGGCTCATGGATTCCACGCCGGCCGCGATCACCACGTCGTAGGCGCCGGCGATGACACCCTGGGCGGCAAAACTGATGGCCTGCTGGCTGCTGCCGCATTGCCGGTCGACCGTGGTGCCCGGAACCGACTCCGGGAAACCCGCGCCCAGCAAGGCATTACGCGCAATGTTGACGGCCTGATCGCCCACCTGCGTCACCGCTCCCGCGATGACGTCGTCGATCTGGCCCGGGTCGACACCGGTGCGCTGCACCAGCTCGCGCAGGCTGTGCGCCAAAAGGTCTGCGGGCAGCACGCCGTGCAGTGCACCGCTGGCCTTGCCCTTGCCGACGGGTGTGCGTACCGCGCCCACGATGACGGCGTCTCGATCCTGGGATGCCATGACTCCTCCTTGAGCCCACGCTAGGTATTGTCACCTATATCTAGCATTAACACCTAGGTATACTGTGAGCAACCCAGAATGAAGGTGATCTATGACACTCCTGCAGGGCGTGCTGGCCGACCGTGAGGCGTGGTCGGCGGTCGGTGAGTGCTCGATCGAGAAGACCATGTCAGTCCTCGGAACCAAATCCGCGATACTCATCATGCGCGAGGCCTACTACGGCACCACCCGATTCGACGACTTTGCCCACCGGGTGGGAATCACCAAGGCCGCCGCCGCCGCGCGGCTCTCCGAACTGGTCGACCTCGGACTGCTGACGCGGCGACCCTATCGCGAGCCGGGTCAGCGCACCCGCGACGAGTACGTGCTCACCGAGGCCGGTATCGACTTCATGCCGGTGGTGTGGGCGATGTTCCAGTGGGGTCAGCGTCACCTGCCGGGCCGCAGCCGATTGCGTCTCAGCCATCTGGATTGCGGCGCCGATGCGTCGGTCGAAATCCGCTGCGCCAAAGGCCATCCGGTGCCGCCCGACGAGCTCGGCGTGGAGCTGGTCAGGCGAGGTCGGAGCCGCGGCGCTTGAGTCTGCGACGCGTGCGATGCCGCGCGATCCGCAGCGCAACGTTGGCGCCGAACCGCAGCGGGTTCCCGAACGGCGGAGCCGCAGTTCCGGTGATACTGAATGGCAGATCGCTGCCCACCACGGTTCGGTAATGACTAAACGTGTCGAATCCGGCCTTGCCGTGATAGGCACCCATGCCGCTGCGTCCCACTCCCCCAAACGGCGCCGCCGACGGAATCATGTGTGCGGCAAAATCGTTGCGGGCGACGCCGCCGCTGCGCGTGTTGGCGACAAAAGTGCGGAAGTTGGCGTCATCGGGACCGAACCAGTAGGCCACCAGTGGCGGCGGCCGTCGATTGATATAGCCGATGGCCTCACTCAGCTCTGAATATCCCTTTATCGTCAAGACCGGGCCGAAAATCTCCTCCTCGGCGATCCGCATATTGTCGTTGACGTGGCGAACAATCGTCGGCGCGATCTTCCGGCTCGCGCGATCGGGTAACGAATCACCTTCTGGTGCAAGACTTTCGACCTGGGCACCGTTGGCTCGTGCGTCGTCGATCAGCGCTACGACCCGATCGAAGTTGGCGATGTCGACACTGGAACAGTAGTCAGGGTTAGCGGTGACGGTCGGGAACATGCCGCGCAGCGTCTCCCGGACGGCGTCGACGAATGTCTCGATCTGCTCGTCGGGCACCAGAACGTAGTCGGGGCAAACGCAAACCTGCCCACCGTTGACCATGCGGCCCCGTGCGACGCGTGCCGCCGACCGTCGGATGTCAGCACCGGGCGCGACAACGACCGGATTCTTGCCACCGAGCTCCAAGGTCACCGGAACCAGATTCTGCGCGGCCGCCCGTTGCACGAGCGCACCGACAGACGGCGAACCGGTGAAAAACAGGTGATCGAAAGGCAGCGCCGCGAACTGGGCCGCGACGTCCGGACCGCCGGTCACGACGTCGAGCTCGGCGGGGTCGAAGTATTGCGGCGCGATGGTCTTCATCAACTCGGCGGTGTGTGCGGTGATCTCCGACATCTTGATCATCACCCGGTTACCGGCGGCGAACGCGGCCGCGGCCGGCAGCACCACGAGGTTGACCGGGAAGTTCCACGGACCGATGATGCCCACCACCCCGAGTGGGCTGGGCTGCACCTCGGCCCGCAGACCGCACAATCGCGCGGTGCGCATCGGTTTGGTGGGGCGCATCCACTGCTTCACGTGGGACCTGGTGTGCTCGACCACCGACATGATGCCGATCACTTCGGTGAACAGCGAGGCGGCCCTGGACCGCGTGCCGTAATCGGCAGCCATTGTGTCGACGAACGCATCGGTGTTGTCCAACAACAACGCCATCAACCGATCGATCCGGGCTAGTCGGAGTTCGACGCCGGGCGCCCCGTCGGCGAGAAAAGCTCGTCGCTGCCGGCCAAGCATCGCCGACAGCTCAGGCGAATTCTGCTCGACGGGGCCGTCAATCCGTTCGTCGACTGCGCTCACAGCCTGCTAGCTTACGCCAGGCCGCTTCGCCGATGTAGGCTACTGTAATATTTACAGTACGATCATGCAGGCGCGATGCCGGTCCGCTCGACGAAGCTGGAGAGCAGCTGTGGAAAGTCAACTTCCAGACGCCGCCAGTGACGACAAACCCGCCGACTTCATCCGTGATCCGTATCCGTACTTCGCCCAGAAGCGAAGCGCCGCAGGCGTGTTCCACGGAACGGTCGTCGACTACTCCAAAACCCCCGAATCGCTGCGGCCCAAGAACTCCTTCGCGGCCATGTCGTTCGACGCGGTGAACAAAGCCTTTCGCGACGGCCGGGTATTCAGCTCGACCTACTACGACAACACGATCGGCCTGTTCATTGGGCCCAGCATCTTGGCGATGGAGGGCAAGAAGCATCGCGAACACCGCAATCTGGTGTCCGCGGCGTTCAAGTCCAAGGCGCTCGCGCGCTGGGAACCCACGATTGTGCGGCCGATCTGCGACGCGCTGATCGAGGAATTCATCGACGCAGGGCAAGCGGATCTCGTCCGGGATTTCACGTTCGAGTTCCCCACCCGCGTCATCGCCGAGCTGTTGGGCCTACCGGCCGAGGACGTACCCGAGTTTCGCCGGCGCGCGGTGCAGTTGATCAATTACACGGTCAAGTACGAGCGCGCCTTCGAAGCGTCGGCTGCGTTGAAGGATTATTTCCTTGAGCTGATCCAGCAGCGCAGAGCTAAGCCCACCAAAGACATCATCGGCGATTTGGTCACCGCAGACATCGACGGCGAAAAGCTCAGCGACGAAGCCATCTATTCCTTCCTGCGGCTGCTGCTACCCGCCGGCCTGGAAACCACCTACCGGTCATCGGGCAACCTGCTGTTCTTGTTGCTCACCCACCCTGAGCAGTTCGATGCGGTCCAAGCCGATCACACATTGATCGCGCCGGCGATCGAGGAGGGGCTGCGCTTCGAAACACCGCTGACCACTGTCCAGCGGTTCACCACAGAAGACACCATGCTGGAAGAGATGAGAATTCCCGCACGGTCGGCGGTCGACCTGTGCATCGGCTCGGCCAATCGCGACCAGCGCCGCTGGCAACGCCCCGAGGAATTCGACGTCTTCCGCCAGCCGACGCCACACATCTCCTTCGCCGCCGGAGAACACACCTGCTTGGGGCTTCACCTGGCACGCATGGAGACGCGGGTCGCGCTGGAATGCCTGCTGAACCGAGTGACCAACGTGAAGCTCGTCATTGATGATGACCCGCACATCTACGGCCAGCCGTTCCGCTCCCCGACGGCGCTTCCCGTGACATTCGACACCAAGTAGCCGAGGTTTCCCTAGCCTGGGACTGGGTACGGGCCTAACGCCGAGGACGTCGCCCGCCTACGCGTGCGCATCTGGGCGTCCTAGGCTGCAGAGCGAACGTCTATCCAAAGAGGAGGGTTGAGATGAAAACCACCACACTCGGTAAGACGGGACTCGAGGTTTCTCGGTTGGCCTTCGGGACCTGGGAGTTTTCCAGTGACTGGGGCCACGCCGATGAGGATGCCGCGATCACGATGATTCGTCGCGCCCGCGAGCTTGGCATCAACTTCTTCGATACCGCCCAGCAATACGGGTTCGGAACGTCGGAGCGCATCCTCGGTAAAGCTCTTCGCGGCGACCTTTCGCAGAACCGGGAGGACGTGGTGATCGCCACCAAAGGCGGTTTGCGTGCCACGGACAACGGACTGATCCGCGACGCCAGCCCGGAATGGCTGCGGAAAGGTGTTGAATCCAGCCTGAGCTCGCTGGGCGTCGATTACATCGACGTGTATCTGGTGCACTGGCCCGATCCCAAGCTTCCGGCGTCCGAAACCGCCGGAGCGCTGGCAGATCTGGTGTCGGAGGGCAAAATCCGGCACGTGGGCGTGTCGAACTATGACACCGCACAAGTGGAAGAGTTTTCGGCCACACTTCCGGTGGAGGTGGCACAGCCGCCCTACCACCTGTTTCGCCGCGACATTGAAAGTGCGCTGCTGCCGTATTGCGACAAACACGACATCGGGGTGATGGTCTACGGGCCGTTGGCACACGGGTTGCTGACCGGAACGATGAAGCCCGACACCAGCTTCGCCACCGAAGACTGGCGGGGCAAGAGCGACATCTTCACCGGCGACGGCTTCCTGCGCAATTTGGAAGTGGTTGCCCAACTTCAACATTTAGCGGCCGACCTCGGCGTCTCAATCAGCCAACTGGCTATCGCGTGGACTATCGCTCAACCCGGTGTGCACGTCGCCATCGTCGGTGCACAACACGTCACCTACCTGCAGGACAGCGCCGGCGCGGCCGATGTCACGCTGTCAGAGGCAGACCTCGCCGCCGTCGCGGACATCTTGAAGTCGGCGGCACCCGTCGGGGGCCCTTACCCGGAAATGCACGCAGAAGCGAGCTAAGCCGTCACACCATCCGGCCCCCAGTGGACGTCACCCGGACAAGCGGAAACCGCCACTGCCGGGTCACTAACTGTAAACATTACAGTTGTATGCTGCAGTGACCGGTCCGCTTGTTCTCCCGACAGCGGTCTGTCACGCCGTCGGATGAGAAGGGCGCCGCTTTGGTCAAGGTGATGGAGGGCTTTCGAGTCCTCGAGGTTGCTCAGTTCACGTTCGTCCCGGCGGCCGGCGCGATCCTCGCCGACTGGGGTGCGGACGTCATCAAAGTCGAGCACCCGGTGCGCGGTGACACGCAACGCGGCTTCCTCAATATGGGTGGCCTCCAGCTCGACCCGGACCGACATCCGCTGATCGAACACCCCAACCGGGGCAAGCGCAGCGTCGGGATCGATATCTCCACGCCGGGTGGCCAGGAAGTCCTTTACCAGATCGCCAAGACTGCCGACGTGTTCCTGACCAACTACAAGCCCGCGCAGCGGCAGAAGAACAAATTCGACGTCGAGCACATCCGCGCAGCCAATCCGAACATCGTGTACGCGCGCGGCAGCGCGTACGGCGACAAGGGCACAGAGCGTGAAGTCGGCGGATACGACGGCACGGCATTCTGGACCCGCAGCGGCGTGGGTTACGCGCTGACTCCAGAGGAGCTGGGCGGGGCGCTGCCACAAGGAATTCCCGCTTTCGGCGACTCCATTGGCGGGATGAACATCGCCGGCGGCATTTCGGCAGCGTTGCTGCATCGCGAACGCACCGGTGAAGCCGTTGAGGTTGACGTATCACTGCTGAGCACGGCGTGGTGGGCGGCGGGGGCAAGCGTGACGCAGGGCATGGAAACCGGCGAGGTCATGCGCGTCCCCATGCCCGGGTCCGCCGGTCCGTCGGTGAATCCCTTCCTGGGCAACTACTTAACGTCCGACGGTGGGACCATCAACCTGTGCATCGTCAGCCCGACGGGCTACATCCGTGACACTTTCGAGCATCTTGGCATTTCCGAGGCCGCCGATGATCCGCGCTTCGCCGAGGTGCTTCCGCTGATTCAGAATGCCGACGCGGCAGCAGCCTTGATTGCAAAGGCAATCGCCGGCAAGCCTTTTGACTACTGGCGACAGCATCTGAAAATGATGAGAGGCCAGTGGGCACCGTTCCAGAGCCTCGTTGATTTAGTCGACGATGAGCAGGCTATCGCCAACGACATGATCGTCGAAGTCGAAGCAGCGGGGGGCGGAAAGCCGTTCAAAGTGGTCCGCGGGCCCGTCCAGTTCAATCATGAGCCGCTGGTCACGACCCGGGCCCCGCAAGCATCCGAGCACACCGAAATCGTTCTCATGGAGCTTGGCGTGGAGTGGGACCGCATCGCCGAACTGAAGGCGTCGGGGGCGATCGCATGAACGACGTTGCCATCATCGGTGTCGGTCTGCACCCGTTCGGCCGCTTTGACGGCAAATCCGCGATGCAGATGGCCGCCGACGCCATCCAGCTCGCGCTCGCCGATGCGGGCATCGGCTGGAAGGACATCCAATTCGCCGTCGGCGGCAGCTGGACTGTGGCCAACCCGGACGCGATTGTCGGCGCGGTAGGTCTCACCGGCATTCCGTTCACCGACGTGTTCAACGCCTGCGCCACCGCGGCCAGCGCCACCAAATTGTGCGCTGACAGTATCCGGTTGGGCGACTACGACATTGGGATCGCAGTCGGAATGGACAAGCACCCCCGCGGCGCCTTCACCGAGGATCCCGCGCTGGTGGGGATGCCGAGCTGGTACGCACAGAACGGTCAATACCTCACTACCCAGTTCTTCGGGATGAAGGCCAACCGTTACCTCCACGACCACGGCATCTCAACCGATACGCTCGCCAAGGTGGCCGCCAAGAACTTCCGCAACGGCGCGCTGAACCCCAATGCCTTTCGCCGCAAACCGATCTCCGAGCAGGCCATCCTGGCCTCGCCGGTACTGAATTATCCGCTGACCCAGTACATGTTCTGCGCGCCCGATGAAGGCGCCGCCGCAGTCGTGATGTGCCGCGCCGACATCGCGCAGCGGTTCACCACCAAACCGGTGTACGTGCGAGCGGTCGAGATCCGCACCCGTCGCTATGGCGCCTACGAAGTGAACACCACATACGCGCCCGTCGATGAAGACGTCTCGCCGACCGTCTACGCCGCGAAAGCCGCGTTCGAGAAAGCAGGTGTGGCACCCCGGGACGTCGACGTCATCCAGTTGCAAGACACCGATGCCGGAGCCGAGGTGATCCACATGGCCGAGGCGGGCTTTTGCGCCGACGGCGAGCAGGAAAAGCTGCTGGCCGACGGCGCCACCGAGATCGGCGGCGCGATGCCGGTCAACACCGACGGCGGACTGATCGCCAACGGCGAACCGATCGGGGCATCAGGGTTGCGGCAAATGCATGAACTGGTGCGGCAGTTGCGCGGCGAGGCCGGTGACCGCCAGGTCCCCGGGAGTCCACGGGTCGGGTTCGCCCAAGTTTACGGTGCGCCCGGAACCGCGGCCGCAACCATCCTGACGACCTGACTGGGCCGGGATTCACACTGGGGTAGCTTTTTTCGCCGTCGAATAGTTCGGCTTGCCCAGCCCGAGCACGTATTGCGCGATCATGTTGCGGAACACCTCCAGGGTGCCGCCATAGATACCGACCAGTGGTGCGAACCGGTACACGTAATTCGCCGCGCCGTCGTCGGCGGCGCCGTCGGCGCCGATCGGCAGTGCCGATGCGGTCCCGAGAATGTCCATCAGGTCAGGTGAGATGTCGCGCATGGTCTGCGCGATAGCCACCCGGCCGAAGATGCTCGGTGCGCTGAGCGCCACCTCCATTCGGGCAGCACTGCGGCCCAACCGGTATGCCACCGATGCATCGTCAATAAGCCGACGTCCGTTGGGATCCCGCTCCGCGACCTTAGCTGCGGCCTTGTCGACAGCATCGGCCATGAAACCGGCCTGGTGCATCATGATCGACACATCCTGTAGCCCATCGGGCGCAGCCGCCACCGCGCCGTGCTCGACGTTGAGCGGTTCCCGCAGCACCGTCCAGCCAGAGTTGACCTCGCCGAGCCGATACTTGTCGTCGACGCGTACGTCGCTGTAGTAGACGATGTTGGTGCGGTCGCCGTCGACGGTGCGAAGACCCTGGATCTCGATACCCGGCGAATCCAGCGGCACCAGAAACATGGTCAGGCTCTTGTGCTTTGGAGCCTCAGGATCGGTGTTGGTGATCAGGAAGACGTACTGGCACTTATGCGCACCGGTGGTAAACATTTTCGAGCCGTTGATGATCCAGCCTGCACCGTCGCGCACAGCGCGGGTCTTGCAGGTGGCGATATCGGAGCCGCCTTCAGGTTCGGTATAGCCCAGGCACAGTCGTACGTGGCCGCTGAAGACGTTCGGCATAACTTCGGACTGCAACTCCGGTGAGCCGAACTTCGCCACCGAACGTGCCACCATGGCGGTGGTCCCCCAGGTCACCCAGGGAACGTGCGCCCGGCGCTTCTCCAATTCCCAGATGCGGCGGCGGAGCCTGGAGAAGCCGCCATCGCCGGCCGCCTTCCACTCGCCTTCCAGATAGCTTGCAGCACCGAGCGCCAAATGCACGTCTTCGTCGAAGTTGTCGCCGGTTTCCCGGTCCCGTCGCTTGACTTCGTCAGTTACCTGACCCCTCAGGAAATCGCGAGCCTCGTCGCGAAAGGCCTGATCGTCGTCGGAGAGCGTAACTCGTGAGAAATCCACCTATGAGTCCTTTCCTCAACGACTTTCGCGCGCGGCAACAAGCTCGGCGACATACCTGGCGCTGGCGCCGGGGTCTCCGCCGGCCAGCGCCCAGCCGCGGGCACGCACCAGATACGCGGTCGCGGCGGCCTCCGCGGAAACGCCGAGACCACCTTGCACATGCACCGCCACGGTCGCGGCCTTCGACGCTTCCTCGGCCATGAACACAAACGCCGAGGGCGCCAACTCTGGGCGCTCGTCGGGTTCGTTGTCCAGGAACCACGCCGCGCGCCGTGTCAGATTGCGGCCGCCTTGCACCGTGATCGCGATGTTGGCGAGCGGATGGGATATGCCCTGCAGGGTCGAGATCGGGACACCCAGCGTGTAGCGGTTCTTGGCGAACTCCGCCGCGATTGTCATGGTCTCTTCAACCAGGCCCGTCAACGCCGCCGCGGTCAGTAGTCGCCACTCATCCAGTGCGCGTTGGTATTCCGTCAAGGCACCGGACCCGCTTGCCAGTACGACGCTGGTGTCGGCGGCAGCCGGATCCACCCAGGCCATCGGCAGCCGGCCAATGTTGTCCACCTTCGTCGGCCGGGTATCGAAGGTGAGCCGCACCACGTCGTCACCATCGCGGATGATGATCTGATCCGCGATCGATCCTGTCGGGATGAGCCGAACACCGCGCGTGCTGTCGTGCTGAGGGTCGAACGCCGCGAGCTGCTTGCCGTTCACGACATCGGGTTCCGTCGAGCCGAGTCTGGCGAGCAGTCGGGCCGCGCATATATGGTCGATCCACGGTACGGGTGCCAGCGATCGACCGATCTCCTCAGCCACCAACGTCAGATCGACCAGCGTTGCTCCGTCTCCCCCGACGTTGTCGGGTAACGCCATCGTCGTCGCGCCCGTCCCACAAAACCGCTCCCACAGGCTCTTGTCGAAGCCGGATTCTTCCGCGGCGCGAACGGTTTCGATCGAACAGTGCGTCTTGAAGAAATCTCGGTACGCCGCCTGCAACGCCTGATGGTCCTCGGTCAGGCTGTAGTCGAGCCTGCGCAATTCGTAACGGTCCATGGTCAGTGCTCCTCCTGGCCCTCGAAAAAGAATTCGTGCGCGTTGTTGTAGAGATAGTTCTCCAGGACGTCGGCGGGCAGGTCCAGCGAATGAGCTTCGGGCACGACGCGACGCATCTTCAGCACCGGCCAGTCGGAGGCATAGATCACCTTGTCGGGTCCGCGAGTCCGCATGTAGTGCAGAAGGCTCTCCGGCAGCCGCTTCGGCGACCAGGCCGACGTCATCAGGCGGAGGTTGGAGTATTTGATAAGCAATCGGATGGCGATGTCCCACCAGGGATCTGCGCCGTGAATCATGCACAGCTTCAGTTCGGGGAACCGCACACAGACCCGGTCGAGGTGAATGGGGTTTTGCACCTCGCCGGGAATGGGCGGCCCGGGAATGCCGGTGTTGACGCACAGCGGCAGCCCGATCTCGGCGCATTTGGTGTAGAGCGGATAGTAGACGGCATCACTGGGCGGGTACTGGCCGTCGCCCCAAAAGCTGGGTCCCACAGCCGCATACGCGACTGGAAGATCATGGACAACCGCGCCGAGTTCTCGCAGCGAAGGCATCGGTCGCAGCAGGTTGACGCCGCCCATCGCAAGCGCGAATCGATCCGGCTTCGCTTCGACGAATTTGCGCGCGGTTACCGATGGCTTGGCGAGGTTGTCCATCAGCACAGCCTTGCGCACACCGTGCTCATCCATCTCGTCGAGTAACTCCGACAGGTCCACTGGCGCGAACATCGACTCCGGGCCCTTGAAGTAATCGTCGCGTACCTTGAGCATCCACGTGGGTTGCTTCTCGGTCTCAGCGAAGTGCACATTGACGAGGCAATCAATAACTCGGCTTGCGTTCATGTCGACATCGGCGCCTTCTCTGTCGCTTGACTTTTCGCCCAGCGGTAGTCGGCCTTTCCGTTGCCCAGGCGATGGACCTGCCCGACGAAGATGAATTCCTTGGGCACCTTGAACCGGGCCAGCTGTGCCGTGCAGTGCGCGCGCAGCTGCTCACGGCCATCGGCGGCTTCTTTGCGGAGTTCGACGAGGGCGACGATTTCTTCGCCCCAGCGTTCGCTCGGGCGGCCCACCACCAATGCATCGGCGACCGCCGGATGCGCGCGCATCACCTCTTCTACTTCCTCGACGAATACCTTCTCGCCGCCGGTGTTGACCACCAGCGAATCGCGCCCAAACAATCGCAGCGTCCCGTCCTGCTCCAGAGCGGCACGGTCACCCGATATCACCACGCGCTTGCCGTGGATCTCGGGAAAGGTCTTGCGGGTGGCATCGGGATCGTTGAGGTATCCGAGTGGAATCCGGCCTTCCCTTGCCGCCCAACCCACCTCGTGCTCGCCGGGCCGAAGAAAGCGACTGTAATCCTCGGAAAGGACCAGTCCGCCCTCGCGCAGGGTAAAGGTGTCGGTTCGGGTGTCGCGACGGCTGTGTCCGAAGCCCATGTTTCCGGTCTCCGACGATCCGTAACCGTTGATGAGGCTCAACTGCGGCAATAGCTCCAACAGTGCCCGTTGATATCTCAGATTCGTTGCGGCGCCACCTGTGCCGATCATGGCGAGCGACGACACGTCATAGTTGCCGCGTCGTAACTCAGCGACGAGGGGTGCGGCGTAGGCGTCCCCCACCATCGTCATCATGGCTACCTTCTCGCGCTCGGCCGTCTGCCATACCAATTGCGGGTCGAGTTTCTTGCTGGTGTCGTACAGCACGACGGTCATGCCGGCCATGATCGCCGAGAACGCCGTCCACATGCCGGCAGCGTGCATCAGTGGTGAGACGGCAAACCACGGCGGTCCGGCGACCCGGCTGACCTTGTCCCGGATCTCCTGAGCGCAAGCGTGGTCGGCGCCCACCATCGACGAAACGTAGATGTCGGATTGGCGCCAGAGCACGCCCTTGGGTCGACCGGTGGTGCCGCCAGTGCAGATCATGAGCAGATCGTCTGGAGACGCGGTCACGTTTTGGTCGGTGTTCCCCTGCGAGAGCGCATCGTCCAAGGGCACAGCATCGGACAGTTCCGGTGCCGCACTGCCGTCGTCGACCGACAGCAGCAGGTCGGCGCTGTCTGGCGGGAATACGTCGGCGAACTTCGCGCCGAGCGACTTGTGATAGATGACTGCGCGTGGCCGCACGTATTGGAGCAATTCCTGGACTTCGCGCGGTGTGTAGTTGTAGTTGACGTTCACCGGAACGGTGCGGGCCTTGAGGCAACCGATGACCATGTCGGCGTAGAGGTCGTTGTGCATGACGAGCGCAACGCGGTCCTGTCCGCATTCCCAATTCTGTAGGCTCGCCCGTTCCTGGTGGGCGCCGAAGCCCTTGGCTGCAAGATAGTTTCCCAGCCGGCGGGTGCGATCCGCGGTTTCGGCGAACGTCCTGCGCCGATCACCACAGATGGTGATCGCCCGGTCGGGGATGACCTCGGCGATCACATCCAGGACCGCACCTATGGTCCATTGGCTCATGGGTTCGCGCGGCCTCGGGCGCTCACGCTGCCGACACGACTTTGACGTCGAGCAAATTCAATGCGTTGTCGCGCATCACTTTTCGGATATCGGCGTCGCTGAAGCCGGCGAGTTCCTCGGTGAACGACACGGGGTTCTCCAATCCTTCGCCGTGCGGCCAGTCCGATCCGAACAAAATCTTGTCGACACCGATGGCATCGGCCAGCACGGCCAGATCGTCCTCGTAGTACGGAGCGATCCACACATTGTTGCGCAACTGCTCCACCGGATCCTCGGGGAACAGCCGTGGGTGACTGTTAGCGGCTTTCTTCATGCGCTTTATCAGCCGGTGGACAAAGTATGAACCGTTTTCAATGCTGACCGCTTTGAGTTTCGGATGGCGCGTGAACACGCCGTGCACGATCATCGAGGCCATTGTGTCGTGGATAGCCCGGTCGTCGGTGAGTATCTGCTCCAACGGCTCCGACCCGCCGAACCCCTCGAAAGTCGATCGACCGCCCCACATTCCGGCTATCTGGAGATAGCCGGAATCACTCAAGTGGAAGCCGACCGGAACCCCGGCCTCGGCCAACGCGGCCCAGACCGGATCATGGAGGGGGTCGCCCAACGACCGCGGCTTGACGACACCGGGCACCGGCGCAGGTCGTACCAGTATCAGCTTGGCGCCGCGGGCCAAGACAAACTCCACCTCGTGGAGAGCCTGGGCGGGGTCGGCCAGCGAAATGATCGGGGCGGCGATGATCCGGTGATCGGACCCGTCGAAGCCCCAGTCCTCGTCGAGCCACAGGTTGAACGCATGCAGTGATGCCATCGTCGCGTCGACGTCGTGCTTGAGCGCCTCCTCGACGCCGCACGCAAATGTCGGCAACATGAACACTGTTTCGATGCCCTGGGTATCCATCACTGTGATACGCGCATCACGGTTCTGGTACTCGGGGTGCTGCGCGAGCCGCTCGACCTTCATCAGCGACGCCGGATCGACGCCTTCGGGAATCTGGCCGCGGAACAACAGATCCAGACACCCGGGCTCGATGATCGGGTCGAATGTCGGGTTAGGGACGAAGCGGTTGACCCGGTCCCCGATGACCGCCTGGGTGTGCCGGCCGTCGCTGAACATCTGCACGCCTCGTCTGCGGAAGTTCTTGTCCAGGTGCCGGATAAAGGCATCCACCGGCTCGTAGTAATGGTTGTCGACGTCGATCGCCTTATAGCCCAGGTTCCCCATGTTCATCCTTTCCGATACGGCGAAAGTCACTCGTGGCCAACGTCGATGCGCTCAGCCCGGGAAAACTCGGAGCCCGTTTTTCGAGGAAGCTGCTGATTCCTTCGATGACGTCGGGACGTTGCAGCGACTTCTGCAGCAAGGCTTCGGACCGCGAACTGGCATCCGCAACCTCGCGCATGGCATCACCGTAGGCCTGCCGCTTGATGACGGCCATCGATGCCGGCGAACAGTTTTGGGCGATGTCCTCGGCGTAGTCCATGGTGCGCTTCATCAGCTGTTCGGGCGGCACGACTTCTTTGACCAGCCCCAACTGTGCCGCCTCGTCGGCGAGAAAGGTCCGACCGCTCAACAACAGGTCGAGTGCGACGCCCCAGCCGGTCAGCCGCGGCAATATCCAGGAAACCCCGTATTCCGCGATCAGCCCACGGCGGGCAAACGACGCCGCGAATTTCGCACCGGCGGCGGCGAACCGGATGTCGCACATCAGCACCTGGGTAAGACCGATACCCACGCACGATCCATTGATGGCAGCGATGACCGGTTTGGACAGCGAGGTCAAATAGTAGGGTTGCCGGTCGCCGACGAGGTTGGCCAGCTTTTTTTCATCGGTGTTCTCAATTGATTGCCCGACAGCTCCCATCGAACCCAGCTGGGCGCCGGCGCAGAATGCCTTGCCGCGACCGGTCAACACGATCACCCGAACGGCCGCGTCCGCTTCGGCGCGGTCCAATCCTGCGTAGAACGCGGTCGCGATGTCACCGCCCCATGTGTTGAGTCGGTCCGGCCGGTTGAACGTCAGGACCGCGACACCGGTTGCGGTGACCTGATAGATCACTGCCTGATCCTGGCTCGGGTCGGCGACGAGGTCGTCAGCGGTGCTCATCTGCGCCACTCCTCCTCATCGCTGCGCTCTGCATCGTCGCCGGCGCGGCTCATCGACCGTCCTCCCTGAGCTCAGGCGGCAATTCGGCTGGCAGCTTGTACGCATACTGTATACCTATCGGTACTGCATTCTGCAACTGCCGTGGCTCACCGTTCGGTGACACGCGAACAGTCAAAATTCACTGCCCGACATGTGATGTCAGCGCCCCGGGTTCCCGACCAGCGGAGGCCAGCTCATGCCGCGGCCATCGCCGACGGCAGTGGCGTTTGTCAGCCCCACATCCATGGCAAATGCCCGGCTACCCTTCGCTTGCCGCCGCGCGTATCAAAAAGCCTACGATAGGTATTACAGTAACAAGCGGCGATGGCGACACGGCTGCGTAACCGCAGATCAAACCGGCAACTGCCGGTAGATTCAAGCCCACCGGCGGCGAAGCCGGAACGGCAGGCGCAGCGTTGAACTCGATGGAGGTGCCCGCAGTGGCCAAGCAAGCAACCGCAGAAAAGCGTCAGCGGCGCGAACGCGGGTCCATCAATCCCGATGACATCGTCAACGGTGCATTCGAGCTCGCAGAGCAAGTCTCGATAGACAACCTCAGCATGCCGCTACTCGGTAAGCACCTCGGCGTCGGTGTGACGAGCATCTACTGGTACTTCCGCAAGAAGGACGATCTGCTCAACGCGATGACCGACCGCGCGTTGGGTAAGTATGTATTCGCCACCCCATACGTCGAAGCCAGCGACTGGCGCGAGACGCTGCGCAACCACGCCCGCTCGATGCGTAAAACCTTCATGGGCAACCCAATACTGTGCGATCTGATTCTGATCAGGTCGGCGCTCAGCCCCAGGGCGGCTCGGCTCGGAGTCCAGGAGATCGAGAAGGCGATCGCCGGTCTGGTCGAGGCGGGGCTATCGCCGGGAGAAGCCTTCGACACCTACTCCGCGGTGTCGGTTCATGTCCGAGGATCGGTGGTGCTGTACCGACTCCAGGAGAAGAACCAGGCGACGGAAAACGGAGGCCGCACCATCGAAGATGCGATGGTCATCGATCCCGAAATCACCCCGCTGCTCGCCCAGATGACCAGTAAGGGCCATCACATCGGCGCCCCCGACGACAACAACTTCGAATACGGCTTGGACTGCATCCTCGACCATGCCAGTCGGCTGATCGATGAGGGTTCGAAGGCGACTGCCCGTCAACGTAGGTCGACGTCGTCCCGGCCACGCAAGTCGGCCTCTCCCGGGCGGACCAAAAGTTCGCGGCAGTAAAACCGTTATAACGCGTCGCTTTTCGGAGGGCCCTGCGGGGGCTCCGGCACGTCGAAGTGCTCGTCACGAAGCCGGAACGCCTCCTTGGTTCCGTGCTGCGCTCGCGTCTTGACGAAGTTGAACTCCCCAGGCGCGAATTGCAAGTTCGTTCCGAACGCATGGAAGAGGTAGCTGGCGACTTCCTCACCTTGGTATGCCTGGCTCTGCTCGACGAGCCGAAATGCCTCTTTGGCGATGACGACGCCGTCGGCCGGCATTTTGGCGGCTTTCTCCGCCCAATACCTTGCCCGAGCGGCCGCTTGGCCGGGATCGCAAGTCTCGGTGAAGATTCCGAGGTGCTCGATTGCGTCGGCCTCGATGATGTCGCCGGTCAACAACAGGCGCCGCGCGAGCACCGGCCCCAACCGGTGGAAGAACATATGCAGGCTGCCCAGCGCCGGCCCAAGAAAGCGGGTGGCCGGCATGCCGATCTTGGTGTCGCGAGCGATGACGGAAATGTCTGTCATCAGCGCGATCTCGAAGCCACCGCCGAGTGCGTAGCCGCTGATCTCTCCCACGGTGACCTTCGGGAAGCCGATCAGGTTGTGGTAGAAACCGAACGACTTACGGTCCACCGTGAGCCGGCGGCGCTGACTCGGACGGCTCTTCGCCGATCGAGTCTCGGTGTCCACTTTCTCTTCGGAGCTCCGCTCGCCGTACCAGCCGTAGGCGTTGTTCATGTCCGCTCCGGTGCTGAACACTCCGTCTGCTCCGCGCAGTAAGACCACGGTGATGTCGTCGTCTTCGGCGACGCGATCCAGATAACGGGCAACGGCGTCGCGCATGGTCGCGTCGTAAGAGTTGCGTTGCTTGGGGTTGTTCAACGTTATTGTGGCGATCCGCTTTTCCGGATCGATCTTGAAGAGAACGCGATCGTCGCGGCTGTCTGAGACGGTCATCTACCGGACCCCTTCCTGCTTTGTGGCCGGCCGTTGTACGCCGACCGCCGACCCAGTCGTGGACCGAGGTCCGATATCAGCCTGGCCTTAATGGTTTGGTCGGCGCCGACGGCGAGCGTGTTGCGACGCGCCGCGGCCAGGTGGTCTTGCGCCAGCCGGACGGCCCTCGCGGCATTGCCGTCGCAGATGGCGTCGAGCAGGCGCTGGTGGTCACGCAGTGCGGCTCGCCTGGTCTTGTCCACCATCGGCGCCGGTTCGCCGTGGCCATTCCACACCGAGGATTCATGCGCAGACCAAATCAGTTCCAACGATCCGATCAGCAGGATCATCGGCTCGTTCCCACACCGGGAGACCAGCGTCTCATGAAACCGACGGGCATTCGGCACATAGCGTGAGACGTCGTCGAACTGCGCTGTCTGAATGCCGATTTCAGTCTGCAGGTATGGCACCACTTCGGCCAACCGGTCCTCCCGCGCGGCACACATCCCCGCGCAGATGGGTTCGAGATGTATCAGCGCCGCGCTGACGTCGACCGGTGTCGCCGCCCTCGCCTGCAAAACCATGCTGATCATGTGTGCCGTCCGTTCGGCGGTCGGATGGTGGACGACCGCCCCGCCGACATTGCCGCGACGCACCGAGATCAGCCCGTCGGTCTCCAAGATATGGATCGCCTCGCGCAATGCCGGCGGGCTCACGCCGAATTCAGCGAAAAGGCTTTCCTGCGACGGAAGAACGTCACCTGCCTTCAGGCGACCGGACAAGATGTCGTCCCGCAACTTCGAGGCGACGATTTCCGCGACGCGCGGTTGGCGAATGCGTTGCGCTGCCACGTCAGGTCTTCTCGGCTCGTCGCTTGCCGAATCGGTGCCCGGTCAACTTGTCCGGAGGCAACGCCAGCGTATTGACGTCACCGATGCACAGCACCTCGTCGTCGAGCAGCAACCGGGCTGTCGATGTGATGCCCCGGTCTACCTCGGACCGCGCAATGTCGAAGCGCAGCTCGGTCAGCACAGGCGTCGGCCGCCGGAAAGTCACCTGCAATGACCGGGTCTTGCCGGAGAGTCCGGCAAGGCAGTTCTGGTGCTGCATGACGCAGTCGAAAAACACCGCGAGAAAACCGCCATGGACAAGTCCCGGCGGGCCCTCGTAAACGAGCGGGAAGGTGACTCGCCCCGAAGCGATCTCGCCGTCGACGTGATCGAAGCGGTATTCCGGAAAGCACGGGTTGAACGCGCCGATGTCCGTCGCATGGTCGAGGTAGACGCGCCGGCTGCCACCGTCGTCGGCCCCGATCCGCGGCGCGCTGTCCGGCGGAACCGCCGCACTCAGCTCGCCCTCCCAATCGGTGATCTGCGCGAGAATCGCGTCCACCGTGGGGTGAGCATGTTCCAGCGACAGCAGCAATGAGCTGAGTCGGCGAATGGCGCCGGCGGCGGCGACCGTCTGGGCAAGCGGCGCTTCGCCGAATCGGGTGAGATCCGACCCGGGCCGCGCCGGAACGCCCGCTGCTTGGTGTTCGCCCATACGACCTCTTCTCGATGCTCCTGTTCCGTAGCGGGGCTTTCCTTGCTAAGTTATACAGCGTAGCAATCGTATTGCCTACTGTAGGGGTAACCGTATCGGCAAGGAAGGGCGGATTCGACGGTGAGTCAGGACGCGGGCTCCGCAGCGGCCGACGGCTCGCTCACCTCGAGCCGGGACGGGGCGGTGCTGCGACTTACGCTCGATCGGCCGTCGCGACGCAACTCGTTGAGCCAAAAGATGATCGAGGCGTTCGTCGCCGCGTTGACCGATGCCGCCACCGATGACTCGCTGCGGGCCATCCACATCCAAGGTGCGGGAGACGACTTCTGCTCTGGCGTCGATTGGGTTGCCACCAACAGCAGCACCGACGAGCGGCCCCGTACCGGCGACATCGTCCGCCGCATACCCCATACCTCTCATCGGGTGATCGAACTGGTCCACGACATCCACCTGCCGGTCGTCTGCACCGTGCGGGGATTCGCCGTCGGTCTCGGGTGCAATCTGGCCCTGGCCGCCGACTTCACCGTGGCTGCGAACGATGCGGTGTTCTGGGAGCCTTTTCTGGCGCGGGGATTCAGCCCTGACTCGGGTGCAACCTGGCTACTCCCCCGCTTGATCGGACTGACACGCGCAAAGCAGATGCTGTTGCTCGGCGACAAAGTCAGCGGGACAGACGCCGCCGAATGGGGGTTGATCCACCAAGCCTTGGGCCCGAACGAACTGGACCGCGTGACTGCGGAACTGCTGACCCGACTCGGCGCCGGACCCACGGTCGCGCTGGGCTTGGCCAAGCAGGCCATCCACTATGGCCAGCACGCGACACTGAGCCAATCGATGACGCAGGAGTTGTTCGACCTCGAACTCTCTTGCAGAACCAGAGATTTCAAAGAGGGGCTTACGGCATTCCGTGAACGGCGCCCACCGCAGTTCGATGGCCGATGATCACCTCGAACCACTAAACAACGAGGGATGTTGATGTCTGTAAGCTCCGCACGGTCGTACGACACCATCAGGTACGAAGTGGACGGGCACAAAGCCGCGATCACCCTGAACCGGCCCGATGCGCTCAACGCGCTCAGCCCGCATATGGTCACCGAGCTGCGCGCGGCTTACTCCGAAGCCGAAAACGACGACAACATATGGCTTCTCATCGTGACCGGTACAGGGCGGGCGTTCTGCACCGGCGCAGACGTCAAGGCGATTTCCGGCGACGGCAAAGTGATCAACGAGCGGCCGTATCTGTCCAGCTATGAGCAGTGGGAGGCACCACAAGAAGGCACACCGCCGTTTCGCACGATGGCCAAACCGGTGCTCGCCGCGATCAACGGATTGTGTTGCGGGGCCGGACTCGACTGGGTCACTACTGGCGACATCGTCATCGCGTCCGACAAGGCGACGTTCTTCGACCCGCACGTCAGCATCGGGCTGGTGGCCGCACGCGAATTGGTCCGGGTAGCCCGGGTGCTACCTCGCTCGATTGCGCTACGCATGGCACTGATGGGCAAGCATGAACGGATGAGCGCACAGCGGGCATACGACCTCGGCATGATCAGCGAGATCGTCGAACATGAGCGCCTGCTGGAGCGCGCCCATGAGATCGCCGACGTCGTCAACTCGAATGCGCCACTTGCCGTCCGGGGCACCCGACTGGCCATCCTCAAAGGTCTGGACTTACCGCTGCACGAAGCCGAGATGCTGGCCGAAGCATTCCGCGAACGCAATCTGCATACCGAGGACTCCCTGGAGGGACCGAAGGCGTTCGTAGAAAAGCGATCACCGGAGTGGCAGTGCCGATGAGCTTCGAGACCATCGAGCTCGATGTGGACGGCGGCGATCGGGTCGCCACCATCACGCTGAACCGGCCCGACCAGCTCAACGCGTTCAACCGGACCATGTGTGAGGAGATGGCCCGGGCGTGGCGGACCGTCAAGGCGGACGACTTGGTCAACGCAGTCGTACTGCGGGCCGCCGGTAGCCGAGCGTTCAGCGCGGGCCTCGACATCAAGACGCCCTATGGTCAACCCGAAAATATCTGGAATCACGAAGATCCCGGCGAGGCGCTGAGCCCGAAGTGGCAGAAAATGTGGAAACCGGTGGTGTGCGCCGTGCAAGGCATCTGCACGGCCGGCGCGTTCTATTTCATCAATGAGTCCGATGTGGTCATCTGCTCGACCGACGCGACGTTTTTCGACTCCCACGTGTCGGCCGGGCTGGTATGCGCACTGGAGCCGGTCGGGCTGATGCGCCGCATCGGGCTTGGTGAGGCGTTGCGGATTGCCTTGATGGGCAACGACGAACGGGTCAGCGCGGACACTGCCCTTCGCATCGGTTTGGTATCCGAAGTGGTCTCGCCCGAAGGACTATGGGCACGCGCGCACGAGATTGCTGCAACGATTGCGACCAAGCCGCCCTCAGCGACCCAGGGCACCGTCAAGGCAATCTGGGAATCGTTGGACAAGCCCTACCGGGCCGCACTGGACCAGGGTCTGATTTACACCCGGTTGGGAAATCCGATCCGGCACCGCCGAGCTGGCGGCACGGGGCGACAGTCCCGCGCCGGCTCCGAGGATCCGGTAATGACGCACCCGCTCAGTCGGCGCATCGACGATGTTCTGGGTTTGCAGCCTGACGCGCCGGCTTTGGAGTACGACCGCCGATGGCTGTCGTGGGGAGAGCTCGGCGAACTGGCCGAGCGGATCAGTCTGCTGATCGGAAGCCAGCAACCTCAGATCGGAATCCTGCTGCGCAATCGTCCCGCGCAGGTTGCCACGCTGCTCGGTGTGCTGCGCCGCGGAGCCACGGTGGTGGTCATCAACCCCGGCCGCGGCGATCAGCGCATCAGAGCAGACGTCAACCACCTCGCGCTCCCATTCATCGTCGGATCATCAGACGACCTGGCCCTGCTCGGCGAGCAGCCCGCCACGACTTTGGTATCCATCTCAGGTCTTGCTGCCGAGCCGAAAGTGCTGGCGGCCAGCCAGACTCGCACGCACCACGAGGAGCGGCCCGGCGTCGCTGTGCGGATGTTGACCAGCGGCACAACCGGACCGCCGAAACGTGTGGACCTCACCTACGACATGCTGGCGCACAGCGTGCTGGGTCCCGAAGGTGACCGGCCGCCGGCCCCGCGAGAGTTGCGTCGCGGTGTTGCGATCGTCAACTCGCCGCTTGTGCACATCGGTGGAGTGTTCCGAATTCTTCAATGCGTTGCCGAGGCGCGGCCCTTCGTGTTGTTGGAGCGATTCGAGCTCAACCGTTGGGCCGAAGCGGTGCGCACGCATCGACCCCGAGCGGTGTCGCTGGTGCCGACCGCGTTGAGGATGGTGTTGCATTCCGACCTGCCTCGCGAGGATTTGGCGAGCATCCGCGCCGTGACGTCGGGTACCGCGCCGCTGTCGCCCGAGGATTCCGACGCGTTCACCGAAAAGTACGGAATCCCAGTGCTGACCTCCTACGCCGCAACTGAATTCGGTGGTGGCGTGGCAGGCTGGACGTTGGCCGACCACCAGACGTATTGGCGGGCCAAACGCGGCAGCGTGGGCCGCGCCAACCCCGGGGCTCGACTCCGCGTGATCGGCGACGACGGCAGCCCGCTCGGGCCAGACCAAATTGGGCTGCTGGAGGTAAAACCCGCGCAGCTCGGACCTGCAACGGACTGGATGCGCACCACGGACATGGCACGCATCGATGCCGACGGGTTTGTGTGGATCGTCGGTCGTGCCGATCAGGCGATCATCCGCGGCGGCTTCAAAGTAATGCCCGACGATGTACGCGTCGCACTGGAGAACCATCCTGCCGTGGCAGGTGCCGCGGTCGTCGGGCGGTGCGACGAACGGCTCGGCGAAACACCGGCGGCAATGGTGGAACTGCGAAAGCCAGGATCGGCAGACGCCGCGGGGCTCATCGACCACCTGCGGACGCGGTTGGCGCGCTACGAGATTCCCACCGACATCGCCATCGTCGCCGAACTGCCGAGAACACCGTCGGGCAAGCCCGATCTGAGCGCGATCCGCCGCTACTTCAGCGATACCGTCTCCGCGGCGCAGGGCGACCATGCTGAATGAATCACCAACCGTCGGCGAAATACTGCGCTCCCAGGCCCACCGCAGAGGCGATTACCCGCTGCTGATCTGCGACGCCGAACGCGTCAGCTACGCCGAAGCCGACCGCCTTTCCGCGCAGCTGGCTCGTGGACTGGTCGCTCTCGGCGCCGGAAAGGGCAGCCACGTCGGATTGCTCTACCCCAACAGCGTCGCATTTGTCGTCGGCATGTTGGCAGCGGCGCGAATCGGTGCGGTCGTCGTACCGTTCTCCACGTTCGCCACCGGGCGGGAACTGCGCGAGCAACTGGTCGACAGCGACACCGAGATCCTTCTCGCCGCGGTGTCCTTCCGATCCCACGACTACGTGCAACGGCTGACCGAGATGTTGCCTGGCTTGCTTTTCGACTCCCCCGATCGGCTGTTCGACGTCGCCACACCGCAATTGCGTCACGTGGTCTTCGAGTTCGCAAGGGTCTACCGGCTGGCTGAGACAGTCGACGACGCGCTGTTGGCGGCAATGGAAGACGATGTCGAGGGCTCTGACCCGTTGGCGATCGTCTACACGTCGGGCACGACGAGCACCCCCAAAGGGGTGGTGCACACCCACGCTGCGCTGCTCAACCACCAGAGAAACCTCAACACGATCCGGAAGCTGACCGCCGCAGACAAGCTGTTCTGCAATTCGCCGTTCTTTTGGATCGGCGGATTCGGATTTGCCTTGCTGGCAACGTTGATTGCCGGGTCGTCGCTGGTCTGCTCGAACGCCGAAGATCCCGGTCAGGTGCTCGATCTGCTGGAAGCCGAGAAGCCCACCGTCACAAATGGTTTCGCCACCGGAATCGCGCACCTGGCGCGACACCCGAGCTTTGCCGGACGCAACCTCTCGTCGATGCGACGCGGCAACCTGTATCCGATCATGGCTGCTGAGGTACGACCGGCCGACCCGGAGTTGCGGCACAACATGTTGGGGCTGACCGAGGCCGGCAGTGTGGTGCTGATCAGCGCTGACGACACCGACCAACCGGAGCGTCGACGTGGGTCGTTCGGCAAGCCGGCGCCGGGATTAGAAGCCAAGATCGTCGACCCTGACACCGAAATGCCTGTCGAGGACGGCGCACTCGGCGAGCTGTGCATTCGGGGGCCATGCGTGATGCAGCGGTATTACCGGCGCAGCCGGGAAGAATGTTTCGACGCCGACGGCTGGCTGCACACCGGTGACCTGGCTGCCACCGACAACGACGGTTTCGTCTACTACATCGGTCGCAGGGGTTCGATGATCAAAACGGCCGGGGCCAACGTCTCTCCCGGCGAGGTCGAGCAGGCGATCGCCAAGGTCACCGGCGGCGCCGTAGCCCATGTGTTCGGCATCGCCGATCCCGACCGCGGCCAGGTGGTCGCCGCCGTCGTCGCCCTGGACAACGGCGCCGAACTCGACGAAACCAGGCTTCGTCGCCAACTCGCGGCCGAACTCTCGGTGTACAAGATCCCCAAGCGGTTCGCGGCCCTACCAACAGCGCAGATTCCGCTATTGCCAAGCGGCAAAGTCGACCTGCAGGAATTGACGAGGTTCTTCGATGCCGGATGAGCTACCGGCCGCCCACACCATTGACACGCTGGTGAGGTTTCACTCGTCGCGTGAATCGGACAAACCGATGGTGATCGACCCCGAATGTCGGGTCAGCTACCGCGAACTTGATTCGACCACAAACGACTTCGCTGCGGCATTCGTTCAAGCCGGCATCGGCAAAGGCACCCGGGTCGGACTCGTCATGCCCAACGGTGTCCGATGGGTGCAGATCGCAATTGCGCTTACCCGGGTGGGTGCCGTGCTGGTTCCGTTGAGTACGCTGCTGCGGGCGCGGGAATTAGTCGCGCAGCTGCGGACCGCGTCGGTGCAGTTCCTGATCAGCGTCGAGGAATTCCGCGGGCACCGGTACCTCGACGAGCTCCGGTCGGTTCTTGACCTGCCCGATCTGACCGCGACACTGCAATGTTCTGAACTCCCTGCGCTGCGCCAGGTTTGGGCTGCTGATCGGCTGCCAGAAGTATCAGCCACCAGCGCCATTGTTGACGCGGTGACCGCGACAGTGACGGCCAGCGACCTGATGGTCATCGTGTTCACCTCCGGCAGCAGCGGTGCGCCCAAGGGGGTGGTGCACTCGCACGGCAGCGCGCTGGGCGCCGTCCGATCCGGTTTGGCAAGCCGTTGCATCGATTCCGAGACCCGGCTGTATCTGCCCATGCCATTTTTCTGGGTGGGTGGCTTCGGCAGCGGTGTGCTTTCCGCGCTGGTAGCCGGCGCCACTCTGGTGACCGAGGAGAGCCCGCAACCGGAGTCCACGCTGCGGCTGCTGGAGCGCGAGCGGGTCACGCTGTTTCGCGGCTGGCCCGATCAGGCCGAGGCGCTGGCCCGCCACCCGTACCGCACCCAGGCAGATTTGTCGGCGCTGCGCCCAGGCAGTCTGGAAGCGCTCCTACCGGCCGACCAACGTGCCCAACCCGGCGCCCGGGCAACGCTGTTCGGCATGACCGAAGCTTTCGGACCCTACTGCGGCCATCCCGCCGACACCGATATGCCTCGCTCGGCATGGGGCAGCTGCGGTAAGCCGTTCGCCGGCATGGAGGTCCGGATCACCGATCCCGACAGTAGACAGCCGTTGCCGGCGGGAACCATCGGCATGATCCAGATTCGCGGACCGCATACCCTGCGCGGGATATGCCGGCGCAGCCGCGAGGACCTGTTCACCGCCGACGGGTTTTACCCCACCGGTGATCTCGGCCGGCTCGACGACGACGGTTTCCTGTTCTACCACGGCCGGTCCGACGACATGTTCAAAGTCAGCGGTGCGACTGTCTATCCCACCGAGGTCGAGCAAGCACTGCGGGAAATCGACGGTGTCAACAACGCCTTTGTCACCAATGTTACTGGCACACAAGGGGCTCAAGTGGGCGCGGTGGTGGTGTGCGACACCGCCGCGACGACCGCCGAGAAGCTCCGCGCATCGGCGCGCACTGTGCTCAGCTCGTTCAAAGTGCCGACAGTCTGGCTGCTCGTCGACTCCGACGACACTATTCCGCGTGGTCCAACCGGCAAGGTCGATACCGGACGGCTGCGGGAAATGCTGAGCGACGCGAATGCCCAGCAGAATCGGTAGATCAGGTGTCGGATTCGGTAACAGGCGGATCTGCTAAGGGACACCTGGTCGCTAGCGCGACAGGGCGAACGCGAAACAGACCGCCCACAACAACGGAACTCCGCCAAGCAACAATATGACGACACCGATCCATCGCATAAGTGATGGGCCGCGCCATACCACTCCAATTAACAGCAGCAACCCGACCAGGGCGCAGATCGCGATCCCCGAACCAATCCCCGCGACATCTCTGGTGTGTGTTCCGGAATCGAAATCAGCGGCAACCTTGGGGTCCGTCAGCACGGATACCGCACCGAGGGCGGCAAGACCCCAGCTCAGCGCTGCCCCGGCGCACATCGCCAATCCGCTGTAGAGACGGGTTCGGCCGTGGGACTTTGCCAGCCGACTGTTGTAACTGTCCAGCGCATCCTGCATGTCGCGGTCATCGATTGGCACGGCTACAAGTATCGCCTACCTCATGACCTCGGTTGATGTCTCGGCCGCCGACGGGGCAAACAATCGCCGCCATCGACAACCCCGTTCTGGGCGAGGTGATCGATCAGCGGAGCCGCACCGGCGGCAAGGTGGTCTGACATGGCTTTGCGGGCCAGCTCGCTGTCGTGTCTGGCCAGCGCTGCCACCACGCGGCGGTGGTCTTTGATCGACTGACCGGGCCAGCCGCCGATGGTCGGAAATACCGATTCCGGTGCGTAGCGGGTGATCTGGGACATGACTTGAGCCAGTTTCGGTGAGTCGGCGGCAACATTGATAGCGCGGTGGAATTCGTGGTTGAGCCGGACGGTTCGCTCATTGTCGTCGCCGGCATAAGCCTGTTCGAGTTGTGCCTGAATATTTTTGAGCTCACGCAGCTGGTCGTCGGTGATTTTCAGCGCAGCTCGCGCGGCGAGTTCGCCGCCCACGTAAGCCTGCACATTGGCGACGTCGGCGAGATCGCGTCCGGTGACCGGTAGCACCACGAAGCCACGGCGCGGCTGCTGGGCGAGAAATCCCTCGGCACGCAGTTCGAAGAGGGCCTCACGAACCGGTGTGACACTGATCCCCAATTCGGCGGCCAGCTGGTCCAGGCGGACGTACTCACCCGCGGAGTAGGTGCCATCGAAGATCCGCTTACGGACGTAGCGCGCAACGTCTTCGGAAAGCTGGGGGCGCGCGGCGAAATCCGGGACGCTCACGGTCAAATCCGATACTCGGCGAGCAGCCGCTTGCTGATGATGGACTTCTGTATCTCGCTGGTCCCTTCGCCGATGAGCAGAAACGGGGCGTCGCGCATCAGCCGCTCGATTTCATACTCCTTGGAGTACCCGTATCCGCCGTGGATGCGGAAACTCTGCTGCGTGACCTCCGAGCAGAATTCGCTGGCGAGATACTTCGCCATTCCCGCCGCGACATCGTTACGCTCACCGGAATCCTTCAGCCGGGCCGCGTTGACCATCATCAGATGAGCGGCCTCGACTTTCGTTGCCATTTCCGCGATTTGAAACGCAATGGCCTGGTGTTCGGCTATCTGCCTGCCAAAAGTATGGCGCTGCTGGGCATAACGCACCGCGAGCTCGAACGCACGCACGGCCACCCCGACGGCCCTGGCTGAAACGTTGACCCGTCCGACCTCGATACCGTCCATCATCTGGTAGAAGCCCTGCCCCGGAACACCGCCCAGGACGCCGTCGGCGCTCGCGACATATCCGTCGAAGATGAGCTCGGTGGTGTCAATCCCCTTGTAGCCCAGTTTATCGATCTTGCCCGGTACCAACAGTCCGGGCGCTACCTCGCCGAAGCCGGTCGGCTTCTCGATGAGAAATGCCGTCAGGTTGCGGTGGGGCGCGTCTGCGCCCTCGTCGGTGCGGACCAACGCGGCCACCAAGGTGGAGCTGGCGCCATTGGTCACCCACATCTTCTGGCCGGTGATGGTGTAGTTCCCGTCGCTATTCAGCGTGGCACGGGTGCGAATCGCGGCGACGTCGGAACCCAATTCAGGCTCGGACATCGAGAACGCGCCGCGCACTTCGCCGATTGCCATCCGCGGCAACAGGCGCTGCTTCTGCGCGTCGGTACCGTGCTGACGCAGCATGTAGGCCACGATGAAGTGGGTGTTCAGCACCCCAGAGATGCTCATCCAGCCCCGCGCCAGTTCTTCTACACACAAGGCATAGGACAGCAGTGACTCGCCCAACCCACCGTATTCCTGCGGGATCATCAAACCGAAGAGGCCCATGTCCCGCATCTGGTCGACGATCGCCTGCGGATAGGTATCGGTGCGCTCGAGCTCGGGCGCGTTCGGGATAACCTCCTTGTCAACGAATTGCCTTACAGTGGAGATGATCTCGTTCTGAAATTCGGTCAAGCCGATCGTCTGGGCGAGCTTGGTCATGCGGCGCCTTTCTCCTCAGTCAGCAGGCGATCGTCTTCGCACCGGTCAGGCGTGCGATGTCGGCGGCACTCAATCCAAGGCGCGTGCTGAGCACGCCGGCAGTGTCGCCGCCCAGCCGGGGTGACGGTTCGCTTGCGAGATGCGCCCCGTCGAAAACGGTGGGCAGCCCGGGCGCGAGGTAGTCCCCCAGGCCGTCCTGGTGCAGCCGGGAGAACAACGGATTTGCCGTAACCCGTTCATCTTCGGCGACCTGCGCGAAGCTGCGGTAGCGCTCGAACAACACGCTGGTGGCCGACAACGCCTTGGTGATCTCGTCGGCGCTGTGGTCGGCGAACCAGGTCGCGAACAAGCCGCTGAGCACGTCGCGGTACCGATAGCGCTCTCCCTCGTCACCGAAATCCACGCCCAGTGAGTCAGCGAGCGCGGAGACAGCCGCGCCGGTGCCGGATACCTCGACGAGGTCATGAAAATGACGTTTCGTCAGCGTCACGACCATGAACGCGACGCCGTCGCGACTGGCGAAATCCTGACCGTACTGTCCGTAGATCGCGTTGCCCAGGCGTTGGCGCTCGGTGCCGTTCACCTGCGGCTCGGTCAGCAATCCCAGGTTGCCGGCGGTGGCTAACGCGACGTCTTCCAACGCGACGCTGATGTGAGCGCCGACTCCGGACTGGTCACGGCGGCGCACGGCGGCGACGACGGCGAGCGCGGCATACAGGCCACAGGAGACGTCCCACGCCGGCAGCACATGGTTGATCGGGCCGGCGTGGTTCGCCGGTCCGGTGACCAATGGAAATCCGGTCGCCGCGTTGACCGTGTAGTCCACGCCGGTCGAGCCATCATGGCGGCCGAGCACCTGGAGATGGATCAGGTCGGGCCGGTGTGCGACGAGTGTGTCAAACGACAACCAGGCCAGACCCGCAGCGTTGGTCACCACCACGCCGTCACCTTCGACGATCAACCGCTGGACCAGTTCCTGTCCTTCAGGTGAGCGCAAATCGATGGTGGCCGAACGCTTTCCCTTGTTCAGGCCGGTCCAATATATCGACGTACCGCTTGCGGCCAGTGGCCACCGGTGAGCGTCGGACGCGCCGCCGATGGGGTCGACGCGGATCACCTCTGCGCCCAGTTGGCTCAACGTCATTCCGCACAACGGCGCTGCGACAAAGCTGGAAACCTCGACGACGGTGAGGTCGGACAACGGCGTGTTCACCGTGGCCCGATCCGTTCGAAGACCGCGGCGAGGCCTTGCCCGCCGCCGATGCACATGGTCTCCAGCCCGTAGCGCGCTCCCCGCCGATGGAGTTCGCGAGCCAGCGTGGCCATCATCCTGCCGCCGGTGGCGC
Source organism: uncultured Actinomycetota bacterium (assembly GCA_963833915.1). Lineage (GTDB taxonomy): Bacteria > Actinomycetota > Actinomycetes > Mycobacteriales > Mycobacteriaceae > Mycobacterium. Next base: position 124,348 of record CAWHZO010000012.1, read on the forward strand.
CAACCGGGTGGCCCAGCGATATGCCTGAGCCGTGCACGTTTGTCCGCTCGCGGTCGGCGATGCCGAAGCCCCACTCCCGCATCACGGCAAGAGCCTGGGCGGCGAACGCCTCGTTGAGTTCGATGAGGTCGATGTCGCTCAACTGCAAGCCAGCTTTCGCGAGCGCAATCTCGGTGGCAGGTACCGGGCCGATACCCATCACGTTGGGCGGCACCGCCGCAACGCCCCACGACACCAGTCGAACCAACGGAGTAAGACCCAGTTCTTCGGCTCTCTCCGGGGTGGTCACCAGACACATGGATGCCGCGTCGTTTTGCCCGCTGGCATTTCCCGCTGTCACCGTCGAATCTGGATCATGCTCGAGCAGAACGGGTTTGAGCTTACTCAGCGACTCCACTGTGGCGTCGGCGCGCGGATGCTCGTCGGTGTCGATCACTTCCTCGCCACGACGGCTGCGTACGGTGACCGGAATGATTTCCTCGGCGAGCAGACCGTCCTTCTGCGCGGACACCGCTCGCTGGTGCGACGTGACCGCAAGTTCGTCCTGCTCCTGGCGCGAAATGTCATATTGGCGGCGCAGATTTTCCGCGGTCTCCAACATCCCGCCGGGCACCGGATAGTGACGGCCACCGGCGGTGGTACGCCCGCGGGCCAGTCCGTCGTGCACCCGCACGCCATCGCGGGCCCCGCCCCAGCGCATGTCGGTGGAATAGAAAGTGACGTTGCTCATGCTCTCCGCACCCCCGGCCACGACCAGATCATTGTCGCCGGCTCTGATCTGAAGACCCGCCTGAATGATCGCTTGCAGGCCCGATCCGCAGCGACGGTCGACCTGCATGCCGGGCACGGTTACCGGCAGTCCGGAATCGAGCGCGACAACGCGCCCGATCGCCGGCGCCTCGCTGCTTGGATAACAGTGACCGAGAATGACATCCTGCACTGCTTCGGGCGGAACGCCGGTCCGGTCGAGCAGCCCGGTGAGAGCGGCCACGCCGAGCTCGACGGCGTTCTGCGACTTGAACATTCCCCCGTAGCGGCCGATCGGCGTCCGAACCGGCTCACAGATCACGGCCTCGCGGGCGCTCATAGGTGCCTCCCGCCAGTCACCTCGAGGACAGTTCCGGTCATGTACGACGACAGATCGCTCGCGAGGAACAGTGCGACCTTAGCGACCTCTTCGGGCTCGCCGGCTCGTCCCATCGGTATCTCGGCCAACTTCTCGTCCCAGATCCGTTGCGGCATGGCCTCTGTCATCGCCGACCTGATCAGCCCGGGCTGGATCGCGTTGACCCGAACACCGAGGTGGGCGAGTTCCTTGGCAGCCGCCTTGGTCATGCCGACGATGCCGGCCTTGGCCGCCGAATAGTTGGTCTGGCCGACCATGCCGACCTTCCCGGAGATTGACGACATGTTCACGATCGCCCCGCGCTTGTTCTCCCGCATGATCGTCGCGGCCTTGCGAAGCCCGTTCCAGGTCCCCTTCAGATGCACGGCGATGACCTGATCGAATTGCTCTTCGGTCATCTTGCGCATCGTCGCGTCGCGGGTGATGCCGGCGTTGTTGACCATGATGTCCAGCCCGCCGAACTGGTCGACGGCCGCGGCGACCAACGCGTCGACGTCATCGGCGGAAGTCACATCGCAACGCACCGCCGCGGCCCTGTCCGCACCACCGAGCTGCTTCGCGGCGACCTCGGTCGCTTCGAGATTGACGTCACCGAGCACGACCCGTGCGCCCTCGGCGACGAACCGCTGCGCTATGGCGAAACCCAGTCCTTGGGCTCCACCGGTAACAACTGCGGTCTGACCGGTCAACAACGACATACGATCACCGTTCTCCCATCTAGTCCTGAAGCCGGGACATCATCGCACATCATATTTCATATATGATCGGTGCCCAGGTGGCGGCCCACCGGTCGGCCTGCGGGGAGACTTTCCCACCGCCGGCTCCCGCACCGCATTGCTGAAAAAGGAGAGTTGATCCATGCCCACTGCTGTCGTCGACGATGACGATTTTCAGCAGATCCTTGCGCAGACTCGCCAGTTCGTTCGCTCCGTCGTCATCCCACGTGAGCAAGAGATTCTGGCCACTGACCGCGTGCCGGATGATCTTCGAGACCAGGCCAAAGACATGGGGCTGTTCGGGTACGCGATTCCCCAGGAGTGGGGCGGGCTCGGGCTCGATATCAGCCAAGATGTCGAGCTGGCAATGGAGTTGGGGTACACCTCGCTGGCGCTTCGCTCAATGTTCGGCACCAATAACGGCATTGCCGGTCAAGTCCTGGTCGGATTCGGCACCGACGAACAGAAGGCCCGCTGGCTGGAAGCGATGGCCTCCGGAAAAGTGGTGGCATCGTTCGCGCTGACCGAGCCGGGGGCGGGATCGAATCCGGCGGGATTGCGCACCAAGGCTGTTGGTGACGGATCGGTAGGCGGAGATTGGGTGATCTCCGGCGATAAGCGGTTCATCACCAACGCACCGGTCGCCGACCTGTTCGTGGTCTTCGCCCGGACCCGACCCGCCGATGAGGCCGGACCGGGCATCGCCGTTTTCCTGGTTCCCGCGGACGCGCCCGGTGTCGAGGTCGGCGCCAAGGACGCCAAGATGGGACAGGAAGGTGCCTGGACCGCCGACGTGCGCTTCACCGATGTCCACGTCGCGGCCGGCGCCCTGGTCGGCGGCAGCGAGGACATCGGGTACCGGGCAGCGATGACCTCCCTTGCGCGCGGGCGGATCCACATCGCCGCGCTGGCCGTAGGAGCCGCTCAGCGAGCCCTGGACGAATCCGTCGCGTATGCGGCCACCGCCACCCAGGGCGGCACCCCGATCGGCAACTTCCAACTGGTGCAGGCGATGCTCGCCGACCAGCAGACCGGGGTGATGGCCGGTCGCGCCCTCGTCCGTGAGGCTGCTCGGCTCTGGCTCACCGACCAGGACCGACGGATCGCCCCGTCGGCGGCCAAGGTGTTCTGCACCGAAATGGCGGGCAACGTCGCCGATCTCGCCGTTCAGATTCACGGCGGCAGCGGATACATGCGCGAAGTCCCGGTGGAGCGCATCTACCGTGACGTCCGCTTGCTGCGACTCTACGAGGGAACCAGCGAGATCCAGCGACTGATCATCGGGTCGAACCTGGTCAAGGCGGCGCAGCGGCGGCAGTAATGACCCGGTCCGCCGACGAGGTGACCGCTGTCAGACGCTGCTATCGTTCGCGTTACAGTGGCCTTTACGATATGGAGCGCAGATGACCGGTCGGTTGACGGACAAGGTGGCATTCATCACCGGGGCGGCACGGGGCCAGGGCCGCGCGCACGCCATCCGGATGGCCCGCGAGGGCGCCGACATCATCGCCGTCGACATCGCCGGCAAGCTTCCGTCCTGTGTGCCCTACGACTCGGCAAGCCCGGAAGACCTTGCCGAGACCGTTCGGCTCGTCGAAGCCGCCGATCGTCGAATTATCGCCTCGGTGGTCGATATTCGCGACTTCGACGGACTGCGCGAGACGGTGGACGCGGGTGTTGCGGCGCTCGGGCGGTTGGACGTCATCGTCGCCAACGCCGGCATCTCGTCTCCGCAGGTGTGGAACGAGATCACTCCTGAATCGTTTCGCGACGTGCTGGACGTCAACGTGACCGGAACCTGGAACACGGTGATGGCCGGCGCACAGAAGATCATCGACGGCGGTCGCGGCGGGTCGATCATCTTGATCAGTTCGGCCGCCGGGCTCAAGATGCAGCCGTTCATGGTGCATTACACCGCCAGCAAGCATGCGGTGACCGGGATGGCTCGTGCCTTCGCCGCAGAACTGGGCAGACACTCGATCCGGGTCAACAGCGTGCACCCCGGCCCGGTCAACACCGCCATGGGTAGCGGCGACATGGTGGCTGCGGTCGGCAGGGCCAACGAAACCATTCCGCAGATGGCGAACGTGCTCACACCGTTTCTGCCGAATTGGGTTGCTGAGCCCGAAGACATCGCCGATGCGGTGTGCTGGCTGGCCAGCGACGAATCGCGATATGTCACCGCCGCGGCGGTCCCGGTCGATCAGGGCTCGACGCAGTACTGACTTGCGCAGGTCTGTCCGTCATGCCGTCGTCGCCTGCTCCGAGGCATACTGGCCGACGAGCTCTAATGTGCCGAGGTCGCGGATCGCCCGGCAGCCCCGAGTCAACATGGTCAGCACCATGTCGTCACCGCGATCCGTCGAAGCAGCGAACGCGAATCCCAAAGCTGAGATCAGCAGAGCTTGCGGCATGCCGAGTCGGTAATCCCGCCAGCAGGTTTCGCGGTCGTAGTCAGTGACACCGTAGCCGCTAAGAGCCCGATGGTATTCGTCGACAAGGCTGTTCTCGATCGATGAGCGCAGCTCGGGCTTGAGGCTGGTTGCGGTGAAGTACGCGAGATCGCGGCTGGGCAGGCCCACCCCGAGCGTCTGCCAATCCACCACCGTCACGCCGGCGCCGTCGGGATAGAACAGCATGTTGTCGAGGCGGTAATCGCCATGCAACAGGGCGAACCGGTTATGCTCGGCGAGTAGCCAGGATGCCACCAAATCCATTGTCGCGGAGAAGGTCTCCCGGTCGGCCGCGCTCATGCGATCACCGAGCTTGTCCAGCGTGATCTCGGCACTCATCCGCGCCACCTCGCCAAGCCCTTTGGCCGACGCTTCGTCCGGCCGCGCGAAGGCGATTCCGGGGAAGTCCAACCAGACCTCGTCACACCAGCTGGGCCCGTGCAGGCCGGCCAACGCCGTAACGGCCAGCCGCGCCTCGCGCTCGCCGCAGCCCGCGATCTGATCGCCCTGCACTGCCGGTGCCTGATCGGCAAGAAGCAGCGCATAGTCCAGTGCGTCATCGCTGATCTCGCAGTAGAAACACTGCGGAATCGGCACCTGCACCCGATCAGCCACCGAGGCGTAGAAGGCGCACTCACTGCGGTAACCGATGGTCACCCTGTCTCGCACAGTGTCATCCTGGGCAGGCAGTTTGATGACGAAGGTGTCGGGCAAACCACCCGTGTTGCCGGCATATGTGACCGCCACTCGATACGTCGCTCCGGTCTGCCCGGTGCCGATTGCGGCCACGTCGACGTCGGACAACGTCACAGTCGTGCCGCGATTGCTCAGGACGGTGGAGAGCCACTCGACGGTGATGTCGTCGGGATATCGGGGAATCGGCACGGGGTTACTGTAAGCGATACGGCATGAGTTTCGGCCGTCTCATCCGGGTTGAACTCTCGGCACGACTGCCTCAGCTGTCCCGATCAACGCAGGGTATCCCCGGACATGGCCGACGTTGTTGACACCCGTATTTGGTTTAATCCCGCGAGCGGCGTCCATCGTCTCACCGCACGCAAATGTCCGAACACCCCCGTCGCGCGTCCGGCCCGTTCTAAGATCGCTCCATTTATCTCGCAGCAGGGGTGATCACCATGAAGATGAATGCCGCGGTTCTGTGGGAGTTCAACGCGGAATGGAGCGTCGAGGACGTGGACCTTGACGGCCCGCAGGACGGCGAGGTCCTAGTGTCGTTCGAGGCGGCCGGGCTCTGTCACTCCGATCATCACGTCCGCACCGGCGACCTGCCCGTTCCTCTGCCGATCGTCGGTGGCCACGAGGGGGCTGGAGTCGTGCAAGAGGTGGGCCCCGGCGTGAGGGATGTGAAGGTCGGCGACCATGTCGTGGCGTCTTTTCTTCCGGCATGCGGGCGCTGCCGTTGGTGTGCAAGCGGCCATCAGAATCTGTGCGACCAGGGCGCGATGCTCCTGGGCGGCACCCAGCTCGATGGGACCCATCGACGTCGGTCCCGGGGCCGCGATGTGGGCGCCGCATGCTTTTTGGGCACTTTCGCCCAGTACGGCACCGTGCCCGACTCCTCGATCGTCAAGATCGACGATGACCTTCCGCTCCCGCGTGCCTGCCTGCTTGGCTGCGGGGTCACCACCGGGTGGGGATCAGCGGTCAACACCGCAAAGGTGAGCCCGGGCGACATCGTCGTGGTGATCGGCTGCGGCGGCATCGGTAGCGGCGCCATCCAGGGTGCGCGGCTGGCCGGGGCGGAAAAGATTGTGGTGGTCGATATCGCCGATAGCAAACGCGACAAGGCCTTTGTATTCGGAGCAACCCATTTCGCCACTTCTATGGCTGAGGCCACCGCTTTGGTCGGCGACTTGACGCACGGTGTGATGGCCGACTCGGCCGTGCTGACTGTTGGGGTTGCCGAGGGCCACATGATCGGTGAGGCGCTGGAGATCGTCCGCAAGGGCGGGGCCGTGGTGCTGACGGCGCTGGCATCGATCACCGACGTGACGCCGACCCTCCCAATGGCGATGTTCACTTTGTTTCAAAAACGGCTGCTGGGCAGTCTTTACGGCGAGGCCAACCCGCGCGCCGACATTCCGCGACTGCTGAGCCTCTACCGCGAGGGCAAGCTTTTGCTCGACGAGACGGTGACCGCCGAGTATAAACTCAACGACATCAATGAGGCCTACGACGATATGCTGGCAGGCCGCAACATTCGCGGCGTCATCATCCACGACCATTGAGTCGCATGACCCGGCGCCGAGCTGAGCGCCGTTTATGCCCGAGTTGTCTCCGAGTGGGCAAGCGGCACGTTTCTTAGCTGTCAGCCGCAGGGGTCCAGATTTGAGTGGACTCGGAGCGGCCTCGTAACACGGTGTCACCAAGCGAGGCCCAATGCGCACGCTCGGTTGTATCGGCGCGCTCGATTGCGGCAGCCGAACAGCCGATCCGTTGGTCCAGCGTTTTGGCGAAGTCGGCCAGACGTGCTGCCTCGTTGACGGCGTCACCGACAACTGTGTATTCGTAACGGTTTTCGGCGCCGATGTTTCCGGCGAACACCGGACCTGCCGACACACCGATTCCGAAGTCGACCTGCGGTAGCCGTCGCAGTTGGCTGCGCAGCCTGCGGGCTGTCGCCAACGCGGCCGATGCGGACTCGTCCGATGCCAGCGGCGCCCCGAAGACCGCCAGCGCAGCGTCTCCTTGGAACTTGTTGATCAGCCCGTGGTGGTCGTCGACGGCGCTGACGACAATGCGAAAAAAATCGTTGAGCACCCGAGCTACTTCTTGCGGCGGTCGGCTCGCCGCCAACATCGTCGAGCCAACCAAGTCGATGAAAAGAATGGCCACCTCTCGCACGTCTCCCGATAGTGAGGTGCCCTCCTCGATCGCGCGACGGGCCACATCTGCTCCGACATGGCGGCCGAACAGATCCCGTAGCCGATCGCGTTCGCCGATTCCGGCGACCATGCGATTGAATCCGTCTTGCAGGCGGCCGATTTCAGACTTTTCGTAGACGCCGACGAAGGTGTCGATCCTGCCTCGCTCGACCTTGGCCATCGCGTCGACGACCTCGCGAACCGGATCCGATATCGATCGGGAGGTCATGATCATCACCGGAAGCCCAATCAGAATCGCGACAAGCGTCACCACCAGAATGGGCATCTCGACCGACCCGGTCTTCTGAATGATCCAGCCGTTCGAGCGCGTCAACACCAGGCCGGCGATCGCTAAGGATGGCAGACCGCTTCCCAGTAGCCACATGCCCATAAGGCGGGTGAGCACGCTGGGCGCGACCACCAGGCCTTCAGTACCTAGCGTGGCCGCCAACATGATTGGCCGTAGGGATCGCTGGGTGAGCAACAGGCTGAGGCTTGACGCCGCGGAGCCTCCGAATACGACCGCCAGCAGAGTCGGGATCCAAAGGGCCGCAAGGCCGTCGAGATTCAGCACCAGGTAGGTGATGCCACTGACCGCCCACACCACCGCCAGGATCACCGACTGCCGCACGAGCAGGCGCATGGCCGATCGCCGTTGATCGGAATTCGGTTGTTCTTGAGTAACGAACCACCGCAGCACCGGAACGAGATTCGCGATACCGCCGGCCGCGACGGCAACGGTCCCGAGTACGACGATGACCGTCGCGGTGATCAGGCTGGTCGGCGCGAAGTACGCCCTGGCGTCACCGGCGAACTGACCGTGCAGCGGTATGACGATCGCAGCGGCATCGGCGGTGCCGATCAGGTGACCGCAGGCGAGACCGGCCGCATAGCGGAACGCCATTCTGCGGCCGGTCGCTCGCTGCGCTCGCCCGTCTTCGGTCACCGAAATACGGTAGCCGCCGACGATGCTGAATTCGGCCCTGTTGGTCAGACCGCGGGATACGCCACGGACTTGATCTCGGTGTACTGGTCGAAACCGGCGACACCGTTCTGTCGGCCCACGCCACTCTCCTTATAGCCGCCGAACGGTGTGTCGGCACCGTACGGCGCGCCGCCGTTGACGCCCATGAAACCGGCCCTGATCCGACGGGTCACCGACAGCGCACGCTCGAGGGAACCCGAAAACACGTTGCCGGCCAACCCGTACACGCTGTCGTTGGCGATCCGGATCGCGTCTTCCTCGTCGTCGAACGGAATGACCGCGAGCACCGGACCGAAGATCTCCTCCTGCGCAATGGTCATCTTGTTGTCGACGTTGGTGAAAAGCGTTGGCCGGATGAAGTATCCCTTGTCGAAACCGGTGGGCGCGTCAGGGCCGCCCACCAGCGCGGTGGCACCCTCTTCCACGCCCTTCTTGATGTAGCCCGTCACCCGCTCGAACTGCCGTTGGGAGATCACCGGCCCGCACAGGGTTCCCGGGTCCTGCGGGTCGCCCGCCGTCACGTTCTCGTAGATGTTCTTGAGGATCTCGACGCCCTCGTCGTAGCGGGACCGGGGCAGCAGCAGCCGGGTCGGGTTGGCGCAACCCTGACCGGCGTGCATGCACGGCGCGATGCCGACCATGCATGCCGTTCCGAAGTCGGCGTCCTCCAGAACGATGGTGGCCGACTTACCGCCGAGCTCGAGGAACAGCCGCTTCATGGTGGCCGCACCCTTTTCCATGATCCGCTTGCCGACCACGGTCGAGCCGGTGAACGAGATCAGGTCGACCTTGGGTGACAGCGTCAGCTCCTCACCCACGAAGTGATCCGATGCGGTGACCACGTTGACGACACCGGCTGGGATGTCGGTCTTTTCGGCGATAAGACGGCCCAGCCTGGTGGCGTTGAACGGGGTGTTCGGCGCCGGCTTGAGCACGACGGTGTTCCCGGTGCCCAGCGCCTGACCCAGCTTGTTGATCGTCACCTCGAAGGGGAAGTTCCACGGCACGATGGCGCCGACCACGCCGACCGGTTCCCGCCATACCTTCCGGGTGGTGAGCGTGCCAGTCAGGCTGATCACCTTGTCGCCAAGGTCGGTCTCCCAGGGGTACTCGTCGATCAGCCTGGCGGGGTACTTCAGCCCGTCTTCCAAGGGCGCATCCAGCTGCGGGCCGAACGTGATGGCCCGGGGGGAGCCGACCTCGAGGATGAGCTCTTCGCGCAGCTCCTCCTTCTCTGACTCGATCGCCTCGTGCAGTTGCAGCAGGCAGCGCTGACGCAGCTTGTGGTTGGTCGGCCAGTCGGTCTCGTCGAAGGCTCGCCGGGCGGCGTCGATGGCCCGCAGCATGTCCTCTTTCGACGCGTCAGCGACCTCCCCGAGCGACTCCTCGGTTGCCGGGTTGATGTTGGTGAACGTGCCGGCCTGACCGTCGACCAACTTGCCGTCGATCATCATCTTCGGCTCGAACCGGACCTTTACAGTGTCAGTCATGTTTGTCGCTCTTTCGTTGATGGGACGCTGAGCAGAGCGCCGGGACGCAGAATACTATGGAGAGCCTTACTGGAACGCGGCCGGTTGGCAACCCTCGGGCTGTGGGCGCCAATGCCGACGGCGCTCATCCCGTCACTCGTCAACAGGCCAGTTCGTCCCACCGAGTTGTTTGACCAAATATCTGTTCCACCGTAGAGTTCGGCATTGCCCATAGTCAATCGCCGCGAAGTCAACAGGAAACGTGGATTTCTCATACCCCCCAGAGGTGGAACAGGTCCGCAAGGAGCTGCGCGCCTGGCTGGCCGCGAACCTGACCGACGAAGTGGTGGCCGCCGGCCGCCTGCGCGGTAGGGACGAAGCCGCGTTCCAGACGCTTCGCGCATGGAACGCGACGATGGCTGACGCCGGCTGGGCCGCGGTCTCCTGGCCGCAGGAGTACGGCGGCCGCGGTGCGACGGTGCTCGAGCAACTGGTCTACGCAGAGGAGACAACCCGCGCACGGGTGCCGGTCCCACTCAATGTGATCGGGATGAACAACATTGCGCCCGCGATCATGCAGCACGGGACCGAAGCGCAGAAGCGCACCCTTCTGCCCCGGATGATGCGAGCCGACGACATCTGGTGCCAGGGGATGTCAGAACCGGAAGCCGGGTCCGATCTCGCCTCGCTGCGAACCCGCGCGGTGCGAGACGGCGATCACTTCGTGGTCAACGGCCAGAAGATCTGGACGTCACTGGGACATCGGGCCGACTGGTGTCAGCTTTATGTGCGCACCGACCCCGACGCGCCGAAGCACAAGGGCATTTCCTGCCTGATTCTCGACATGTCGTTGCCGGGCATCGAGGTTCGGCCACTTGTCACGCTGAGCGGCGAGGCCGAGTTCGCCGAAGTGTTCTTCGACGACGTGCGGGTACCAGCCGATGCCCTGCTCGGCCCGGTGAACGGCGGATGGCGGATCGCCACAACGACGCTGAGTCACGAGCGCGCCGGGGCCGCGCGGCTCTACACGGAGATGCAGCTGCGGCTGGCCGACCTGGTAGCCGACCTGGCCGACGTCCAGGTCGACAACCGGCCCGTGCTCGAAGACCCCACGACTCTGCGGCGTCTGGGCGAAATCGCCTTGCGCATCAAATATCTCGAGGTGCTATGCCAACGATCGATCTCGGCGATTCTGCACGGCGGCGACGCGTTCGGGTCGGCAAGCCTCGCCAAGACGATCTGGGGTGAGGTCGGGCAGGATATCGCCGCGTTGGCCTTCGACCTGCTCGGGTCGCACCCCGATGGCCGTCGATGGGCCGACTACCGCTTGACTGCGCGCGCGCTGACCATCGCGGGCGGGACGACGCAGATCAACAAGAACATCACCGCCCAACGGGTCCTGGGATTGCCGCGCTCATGAACCTGGAGTTGACCGACGAGCAGGTCGCGCTGCGCGACACCGTGCGAAGCTTTCTTTCCGAGAAGGCTTCCATCGCCGGACATGTCCGCCCGCTGCTCGACGACGCGACCGGAACAACCGAGGTGGTCTGGCGAGGGCTCGCCGACCTGGGCACCACCGGCCTGCTCGTGCCATCGGAGTACGACGGTGCCGGCATGACGATGGTCGAGGCCGGCATCGTCGGAGAAGAACTCGGCGCCGGACTGCATCCGGGGCCGTGGCTGTCCAGCGCCGTCGCGGCGACCCGCGCACTCGTGCGCTTCGAGGTGGACAGCAGCTTGGCGGCCCCGCTTTTCACCGGGATCGCGAACGGCTCCACGACTGCCACGGTGGGTCCGCTGGACGATGTTCGCCCGAGCGCGGTCGAACTCGGCGACGACGTCGTGCTGCGCGGCGAGATCGACAGCGTGTGGGATGTCGCCGCCGCCGACCTGATACTCGTGTTGGCTGACGATCATGGCGGCACAGGCCTTTTCGCTGTCGAAGCATCATCGCCCGACATCGACATCACGCCACAGACCGGAATCGACCAGACCCGCAAGCAGTTCCACGTCAAGTTCGACGACACGCCCGCGCAACGGCTGGCCAGCGCATCACCGGATGCCGTCGAGGCGCTGGTCGACGACGTGGTCATCGCCTGGGCGGCTGACGCGCTCGGTGCCGCGCAGGCAATCATGGACCTCGTCGTCGAATACGCCAAGGTGCGACGTCAATTCGGCCAACCGATCGGCGCGTTTCAGGCGGTTCAGCACCTATGTGTGGACATCTACGAAACAGTCGAGCTCGCCCGCAGCGGGGTGATCCACGCCCTGTGGGCCGCCGACGCCGGGACCCGTGCCGAACGACATGCAGCCGCGATGCGGACCAGAGCGTTCTCCGGCCGGCTGGCCGCCGTCGGTGATGCTGCCATCCAAGTCTTCGGCGGTATTGGCTACACCTGGGAACACGATGCCCACCTGTATCTCAAGCGCTTACTGAGCTGGAGTGCGTTCCTCGGTGGATCCGACCGCTACCTCGTGCAGCTCGGCGCACAGTTCGCCGAATCCGTACTTCACTGAAAGCCGAAGGGAGCAGCCATGATCGACTTCAACGGGCAGGTGGCGATCGTCACCGGGGCCGGGCGCGGCCTTGGGCGCCTGTATGCCCTGGAGTTGGCACGTCGCGGCGCCGCGGTAGTGGTCAACGATCTCGGCGGATCCATGCACGGCGATGGGGCGGACACCAGCGTCGCCGACGCGGTCGTCGACGAGATCCAGCGTTCCGGTGGTGTCGCGGTGGCGTCACACGACTCGGTGGACAGCCCTGATGGCGGAGAAGCGATCGTGCACAACGCGATCGAGCGCTTCGGTCGCCTCGACGCGGTGGTGAGCAACGCGGGCATCTTCAACAGCGTTTCGTTCGAAGAGCTGTCGCAAGACGACTGGCGGCGGATGCTCGGCGTGCATCTGGACGGAGGTTTCTATTTGAGCCAACCGGCGTATCGGGAGATGAAGGCGGCGGGCTACGGCCGGTTCGTCTTCATCTCCTCTTCTGGGGGGATGTTCGGACAGCCGCTGGAGGCCCATTACGCCGCGGCCAAGGCGGGCCTGGTGGGTTTGGCGAATGTCATCGCGATCGAAGGCGCCGAGCACGGGATACTAGCCAATACCGTTCTCCCATTTGGCTTTTCCCGTATGGTCACGGAAACGATCGGTGATCCGAAGGCGCTTGAGGAAACCGGTTTTCTCAAAGTGATCCAGCCTGAGCTGGTCGTGCCGATCGTCGCATTCCTGGCCAGCAGGGCCTGCGAGTTAACCCATCAAAATTATTCGGCCTGTGCGGGGCGTTTCTCGCGGGTCTTCGTGGGTCTCGGCGAGGGTTGGCTCGCCGAGCCGGGCACCAACCCGACGGCAGATGACGTCGCGGCACATCTGTCCGAGGTTTCAGCCACCGAGCCATTTACCGTTCCCGGCTCGATCTTCGAAGAAGTCTTCGCCGTCTGTGACAGGCTCGGCGTCAACGTGTTCTCCCAATGAAGCCGCCGCTGCGCGTGCACCGGGACGGCCGAGCGCTCTAATACCGTTCAACCTGCTCAGCCGAACGTCAGCAACCTGGTAGCGTCAAACCAAATATTGGGTCAAGGATCTCGCAGAACCGGCCTGGATAGCGACAACTGACCGCGCGACCCGGGTCCTGGTGGGAACTGTGGAGGTGTCGTGGGGCTTCAGCAACCATCCGCGGCCGCAGCCGCGGGGGACTCCGCACGCCTAGACTTGCGCGATGCCGATTCGCTGGTGCGGGCTCGCGGGACCGGGCGTTCTCAGATGACGCCACGGGGGCGAGGTGCGCGGAGAAACACCCCGAACCCGTCGGACGGCCGCGGAGGTGCATACGACGACGGCACTCGCCGCACCGAAATACTGCAGACAGCGGCCTCGTTGATCGCCTCGTCAGGCTTGCGGACATCGCTACAGGAGATTGCCGACGCCGCGGGCATTTTGCCCGGAAGCTTGTACCACCACTTCGAATCGAAGGAAGCGATTCTCGTTGAGCTGGTGCGGCGGTATTACGCGGACCTCGACCGCATCGGCGAGATAGCCTACGAGAAATTGGACAAGCCCGACTCGCGGTCCGTCGCCGACAAGATCGTCGAACTGGGATCGGCGATCGCACGTTGCGCGGTGGAACATCGCGCCGCTCTGCAAATGTCGTTTTATGAAGCGCCGAGCGCAAACCGGGAGCTTGTCGAACTGCTTCAAAAGCCGCCAACCGCCGTCCAGCAGGCGATGTTGCAAACGCTGCGCGCCGGTAGATGGAGCGGCTACATCAGGTCCGATATCGACCTCCCGACGCTGGCCGACCGGATTTGCCAGACCATGATGCACGTCGGACTCGACATCATTCGGCACACCGCCGGAGCGGACCAGACCGCCGTCGTCATGTGCCGCATCATGTTGCACGGTCTGGCCAGTCGGCCATACAGCGATGAAAAGCTGAATGGTTCCAATGCTTTCGCCGCCGCCGAGGCGGCAATCAAAACCTGGGGCGACGAGAGTGAGTCCGACGGCAACGACAAAGCAGCACACGTCCGTGCCGTAGCACGCGCCGAGTTCGGCAGAAAAGGCTATGAGGTCACCACGATCCGCGACATCGCTGCCGCAGCAGACCTGGGCACCGGGACGGTCTATCGGCTGATCGGGTCGAAAGACGAACTGCTGGCCTCCATCATGGAGTCGTTTGGAAAGAAAGCCGGCGGTGGATTTGCCAGCGTCCTGCGCACGGATGCCACACCGGTGGAGAAGCTGGACGCGCTGAGTTGGGTCAACATCAACGCTTTGGATCAATTTCCCGACGAGTGGAAGATCCAGCTCGCGTGGATGCGCCAATCACCGCCAGACACGCCCAACCCTGGGCTGGCGTTCACCATGCGATTACGACAGCTCCGAACGCTGTTGTCGGAAGGGATCCAGTCACGCGACATCCGCATCGAGGATCCCCCCTCGCTGTCGATGCTGGCGCGATACGTGATGGACGTCCTGTGGGTGCCGGAGAACATCGTGCGCGCCCAAGGCCAACACGCGGCGCTGATCAACGCGCGTGACACCATGGTGCGCGGCGCCGCGGAGCGTGAGGCACGCACGTGAGCCGCACGATCAAGATTTCATCCCAACATTCGAATACTCGCCAGTAGGCGAATCCATCCACGCATACTTGCGTGGTGCGCCCCGGCGAAATCTACGTCGCGGACTTCTCATACGCACCAATGCTTTATCACGTGTTCGGCCGCGAACCGGCGCTTCGCAGCCGACGGCATCGAACCCACCTTGATGTACCAAATATCTGTTCCCGTAAAGTACACCGGAGCCTTTACTGTTGGCGTTCCAAGAGAGGATCGAAATGACTGGTATCGAGCAGTTCCGCTACGACGGCAAGCGGGCGCTGGTAGTCGGAGGTGCCACCGGCATGGGGGCTGCTGCGGCCAAGATCGTAGGTGCCCTCGGAGCTGAGGTCATCAACCTGGACTACGCGCCGGTCGACTCCGGCCTCGGCCGCGGGATCCAGGTGGACCTCCGCGACCCGGCATCGATCGACAACGCGCTCGAGCAGGTCGGCGGACCCGTCGACGCCCTCTTCTCCGCCGCCGGCATCGCCGACGGTCCGGACCTGATGAAGATCAACTTCATCGGTCATCGGCACGTGATCGACCGGCTGATCAACAACGGCCAACTGAACCGCGGATCGGCGATCTGCTTCATCTCCTCAGTAGCCGGCATCGGATGGGAAACCGATTTACCGCGGCTTCAGGAGTTCTTGGCCACGCCTGACTTCGAATCAGCAGACGCTTGGGTCAAAGCCCACGAGGCGGACAACTTCGGCCATTACGGCACCAGCAAGCAGGCGATCAACGCCTATGTCGCGACACACGCCTTCCCCTTCCTGGCCAAGGGCGTCCGGATCAACGCGATCTGCCCCGGTCCGACCGACACTCCCCTCGCCCGGGCCAACGCTGACTTGTGGCTGTCTTTCGCGCAGGACTACCGGGAGGCCACCGGCGCCGAGGTCCACACGCCGGAGCAGATGGGCAATGTGATGGCGTTTCTGAACAGTGATGCCGCCGCGGGTGTCAACGGCGTCACCCTCCTCGTCGACTACGGGCACGTCAATTCCTCGAACACCGGAACGTTCGCAGCCGGCAAGCCGATCATCGACCTGCTCATGGGCCGGATCTCGCTCAGCTAGCCCTTCGCGCACGTTTACTCCCGAGAACGACCGCATGCTGATAGAAAAAGCGTGCGACGAAAACCACGCACGTCCAAGCGGGTGTCGGAACGGGGAGGTGCCCGGTGAGAAAACGGCTTGTCACCGCGGCGGCGCTCGCTTCATTGGTGGCGGCATCCTGCTCGGGATGCTCCCCGCATGACGACAAGGCGACGCAGAAGACCGCTCGAATCACCGTCGACAACAACACCCGCACCTCGCACGCCGTTACCTGTAGCCAGGTCGAGTGGTTGTTGACCGCGAACATCAGCGCCGCGCCGGCAAGTGTTCGGGTACTGCTCAAGCTGGATTCGGAAAAGCCCAAGCTGGAATCGGTCGACATCAACAACTTTGCGGGCTTCTCCGGTGTCGCCAACTCCGGAGCGGGCGACACGAAGATCCGTTTCGTTAATGACACCTACACCATCACGGGCACTGCCGAAGGATCTCAACTCAACGATCCGCGCGTCTCCGTTACGGCACCATTCAAGATCGAGGTGGGTTGCTGAGCGACGCCGACCAGCGAGCGGCTATTCCGATCCGTCGTCAAGTGGTGGTTGGAATTCCTGCCCAGGAGGTGAGCTATTCAGCCACTTTTTAAGCCGGAGAAGCGGAGCGACCACGATCCCGATGGCCAAGAGGATCAGTATCACCACGATCGCGGCGTTCATACCCTCAATGGTGACAGGTGGACCGTCGATTGCGATCAATCGGTGCGGGCGGGGGGACTCGAACCCTATTCGGCTACCTGGCCACGCCACTGAAACAGGCTCTAGCTGCTGAACACCTAACGGTACTTCACGCCAGTTATCTGTCACCGACGCCAAAGTGTGCCCAAAATGTGCCCACGGCGCACGCTTGTTCGGTTGCTCTGATGCGCCTCGGCGTCGGAGAGGCACCAGCCCGACCTAGCAAACCAGTCGGCGAGCGTCCACGTCACCACTTGGACAACAAAATCGCAGACGCTGAAGCAACTGCAGCACAGGGATGTCGGCGCGTAGTGCCAGACCCGCGGTGCCGCATTCGACCCAAAAAATGTACGAGTCCTACACCCTTGACCTTTGTTGGAACGCTCCAAAGGAGCGGCGACAGGGGGATGACGGCGAGCACTCATCGAACTAAACTCTCAGTTCATGGACGCGGATGGCGTCCCGCCCGAGAAGACGGCGCCCGCAGCGCCCTCGGAGGAGACCGAGGCCATCACCGCTTGGTCGCTCGAGGACGACGCGCCCGACGTCGCGCCCGTCCGGCCATCCCGATCACGCAGCGCCCTCCTGTGGTGTGTCGCCATCGTTCTGGCGCTGGGGACGGCCGGTGCCGCGGCTTGGTTCGGGGTGACGCTGTATGGGGAGCGGGGTATACCTGCCGCGACCGCCGAACCACCGCCACCGAGCACCCAGCCGCCGCTGCCTCCCACGCCTGACCAGCAGTTTCTTACGTCGCTGGGCCGAATCGGCATTAACCCTGAAGCGGACGCCGCCGCGCTGATCGGCGACGGCCACGATGTCTGTCAGGCGCTCGGCCACCGCGAACCGTTCAACCAGGTGGTCGCGGACATCCAACACGGGGCTTGGGTTAATTCCAGCCAGGCGAATATCGAAACGTCTCGGGAGTTCGCCATGGCCGCCATTGGCGTCTACTGCCCGCAGTACCAGGCTGGGGCGCCCCCGCCGCCGCTGCTGCGCATCCCGCCGCTGCTGCTCAACCCAAAATAGGCACATGTTTCGCCGTGTTGCAACTCTCCTCGCAGTAGCGAGCGCGACGGTCGCGATTGGTTTAGCGGCACCGGATGCGCACGCCGACCCACAGACAGAGGATCAACGGTTTCTCGACATGGTGCATAAAAGTGGCGTCGGAGGCCACGACGACACCTTGCTCACCTATGCTCGCCAGTTTTGCACCAGCACAACAGTTGTACTTCCCGCGAGGCCAGACCTGTACGGACAGGGCGTGCGACCAGATCAGTTCTACGCCATCGACGTAGCCGCGTCGCACGTGTACTGCCCGCTAAAGATCGCCACGCCGCCCACAAAATAATCGCCTCCGAGCGGCGACGGATCGCAGCCGTAGGCCGTTCAATCCGCGCGCACGGTGGCGAGCCCTCGAGTCGCCAGGTCGACGAACTCCTCGATGAGCGCCGCGAGCTAACCCGAAGCGTCGTCGCTCTGACAGAGCACACGCGACCGCAAAGGTTACAGAGTCGCGGATTATCCGAAAGTCACAATCTGAGCGCGGGGCTCGTCCCCTTCGCCGAGCGCACCCTGGCGGGCCTGCGCGCTGCGATCAGGCGCGGACCCGCCAGGAGGACGGTGACTTTAGAACGAGCCGGCTGTGTTACCGAACAGTGAGACGATGTCGTACAGCAAATTGGCTGTGTCAGCGGTGGCGTTTGCCGTGCGCGAACAACACTTCGGCCAGGTCGTTCCTAAAGCCATCACCGGCGACCGGCTGTCGCGCGAGCCCGCGGCGCCGAAGGGGTTACTGACGTACGCGATGTTGGAATCGCCGCCAAAGGCGTACGCGGTGCTGTTGGCCGAACGCGCCGCAGCCGGGACCGCATTGCCGACTCCGCGACCGAGGCCCCGTCTCCATATGGGAAGACGAACGACGGGGTTGATCGGACCGCCTTTGTCTCTCCTCATGGCGGGCCGATCTATGCCCGAGTCAACAGCGCCGCGGCGATGGCCGGCGACGAGCGCGGCACATTCGGCGACTACCCGCCGCCCGCCTGGTTCCGGGGTGCATTTGATCCTCGCTGATTGAGGAGTGCCCAACCCTGTCTGGCGATCTGATAAGCCGCTAGATAGCCGTTTGACATCCGCTCCAGGGAACCTCCGGTCTGGAACTCGGCCAGTCCGTCATCGCCGGCAAGCTTAGTTTGGGCAGTTCCAACTGTGCCAAAAAATTGCCAGAAAAAGCCGTGGGCCGCACCAGAACTGCTCCGCCAGCAGAGAATCGCCTCCCTGGTCAATTTGGGCTGACCGAACGCCAAGTCAGCGGCCTCTTCGATCATTTTGGTGGTGTCGAGGTCGCTGCGTTGACCGTCAGCGTTGCGTTTCTCGCCGAGGTCATGCACCAACTCGGTTAGCGTTGTTGCAACGGTGTCGGTTCCTATGTGGGGCGTCTCGGCCTGCTCTTGCAGCCCCTCGATGTACTTGAGGTGCTTGCGGTACATGTCCGCGGTGACGGTCCTACTCCGTTTGATCCGGGTGTGGCTGTCCGGCGGCCCGAGTATCCACACCGCCTGGGCAGCCCCGATGAGAGCAGACCTACATAGCGTCAGGTGGGCAAAGGAAAAGAGAACCCGCGCTTGCAGGTGGCGTTTTATCGCGTCCAGGTGGTCGACGGTTGAAGCGAGGCCCACCCAGGCGACGGTGGAAGTAGGAAAGTGGGGCCAGTCCTGGTCGTCAGCCCACAGTTCACTGTGTTGTTGCGGCACAAACGCATTCCGGATTGTCTGCCGCCAGCTTTCAATGGTCTCGAATGTGCTGAACACAGCTTTCTCAGATGCGCCGGCCTTTGTTGGGTCCACCATGTTCCCCAGTATGGGAGCCCAGTAGCGCAACCGGTGCGGTCGGATAGACGCGGTGCATCTCCCGGGAACTTGGCTCCAGCTTATCGGCGCAATCGTCACCGCGGTCGGCCTGCTCTACGCGTGGAATCGCGCATCCAACTTGGCCGCCATTGTTTCTCCCTCGGGCTCGGGGTTGTCGGGCATCAGTTAACAACGTCGATCAGCGGATGTCGATCGTGCCCGATTGAGCACGCGCATCGCTAGGCTGGCGCGGTATGCCGGCCTGCCCTGCAGCCTGACGTTCAGCAGTCCTGCCCACCCCCAGTCGCCATTCGAAGGAGCTTGTTGTGGTCTTGCACATCATCTGGTTGATCATTCTCGGTCTTGTCGTCGGTCTGATCGCGCGAGCTGTCGTGCCGGGCAGACAACCCATGGGTTGGATCGCGACCGCAGCGCTGGGCATCGTCGGCGCCTATGTCGGCGGCACGCTAGGCAGCGTCGTTTTCCCGCCGCACCAGTTCGATATCCACCCGCCCATCAAGCACTCGTTCCTGGGCGCGCTCGTCGGCGCGGTGCTGCTATTGGTTATATACAAAGTCGTCACCTCACGGACCCGGACCTTGTAGGGCCTGCCACCGGGGGTATTTATCGATGCCGGTAAAAAGGTCCGGACGTTGAAGCCCTCGTTGTGGGCCGCGGTCCAGCTTGGCACCCGTCACGCCGTTGGGCCTACCGAGGGGGCGGAAGGCCCGCTCGGTGCCGTCCCGGCGTTCGTGCTCGACGAGCTGTCGGTTCAGTGCAAGGGCAAGACGCCCGGCGACTTGGTATTCCCGGGCCGCGACGGTGGCTACCTCCAGCGGCCGAAGTCGTCGACCGGATGGTTCCAGGCCGCCGTCAAGAAAGCCAAGGCGCAGAACATAACTCCGCATGACCTTCGGCACACGTGCGCCTCGCTTGCGGTCTCTGCCGGGGTCAATGTCTTGGCGCTGCAACGCATGCTTGGACACACGTCAGCAGAGATGACACTGGACACCTACGCGGACCTGTTCGATGACGATTTGGATGCTGTCGCGGTCACTCTGCATGCCCGGTACTCACCGGAGAGTGTGCCCGGAATGTGCCCACCGCGTGCCCAAGAGGCGTCGTGCGAACGTGAAAACCGCGATCTAGCTGAGCAAACACCGCCACGGGATCGGTGCGGGCGGAGGGACTCGAACCCTCACGCTCTTTCGAGCACGGGCACCTAAAGCCCGGGTGTCTGCCAATTCCACCACGCCCGCAAACCCAACGAGCGTACCGCTTCGCTCGTCGACGAAGCTGTCGGTGGCCCTAGGTCAATTCGTCGGACCGAAAGTGTGATGGACCCGTGCCGACTACCCCGGAGTACCTTCTAATGGTGTCCACTACACGTCGTCGCAGACCCGCACTGATCGTGCTGGTGATCCTTGCGGCGGGCGGATGCCTGGCCTTGGGCTGGTGGCAGTGGACAAGGTTTCAGTCGGCGTCGGGCACTTTCCAGAACCTCGGATATGCATTGCAGTGGCCGGCGTTCGCCGGATTTTGTATCTACGCCTACCGCAAATTCGTCCGCTACGAGGAAGCGCCGCCGCAGCAACCGAACAACGGCGCCGTCACCGAGATACCGGAGGGACTGCTGCCCGAGCGACCCGAACCTGAACAACAACAGTCCGACGATCCGGCGCTCCGCGACTACAACGCCTACCTTGCCGAACTTGCCAAGTCGGACAACGAAAACCAACGCAGACAGAACAGGACGACCGCATGACCACGCCCGAGACACCCGAAGCGCAGCGGGCTACGACCGGGGAAAAGATCCGGACTGCCCTGCTCGCCTACCGCGTCATGGCGTGGACGACGGGTCTGTGGCTCATCGCACTCTGCTACGAACTCGTGGTCCACTACATCGTCAAGGTTGCAAATCCACCGACCTGGATCGGCGTGGTACACGGCTGGGTTTATTTCACTTATGTGTTGGCGGCGTTCAACCTTGCCATCAAGGTCCGATGGCCGATCGGCAAGTCGATCGGCGTGCTGCTGGCCGGAACGATCCCGTTGCTCGGCATCATCGTCGAGCACTTCCAGACCAAGGATATCAAGACCCGATTCGCCTTGTAGCCCAATGCTTTTGAGCGGGAATGCGATTCACGCCCTGAGATCGCGTAAAGCCGGCAGCAATAACGCAAGCGCGCGACCGCGATGCGACGCGGCGTCTTTCTCGGCCGAAGTCAGCTGCGCAGCAGTGCGATCCTCCCCGTTCGGGATGAACACCGGGTCGTAGCCGAAGCCCGCGTCGCCGCGCGGCTCACGCGCGATCACGCCGGGCCACTCGCCGCGGACAACGACCTCACCCGAGCCTGACACCAGCGCGCAAGCCGACACGAATGCCGCCCCGCGGCGCTCATCGGGCACATCCTTCAGCTGCGCCAACAGCAAGGCGGTGTTGCCGGCGTCGTCGCCGTGCTTACCCGACCACCGCGCCGACAGCACGCCGGGCATCGCGTTCAGCGCGGCCACCTCCAGCCCGGAGTCGTCGGCGACGGTCGGCAACCCCGTCGCGGCGAACCCGTCGCGGGCCTTGACCAGTGCATTGTCCTCAAAAGTTGCGCCGGTTTCGGGCGCTTCATCGAACGGCGGCACGTCGTCGAGTGACACCAATGTCAGCCCCGACAGGGCGGCAGCGTCCAACACCCGGCGCAACTCGGCCAGCTTCTTGTGGTTGCGGCTGGCGACCAGCAGACGTGTCACAGGCGCCGCTCCTCATCATCGCTGCGCTCTGCGTCGTCGCCGGCGGTCAGCTTCCGAACGCCTTCTGCGGCGCAGGCCCTTCGGGCAGCACACCCGGATACGGCAACGCCAAGGCCTCGATCTGCGCGGCGAAGAGCTTCTCGATGGCCCCCTGCGCGGCGTCGAGCATTTTGTCGAGCGTCGATCGCGGAAAAGTGGCGCCTTCGCCGGTCCCCTGGACCTCGACCAGCGTCCCGGTGTCGGTGGCCACGACGTTCATGTCGACCTCAGCGCGGGAGTCTTCCTCGTAGGGAAGGTCCACCCGCACCCGGCCGTCGACGACGCCGACACTGACCGCAGCTATCGCACACGACAGCGGCCGCGGATCGGACAGTTTGCCGGCCACGGACAGGTAGGTCACCGCATCGGCCAACGCGACGTATGCCCCGGTGACGGCCGCGGTGCGCGTACCGCCATCGGCTTGCAGGACGTCGCAGTCGATGGCGATGGTGTTCTCCCCCAACGCCGCCAGGTCGATGCAGGCCCGCAGCGACCTGCCGACCAGCCGGCTGATCTCCTGAGTGCGACCGGACAAACGGCCCTTCACTGATTCTCGATCTCCGCGAGTGTGGGTGGCTGAGGGCAGCATTGCGTACTCGGCGGTGAGCCAGCCCAAGCCCGACCCCTTGCGCCAGCGGGGCACACCCTCGGTGACGCTCGCGGTGCACAGGACTTTGGTCTGGCCGAATTCAATCACCACCGAACCCGCCGGGTGCGAGGTGAATCCGCGGGTGATGACAACCGGTCGAAGCTCGTCGTCGAGGCGGCCGTCTTCTCGTGTTGACACGCCGCCAACCCTAGCGCGGCGACGATGCAGAGCGCGCAGCGCGATGAGGAGGAGCCGGGCAACTCAGCCCCAGCGCGGCGACGATGCAGAGCGCGCAGCGCGATGAGGAGGAGCCGGGCAACTCAGCCCCAGCGCGGCGACGATGCAGAGCGCGCAGCGCGATGAGGTGGAGCCGGGCAATTCGGCCCTAGCGCGGAGTCAGCCGCTCAGGAGCGCGCGACGTTGAATGTCTCGCCGCACACCACCGCGTGCACCGGGCCACCGAATTCGGCTTTGGCCTCGCTGATCACATCCTCGCGGGAAGTCCACGGCGGGATGTGGGTCAGCAACAGCTCCCCTACCCCCGCCGCGGCCGCGATTCGCCCAGCTTCGGTGCCGGACAGGTGCAGGTTGGGCGGACGGTCAGGCGAGTCCGTCCAGGACGCCTCACACAGGAAGACATCGGCGCCGCGGGCCAGGCCGATCACCGCATCGCAGTAGCCAGTGTCACCGCTGTAGACGAACGACGACCCGGCCGGATCGGTGATGCGCATGCCATACGACTCGGTCGGGTGACACACCAGCCGGGGCAGGACGCTGAGCGCGCCCACTTGCACGGGTTCGCCGTCGACCCAGTGCCGGACATCGAAAATGTCAGAGCAATCGTCGATCTCGCCGCCATAGGGCGACGACGCGGCGCCGAGCCGCGACCAGGTGTCGCTCGGGCCGTAAAGCAACGCCTTTCCGGCTGGCGGCGACGGGTGATAGCGACGCCAGACGAACAACCCGGGCATATCGAGGCAGTGGTCAGCGTGCAGGTGCGACAACAGCACGTGCACCGAACCCGGGTCGGCGTGCCGCTGCAGCGCGCCGAGCACGCCTCCGCCGAAGTCGATAGCCAGCGGCGGTGTGTCCGGTGCCCTCAGCAGATAACCCGATGCCGGCGAATCCGGGCCAACGACGCTCCCGGAGCAGCCCAGCACGGTTATTCGCACGGTCACTACTGTGCCATGCCCAGTACCACGATGTAGAAAACATCGCCGCATTGAGTGATCAGAATCATCTGCATACCTAGGAAACGTGGGTGTGACGAACGGGTTCAACGCCGGTGACCGCCGGGCCTAGAAATCGAGCTGCAAGTTTGGTGAATGCCTCGGGATCGCCCGTGGCTTCGAACACCCGGGTGGCGGGCGGGGCGTCATGCGGTCGCAACAGGTCCCGCTCGGTCAACACGCGAAGCAGTTCTTTCGCGGTCTCCTCGGCGCTGGAAACCAGCGTGACTGCGTCGCCCATGGCCAGCTGGATCAGCCCGGACAGCAGCGGATAGTGGGTACAGCCCAGTACCAACGTGTCGACATCGGCGCGCTGCAGCGGCTCGAGGTAACCCTCGGCCAACCCGAGCACCTGGCGGCCGCTGGTGATGCCGCGCTCGACGAAATCGACGAATCGCGGGCAGGCCACCGCGGTGATCTTGGCGTCGCGGGCAGCGGCGAAGGCGTCCTGGTAGGCGCCCGAGGCGACAGTGGCCTGCGTGCCGATCACGCCGATGTGGCCGTTGCGGGTGGTGGCGACCGCCCGACGTACCGCCGGCAGGATCACTTCGACGACGGGCACGTCGTAGCGTTCGCGCGCATCATGCAGGCAGGCCGACGACGCCGAGTTGCAGGCGATCACCAACGCCTTGATGCCGCGGTCGACGAGGTCATCGCCGATGGCCAGGGCGTGCGCGCGAATCTCGGGAATGGTGAGCGGACCGTAGGGACCGTTGCCGGTGTCGCCGACGTAGATGATGTCCTCGTCCGGCAATTGGTCGATGATGGCGCGCGCCACGGTCAACCCGCCGACGCCGGAGTCGAACACCCCGATGGGTGCCAGTGCGTTAGTCATGTCAGCTCAAGTATTCAGGGCCGGTCGGGACCCCTGGCGCCGAAGCTGGCGAGCTTTGCGTTCCGGGCTGGACAACAGGTAAGCGGCCAACACCCCGGCGATTCCACCGCAGAGATGTCCCTGCCACGACACGCCGCCGCAAACGTTGAGCACCGGCACGGCCCCCCACAACACGCCGCCGTAGATGACCAGCACCAGGACACCGATCGTGATCTGCCACCCCGAGCGGATGAAGAATCCGAACACCAACAAGAAGGTCAGCCAACCGAAGATCAGCCCGGAGGCACCGATGTGGTCGGTCTCGCCGCAGGGCGATCCCATATTGCCGATCAGCCAGGTGCCGAAGCCGCCGACGATCCAGATGATCGCGGTCGCCCAGAGGAACCGGGAGAGCCCGGCCAAGGTGACCAGAAAACCCAGCACCAGCGCGGGCCCGGTATTGGCCGCCAGATGCGCCCAGTTCGCGTGCAACAGCGGAGCCAAGAGAATGCCCCACAGGCCGTCGGTCTCCAGCGGGCGGATGCCGTTGTCATCCAGTCGGTGCCCGTCGAGCTGATCGAACGCCTGGACGACGTACAGCAGCCCCACGAAGCTGACGATGGTGGCTCCGCCAACCAGCCACGGGGATCGCTTCTTCGGCTGCCGCGCCGGTGAGTATGGCCCGCTCATAGCTGCCCTTCCAAAGCACGAATCCCCAGCACGTTACCGATCCCCTTGCGCATGGCGGAAGGCTCCGGCCAACAGGCCCCGGTAGGTCGGTATTCCGGCTACCGACTCAGCGGCGATCACCGCGCCAACCACCGCACGGGCCAGGCAGTCGGCCGCTGCGGCACCCACGGCGGTGGTCAAGGCGGTCTCCGGCGAAAACGCGGCAGGCACATCAGCCGGGGGCGCAACCTCGATGGCGCCGGTGGCCAACGCGAACACCGTGTCGCCGTCCACCGGGGTGTGCGCCGGGCGGATGCTGCGGGCGAGCCCGTCGTGAGCAGTGCTCGCGATCTGCCGGCAGGCCGCCGTGCTCAGCGCGGCATCGGTGGCGACGACGGCGATAGTGGTGTTCAGCGCGCTCAACCGGGATTCGAGCGCCATCAGTGCGCTGAGTTGCTCAGCGGGCGGCGGCGTGAGGCCGAACTCGTCGATCAGGTCGCTCTGCCAGGGCAGGCCGGTGGCCTGATCGACGACGTTGCCCGCGGAGTTCACCGCGACCAGCGCACCGACGGCCACCCCGGACGGCAGCGTCGTCGACGCAGTCCCGATGCCGCCCTTCAACACACCCGCGCGCGCCCCCACCCCGGCGCCGACCGTGCCCACCGCCGGCGGCATACCTTCGCTTCCCGCCGCGGCGCTAACCGCGGCATACCCGAACTCGGCTGTCGGCCGGTTGCTCCAGGCGCCGACGTCCAGATCGAAGATCACCGCACCCGGCACGATCGGCACCACCCCGCCGGTCATCGCCACGCCGCGGTCATGCTCCTCGAGCCAGCGCATCACCCCGTCGGCGGCCGCCAACCCGTATGCGCTGCCACCGGCGATCAGCACCGCGTCGACGTAGCGCACGCTGTTGGCCGGGTCGAGCAGATCTGTCTCCCGGGTGCCGGGTGCACCGCCGCGAACATCGACGGCGCCCACGGTGCCCGGCGGGGTCAGCACGACGGTGACGCCGCACGCCCAATCCGTGCCCATGCCTGCATCGGGGTCCAGTCGGTGGTGGTGGCCGACCAGGACGCCCGCGACGTCGGTGATCGCGTTCACCGGGAGCTCATCAGCGCCAGGACCAGGTACTCCTGCAGCACGGTCAGCCACTGATAGACGTCGAGATGGGGAGCCAGCGGATGGTCGTCGGGCAGCCGTTCCGGGCCGTCGGGGCGGATACCGAGCATGGTGCCCAGAGCCAGACGCAGGTCGTTGACGGCTGCGGTCCAGGCATTTGCGGCGTCCTCGGTCAGCTCGAACCGGCCGCCGTCATCCGGAAGCGTGTCCAGTAGTTGTTGTGCAGCAACACGTTTAGCATCGATGATCGCCGGCTCGTGCAGGCTGCGCAGGGCGGCATTCAAGCTGTCGGTAGCTTCCTCGTCCGAGGGGTCAGGTTTGTCCGGCTTGGAGAAATCCGGCAGCAGCCGCTGCAGCGTCACATTGTCGGGCGGCTCGGCGTTGCCGGTCTTCATGCCGGTGATCTGCTCGAGTTCATCCGGCGGCGAAGACGATTCACGTTCGTCGAGCAATCCGATCATCGAGGCGACCAGATTCTTGAGCAACGCCGCCTCATGGGAGTCCAGAGCGGACCGAAAACGCGGACCGTCGGCGGTCTCAAACCGCTTCCATTTACGCACCAGCCACCCGGATACCCTCGGTCTCAGCGATCCTGCTGCAGGGTGGCCCACAACCCGGCCGCATGCAGCTTGGAGACGTCGGCTTCCATAGATTCCCGGCTGCCCGCCGACACCACGGCCTTTCCTTCGTTGTGAACCTGCAACATCAGCTTGGTGGCGTGCGGCTCGCTGTAGCCGAACAGCTTCTGGAAGACGTACGTCACGTAGTTCATCAGATTGACCGGATCGTCCCAGACGATGGTCACCCAGGGAGCGGCCGTGGCTTCGACGGTCTCGGCTTCCCGTTGCCCGGTGGTTCCCGGCTTTGTCGGGGCTGACGCAACCATGGCTTCCAGGATACCGAGCCGCCGCAGCGCAACGGATACCGTTGCGGTGTGAAGGACTCGGTTTACACCGGGCTGCTGACCGACCGGTACGAGTTGACCATGCTGTCAGCGGCGCTGCGCGATGGCACCGCGGACCGCCAGTCCACGTTCGAACTGTTCGCTCGTCGGCTGCCCGACGGCCGTCGTTACGGAGTAGTGGCCGGGACGGGCCGGTTCTTGGAAGCTTTGCCCGAGTTCAGGTTCGACGACGTTGCCCTTGAATCGCTGGCGGAGTTCCTCGACCGGGACACCCTGGCGTACCTGCGCGACTTTCGTTTCGACGGTGACGTCGACGGCTACGCCGAGGGCGAGCTGTACTTCCCCGGTTCCCCGGTGCTGTCGGTGCGCGGCAGCTTCGCGGAATGCGTGGTACTCGAGACGCTGGCGCTGTCGATTTTCAACCATGACACCGCCGTTGCCTCAGCAGCGGCGCGAATGGTCAGCGCAGCCGAGGGGCGGCCGCTGATCGAGATGGGCTCGCGTCGGACCCACGAGCGTGCCGCCGTCGCCGCGGCCCGCGCCGCCTACATCGCGGGGTTCGCTGCGTCGTCCAACCTGGAGGCCCACCGCCGCTACGGCGTACCGACCGAAGGCACCAGCGCGCACGCCTTCACGCTGCTGTACGACGGCTCGGGCGGACCTGACGAGCCGGGCGCGTTCGCGGCACAGGTCGCTGCCCTGGGTGCCGGCACCACCCTTCTGGTCGACACCTACGACGTGACGACCGGTGTGGCGAACGCGGTGGCAGCCGCCGGTAGCGGGCTCGGCGCGGTGCGCATCGACTCCGGCGACCTGCGCGTGCTTGCCCGGCAGGTCCGCCAGCAGCTCGACCGGCTCGGGGCCACCCGGACCCGCATCGTGGTATCCGGTGATCTTGACGAATACGCCATCGCCGGGTTGCGGGCCGAGCCTGTGGACAGCTACGGGATCGGCACCTCGCTGGTCACCGGGTCGGGTGCGCCCACCGCGAACATGGTCTACAAGATGGTCGAAGTCGACGGCATACCCGTCGAGAAGCGCAGCGTCCGCAAAGAGTCCCACGGCGGCCGCAAAGAGGCGCTGCGGCTTTCCCGTTCGACCGGCACGATCACCGAGGAGATCGTGCATCCGGCCGGCCATCAGCAGCAGGGCGCTGAGCCGTCGCGAGTGCTGACGATTCCGCTGGTGCGCCGCGGCGAAGCGGTAATTGAGCTAGGCACTGAAGCTCTGGGCGTGGCGCGCGCGCTGGTGGCGTCCGGCTTGCGAAGCTTGCCGTGGGAGGGTCTGATGTTGTCGCACGGCGATCCGGCGATTCCCACGACGCAGATCCCGGCCTGACGCCCGCCGTCCGACGAGCAGGAGTAGCCACGCCCAACGATGTGCCGGTGCCCGTGACGCAGCTGCTGGCCACAGCGGTGGAGACGCTGGGCGGCAGTGAACGCAGCGGCCAGTTGCAGATGGCCACCGCGGTCGCCCACGCCTTTGAAACCGGAGAGCATCTGGCGGTGCAGGCGGGAACCGGCACCGGAAAGTCGTTGGCGTACCTGGTTCCGGCGATCAGCCGCGCGGTGTCCGACGACGCACCGGTCGTGGTGTCGACCGCGACCATTGCCCTGCAACGCCAACTGGTGAATCGTGACCTGCCCCAGCTGGCCGATGCACTTACCGATGTGCTGCCTCGCGCGCCGCGTTTCGCACTGCTCAAGGGCCGACAGAATTATCTGTGCCTCAACAAGATCCATAACGGCGCCGCGGCCAATTCTGATGACGAACCGCAGGACGAGCTTTTCCAGCCGCAGGCGACCACCGCGTTGGGTCGCGACGTGCAGCGGCTCACCGCCTGGGCGTCGACGACGGAGTCCGGTGACCGCGACGATCTCAAGCCGGGCGTGGCCGACCGGTCCTGGACACAGGTCAGCGTGTCGGCGCGGGAATGCCTCGGCATGGCCCGCTGCCCGTTCGGCACGGAATGCTTCGCCGAACGTGCGCGGGCCAAGGCCGCTCAGGCCGATGTTGTCGTCACCAACCACGCGCTGCTGGCCATCGACGCCGTCGCCGACTCGGCCGTGCTGCCCGAGCATCAGTTACTGGTTGTCGACGAGGCCCACGACCTGGTGGACCGAGTGACCGCGGTGGCCACCGGCGAACTGACGGCGACCGTGCTCGGGGTCGCCTCGCGGCGCATCACCAGGCTGGTCGAACCAGAGCTCATGCAGCGGTGGGAACGAGCATCCGCCAACTTCACCGGGGCCATCCAGGACGCATCCGGCGGACGCATCGACTACCTTGACGACGCGCTCACGACTCATCTCGCCGCACTGCGGGATGCGGCCAGTGCCGCGCGTTCGGCCATCGACACGTCACCCGCCGACGCCAAGGCCGCCTCGGCCCGCGCCGAGGCGGTGGCCAGCCTCACCGAGATCGCCGACACCGCAACGCGGATCCTGGCAGCCTTCGCGCCGACGATCCCCGACCGCACCGACGTGGTCTGGCTGGACCACGAGGACAACCGCGGTTCGACGCGGGCCGTGCTGCGGGTGGCTCCGCTGTCGGTGGCCGGACTGCTGCGCAACCGGTTGTTCGCCGACTCGACGGCGGTGTTGACCTCGGCGACGCTGACCGTCGGCGGCTCCTTTGACGCGATGGCGACCGCGTGGGGCCTGGCCGACGGGCAGTCCGACGACGGGCCGAGATGGCGTGGGCTCGACGTCGGATCACCGTTCCAGCACGCCAAAGCCGGGATCCTCTACGTCGCGGCCCATCTGCCTCCGCCCGGCCGCGACGGTACCGGCTCAGCCGAGCAGCTCAGTGAGATCGCCGACCTCGTCACCGCGGCAGGCGGGCGAACGCTCGGGCTGTTCTCGTCGACGCGGGCGGCACGTGCTGCGGCCGAGGCCATGTCCGAACGGCTGTCGACACCGGTGTTGTGCCAGGGCGACGACAGCACCGCCGCGCTCGTCGAGCAGTTCAGCGCCGATGCGTCCACGTCACTGTTCGGCACCTTGTCGCTGTGGCAGGGCGTCGACGTTCCCGGCCCGTCGTTGTCGTTGGTCATCATCGACCGGATCCCGTTCCCGCGGCCCGATGATCCGCTGCTGTCCGCCCGGCAGCGGGCGGTGGCCGCCGGCGGCGGCAACGCTTTCATGGCCGTCGCCGCCAGCCACGCCGCGCTGCTGCTGGCGCAAGGCGCCGGGCGGCTACTGCGTGGCGTCGACGACCGAGGGGTGGTCGCGGTGTTGGACTCCCGGATGGCCACCGCCCGCTACGGCGGCTACCTGCGCGCCTCGCTGCCGCCGTTCTGGTCGACCACCGATGCCGCCGCGGTACGCGCGGCGCTGGCCCGGCTGCGCGGCGGGTTGGACGGCGACTCGGCTCAGGTCGATTGCCCGTCTCCTCCTCGGGCCGTTCGGCCCGCATCGTCGACGGGCTAAGCCAGCGTGACCAGACCCAACTCGGCCTCGGACGCCAGCATCGGGTGATGCGGCAGCACCCGCACGGTGTAGCCGACCGAGCCGGCAACGGGTAGCGGCGTCGTCGCGGCGAAGATGTGTTCGCCGCCGGCCGCGGTGCCGGTGTACGGCATCTCGACGGTGACCGGATCCAGCAGCGTATCGCCGGTGTCCACCCTGCCGACCACGGCCTGGACGGCGACCTCCTCGGGTCGCAGCCCGGCCAATTGGACGGTCGCGGTCAGGGTCAGCTTCGATCCGAGCACCGGCGTGTTCGGCAGCCCGGTGCTGTCGACGTCGGTGATGTGGATCTGTGGCCACGCCTCGTAGGCGCGCCGCCGGTAGTCGGCCAACTCGCGGGCCGGATCAAATGCGGCATGGCCGTCGCCGTCGACCGAGACGGTCCTGCGCAGCGATTGCGCCGCCGGCAGGTAATAGCCCTCGACGTAGTCGCGAACCATCCGCGACGCCAACACTTTCGGGCCGAGCGTCTGCAGGGTGTGGCGCACCATCTCAATCCACCGCCGCGGCACTCCGTGCTCGTCGCGCTCGTAGAACTTGGGCGCGACGGATTTCTGTAACAGGTCGTACAGGGCGGCCGCCTCCAGGCTGTCGCGGCGGTCATCGTCGGTGACCCCGGCGGCCGACGGTATCGCCCAGCCGTTCTCGCCGTCGTACCACTCGTCCCACCACCCGTCGCGGATGGACAGGTTCAGCCCGCCGTTGAGCGCACTCTTCATCCCCGATGTGCCGCAAGCTTCCAGCGGGCGCAGCGGGTTGTTCAGCCAGACATCGCAGCCCCAATACAGCAGCCGCGCCATCGACATGTCGTAGTCAGGCAGGAACGCGATGCGGTGGCGCACCTCGGGCCGATCGGCGAACTGCACCACCTGCTGGATCAGCGCCTTACCGCCGTCGTCGGCGGGATGCGACTTGCCGGCAACGATCAGCTGGATCGGCTTTTCCTCGTCGAGCAGCAACTGTTCCAGGCGATCCGGGTCGCGCAGCATCAGCGTCAGACGCTTGTACGTCGGCACTCGCCGCGCGAACCCGATGGTCAGCACGTTCGGGTCGAATGCCGTGGAAATCCAGCCCAGTTCGGCCTCCGAGACCCCGCGGACCAGCCACGATCGGTGTAGCCGCGCCCGGACATCCTCGACCAGTAGCGCCCGCAGCTGCGACCGGATCCACCACAGATGACCCGCGTCGACCTCGTTGACTCGCAGCCAGACGCCGGGGTCGCTGAACGAGTCCGATCCGGCCAGTTGCTGGCCCAGCTGCAACCATTGCGGCGCAGCCCAGCTACGCGCATGAAC
This sequence comes from uncultured Actinomycetota bacterium, assembly GCA_963833915.1. GTDB lineage: Bacteria > Actinomycetota > Actinomycetes > Mycobacteriales > Mycobacteriaceae > Mycobacterium. The sequence goes on from CAWHZO010000012.1 coordinate 156,589, forward strand.
ACCGTTGGTGATCGACCCGATCGGTACCTCGTCGGGGTCGAATCCGGGCCACAGTTCGTTGAACATGGCGCGACTCACCTGACCGTGCAGCAGCGAAACACCGTTGGCGCGCTGCGCAAGCCGCAGGCCCATGTGGGCCATGTTGAACTTCTCCGGATCGTCCTCGGCGCCCAGCGCCAGAATCCTGGCGACCGGCACGCCTGACAGCAGCACCGATCCGCCGTTGTCGTCCGGGTCGGCGAAATACCGCTGCACCATCTCCACCGGAAACCGGTCGATCCCGGCGGGCACCGGGGTGTGCGTGGTGAACACCGTGCTCGACCGCACTACGGTCAGCGCTGTGTCGAAATCCAAACCGGCATCGACCAATTCGCGGATCCGCTCGGTGCCGAGGAATCCGGCGTGACCTTCGTTCATGTGGTAGACCTCAGGCGCCGGCAGCCCCTCGATCGCGGTGTACGCCCGGATCGCCCGGATGCCGCCGATGCCTGCGAGGATCTCCTGCTGCATGCGATGCTCTTGATCGCCGCCGTAGAGACGGTCGGTGACCCCGCGCACGTCGTGCTCGTTCTCCGGAATGTCGGAATCCAGCAACAGCAACGGAACGCGACCGACCTGCGCTACCCAAATCCGCGCCCCCAACCGGCCGGAGTCCGGCAGCGCCAGCTCCACCAGTGCCGGCGCGCCTGTGTCGTCGGTGAGCAGCCGCAACGGCAACCCCTGCGGATCCAGCGCCGGGTAATTCTCGTGTTGCCAGCCGTCGGCGGTCAGCGACTGCCGAAAGTAGCCGGAGCGGTAGTACAGGCCCACCGCAATCAGCGGTAATCCGAGATCCGACGCGGACTTCAGATGATCACCGGCCAGGATCCCCAACCCACCGGAATAGTTCGGCAGCACCTCGGCGACGCCGAATTCCATCGAGAAGTAGGCGATGCCGTTGGGCATGGCAACGCCGTTGCTCTGTTGCTGCTGATACCACAGCGGACGGCTCAGATAGTCGTTGAGATCAGCCGCCAAGGCATCAAGCCGGTCCAGGAAGCCACCGTCGAGCGCCAGCTCGTCGAGCCGGGCCGGACTCACCGCGCCCAGCAAGGCAACTGGATCCTGGCCACACTGGGTCCACAGAGTCGGCTCGATCGCCTCGAACAGATCCTGAGTTGGCTTGTCCCACGACCATCGCAGGTTGGTGGACAGCTGTTCGAGCGCCGCCAGGCGTTCCGGCAGGTGGGCACGGACCGTGAACCGACGGAGGGCTTTCACGCGTCCATACCTTACTGACGACAAGCAGCGAGTCTGCTACCGCAACCCGCGCAACCCAGCCCCAGGTGTGGGCCGACACTACGGTGGGTATTGGGCGCACAGAGGTTTTCGCGGACATACGCGCAGCGGTTTGGCCGCGCCCAGGACGACAACTAGCGAAGGGACAGTCGGTGCCCGGTCGTGTCGAGATCGATGACGTCGCACCCGTCGTATCGTGCGGCGCCTATCCGGCAAAAGCCGTGATCGACGAGGTGGTTCCGGTTCGCGCGTCGGTATGGCGCGAAGGTCATGACGCGGTCGCTGCGACGCTGGTTGTGCGCTACCTGGGCCCGCGTTACCCGCAGGTCGGCGAAACCAGGCGGCTCAAGGCGGTGCCGGCCCCGACGGTGACCGCTACCGTTGCCGACCCGCTCATCCGGGTCAAGCCGCTTCTGATCCCGATGAGCGTGGGCGACGAGCCCTATGTTTTCCACGGTCAGTTCACCCCGGACAGCGTGGGCTTATGGACGTTTCGGGTGGACGGATGGGGCGACCCGATTCACACCTGGCGGCACGCCGTCGAGGCGAAACTCGACGCCGGTCAGGGTGAGAGCGAACTGTCGAATGACCTGCTGGTGGGCGCGCAGTTGCTGGAGCGCGCCGCGACCGGGGTTCCCCGTGGTCAGCGCGATCCGCTGCTGGCAGCCGCGAGCGCCCTACGGTCCCCCGGCGATCCGGTGTCGCGCGCCGCGCCGGCGCTGACCGCCGAGGTCGACGAAATTCTGACGAACTATCCGCTGCGTGATCTGGTCACCCGCGGCGAGCAGTACGGCGTGTGGGTGGACCGGCCACTGGCCCGCTTCGGGTCGTGGTACGAGATGTTTCCCCGCTCGACCGGCGGCAGAGACGCCGACGGAAACCCCGTGCACGGCACCTTCGCCACCGCGGCGGCGGCGCTGCCGCGCATCGCGCGGATGGGCTTCGACGTGGTGTACCTGCCACCGATCCACCCGATCGGCAAAGTCCACCGCAAGGGCCGCAACAACACCGCGACCGCGGTGCCCGGTGATGTTGGATCGCCGTGGGCGATCGGAAGTGATGAGGGCGGTCACGACGCGGTGCATCCCCGGCTCGGCACCATCGCGGACTTCGACAAGTTTGTGGCGGCGGTGGAGGACCTGGGCATGGAGGTGGCGCTGGATTTGGCGTTGCAATGCGCGCCGGATCACCCGTGGGCCTCCGAACACCGGGAGTGGTTCACCGAACTGCCCGATGGCACCATCGCATACGCCGAAAACCCGCCGAAGAAATACCAGGACATCTACCCGATCAACTTCGACAATGACCCCGCCGGCCTGTACGACGAAGTGCTGCGCGTGGTGCGGTACTGGATGGACCACGGGGTCAAGGTCTTTCGCGTCGACAACCCGCACACCAAGCCGCCGAACTTCTGGGCCTGGCTGATCGCTCAGATCAAAGCAGTCGATCCGGATGTGCTGTTCTTGGCCGAGGCGTTCACGCCGCCGGCCCGGCAATACGGGCTCGCCAAACTGGGATTCACACAGTCCTACACGTATTTCACCTGGCGCACCGCCAAGTGGGAGCTCACCAGATTCGGCGAGCAGATTCCCGAAACCGCCGACTTCCGGCGTCCCAATTTGTTCGTCAACACCCCCGACATCTTGCATGCCGTGCTGCAACACAATGGGCCGGGCATGTTCGCGATACGGGCGGTGCTGGCGGCGACCATGAGCCCCACCTGGGGCGTGTATTCCGGCTACGAGCTGTTCGAGGGCCGCGCCGTCCTCGAGGGCAGCGAGGAATATCTGGACTCGGAGAAGTACGAGCTACGACCCCGCGACTTCGCCGGCGCGTTGGCAGCTGGACGATCGCTGGAGCCATTTATCGCACGGCTGAACAGCATTCGTCGACTGCATCCGGCTCTTCAGCAACTGCGCAACATCACCTTCCATACCATCGACAACGACGCGTTACTGGCCTACAGCAAGTTCGACCCGATCACCGGCGACTGCGTGCTGGTCGTGGTGACGCTCGACGCCTTCGGGCCGGAGCAGGCGACATTGTGGTTGGACATGCCCGCATTGGGTATGGAACACCATGAGCGGTTTTGGGTGCGAGACGAAATAACCGGCGAAGAATACCAATGGGGAGCAGCCAACTACGTGCGCATCGACCCTGGCCGCGCCGTCGCTCACATCATCAACATGCCGCTCATACCGTCCGAAGTTCGACTCACGCTGTTGCGCCGGAGGTGACGCCGCGATGAAGTCCACCGACCAACTCGCCAGGACCCATTTGGCGCCCGAACCCGGCGACCTGGCCCGACTGTTAGCCGGCGAGCACCACAATCCGCACGGCATCCTGGGCGCCCACGAATACGGCGACCACACGGTCATCCGGGCCTTCCGGCCGCACGCCGCCGAAGTGGTCGCACTCGTGGGTAAAGACCGGTTCCCGCTGCAGCACATCGACTCCGGTTTGTTCGCTGTGGCGCTCCCCTTTGCCGGCCTCATCGACTACCGCCTCGAGGTGCGCTACGACGGCTCCGAACCGCACGTCGTCGCCGACGCCTATCGCTTCCTACCTACGCTGGGTGAAGTCGATCTGCACCTGTTCGGCGAGGGGCGCCACGAACGGCTCTGGGAAGCCCTTGGCGCCCATCCGCGTTCGTTCACCACCGCCGACGGTGTGGTCGAGGGTGTGTCATTCGCCGTGTGGGCGCCCAACGCCAAGGGCGTCAGCCTGATCGCGGATTTCAACGGCTGGACCGGCAACGATGCCCCGTTACGGGGGCTCGGTTCGTCGGGTGTGTGGGAGTTGTTCTGGCCCGGCTTTCCGCGCGACGGCTTGTACAAGTTCCGGGTGCACGGCGCCGACGGCTCGGTCATTGACCGGGCCGACCCGATGGCTTTCGGCACCGAGGTACCTCCGCACACGGCGTCTCGGGTGACCGTGAGCGACTACAACTGGGCTGACGACGCCTGGATCACGGGGCGCGCCCAGCGCAATCCGGTGTTCGAACCGATGAGCACCTACGAAGTGCACCTGGGCTCGTGGCGGCCGGGTCTGTCTTATCGCGATCTTGCTCGCGAGTTGACGGATTATGTGCTGGCACAGGGATTTACTCACGTCGAGTTGTTGCCCGTCGCCGAACACCCGTTCGGTGGATCCTGGGGATATCAGGTCACGTCCTACTATGCCCCGACATCGCGATTCGGCACGCCGGACGAGTTCCGGGCGCTCGTCGACGCGCTGCACCAGGCCGGTATCGGTGTCATCGTGGACTGGGTCCCCGCCCACTTCCCCAAGGACGCATGGGCGCTAGGCCGTTTCGACGGCACCCCGCTTTACGAGCATTCGGATCCCAACCGCGGCGAGCAACTCGACTGGGGCACTTACGTATTCGACTTCGGCCGCGCCGAGGTACGTAACTTCCTGGTGGCCAATGCGCTGTATTGGCTCGAGGAATTCCACGTCGACGGTCTACGAGTCGACGCCGTCGCGTCGATGCTCTACCTCGACTACTCGCGCCCGGCGGACGGCTGGACGCCCAATATCTACGGCGGCCGCGAGAACCTGGAAGCCGTGCAGTTCCTCCAGGAGATGAACGCCACGGCCCACAAAGCCGCGCCCGGGATCGTGACCATTGCCGAGGAGTCGACGTCGTGGCCGGGCGTAACGAGGCCGACTACCGTTGGCGGTCTGGGCTTCTCGATGAAGTGGAACATGGGCTGGATGCACGACACCCTCGACTACCTAAGCCGCGATCCGATTCACCGCAGTTACCACCACCACGAGATCACCTTCTCGATGCTCTACGCGTTCAGCGAAAACTTCGTGCTACCCATCAGCCACGACGAAGTCGTGCACGGCAAGGGCACGCTGTGGGGGCGGATGCCGGGCGACGACCACGTGAAGGCGGCCGGGTTGCGCAGCCTGCTGGCCTACCAGTGGGCGCACCCGGGTAAGCAGCTGCTGTTCATGGGCCAGGAGTTCGGGCAGCGCGCGGAGTGGTCCGAGGAACGCGGCGTCGACTGGTTCCAACTCGACGAGAACAGCTTCTCCACCGGCATCTCACACCTGGTGCACGACCTCAATACGATCTACCGGGGCCACCCGGCGCTGTGGAGCCAAGACACCACGCCCGACGGCTATTCCTGGATCGATGCCAATGACTCCGCCAACAACGTGCTGAGTTTTCTGCGGTACGGCAGCGATGGCTCGGTAATGGCTTGTGTGTTCAACTTCGCCGGTTTGGAGCACAGCGGATACCGTCTCGGCCTGCCCAACGTCGGGCGATGGCGTGAGGTGCTCAACACCGATGCGACCGCCTACAACGGCACGGGGATCGGCAACCTCGGCGGCGTGGACGCGACCGATGAGCCGTGGCACGGCCGCCCGGCATCAGCGGTGCTGGCGTTACCGCCCATGTCGGCGCTGTGGCTGGCGCCTGAATAGGCAGCCGGCCGACTAATACAGCGCGTTAGCGAGGTTGCGCCGCCCCGCGATGACGTCGGGGTCGGCGGGATCAAAGAGCTCGAACAGCTCGATCAGCCGCGTGCGCACCAAGGTTCGCTCGTCGCCAGACGTCCGTCGCACCAGCGTGACAAGACGATCGAAAGCGCCGCGCACATCTTGGCTGAGGATTTGGACGTCGGCTGCGCCGAATGCGGCCTCGATGTCATCCGGCGCGCCATCGGCAACGGCCACCGCATCCGGCCCTTGCGCAGTCGCTCGCATCAGAAACGCGATCTGGCGCACTGCGCCTGTGGCTTCGGCGTGGTTCGGGTCGGCATCCAGGATCGCCTGATACGAGTCCGCGGCGGCGGCGAAGTCGCCGTCCTCGAGCTGCTGGCGGGCCTGGGCGAGGACCGGGTCCACTTCCTCCGGCTCGTCAGAATCCGTTGCACCGTCCAGTTTTCCAGCGGTAGCTGAAAGCAGCGAGTCCACCCAGCGGCGTAACTGATCGGGGGGCTGTATGCCTTGGAAACTGGAAAGCGGTTGTCCGGCAGCCAATGCCACGACGGTGGGGACCGCTTGGACGCCGAAGATCTGCGCTACCCGGGGCGCCACGTCGACGTTGACGCTGGCCAGCGACCACTTCCCGTTATCGGCGGCGGCCAGATCGGACAAGCTGTCGGCCAGCTGCAGACAGACCTCGCTGCGCGGCGACCACAGCAGCACGACTACCGGCACTTGGTTGGAGCGGAGCAGCACTTCGTCTTCGAAATTGGCCTCGGTGACCTCGATGCCGGCGGGTGCCGCCGACCCTTCCCCGCCCGTATCGCCGCCGGCGGGAGGGCTTTGTTTGAGGGCGGACAAATCGACTGCGCCGGCCAGCGCGGGCCCGATCGGAGGTCGAGGACGGCTCACGTCGTCAAGTTTGGCACGTGCCCCTCGGTCGCCATGCACCCGGTTGCGGCGGCCGTATGACCAACATCACACCCGCCGTCGACTGGGTGCGTGATCACGACGCCAGCAACCATCGTCCGAACGCCAATCGAACATGTTGGCGGCTCTCGACACTGGCCAGGGCTAGCGGGCCCGAAGGATCAGCGCGTCACCCTGACCGCCCGCGCCGCACAGCGCCGCGACGCCGTATCCGGAGCCCCGCCGAGCCAGCTCGAGAGCCACGTGCAGCGTGATCCGAGCGCCCGACATGCCGATCGGATGCCCGACCGCGATCGCACCGCCGTTGACGTTGACGATCTCGGGATCGACGCCCAGTTCCCGTGTCGAGGCCAACGCCACCGCGGAGAACGCCTCGTTGATTTCCACCACGTCGAGTTGGTCGACTGAGATACCTTCGCGGCCAATAGCTTTCTTGATCGCATTGGCAGGCTGCGACTGGAGTGTCGAATCCGGGCCGGCGACCACGCCATGTGCGCCGATCTCGACCAGCCAGGACAATCCCAGCTCGGTGGCCTTGTCCTTGTTCATGACGACAACAGCGGCCGCACCGTCAGAAATCTGCGATGCCGATCCGGCGGTGATGGTGCCGTCGCGCCGGAACGCCGGCTTGAGACCGGCCAGAGATTCGGCGGTCGTGTTGGCACGGATTCCCTCATCCTCGGTGAACTGCAGCGGGTCGCCCTTGCGCTGCGGAATATTTACCGGCACGACCTCGTCAGCGAAGACGCCGTCCTTCCACGCCGCGGCGGCCTTCTGGTGCGACCGTGCCGCGAACTCGTCCTGTTCGAGCCGGGTGAACTTGTCGAGGTCGTTGCGCTGCTCGGTCAGCGCGCCCATCGGCTGGTCGGTGAATACGTCATGGAGGCCGTCGTAGGCCATGTGGTCCAAAACCGTCACATCGCCGTACTTGTAGCCCGAACGGCTATCCATCAGCAGGTGCGGCGCCTTGGTCATGGACTCCTGGCCGCCCGCGACCACCACGTCGAACTCGCCGGCCCGAATGAGCTGGTCAGCCAATGCGATGGCATCGAGCCCGGACAGACACATCTTGTTGAGGGTCAACGCCGGCACATCCCAACCGATACCGGCGCCCACCGCTGCTTGCCGTGCCGGCAGCTGACCGGCTCCGGCCGTCAACACCTGGCCCATGATCACGTACTCGACCGCCGAGGCGGGCACATTGGCCTTCTCCAGCGCGCCGGCGATCGCGATGGCGCCCAGGTCACTGCCCGAGAAATCCTTCAGCGAACCCAGCAACTTGCCAATTGGCGTCCGTGCCCCAGCAACGATCACCGATGTCGTCATGACTACCTCCAGGACGGGGTTTGGCGGCCGATCCGGTAGATCGGAGAGACAGAATCTTTCCCATCAGGTTACCGTTACGTGATGACCACCGATCAAGTTGACGCCCGTCGAGTTCTCGCCACCGCGTTGGTGACGGGGGTCGACCATGTCGGCATCGCGGTTCCCGACCTCGACGCGGCGATCGCCTGGTATCACGACCACCTGGGCATGATTGTGTTGCACGAGGAAGTCAACGACGACCAGGGCATTCGCGAGGCGATGTTGTCGGTGCGCGGCGCCGCGGTCGGCAGCGCGCAGGTTCAGCTGATGGCCCCGCTCGACGAGTCGTCGGTGATCGCGAAGTTCCTCGACAAGCGCGGGCCCGGGATCCAGCAGCTGGCGTATCGGGTCAGCGACCTCGAGACCCTCAGCGAGCGCCTGCGCGAGCAGGGCATCCGCCTGCTCTACGAAGCGCCCCGGCGCGGCACAGCGAACTCGCGGATCAATTTCATCCACCCCAAGGACGCCGGCGGTGTTCTTATCGAGTTGGTCGAGCCTGCCGCCGACTCAGATTCCGCGCACTGACTCCTCAAGACCACTTCCGGGTCGGCGCGCGGGTTGACCGATTGGCCCAACACGGCGTGTGCCAGTGCCGCCGGTCGTCGATGGCGACCTCGCCGAAATCTGCCAACCACACCACAACGTGGGCTGTGCCCGAGCGTATTTCCTGATCGCAGCCCGGGCAGCGATACGGTTTGACCGCGCGGGCGGCGGCTACGGGTCGCACCTGGTAGTCGTAGCCGTCGGGTCCGGTCTCCACCCGAAGTGGGGTCGGCAGCGGCCGGAACGCCGGCTGCCGGCGCGGTGGAGTGCGGCGTCGAGCCATGGCAGCAGTCTAGTGAGGCACCTCAGAATAATCGATATTCGTCGGAATCCATGCCGCGCATCATGTCGTAATCCAATGTCAGACAACGAATCCCGCGATCGACCGCTAAGGTTCTTGCCTGCGGCTTAATCTGCTGCGCGGCGAACACCCCACTGACCGGCGCCAGCAGACTGTCCCGGTTGAGCAACTCCAGGTAGCGGGTGAGCTGCTCGACGCCATCGATTTCCCCGCGGCGCTTGATCTCGACCGCCACTGAGCGCCCTTGTTCATCGCGGCACAAGAGGTCGACCGGCCCGATCGGCGTCATGTATTCGCGACGCACCAACGTGTAGCCGGCACCCAGCAAGTGCACGTGTTCGGCGAGCAACGCCTGCAAATGGGCTTCGACGCCGTCCTTGACCAGCCCCGGATCGAGGCCCAGTTCGTGGCTGGAGTCGTGCTCGATGTCCTCGACGGTGATGCGCAATTGCTCGCCGGCCTTGTTCTGCACCACCCATACCGGCACCGTCCCGTCGAGCTCTTCGGCGAACCAACACGGCGGGCTCATCCAGTTCAGCGGCTTGTAGGCGCGGTCGTCGGCGTGCACGCTGACCGAGCCGTCGGCCTTGAAGAGCAGTAATCGGCGTGCCGAGGGCAGATGAGCGGTGAGCCGACCGAGATAGTCGACGGTGCAGCGGGCGATCACGAGGCGCACGCGACTCACCTTAAGCGCGAGTCGCCGGACGAATTAGGCTGACGCCACCATGATGGCCAAGAGAACGATCGCGCAACGGCTGGGCCGGCTCCTGGAAATAGTCACCCGCCAGAGCGGCCGGCTATCGGAGACCCCCGCATACGGCTCCTGGTTACTCGGACGCCCGTCGGAAAGTCAGAGCCGCCGGCGGGTCCGCATCCAGCTCATCCTGACTGTCTTCATCCTCGCGACGAATCTGATCGGGCTCGGCGTCGCGGTGCTGTTGCTGACCATCGCCTTCCCGACCCCCAGCATTTTCAGCGACGCACCCCTGTGGATCCCGTTCGTCGCAGCGCCGGCCTACATCGCTGTGGCGCTGGCCCTCGGGACCTACTGGATCACCCGACGAACCGTATCGGTCTTGCGGTGGGCGATCGAAGAGCGCAAGCCCACGCCCGCCGACGAACGCAGCACATTTCTGGCGCCGTTCTGGCTGGCATTCGGCGTGCTTATCCTGTGGGGGCTCGGGGCCGGATTGCTGACGACCCTCTGGGGTCTTGCCGATAGCACGTTCATCCCGATAGTGGGTTTCTCGGTGAGCATCTGCGGGATCCTGGTAGCCACCGCCTCCTACCTGTTCACCGAATTCGCGCTGCGCCCGGTGGCCGCTCAAGCTCTCGAGGCAGGCCGGGCGCCCCGGCGGTTGGCGCCGGGCATCATGGGCCGAACGCTCACAGTCTGGTTCCTGGGCTCCGGTGTTCCGGTTCTGGGTATCGCGATTACCGCGTTCTTCGTCTTGACGTTGGGCAATCTCAGCACGACCCAGTTCGCGGTGGCGGTGTTGGTTATCTCGACGGCAGCACTGATCTTTGGCTTCGTGTTGATGTGGATCCTGTCCTGGTTGACGGCGACACCCGTGCGGGTGGTGCGAGCGGCACTGCGGCGCGTCGAACAGGGTGATCTCCAGGGCGATCTGGTGGTCTTCGACGGCACCGAACTCGGCGAGCTGCAGCGTGGATTCAACTCGATGGTCGACGGCTTGCGCGAGCGCGAACGCGTGCGCGATCTGTTCGGCCGGCATGTGGGACGCGAAGTCGCCGCCGCAGCCGAGCGGGAAAAGCCGCAGCTCGGTGGCGAAGAGCGTTACGTCGGAGTTGTTTTCGTCGACATCGTCGGCTCGACGCAATTGGTGACGAGTCGGCCGGCCGCAGAAGTCGTGCAGCTGCTCAACCGATTTTTCGCGGTGGTCGTCGAGGAGGTCGATCGACACTGCGGACTCGTCAACAAGTTCGAGGGCGATGCCGTGTTGGCGGTGTTCGGCGCACCCAATCACCTCGACCGGCCGGAGGACCAGGCGCTCGGCGCCGCCCGCGCCATCGCCCGTCGTCTCGAGAGCGAGGTGCCCGAGTGCCCTGCCGGCATCGGGGTCACCGCCGGGAAAGCCGTCGCCGGCAATGTCGGCGCCAAAGAACGATTCGAATACACGGTGATCGGCGAGCCGGTCAACGAGGCGGCGCGGCTGTGCGAGTTGGCCAAATCCGAGCCGGGCCGACTATTGGCATCCTCGGACACCGTCAACGCCGCAAGTGAAAGCGAGCGGGCCTGTTGGTCTTTGGGCGAGACAGTGACGCTGCGCGGCCACGATCAGCCCACCCAGCTGGCAGCACCGGTCTAGCCGGGCACATCTGCCAGACGGCAGGGCCTACGCGTCGGCTGAGCAGTCAGCCACCGCGATGTCGCTTTTCCGCTAGTAATGTCGGTGGTCGGGTGTAATTGTCGAACCGTGCACGATGACTTCGACCGCTGCTACCGAGCCGTGCAATCCAAGGACGCCCGGTTCGACGGCTGGTTCGTCACCGCGGTGCTGACCACCGGGATATATTGCCGCCCCAGCTGTCCCGTCCGGCCGCCGTTCGCGCGCAATGTGCGGTTCTATTCGACTGCGGCGGCAGCCCAACATGCCGGTTTTCGGGCGTGCAAGCGCTGCCGCCCGGACGCGTCGCCGGGTTCGCCGGAATGGAACATTCGCGGTGACCTCGTCGCGCGGGCCATGCGGCTGATCGCCGACGGCAGCGTTGACCGCGAGGGCGTCGCAGGTCTGGCCGCCCGCCTCGGTTACACCACACGACAGCTTGAACGAATACTGCAAGCAGAGACCGGCGCCGGCCCGCTTGCCCTGGCCCGCGCACAGCGCACGCAGACCGCGCGGTTGCTGATCGAGACGACAGATTTGCCTTTCGGCGACGTCGCTTTTGCCGCAGGCTTTTCCAGCATCCGCCAATTCAACGACACGCTGCGCTTGGTGTGCGACCGCACTCCGACGGAGTTGCGCAAACGCGCGACCGCGCGGGTCGACCGTGCCAGATCGGATGTGTGCTCGACGGGCACCGTGTCGCTGCGTTTGCCGGTGCGGGTCCCGTTCGCCTACGAGGGAGTATTTGGCCACCTGGCCGCCAGCGTGGTACCCGGATGCGAGGAGGTGCGCGATGCCACCTATCGGCGCACCCTGCGGCTACCGTTCGGCAACGGCATCGCCGGCCTGACACCGGCGCCAGATCATGTCCGATGCCTGCTGGTGCTCGATGACTTTCGCGACCTGACGGCGGCGATCTCGCGCTGCCGGCGGCTGCTAGACCTCGACGCCGACCCGGAGGCGGTGATCGACGTATTGGGGTCTGATGCGGCGCTGGCCCCGGTGGTGGCCAAGGCGCCCGGGCAGCGCATACCCCGCACCGTGGACGAGGCCGAACTTGCCGTCCGGGCGGTGCTGGGCCAGCAAGTGTCCATGAAGGCCGCGCGGACCCACGCCGGCAGGTTGGTCACCGCGTATGGCGAACCGGTGCAGGACGCCAACGGCGCACTGACGCACACCTTTCCGTCGATCGAGCAACTTGGCGAGATCGATCCGGCCCATCTGGCCGTTCCGAAGGCTCGCCGGCGGACCCTCACCGCGCTCATCGCCGGGCTGGCCGATGGGACTGTCGTGCTGAACGCCGGCTGCGACTGGGAGGCGGCTCGCCGCCAACTGCTGGCAGTGCCGGGGATCGGACCGTGGACGGCAGAGGTGATCGCAATGCGCGGTCTGGGCGACCCCGATGCTTTTCCTGCCAGCGATCTCGGATTGCGTTTGGCTGCTGAACAATTGGGCCTGCCGACCGAGCATCGAGCATTGAGCACGCGAAGCCACCGTTGGCGCCCCTGGCGTTCCTATGCCGCGCAGCATCTGTGGACGACGCTGGAGCATCCGGTGAACCACTGGCCGGCCAAGGAGATCGCATGATCCACTACCGCACCATTGACAGCCCGATCGGTCCGCTGGCACTGGCCGGCCGCGGCCGGGTATTGACGAACCTGCGCATGGTCCACCAGACCCACGAGCCGAACCGTACTGGCTGGTTGCCCGACGACCGGGCTTTTCCGCATGTAGTCGACCAACTCGAGGCGTACTTCGCGGGCGAGCGTACCGATTTCGATCTTGAGCTCGGCCTGGCGGGTAGCGAGTTTCAGCGGCGCGTCTGGCGGGCGCTGCTGACGATTCCCTACGGGGAGACCAGATCCTACGGACAGGTCGCCGAACAGATCGGCGCTAGCGGCGCCGCTCGGGCCGTCGGACTGGCGAACGGCCGCAATCCGATCGCCATCATCGTGCCCTGCCACCGCGTCATCGGCGCGAGCGGCGGCCTTACCGGCTACGGCGGTGGGCTCGACCGGAAACGGTCGCTGCTCGAATTGGAGAGAAGACGGCAGTCCGCGACGTTGTCACTCTTCGATTGAGTCTGTGGCCTATAGCCCCGGCAGCTGCAGCGGAATCGGCGATGGCGCCGCGCCCGGCCCGAACGGGATGCCCGCCGGCGCGCCTCCGGGGATGGGAAAGGGCATGTTGCCGTTGGCAACCGAAGTCATGAATGACGGGCACTGAGACTGGATCGCCATTCCCATCAGGAAGCCGGCGAGCGGTGGGGCGAGGCCGCCGTGGCCGCTGACCTGAGCCGCGCTGCTGGCAAAGCTACTGCCGGGCTTGACCAGCATGGGGCAGATGGATTGCCCGACTTGGGCGATGGCACTGCTGACCGAACCGTTGTTGCCGATGCCAGCGCCATTGAGCACAGGCGCCATCGCGTCACCGACCGAATCCGCGTGCGCGGCAGGCGTTGAGCCCACCGCCGCGGCGACTACGGCCAGCGTGACGATGAGAGGACGCAGAGCCGTCGTGGACACCGCCACGACATCCAAAATGCCGAACCTGATCCGTCCCGTGTTCGACGCCGATCGATGCGAAGACCCCGCCGTGTTGATCGCGACCATTACAAGTTCCCCCCTAAGCAATCTGTGCACATGGAGCACAAATATCACTTTGATCACGGTAGGGTACTTTTGTCACATTTACAACACGAATCGATAACCTTTTGCGACCGCAGCGTTGCGCTACCGCGACCTGTGAGACCGGAGTGAAACAATCGCGAGTTTCGGTGGCGCCGTAGGCTGCTCGTCGGCCGTTGACGCGCACGGCTCGATCCTCGGGAGCGCGATGTTGGCGAACGCCAATCCCGACGCATGGACACCTCCCCCGGACGGTGCCGGCGTGAAGGGTGCGTGCGTTGATCGGTGGGTGGATATGCCCGTGCCCCCCAAGGTTTTTGGGGGGCACGGGGTTGGGGGTTGTGTTCGGCGGTGTCCTACTTTTCCACCCGGGTTGGGTAGTATCATCGGCGCTGGCAGGCTTAGCTTCCGGGTTCGGGATGGGTCCGGGCGTTTCCCTGTCGCTGTGGCCGCCGTAACTTTATTTAGGTGTTATTGGTGGTGGGGTGGGTGTGGCTGGATGGTGGTTGCGTTGTGGGTAAGTTTTCGGCCGGTTAGTGCCAGTTCCCTGGTCGCATTGCTGCGTGTGTAGGTCTGGTCTATCGATCCCGTGGTCTGCGGGGGGCCTTATCCTTCTTAAAAGGTGAGAAGCCTGGTCTTGGAGGGGGTTTCCCGCTTAGATGCTTTCAGCGGTTATCCTGTCCGAACGTGGCTATCCAGCGGTGCCCCTGGTGGGACAACTGGTGGACCAGAGGTTCGTCCGTCCCGGTCCTCTCGTACTAGGGACAGGTTTCCTCAAGCTTCTGACGCGCGCGGCGGATAGAGACCGAACTGTCTCACGACGTTCTAAACCCAGCTCGCGTGCCGCTTTAATGGGCGAACAGCCCAACCCTTGGGACCTGCTCCAGCCCCAGGATGCGACGAGCCGACATCGAGGTGCCAAACCATCCCGTCGATATGGACTCTTGGGGAAGATCAGCCTGTTATCCCCGGGGTACCTTTTATCCGTTGAGCGACACCCCTTCCACTCGGGGGTGCCGGATCACTAGTCCCGACTTTCGTCCCTGCTTGACGTGTAGGTCTTGCAGTCAAGCTCCCTTGTGCACTTGCACTCAACACCTGATTGCCGTCCAGGTTGAGGGAACCTTTGGGCGCCTCCGTTACATTTTAGGAGGCAACCGCCCCAGTTAAACTACCCGCCAGGCACTGTTCCTGAACCGGATATACGGTTCGAGGTTAGAGGTCCAATACGATCAGAGTGGTATTTCAACAATGACTCCATACAAACTGGCGTCTGTATTTCACAGTCTCCCACCTATCCTACACAGGCCGTACCGAACATCAATACCAAGTTGTAGTGAAGGTCCCGGGGTCTTTTCGTCCTGCCGCGCGTAACGAGCATCTTTACTCGTAGTGCAATTTCGCCGAGTCTATGGTTGAGACAGTTGAGAAGTCGTTACGCCATTCGTGCAGGTCGGAACTTACCCGACAAGGAATTTCGCTACCTTAGGATGGTTATAGTTACCACCGCCGTTTACTGGGGCTTAAATTCTCCGCTTCACCCTGAACGGGTTAACAGGTCCTCTTAACCTTCCAGCACCGGGCAGGCGTCAGTCCGTATACCT
The DNA here is from genome assembly GCA_963833915.1 of uncultured Actinomycetota bacterium. GTDB lineage: Bacteria > Actinomycetota > Actinomycetes > Mycobacteriales > Mycobacteriaceae > Mycobacterium. Next base: position 172,028 of record CAWHZO010000012.1, read on the forward strand.
CGTCTTGCGACTTCGCACGGACCTGTGTTTTTAGTAAACAGTCGCTTCTCACTGGTTTCTGCGACCGGATCCCGCTGCCCACCGCGAAGGTGTTGACGGTAGTCCGGCCCCCCTTCTCCCGAAGTTACGGGGGCATTTTGCCGAGTTCCTTAACCATAGTTCTCTCGTACGCCTTGGTATTCTCTACCTGACCACCTGTGTCGGTTTGGGGTACGGGCCGTGTGTGTGCTCGCTAGAGGCTTTTCTCGGCAGCATAGGATCACCGAATTCACCTCATTCGGTTATGCATCACCTCTGGGGATATGTGACATCTGGATTTACCTGGATGTCTCCCTACGGGCTTGCCCCAGTATTACCACTGACTGGTACGGCTACCTTCCTGCGTCACCCCATCGCTTGACTACTACCAACCCGGGTCCCACGCAGCCGGGCGCCCTCGCCCCCTCGAAAGGGATTGATCAGCGACCTTTTGGGTGGTTAGCAGGGTTGATTCATCACGGGCGCGCACACACGGGTACGGGAATATCAACCCGTTGTCCATCGACTACGCCTGTCGGCCTCGCCTTAGGTCCCGACTCACCCTGGGCGGACTGGCCTGGCCCAGGAACCCTTGGTCTTTCGGCGGGCAAGGTTCTCACTTGCCTTATCGCTACTCATGCCTGCATTCTCACTCCCCACACCTCCACCACACCATCACTAGGTGGCTTCACTGGTGAGGGGACGCTCCCCTACCCAACGATTACTCGTTGCCGCGGCTTCGGCGGTGTGCTTGAGCCCCGCTACATTATCGGCGCACAATCACTTGACCAGTGAGCTATTACGCACTCTTTCAAGGGTGGCTGCTTCTAAGCCAACCTCCTGGTTGTCTATGCGACTGCACATCCTTTTCCACTTAGCACACGCTTAGGGGCCTTAGCCGGCGATCTGGGCTGTTTCCCTTTCGACGCACGGAGCTTATCCCCCGCCGTCTCACTGCCACGCTGTACCACCACGGCATTCGGAGTTTGGCTGACGTCAGTAACCTAGTAGGGCCCATCGGCCATCCAGTAGCTCTACCTCCGCGGTGAACCACGCAACGCTGCACCTAAATGCATTTCGGGGAGAACCAGCTATCACGGAGTTTGATTGGCCTTTCACCCCTACCCACAACTCATCCCCTCAGTCTTCAACCTAAGTGGGTTCGGGCCTCCACACGGTCTTACCCGCGCTTCACCCTGGCCATGGGTAGATCACTCCGCTTCGGGTCCAGAACACACCACTACACCCCAATCACGGGGATACGCCCTATTCAGACTCGCTTTCGCTGCGGCTACCCCACACGGGTTAACCTCGCGACATGTCCCTGACTCGCAGGCTCATTCTTCAAAAGGCACGCCATCACCCCACCCTGGAAAGGGAAGGCTCTGACGGCTTGTAGGCACACGGTTTCAGGTACTCTTTCACTCCCCTCCCGGGGTACTTTTCACCATTCCCTCACGGTACTAATCCGCTATCGGTCATCAGGAAGTATTCAGGCTTACCGGGTGGTCCCGGCAGATTCACAGCAGATTCCACGGGCCCGCTGCTACTCGGGTAACAACACAAGACAGGATGTGAGTTTTCACCTACCGGGCTCTCACCGTCTACGGCAGACCATCCCAGGCCACTTCGATTAACCACACACTACTGCCCCCCAGCCGGATAGAACTGAGACGCGTTATCCCCACAACACCGCACACACAACCCCTACCCGGTATCACATGCGCACGGTTTAGCCATCCTCCGCTTTCGCTCGCCACTACTCACGGAATCACACTTGTTTTCTTTTCCTACGGGTACTGAGATGTTTCACTTCCCCGCGTTCCCTCCCGACGGCTATACATTCACCGCCAGGTGACACGACATCACTCGTGCCGGGTTTCCCCATTCGGACATCCTCGGATCCACGCTCGGTTGACAGCTCCCCGAGGCATATCGCAGCCTCCCACGTCCTTCATCGGCTCCTGATGCCAAGGCATCCACCATGTGCCCTAAAACACTTACAACACAAGAAAACACTCAACAAAACAGCTATCAGCAATTTTGCTTAGATGCTCGCAACCACTATCCAATTACCAAACACCACACCCCACCACCAAAATGGCGGGACAACACCACCCCCAACAACAGGGGCCCAGGTGTTGTCTCAGGACCCAATAGTGTGCCGGCAGCTCCGCCCCTCCCGGGAAACCCAGAAGAAAGACATTTGTTGTTGTGCACCCGGTGCGCGCCACTACAGCAACACACCCCTTCACGGCTCACACCCCCCCAACGGGGATGCGTTCGTGGTGCTCCTTAGAAAGGAGGTGATCCAGCCGCACCTTCCGGTACGGCTACCTTGTTACGACTTCGTCCCAATCGCCGATCCCACCTTCGACAGCTCCCCCCACAAGGGTTGGGCCACTGGCTTCGGGTGTTACCGACTTTCATGACGTGACGGGCGGTGTGTACAAGGCCCGGGAACGTATTCACCGCAGCGTTGCTGATCTGCGATTACTAGCGACTCCGACTTCACGGGGTCGAGTTGCAGACCCCGATCCGAACTGAGACCGGCTTTAAAGGATTCGCTTAACCTCACGGCATCGCAGCCCTTTGTACCGGCCATTGTAGCATGTGTGAAGCCCTGGACATAAGGGGCATGATGACTTGACGTCATCCCCACCTTCCTCCGAGTTGACCCCGGCAGTCTCTCACGAGTCCCCGCCATAACGCGCTGGCAACATAAGATAAGGGTTGCGCTCGTTGCGGGACTTAACCCAACATCTCACGACACGAGCTGACGACAGCCATGCACCACCTGCACACAGGCCACAAGGGAACCGATATCTCTACCGGCGTCCTGTGCATGTCAAACCCAGGTAAGGTTCTTCGCGTTGCATCGAATTAATCCACATGCTCCGCCGCTTGTGCGGGCCCCCGTCAATTTCTTTGAGTTTTAGCCTTGCGGCCGTACTCCCCAGGCGGGGTACTTAATGCGTTAGCTACGGCACGGATCCCAAGGAAGGAAACCCACACCTAGTACCCACCGTTTACGGCGTGGACTACCAGGGTATCTAATCCTGTTCGCTCCCCACGCTTTCGCTCCTCAGCGTCAGTTACTGCCCAGAGACCCGCCTTCGCCACCGGTGTTCCTCCTGATATCTGCGCATTCCACCGCTACACCAGGAATTCCAGTCTCCCCTGCAGTACTCCAGTCTGCCCGTATCGCCCGCACGCTCACAGTTAAGCCGTGAGATTTCACGAACAACGCGACAAACCACCTACGAGCTCTTTACGCCCAGTAATTCCGGACAACGCTCGCACCCTACGTATTACCGCGGCTGCTGGCACGTAGTTGGCCGGTGCTTCTTCTCCACCTACCGTCACCAGAAACAAAAGCTCCCGGCTTCGCCGATGGTGAAAGAGGTTTACAACCCGAAGGCCGTCATCCCCCACGCGGCGTCGCTGCATCAGGCTTGCGCCCATTGTGCAATATTCCCCACTGCTGCCTCCCGTAGGAGTCTGGGCCGTATCTCAGTCCCAGTGTGGCCGGACACCCTCTCAGGCCGGCTACCCGTCGTCGCCTTGGTAGGCCATCACCCCACCAACAAGCTGATAGGCCGCGGGCCCATCCCACACCGCAAAAGCTTTCCACCACAAGACATGCATCCCATGGTCATATTCGGTATTAGACCCAGTTTCCCAGGCTTATCCCAAAGTGCAGGGCAGATCACCCACGTGTTACTCACCCGTTCGCCACTCGTGTACCCCCGAAAGGGCCTTACCGTTCGACTTGCATGTGTTAAGCACGCCGCCAGCGTTCGTCCTGAGCCAGAATCAAACTCTCCAAACAAAAACCCCCACAAACCGCGGGCGAATTCGAATCAGAACAATCTGACCTAACAAAAAGACACCAAAAACTGGCATCCAAACAAAAAACAACCACACCCCAACACGGGAAAACGTAGAGCATGGCCAAAAACAACAACAAAACAAAACCACCAAACACACTATTGAGTTCTCAAACAACACCCGTCAGCGGGCAACCCTGCCACTGTACTCCGTGGCCTGGGGGCCGTCAACTGCACTAACCGCTCCGCAGAGCCGGCGTGTATCGCTGCGTAACAGCTATTCTACGCGCTCGATCTCCGCCCCGAGACCGACCAGATTTTCCACGAACAGCGGATAGCCCCGGTCGATGTGAAAGACGTCGTGCACCTCGGTGTCACCGTCGGCCACCAATCCGGCAAGCACCAGTCCCGCACCAGCCCGGATGTCAGAAGACCACACCGGTGCACTCGACAGTTGAGGAAGACCTCGTACGACGGCATGGTGCCCGTCGGTGCGGGCGTCGGCACCGAGGCGGATCATCTCCTCGACGAACCGGAACCGCGCCTCGAACACGTTCTCGGTGATCATCGATGTGCCATCGGCGATCGACGCCAGGCCGATCGCCATCGGCTGCAGATCCGTCGGGAACCCCGGATATGGCAACGTCGCGACGTTGACGGCCTTGGGGCGCTCGTACTGGGTCACCCGGAAACTGTCATCCGTCTGCGTGACGGTGGCGCCCACGTCGTGCAGTTTGTGCAGCACAACCTGAAGATGGGCCGGATCGACCCCGGTCACCGTAATGTCACCGCGGGTCATCGCGGCGGCGATGCCCCAGGTCGCAGCCACGATTCGATCGCCGATCACTCGGTGCTCGGTGGGGTACAGCCGTGGTACGCCGGTAATCGTCATCGTCGGCGAACCCGCGCCCTCGACCTGGGCACCCATCTGGTTCAACATGGTGCACAGGTCCACCACGTCGGGCTCGCGCGCCGCATTGTGAATCGTCGTGACACCCTCTGCCAGAACCGCGGCCATCAAGATGTTCTCGGTTGCTCCCACCGAGGGGAACTCCAGCTGAATTTCCGCGCCCCGCAGGGTATCTGCATGGGCAACGACGCAGCCGTGCTCGATATTGCAGACGGCTCCGAGTTGCCGTAGCCCGGCTTGGTGCATATCCAGCGGACGTGAACCGATAGCGTCACCGCCCGGCAGCGCGACTTTGGCCCGCTTGCACCGTCCCACCAGGGGGCCGAGTACGCAGACCGAGGCCCGGAACTGACGGACCGCGGCGAAGTCGGCGTCGTACTTCGGCTCGTCCGGCGAGGTGATGCGCACGGTTGCGCCGGCCAGTTCGACCGTGGCACCCAGGCCTCTCAGCACCTCCGCCATCAACGGGACATCGAGGATATCGGGGCAGTTGGTGATCGTGCTGGTGCCTTCGGCCAGCAAAGTCGCAGCCATCAATTTGAGAACGCTGTTCTTGGCTCCCCCAACAGCGACTTCGCCCGACAACCGACTGCCACCGGTCACCACGAAACGCTGAGCCACGCCGGTCAGTTTAGTGAAGCCGTGTCAGCCTGTCAGTCGGCTAGGCCAGTCGGACCCGGTACGTTTTATCCATGGCAGTACATCTGACCCGCATCTATACCCGGACTGGCGACGACGGAACCACGGGCTTGAGCGATTTTTCACGGGTCGCCAAAAACGACGCACGGTTGGTGGCCTATGCCGACTGCGACGAGGCCAATGCGGCAATCGGCACTGCGATCGCCCTGGGGAATCCGAAGCAGCAGATAACTGGTGTGTTGCGACAGATCCAGAACGATCTATTCGACGCTGGCGCGGATCTGTCGACACCGGTGGTGGAGATCCCGAAGCATCCTCCGCTGCGCATCACGCAGTCCTACATCGACCGACTCGAGGCCTGGTGCGACGAGTTCAATGAAAGCCTGCCGCCGCTCAATTCCTTTGTGCTGCCTGGCGGTTCAGCACTATCGGCCCTGCTGCATGTCGCCCGCACGGTGGTGCGACGCGCTGAGCGTTCGGCGTGGGAGGCAATCGAGCAGCACTCATCAGATGTCAGTCCGCTGCCCGCGAAGTATCTGAACCGCCTGTCCGACTTGCTGTTCATCTTGTCCCGGGTGGTCAACGTGGGCGGCGACGTGCTCTGGCAACCCGGCGGCGGAAAGCCCGACCAGTCCGAGAAGTAGACGTCTTCATCAGGTGCTGCGCCCGCGCGCACGCGGAGAGGGACGCGATTCCAACCACGACTGGAATGCCGTCAATGCGCCTCGGTCCAAGGCGATTTCATAGCCCGCCCTGCGGTCCTGCGTGGTGTCACGCAACTGAAGCACAATGATCTCTTCAGTCATGATGTCGAACTCATCACCGCGTGGTGGACGCCGCGAGACGACCTCCACACCGCGCCTGTTGAGTCGACGATCCGGCCACGGGCGAACGCTGGACAATCGGTAATACACGGCATCCGCACCGCGATAACGAATCACGCCGTGACGCCATCCGTGGCCTCCGACTGCAGGTATGTCCCGCATAATCGCCGCCGTTCCACCTTGGCGCAGCTTCCACAAGCGAAAACTCAAAGCCAGGACCGCAATTCCCAGCAAGGCGACGAGCACGACCATGACAATCATGAGCGCGCTCATCGCCGCGTTCCGCTAGTCGAGCGCGCCGACAGCGCGCAGTCTGGCGCGGCCCCTGGCGGCAGTGCGTGGATCGTCTGACTTCGAATCCTCTGTGGCCGCCGCCTCGTCGATTTCCGAATCGAATTCGGCGGATTCGGCGAGGATGCTGACGCCCTCCTCGGTGACCGTCAGGAAGCCGCCGTCCACCGCAGCCCGCAGGTCGTCCTCGCCCTCACGCTCGACGCGAACCATGGCGTCGTCAATCAGTTGTGCAACCAGCGGGATATGACTCGGCAGAATACCGATCTCCCCCACAGTCGTGCGGGTGAAGACGAACGTCGCCTCGCCCGACCAGATCTTCCGGTCGACGGCAACGATCTCCACGTTCATCGTGGCCATCTCACACCTGCCCTTCCGCGCTCAACCCTTCGCTGCCGGCAATCACAGCTTGGCGCCGAAGGTTTCGGCTTTCTTCGCCAGGTCGTCAAGGCCACCAATGAGGAAAAATGCCTGCTCGGGCACGTGGTCGAACTCGCCCTTTGCCAGCTTGTCGAACGCCTCGACGGTCTCCTTCAGCGGAACGGTGGAACCGGGCTGACCAGTGAACTGTTCGGCCGCCATCATGTTCTGCGAGAGGAACCGCTCGATGCGTCGCGCTCGTTGGACCTGCTGCTTGTCCTCTTCGGACAGCTCGTCGATACCCAAAATTGCGATGATGTCTTGAAGATCCTTGTAGCGCTGCAGGATTCGAATCACTTCCTGTGCTACCCGGTAATGCTCGTCGCCGACGATCGCTGGGTCCAAGATGGTGGAGCTGGACGCCAACGGGTCCACTGCAGGAAAGATCCCCTTGGAGAACACATTTCGCGACAGCTCGGTGGTGGCGTCCAAGTGCGCGAACGTCGTCGCCGGCGCCGGGTCGGTGTAGTCGTCGGCGGGCACGTATACAGCTTGCATCGAGGTAATGGACTTACCACGCGTCGAGGTGATCCGCTCCTGAAGCTCGCCCATTTCGTCAGCCAATGTGGGCTGATAGCCCACCGCCGAGGGCATCCGGCCGAGCAGCGTGGACACCTCAGATCCGGCCTGGGTGAAGCGGAAGATGTTGTCGATGAACAACAGCACGTCCTGGCCCTGCTCGTCGCGGAAATACTCGGCCATCGTCAAAGCCGACAGCGCCACCCGCATACGGGTGCCGGGCGGCTCGTCCATCTGACCGAAAACCAGCGCGGTGTCCTTGAGGACGTCGGCTTCGCCCAGCTCGACCCACAGGTCGTTGCCCTCGCGGGTACGCTCCCCCACACCGGCGAATACCGAAGTCCCACCGAAGTTTCGGGCGATACGGTTGATCATCTCTTGGATCAGAACAGTCTTGCCCACGCCCGCACCGCCAAACAGCGCGATCTTGCCACCGCGCACGTAGGGCGTCAGCAAGTCGACAACTTTCAGGCCGGTCTCGAGCATCTCGGTGCGCGGTTCCAGCTCGTCGAACGGCGGCGGCTTGCGGTGAATGGGCCAGTGATCGAAGTCTTTCCCGTAACCTTCGTCATCCAGGCAGTCACCCAACGCGTTGAACACGTGGCCCTTGACACCGTCGCCGACCGGCACCGAAATCGAGTCGCCGGTGTCGATCACCTCGACGCCGCGCACCAGCCCGTCGGTCGGTTGTAGCGAGATGGTCCGGACCAGGCTGTCGCCGAGGTGCTGCGCGACCTCTAGCGTCAACGTCTTCGCGAAAGCCTCGTATGTGATGTCCGCGTGCAAAGCGTTGAACAGCTCCGGCACCGAGCCGCGCGGAAATTCGACGTCGACAACGGGCCCGGTTATCCGCACCACGCGGCCATTGGAGTCGCCGCCCTTCGAGTTCTTCGACTTGTCAGCCTTTTTGGTGGTAGCAGCCATATCCTCTTCGCTTCCTGATGGGGCCTATTTCGCGGCGTCAGCGAGCGCGTTTGCGCCACCGACGATTTCGCTGATTTCCTGGGTGATTTGGGCCTGCCGCTCACGGTTGGCCTCGAGCGTGAGTGCCTTGATGAGATCGTCAGCATTGTCGCTGGCCGATTTCATCGCACGTTGGCGTGATGCCAGTTCTGACGCGGCGGACTCGAGCAGCGCCGTGTACACGCGGGTCGCCAGGTAACGCGGCAACAACGCGTCGAACAATGTTGTCGCATCCGGCTCGAATGAGTACAACGTGTGCGGCCCGGTATCTTCCTCGACGTATTCCACAACCATCGGGGCGATGCGGTGCGCCGAGGGTGATTGCGACATCATCGACTTGAACTCGCTGTAGACGATATGCAGCTCGTCGACCCCGGCCTCCTCCTGCGCCTCACCGTCGTCATCCTCAACACCGGCCATGAAGGCGTCCACCAGTGTCTCGGCCACCTCCGCGGCGTTCTCGTAGCTGGGTCGCTCCGAGAAGCCGGTCCACGACTCACTGATCTCCCAGTTTCGGAATGTGTAGTAGTTCAGTGCTTTACGACCGACAACGTAGAGCACCGGGGTCTTACCACTTTCTCGCAACAGCGAGAAAAGCTCCTCAGCCCGTCGAAAGGCGCCGGAGTTGTACGCGCCGCAAAGGCCGCGGTCAGACGAGACCACCAGCACGCCGGCCCGTTTCGGCTCGGGGTGCTCCACCAGCAATGGATGGTCCAAAGCGGCTTCTTGGGCGAGCGTGGTCAACACGCGGGTGAGCTCCACGGAGTAGGGCCGGGCCTCCTTCAGCCGGGCCTGCGCCTTGCCGATACGCGAAGCCGCGATCATCTCCTGTGCCTTGGTGATCTTTTTGATCGACCCGGCGGAGCGGATCCGACCCCGCAATTCGCGAAGTGTGGCGGCCATCTTCGATTACTTCTTCTTCTTTTTCTGCTCCGGCGGTGCGGGCTTGTGGACCTGCACCGATTCCTTCGCCACCTGGTCTTCGTCAAGGGCTTCCACATGCTCGTCGGGTACCACCGAGCCGCCGCCGGTCGCCGCGAAGCCCTTCTTGAAGTCATTGATCGCGTCAGTCAATTTCTTTTCGGCGTCCTCGCCGAGCTTTTGGGATTCCCGGATGTCGGACAGGATGCCATCGTCGGAAGCCCGAATGTGGTCGAGGAATTCGGCCTCGAATCGCCCGACGTCTTCGACCGGAACCGAATCCAGGTGACCACCGGTGCCCAGGAAGATCGAAACCACCTGCTCCTCGACTGGTGCCGGCCGGTATTGCGGCTGCTTGAGCAACTCGACGAGCCGCTCGCCACGCTCCAGCTGTGCTTTAGACGTGGCGTCCAAGTCCGACGCAAACGCCGCGAACGACTCCAGCTCGCGGAACTGCGAGAGGTCCAGGCGCAGCGATCCGGCGACTTCCTTCATCGCCTTGATCTGTGCAGCACCGCCCACCCGCGACACCGAGACACCGACGTTGATGGCGGGCCGCACGCCCTGGTTGAACAAGTCGGACTCCAGGAAGCACTGCCCGTCGGTGATCGAGATGACATTGGTGGGGATGTAGGCCGAGATGTCGCTGGCCTTGGTCTCGATGACCGGCAGACCGGTCAGCGAGCCGCCACCAAGCTCGTCGGACAGCTTGGCGCAGCGCTCCAGTAGCCGCGAGTGCAGGTAGAACACGTCACCCGGGTAGGCCTCACGACCGGGTGGGCGACGCAGCAGTAGCGAGATCGCGCGGTACGCCTCGGCCTGCTTGCTCAAGTCGTCGAAGACGATCAGCACATGCTTGCCGTCGTACATCCAGTGCTGAGCGATCGCCGAACCGGTGTAGGGCGCAAGCCATTTGAACCCGGCAGAGTCGGACGCGGGTGCCGCGACGATGGTGGTGTAGTCCATCGCGCCACCCTCATCCAGCGCGCGCCGGACCGAAGCGATCGTGGTGCCCTTCTGGCCGATGGCCACGTACACGCACCGCACCTGCTTCTTCTCGTCGCCGGATTCCCAGTTCTGGCGTTGGTTGAGGATGGTGTCCACACACACCGCGGTCTTGCCGGTTTTGCGGTCACCGATGATCAGCTGGCGCTGGCCGCGACCGATCGGCGTCATCGCGTCGATGGCCTTGATCCCGGTCTGTAGCGGTTCTTTCACGCTCTGCCGCTGGATCACCGACGGGGCCTGGATCTCCAGCGCCCGGTGAGTCTCCGCTTCGATGTCGCCTTGGCCGTCGATCGGGTGGCCGAGCGGATCGACGACTCGGCCCAGGAAGCCATCGCCGACGGGCACCGCAAGCACCTCGCCGGTGCGCTTGACCTGCTGACCCTCTTGGATGGTCTCGTAGTCGCCCAGGATCACCACGCCGATGCTGTGCTCGTCGAGGTTGAGCGCGACGCCCAAGACCCCGCCCGGGAATTCAACGAGCTCTTGGGTCATCACCGACGGCAAGCCCTCGACGTGCGCGATGCCATCTCCAGTGTCGACGACAGTGCCCACCTCCTCCCGGGCGGTGTCGGAGGTAAAGGAGCTAACGTATTCGTCAATCGCGCCCTGGATGTCTTCAGCGGAGATTGTCAACTCTGCCATGGCTTTTCGTTCTTCCTGCTTGTCGATTGGGTGGATTAGGTGTGTTTCAGTCCGGTAGGTGGGTCTGAGCCGCGGCGAGACGCGACGAAAGCGTACCGTCGATGACTTCGTCGCCGACCGAAATTGCGAGCCCGCCGAGCGACTCGGGGTTGATTTGCAGCTGCGCTGTGACCGGGTGACCGTAGATGCGGCTCAGCACCTCGGTGAGGCGGGTGTGCTGTGCGTCGCTGAGCTCGGCGGCCGCGCTGACATGCGCGACGACTTCGCCGCGGCGGGCCACCGCCACTTCGACGAGACCTTGCACCGCCTTCTCCACCGGTTGTCCTCGCAACAACTCCACCGTCTTCGAAAGCAGTTCAACCGAGATCGGATTAACATCAGCGTTTGCGTTCCCAAGCACGTTGCGCAGCAACGTGATCCGTCCGTCGGCGGGTGCTTCGTAGTCACCCAGCAAGGTCACCAGGCGCGGGTGCACATCAAGAATGCGGGAAAACCGGAACAATTGGTCTTCCACCTCGTCAAGCTGCTCCGCCCGCTCGGCGCGAATCAACAATGCCTGCCGCGACACCAGCTCGACCGCGTCGACCAGATCAGAGTCGGCCGACCAGCGTTCGGAAACTGCACTTTTGAGCACATCAAGCGCGGGCTCACCGACTTGGTCCGACACCAGGCGCTCGATCAGCCGAACTCTGGGCGACGCGTCCTCAGCGGGCGACGTGAGATAGCGCGCAACGACGGTTTCACGAATCAACATCGTGGCGACCGACGTCAGATCGTCGGTGAGTGCCGAGAGCCCTTTATCGTCAAGGCCTTCGGCCACCTCGCCGAAGTGCTCCAGCAGGTTGGTCAGCGCCTCCCTGCTGGCCGAGCGCATCCCCGCCGCAACGGGAAGCTTGACGTCTGCCTTCGAGGGCGCCATCGCGTCGAGGTCATCGAGAAAGCGGTCCACCGTGGCCGACTGCTGAGCTGTGTCGGCAACAAAGCCACGTACCAATTCGCCTGCACGCCGGACAGATTCGGCACCGTATTCCTGGCGTAGCTGGCGAACCAGTTGCGCACGCAACAGCTCGACCTGCTTGCCGCCCTGCACCTTGATCCGCTCGACTTCGCTGTCGGCCTGGGCGCGTAACTGTTCGGCGATGCGTTTGGCATCTGACTGCGCCTCTTCGATGAACCGCTGCGTCTCCGCCTTGGCGTCCTCTTTCGCCTTACTGTGCGCCCGGCTCGCTTCCGCCAGTCGATCGGCGGCAGTCTTGGAATCCTCCAACTGTTGGCGCACGTCGTTTTGGCGGTCGACCATCAGCTTGCGCACCGGCGGTGCGACATAGCGCCAGACCAGCAACACGATGACGGCAAACCCGACTAGCTGTCCGATGAATGTCGACATCTGTCCTACCGCCCCGAACCGGCTGCCGTGACCGACGTGGTGATCTCGACCCCCAGGATGCGGCTGGCCAGTGTGGTGGACATGCCCTCGACACGAGAGCGCAGTTCGGCCGCTACCGCGTCGCCCTCTCGCTTGAGCTGCTCAGAGGCGTCCTGCAGTGTCGAGGAAACCTGTTCCTCGGCGCGAGCGCGTTGCTCCTCCAGGAGCCTGCGGCCCTCTGCCCGAGCCTCGTCGCGGGCCGCCGACGCCGTGACCCGAGCTTCGGACATCGCCTTCTCGTAGTCTTCCCGGGCGGCGGCGAACTGCTCGGCCGATTTCTTGTTGTCAGCAGCCGTCTTGGTGACCATGTTCTCGCGCTCTTTCAGCACCTTCGAGATCGGCGGTACCACGAAGGTGCCGATCACGCCGAGCACGATCAAGAAGATGATCAGCACAACGAAGAAGGTGCCGTTGGGAAGGAGGAAGTTTCCCTCCGCCTGGCTGGCGGCAACCAGGACCACAGAGCTCATGTCACCCATCTCAGCTATTTACTTGACCGGGGTGGCGAAGACGAACAGCGCCATGAAGGCCAAGTTGATGAAGTAGGCGGCCTCGACCAGACCGACGGTGATGAAGAACGGAACGAACAGCCGTCCTTGCGCCTCGGGCTGCCGGGCGATGCCGGAGATCAGTGCGTTACCGGCGACGCCGTCACCGATACCGGCGCCGATCGCGCCCCCGGCCATGATCAGTCCACCGCCGATGAGTGCGCCGGCAGCGATTGTGGGGTTCATTGCTTATCCTCCTTGATATTTGGTAGCGGTCTACCAGGTCTGTAATTGGTGTGGACACGGGGACTTTGTGGCCGTCCTAATCGTGTTCCCCTTCCAGCTCCATCGATTGACTGAAGTACAAGACGGTCAGCAGGGCGAAGATGAACGCCTGGATTGCGCCGACGAATAAATCGAATGCCTTCCAGATCGCGTTCGGCGCCCACAAGATATAGGGCGGGAAAAGCCCGATCAGCGCAACCAGGATGCCGCCGGCAAAGATGTTGCCGAAAAGTCGGAGCGACAGCGAGATCGGCTTGGCGAGTTCTTCGACCACGTTGATGGGCGAGAAGATAACCCCGACGATTTTGGGCAGGGTGTCCCACACGTGCCCCTTGACAATCTTGGCGGGGTAACCGATGGGACCGCTGCGCCAGATACCGGCCAGGTGGTAGCAGATGAACACAAACAGCGCCAAAGCCAGCACAAAGTTGATGTCAGACGCGGGCGGAGCGAACAACTCCTTCGGAGAGCCGCCCGGCTTGTCGGTGTATTGCACCGGCAGCACCGACAGCCAGTTCGAGATCAGGATGTACACGAAGAGCGTGACCGCCAGCGGCAACACGAATGGCGCGATTCGCATCCCGATCGCGGATTCGATCTGGTTGCGCATCTGGACGGTGATTGCCTCGAAGAACAGCTGTACGCCGCCCGGTACGCCGCTCGAGGTGACCTTGGCACGCAAGAGCAATGCCAGCCCGATGACGATGACGGCGGCGAGGCCAGCGGAGGCCACGGTGTCGACGTTGACGGTCAGGCCGAACCACTGGGCGGTTTTGTGCTGGCCAACCTCGATGGCGCCCTCGGCCAGCAGCATGTCAGTCATCGCTGTTTCCCGTCCCTTCACCACCGTCGGCGGCCCCGTTACGCAGCTTGTTCAAGACCGGCAGCGCGGTCGACAGCACCAGCAATACCTGAAACAGTGCAAGCCCAAACACCACGCCGAGCCCGGCGGGTCGGAAGACGAATGCGACAGTCAGTCCGATGACGGTGATAAGTAGCAACCGGCTCGCGGAGTTCACCGCCATCTTCTTTTTCAGCGGATGCGCTTCGGCCGTGATGGCAGCCACCGAACGCTGCACACCGACGGCGTTGAGCAAACCCAGGAGCAGCCCCACACCGAAGAACACACCCACCATCGGATGGCCAACCGAGTCCGCGACGGCGATCGCGACGGCGGTCAGCACAAGTGAAATGGTGAGCAGACGAATCGGCCGGAAAGCAACCGAGGGAAACACCAACGGCGCGTCCTGCGCTGGTGTTGTCACTGCTGCACCTCAGTCCTCTTTCGGGGGGAGTTGCCTGGATGATCGTGCGTGGCCCGTTGAGCGTATCGGAGCGCATTCATCGCACTCGCATCACCCAAGGGACAGCTCCCCTTTGTCGGTCGTACGTCGGCGCGATCGGAGCTGAATCCGATGGCCGGTGGCCGGCAACCCGCGAGGTTAATTCGGGTTCTACCAGCACCGTACCACATCAGCGAGGTCGCTACTACTCCTCGTCGTAGATGGCCTCGCGGCGGCGTAGCAGCGGGATCAACGTCGCGATGACCGCGATCGCGATTGCGCCCAGCATCACCGCTGCGGTATCCCGCGGGTTGAAGAAGATCGTGCTCGCGGTGCCGAACGCGACGATGCCCACCCACGAATAAATCAGCAGCACCACGCGGCGATGCGAATGACCGATCTGCAGCAGACGGTGATGCAGGTGCATCTTGTCGGGGCTGAAGGCGCTACGACCCGCCCGGGTGCGCCGCACGATCGCCAGCAGTAGGTCGAGCATCGGCACGAACATGACGGCCACAACCAATAGGAAAGGCGACAGCAGAGCAAACACATCCCGGGCGCCATAGGCGTTCTGCGAAATCGGTCCCGCAGCCGTCGTCGACGCCGCGGCCAGCATCAGGCCGATCAGCATCGAACCGGAATCCCCCATGAAGATCTTGGCCGGGAAAAAGTTGTGCGGCAAAAAGCCCAGGCAGGCTCCGGCCAGCACCACCGAAATGACCGCAGGCGGGTAGAAGAGCACGTCACCCCCGTGGTCGCGCAGCAGGCCGACGGAGAACATGCAGATCGCCAGCGCGGTGATCAGTCCGAGCCCGGCCGCCAGCCCGTCGAGACCGTCGACGAAGTTCATCGCGTTGACGATCGACACCGTCAACGCCAGCGTCAGCAGAATTGAGGAGGCTTGGTCCAAGACAATGGTTCCCACTCCGCCCAACGGGATGTAGAGAACGCTCCAGGCGACGCCCATCGTGACCAGCACGCTGGCCGCGGTGATCTGACCGGCGAACTTCGTCAGCGCGTCCAGGCCCCAGCGGTCGTCGATCAGCCCGATGCCCATGATCACCCCACCCGCAAACAGCACCGCCGGCAGGCCCGTGGAGTAGACGAAGCCGCGGGTGAGCGCGGGAAGCTGAGATGCGAGAAAGACCGCGGCGACGACCCCGACGTACATCGCCAGGCCGCCCATTCGCGGCGTAGGCGTCACGTGCACATCGCGTTCGCGCGGATAGGCCACCGCGCCGAGCCGGGTCGCCAGCACGCGTACCGGTCCGGTCGCAAAGTAGGTGATGATCGCGGCCGTCAGCCCGACCAGCGCGAGCTCGCGCAACGGGACACCGGCGCCACGATCGGACAAGGCGAGCACACCGGCGGCGACGTTGTCGGCACCGCTAACCATCCGGAAAACCGTACTGCACCGCCCTGAGATCGATCTAAGTTGCCCCGGCGGATCAGCCGGTCAAAGTCCCGGCGTCCAAACCGAGTACCGCGCCGATCCTCTCGGCGCTGACCGGTCCAGATCGCAGGATGCGTGCTTCGGGCCCGGTCAAGTCCAGGATGGTCGAGGCAGCCTGTTGAGCCGAAGGACCGGCATCGAGATAGACGTCGACGAGGTCGCCCAGCTGCCCGCGGGCGTTCTCTGCGTCGACGGCGGGCGGACGGCCGGAGACGTTGGCGCTGGATACCGCCATCGGCCCGACCTCACGCAGCAGTTCAATTGCGACGGGGTGCAGCGGCATTCGCAGCATGACCGTGCCGCGGGCATCGCCGAGATCCCACTGCACCGACGGCGCCTGCCGGACCACCAGACTCAACGCGCCGGGCCAGAACGCGCGGACGAGGTCGCGCATCGCCTTGGAAACCGATAGCGCAAGGCCGTCGATGGTATGCCAGGAGCCAACCAGCACCGGCACCGGCATATCACGCCCGCGGCCCTTCGCCGATAGCAACGCGGTCACCGCCGCGCTGTCGAATGCATCAGCACCAACGCCGTACACCGTGTCCGTCGGAAGAACCACCAATCCGCCGTTTTTGACGGCCGCGGCCGCCGATGCGATTCCGCGGGAACGCTGTTCGGGATCGGCGCAGTCGAACACGCTACTCATCAGCGCCGCTCCTGCGGGCCGTCACGAATCTGGGCCGCCCGGTCAGATCCACTCGGGCCACGATGTCATCGAAAAGTACTGTGCCACTGATTAGTTCGCAAGTCAGCGAGGATGTGGTGTCGTCGTGCTCGACGGCGAACAGGCCGCCCGGGCGCAACCAGCGCCCAGCGAGCCGGACGACGGCGGTAATCACCGCCATCCCGTCCGGGCCCGCGAACACGGCGTGGCGCGGATCGTGGTCAAACACTTCGGGTTCGAGCTCAGCGGCATCTGGGACGTAGGGCGGGTTGGACACCACGAGGTCGACCTTCCCGTCAAGCTCGGCCAGCAAGCCAGGGTCGGTGACGTCGGCGCGCAGTAACTCCACCGTGGTGCCGAGGGAGTTTCTGCGCGCATAGTCAAGCGCCGCATCGGAATCGTCGATGCCCACCACGCGCGCATCAGGCCAGTGCCGCGCCAGTGCGAGGGCCAGCGCACCCGAGCCTGTGCAGACATCGATGATCAGCGGTCCGGCAGGAGTGTCGCCGAGACTTTGGGAGTTCGCCCATTCCAGCACGGCTTCGGTTTCCGGGCGCGGGATGAAAACGCCGGGCCCGACGGAAAGCGTCAACGGCCCGAACGCCGCCGTGCCGGTGAGGTGCTGCAAGGGCACTCGGCGCGAACGCGCGGCGATCGCGGCGTGGTAGCGGTCGAAGAAGGTGTCATCAGGCGAGTCGACCAGCGGCAGCCGTCCGCGCACGGTACCGGCCAGGTGCGCGGCCAATTCCTCGGCGTCGTGGCGTGCGGAGTCGATTCCAGCGTCTGCGAGCTGCGTCGTCGCGGAGTCGATCGCATACCGCAACTCGGACTGAATCGTCATGCCTGTTGCAGCCGAGACTGCTTGTCAGCGGCGCCCAGAGCGTCGAATAGCGCGTCGAGGTCACCGTCGAGAAGCTGGTCGAGATTGTGTGCTTTGTAACCGATGCGATGGTCGGCCACCCGGTTCTCCGGGTAGTTGTAGGTGCGGATGCGTTCGCTACGGTCCACGGTGCGGATCTGGCTGGCCCGATCGGCCGACGCGTCGGCCGACGCCTGCTCCTCTGCTAATGCCTGCAGGCGAGCGGCAAGCACCTGTAACGCACGCGTCTTGTTCTGCAGCTGAGACCGCTCGTTTTGACAGGTGACGACAATTCCGGTGGGCAGGTGGGTAATTCGGACCGCCGAGTCGGTGGTGTTGACGCCCTGGCCCCCCTTGCCCGAAGACCGGTAGACGTCGATGCGCAGGTCCGACTCGTCGATCTGCACCTCAGCCACTTCTTCGGGCTCGGGATAAACCAGCACGCCCGCCGCCGAAGTGTGCACGCGGCCTTGGGATTCGGTCACCGGGACCCGCTGCACCCGGTGTACCCCGCCCTCGAATTTCATGCGGGACCACACGCCATCGGCCGCGTCGCCTTTGCTGGCGATCGCAAGCGTCGCGTCTTTGTAGCCGCCCAAATCCGAGGTCGTTTCGTCCAGGACCGTTACCGTCCAGCCATGCCGCTCTGCATAGCGGATATACATCCTGGCCAGGTCAGCGGCGAATAGGGCCGATTCTTCGCCGCCCTCACCGGATTTGACTTCGAGCACGATGTCGTCGGCGTCGTGCGGGTCCCGCGGTGACAGCATGTCGGTGAGCTGGGTGTCCAACTCGGCCACCCGGGATTCCAACTCGGCGACTTCGTCGACGAACGATTCGTCGTCGGCGACCAGCTCACGGGCGGTCTCCAGATCGCCGCGGGCCGCCGCGAGTTTGCGGTGGGTCGAGACGATCGGGGCTAATTGCGCGAAGCGCCGCCCGACTTTGCGCGCATTGCCGGCATTGCTGTGTAGTTCGGGATCGGCCAGCTGACGCTCAAGGTCGGCGTGTTCGGCCACCAGCGCGTCAATCGCCTGTACGCCCTGCGTCATGCTCACCTCCTTCCCGAAACCGACTCCAAGATCGCTGCCAACTCACCCGAACGCAAAACGACGCCCGTCCTGTGCGTTTTGCGCAACAGTTCGGGCGTCGGTCCTGCTACTTGTCGGCCGAAGATTCCTTCTCGGCGCCGGCCTTGCGCTTGCCGTAACGCCGCTCGAAGCGAGCGACCCGACCGCCGCTGTCCAGGATCTTCTGCTTGCCGGTGTAAAACGGGTGGCACTGCGAGCAGACCTCGACCACGATGTGGCCGCTTTCCTTGGTGCTGCGGGTCTGGAACGTGTTGCCGCAGCCGCAGACCACGGTGGTCTCGCCGTAGGCGGGATGAATATCAGATTTCATGGTGTCCTCTTCAATCGTCGGTCGCCGGGTCGCCTTCATGTGCTGATGATCGGACGTGAACCGGAACCGTATCTTCGGCTGTCGATTATGCCAGGTCAGCCGCTACGTCCCTAAACGCCTGCGTGAGGGTGCGCATTCCCGCCTCGACCGGTCGTGCGCCCGGTTCGTTCAGACCGGTGCGCGCCGCCGCTAACCCCGGCCGACCTAGTCCTACGCTGGGGCGTTGGCGGGCCGATCGGCGGCGGTGTAGGTGGTGTCGCGGCCGATCCGGGTCCACAACAGGCCGCCTTCAGGGCTGCTGCCGCGCGCGCGCAGTTCCCGCTTCAGGATTTTGTTCGTGGCCGTGGTCGGCAGGCTGTCGGTGATCCACACGCGCCGCGGCCAGGCCTTTGGTGAAAGATCCGGCTGGTCGGCCAAAAACTGGCTGAATTCACCCGGCGTCAGCTCGGCGTCGTGCACCAGCACCAACGCCGCCATCACCTGGTCCCCCACCTGCTCATCGGGTACCGCATACACCGCGACCTGGCTGACCGCCGGCAGCCGCTGCAGAATGCGTTCGATGGGCGCGGTCGTCATATTCTCGCCGTCGACGCGCAACCAATCCCCGCTGCGCCCGGCGAAGTAGATCCAGCCCTCAGCGTCGCGGTAGGCCAGGTCACCCGACCAGAACATGCCGTTCCGCAGTCGCGCGTCGGTGGCGTCCTTATCGTTGTAGTAGCCGGCGAACAGGCCGGCGCCTGTCGTGTTGACCAGCTCGCCGATGGCTTCGTCGGCGTTGGTCAGCGAGCCGTCGTCGTCGAAGCTGGCCACCGGGCATTCGGCGAGGGTGTCGGAGTTGAAGATCCCCACCCCCGGGAAGCCCCGACCCAGTGAGCCGGGCGGACAGCCGTCTTCGCGGGTGATGATGATCGCGCCTTCGCTGGAGCCGAAGCCGTCCCAGACCGTGCAATCGAATCGCCGGCTGAACTCCGCGATGTCGCGGTCGCTTGCCTCGTTGCCGAACGCAACCTTCAGCGGGTTGTCCGCATCGTCCGGCTGCTCGGGGGTGGCCAACACATACGCCAACGGCTTGCCGACATAGTTCATGTAAGTCGCGCCGTAGCGACGCAGGTCGGACAGCAAACCGGATGCCGAGAAGGTGGCCGGCACCATCGCCGAGCCGGAGCCGACCGCCACACTCCAACCCGCGAGCAACGCGTTGGAGTGAAATAGTGGCATCGACAGATAGCAGATGCCCGACGAATCGACATCGAACCGGTCAATCAGGTTGGCTCCGGCGAAGATAACGGTCAGGTGAGTTATCTGGACGGCCTTCGGCTCACCGCTGGTGCCCGAGGTGAAGATCATCATGAACGTGTCGGTAGGGGCGACTTCGCGATGCGCCACCAGCGGCCCGGCCGCCGCGAGCAAACCCGACCACTCGTCGGCGGTGATGTCCACCACGCGGACTCCGGGCAGCTCCAGGCCGTCGACCAGCGCGCGATGGGCCGGATCGGTGAGCAGTATTTGGCAGTCGGCACGCTTGATGTCTTTGGCCAGCGCCGCGCCGCGACGGGTGTCGTTGATGCCGCACAACACGTATCCGCCGAGCGCTGCCGCCGCCATCGCGGTGAGCATTTCGGGTGTGTTGCCCAGCAGCGCACCGACGTGCAACGGGCGCTTGGGGTCGGCGATGCCGATCAATGCGGCGGCCGCCGCCGATGCGTCCGTCAGGTGCTCACGCCAGGTCCAGACCCGATCGCCGTGTCTCACCGCCGGGGTGGAGTCGGCACTGCGTGCGCGAAGCAATTGCTGAAGAGTGTCCGCCACGGCTCACCACCTTCCCCGTCGGGTCCCGACAGGGCGCACGTTACCGCTGCAGCTTTAGCTGCCCAGCGGGAAGGGCGGTGTTATTCGACTGCGGTGGTGTGCTAATCGGCTCGGGCCGATTTGCCCGGCTTCTCCTCGGCCGCAAACGGGCCCACATAATCGCCGGGTTAGTCGTTGTCCATGCCTGGTGTCGTCTTGGACACCTGGACCAGGAATTCGTAATTGGTCTTCGTCTTGCGCAGCTGCGACATCAACAGGTCGATGGCTTGGTGCGAATCCAGACCCGACAGCACTCGACGCAACTTGTGCACGATGGCGAACTCGTCTGGTGACAAGAGCAATTCGTCCTTGCGGGTACCCGACGGGTTGACGTCGACGGCGGGGAACACCCGGCGCTCCGAGATCTTGCGGTCGAGCTTGAGCTCGGCGTTACCGGTGCCTTTGAATTCCTCGAAGATCACTGTGTCACCGGTGGATCCGGTCTCCACCATCGCGGTGGCGATGATGGTCAACGATCCACCCCCCTCGATGTTGCGGGCTGCGCCGAGAAAACGCTTCGGCGGGTAGAGCGCCGTGGAGTCGACACCACCGGACAGGATGCGGCCCGATGCCGGCGACGCGTTGTTGTAGGCGCGGCCGAGTCGGGTGATCGAGTCGAGCAGCACGACCACGTCTTTGTCCTGTTCGACGAGTCGCTTTGCGCGCTCGATCGCCAGCTCGGCCACCGCGGTGTGATCCGACGGCGGCCGGTCGAACGTCGAGGCAATGACCTCGCCCTTGACCGAACGCGTCATATCGGTGACCTCTTCGGGCCGCTCGTCGACGAGCACGACCATCAAGTGGCATTCCGGGTTGTTCCTGGTGATCGCGTTGGCGATGTCCTGCAGGATCGTCGTCTTACCCGCCTTGGGCGGTGACACGATCAGCGCGCGCTGGCCCTTGCCGATCGGCATGATGAGGTCGATGATCCGCGTGGTCAGCCGGTCGGGAGTGGTCTCCAGACGAAGCCGCTGGTTGGGATACAACGGCGTCATCTTGGTGAAGTCAGGACGCTTCTTGACGTCTTCGACCGGGCCGCCGTTGACGGTGTCCAACCGCACCAACGGGTTGAACTTCTGCCGCTGATTGGGCTGTTCGCCGTCCTTGGGGACTCGGACTGCGCCGGTCACTGCGTCGCCACGGCGTAAGCCGTTCTTGCGCACCATGTTCATCGACACGTACACGTCGTGCGGACCGGCGAGGTAGCCGGAAGTGCGCACGAACGCGTAGTTATCCAGGACGTCGAGTATGCCGGCCACCGGTTGGACGACGTCGTCTTCACGCAGTTCGGAGGTGTCACCGCCCTCACCGGATCGCTCACCACGGCGCTTACGTTCCCGGAACCGGCGCCCGCGCCGCCCGCCGCGGCCGTCGCCGTCGTCGTCTTGCTGGTTCGAGCCGCCGCGGTTCTGCTGACCACCCGAGCCTTGCTGATCGCCGCCCCTATCAGACTCGCCACTATCGGAGTCTTTGTCGGACTCGCGCTCCTCGGATTTGCTGTCCTGTTGGTCGCGCGCTGGCTTGTTCCGGCCGTTCTTTTCGGCCCGGTTGTTCTGGTCCGCTGGACGATCGAGGAAAGGTGAAGGTTCGTTGGATTCAGGTTGGGTTTTGCTCTCGACGGCCGCTTCGGCATGGTCGCTCGCAGCCTTGACGCCCTGGTCGGCCGTTTCACCGCCGGCGGTGCCGTTGGCGGGCGCACCGTTGGCGTGTCCCTGGCGGGTTTCCCGGATCGCGGCGATCAGTTCGTTTTTACGCATTCCCGATGTGCCCTTCACACCGGCCCGATTGGCCAGCGCGCGCAGTTCGGGAAGCACCATGGTCGCCAGCGAGCCATCGGACCCATTCGGGTTGGCGTCGTCCTCGCTGGAAGTATCTGTAGTCACGGAATTGGGCACCTTGTCATTTTTTTCGGTGCTGTCGCCAGCCGTAACGAGGTCCGTATCGGTCACGGATTTCCTTTCTTTCCCTCGCTGATCGGGTCAAGCCAGGGGTTTGTTGCATTCAGCCGAATCGCCGAGTGCTACCAAAAGTCGACTCTGCAGCGGTGATCGCCAATATTGGCGGTTTAAATGGCGAACCATCGTCCACGAGAAGAATTTGGTGTTCGTCCTAGTGTTAACGCAGATGCAGATGCTGCGATTGCCGGACGCGTCCGAGGATAACCTGCTTCGATGCCGGAAGCAAGGAGCCCCTCCGCCGTGCCGGGGGACGCTAGCTGGGGACTGCCACTCCCGAGCTCCAACGGACCCCGTCACCTGCCGTCATCTCGCTGACCGCAAACCCGTTCGCAGCGGCATACTCCAGCGCCGCGCCGGGCAACTCGGAAGCGGTAGCCAGCGCGATCACCGCCGGACCAGCGCCGGAAAGCACAGCTGCCACGTTGTAACGCCGCAATAGTCGAAGGTATTCCGCCGACGACGGCATCGCGGGCGCCCGCTGCGACTGATGAAGCACGTCCTCGGTGGCGGCCATCAGCAGGTCGGGTCGCTCGGTGAGCGCCAGCACCAGCAACGCTGCGCGGCTGACATTGAAGCGGGCGTCCTCGTGGCTGACCTGCGAAGGGAGCAGCACCCGCGCCTCGGCCGTCGACGCGCGCTGCCCGGGGATGGCGGGGAACAGGCGGATGTCGGGATGTAGCCGCATCGGCGCTGCCGAGAAGGCCGGCGATTCAAAACTTTGGTCGGTCCAAGAAACAACTGCGCCGCCCAACACCGCCGCCGCCGCATTGTCGGGATGCCCTTCGAACTCCGACGACAACTGAATCAACTCGGCTTGGCTCATCGGCGCTGAACCCGCCTGTGCGAGAAGACCATTGACCACCGCCAGGCCACCGACGACTGCCGCCGCCGATGAGCCGAGACCGCGGGAGTGCGGGATGGCGTTGCGACAAAGCACCTTCAAGCCGGGCACGCTCACACCGGCGGCCTGTAGACCGCGCTCGACTGCGCGAAGCACCAAATGACCGGCGCCGAGCACCAGCTCCCCGGCGCCTTCCCCCTCAACCTCGACGATCAACCCGGAATCGGTTGTCTCGACGATGATTTCGTCATAGAGACTCAGCGCCAGTCCGATACTGTCGAAGCCCGGGCCGAGGTTGGCGCTGGAGGCCGCGACTACCGAACCGGCCAGCAGGCCGGCAGGCAGCATCGCCACTAGACCAACCCCAGTTTGGCGACAACAGCGACGGGGTCCACGGGAACCGGCGACACGGTTGGCATGTCGCGCAGCGCGGTGTCGGGATCCTTGAGGCCGTTGCCGGTCACGGTGCACACCACGGTCGATCCCCGCGCTACCCAGCCGTCCTCGACGGCTTTGAACAGACCGGCGATGCTGGCCGCCGACGCCGGCTCCACGAAGACACCCTCGGTGCCTGCCACCAAGTGATATGCCGCGAGGATCTCGTCGTCGGAGGCGGCCAGGAACCGCCCGTTGGACTGCTGCTGCGCCTCGACGGCCGACGCCCACGACGCCGGCGAGCCGATGCGGATCGCGGTGGCGATGGTCTCGGGCTGGCTGACCGGTTCGCCGAGCACCAGCGGCGCCGCACCGGCCGCCTGGGTGCCCAGCATGCGCGGCAGCTTGTCGATCAGACCGTCAGCGTGATACTCGGTGTAGCCCTTCCAATAAGCCGTGATGTTGCCCGCGTTACCAACCGGCAGGGCGTGCACGTCCGGGGCGACACCCAATACGTCGACGATCTCGAACGCCGCCGTTTTCTGGCCTTGGATGCGAACCGGGTTGACGGAGTTGACCAATGAGATCGTCGGGAAGTCGGCGACTATCTTGCGGGCAAGCTCCAGGCAGTCGTCGAAGTTGCCGTCGATCTGAATGATCTTGGC
Organism: uncultured Actinomycetota bacterium; assembly: GCA_963833915.1. Classification (GTDB taxonomy): domain Bacteria; phylum Actinomycetota; class Actinomycetes; order Mycobacteriales; family Mycobacteriaceae; genus Mycobacterium. The sequence continues at coordinate 196,562 of CAWHZO010000012.1, forward strand.
ACCATGCATGACAGCCTGCGCGAGCTTGCCCATCGCGATCTTGCCTTGCGGGATCAGTACCGCGCAGGTGATGCCGGCGCGGGCGGCGTAAGCCGCTGCCGACGCCGACGTGTTACCCGTCGACGCACACAGCACGGCTTGCTGGCCGCGGGCCACTGCGTCGGTGACGGCCATCGTCATACCGCGGTCCTTGAACGAGCCGGTGGGATTGAGACCCTCGACCTTGAGGTGAACCGTGCAACCCGTCTTCGCCGAGAGTCCAGGTGCGGGTATGAGCGGGGTGCCGCCCTCGAACAAGGTGACGGGAACCCAGTTATCGCCGACCGGCAGCCGGTCCCGGTAAGCCGCGATGAGACCGGGCCATTGCTGACGGGTGTTGGCCTTGGCGGCGCTGGACGGACTCATGGGCTGGTTCCTTCCAGCCGCAGGACGCTGGCCACACTCTGCACCACATCGAGTTCGGCCAACGCGTCGACGGTTTCGGACAGGGCGGCGTCGGTGGCGGTGTGGGTGACCACCACGACGCGAGCTCCTATGCGTCGTCCGCCCTCGCCGACCACACCCTCCTGGCGAACTTCGGCGATGCTGACTTCACGGTTGGCGAATTCTGTAGCAACCGAGGCCAATACGCCCGGCTTGTCGGCGACGTTCATGCTGACGTAATAACGGGTCAAGATCAGCCCCATTGGGGCGATGGACAATTGAGCGTACTTGGACTCTTTCGGCCCTCGGCTGCCCAGTACCCGGTTACGGGCTGCCATCACCAGATCGCCGGTCACTGCTGATGCGGTCGGTGCTCCGCCGGCGCCCTGACCGTAGAACATCAGCCGTCCCGCGGCCTCGGCCTCAACCACCACGGCATTGAACGCGCCGTTGACCGTGGCGAGCGGATGCTCCAATGGCACCAGCGCAGGGTAAACGCGAGCCGACACCCGCTGTTGCCCATCGTCGGTGGTGATCCGCTCGCAGATCGACAGCAGTTTGATCGTGCAGCCCAGCGCGCGTGCGGAGACGAAGTCATCCGGGCTGATCTTGGTGATGCCCTCGCGGTAGACGTCGTCGGCGGTCACCCGGGTGTGGAACGCGATGGAGGCCAGGATGGCGGCTTTCGCCGCGGCGTCATAGCCTTCCACGTCGGCAGTGGGGTCGGCTTCGGCGTAGCCGAGGGCACTCGCGTCGGCCAGGGCCTGCTCATAGTCGGCCCCGGTGCTGTCCATCTCGGACAGGATGTAGTTGGTGGTGCCGTTGACGATGCCGGCCACCCGCTGGACCGTGTCACCGGCCAGCGACTGGGTCAACGGACGGATCACCGGGATCGCACCCGCTACGGCAGCCTCGAAATAGAGGTCGACATGGGCGTTTTCGGCGGCCTGTGCGAGCTCTCCGGTGGCGACCGAGAGTAGGGCCTTGTTCGCCGTCACAACAGACTTGCCGTGCTCCAGCGCGGACAGAATCGCCTTGCGTGCCGGTTCGACCGGCCCCATCACTTCGACGACGATGTCGACGTCCTCCCGCAAGACGAGTTCCTCAATGTTGTCAGTGAGCAGATCGACCGGCACACCCCGGTCTGCGGCTACTCGGCGTACGCCGATACCGCGCAGCACCAGCGGCGCGCCGATCCGGGCGGCGAGGTCGTCAGCGCTCTCCTCGATGATGCGAACAACCTCACTGCCCACATTGCCCAGTCCCAATACCGCTACACCGACCGGTTTTTCAACACCGCTCACGCCTCACCTCACCTCCAGACTCAGCAGATCGTCGACCGTCTCCCTACGCAGGATCAGACGAGCCCGTCCGTCGCGCACCGCCACCACCGCGGGGCGGCCGATCAGGTTATAGCGGCTCGACAGCGAATAGCAATAGGCCCCGGTTGCAGCCACAGCAACGAGGTCGCCTGGCGCTATGTCGTCCGGAACCCAGGTATCCCGAACCACGATATCGCCACTCTCACAATGCTTTCCGACAACACGCGCGAGTGTCGACGCCGCGTCGGTGGTCCGGGATACCAGCCGCACGTCGTAATCGGCACCGTAAAGCGAGGTGCGGATGTTATCGCTCATCCCGCCGTCGACGCTCACGTAACGCCGGTGCGCTGTCGCACTGACACCGACGTCTTTGACGGTGCCCACCTCATACAAGGTGATGGTCCCCGGCCCGGCGATGGCGCGGCCGGGTTCGACGACCAGCCGCGGAACCGGGAGGCCCACCGCCGCGGATTCGTTGCGCACGATGCCGCCGAGCTTGTCAGCGAGTTCGCATACCGGTGGTGGATCGTCGCTGGGGAGATACGAGATGCCAAGGCCGCCACCGAGGTCGACGGTGGCGATCTGCGAGGTCTTGTCGACTCCGAACTCGGCGACGACGTCGCGCAGCAGACCGATCACGCGGTGTGCGGCAAGCTCGAAGCCGCCGACATCGAAGATCTGCGAGCCGATGTGACTGTGCAGACCCACCAGTCGGAGATGGTCGGTCGCGAAAACCCGCCGAACCGCGGCGATCGCCGCGCCGTTGGCCAGCGACAGCCCGAACTTCTGGTCCTCGTGGGCGGTGGAGATGAACTCGTGGGTGTGGGCTTCGACACCGACGGTGACGCGAACCAGCACATCCTGAACGACATCCGCCTCAGCCGCGATGGTGTCGAGGCGCTCGATCTCGATCATCGAGTCCACCACGACGTGAGCGATTCCGGCTTTGACGGCCGCGGTCAGCTCTGCGACCGATTTGTTGTTGCCGTGCAGTGCAATCCGCTCGGGAGGGAAGTCAGCATGCAGCGCGACCGCCAACTCACCCCCGGTGCAGACATCCAGCGAGAGGCCTTCCTCGTCGATCCACCGCGCTATTTCGCTGGAAAGGAAGGCCTTACCGGCATAGTGCACGTTGGCGCCGCCGCCGAATGCCGCCGCGATCTCGCGGCACCGCGCCCGGAAGTCGTCCTCGTCGATGACGAACAGCGGCGTACCGTACTCCTGAGCCAGCGACGTCACCGAAACGCCGGCAATGCTGACGACTCCGTCATCGCCGCGAACGGTGTTGCGTGGCCACACATTCGGTGCCAGTTGCAGGAGTTCCTGGGTTGACTCTGGTCGCGGCGGAACACCCCCGTGATGGAACTCTTCGGCGTGCCGGGGGCCGGCCGGGTGGGCGTTCACATCCGCTCCGGAGCGCGCACACCCAGGATGGCCAGCCCGTTGGCGATCACCTGGCGGGTCGCCTGGCACAGCGCCAGCCGTGCGGTGTGCAGGTCGGTGGGCTGCTCGTCGCCCTGCGGCAACACCCGACATGAGTCGTAGAACCGGTGATAGTCACCGGCGAGGTCTTCCAGGTAGCGGCACACCCGGTGTGGTTCACGCAGTGACGCGGCAGCTTTCAGCACCCTGGGGAACTCGCCGAGATTACGGATCAGCGCGCCCTCTTTGTCGTCGGTGAGCAGTTCGAGGTGGCTGGTGTCGGGGATCAAGCCGAGCTCGGCGGCGTTACGGGCCAACGCGGAGAGCCGGGCGTGTGCGTATTGCACGTAGTAGACCGGGTTTTCGCTGGACGCCGACGACCACAGCGCCAGATCGATGTCGATCGGGGTGTCCACCGACGACCGGATCAGGCTGTAGCGTGCGGCGTCGACGCCGATCGCCTCGACCAGGTCGTCGAGGGTGATGACGGTGCCGGCCCGCTTGCTCATCTTCACCGGCTGGCCGTCGCGGACCAGGTTGACCATCTGGCCGATGAGCACCTCGACTCCTGCCGGGTCATCGCCGAACGCGGCCGCCGCCGCCGTCAGCCGCGAGATGTAGCCGTGGTGGTCGGCGCCGAGCATGTAGATGCACAGGTCGAAGCCGCGCTGCCGCTTGTCCAGGTAGTAGGCGAGATCGCCGGCGATGTAGGCGTGTTTGCCGTCGCTCTTGATCACGACGCGGTCCTTGTCGTCACCAAAAGCACTGGTGCGCAACCAGGTTGCGCCGTCCTTCTCGTAGATGTTGCCGTTCTCGCGAAGCCGCGCGATCGCCTGCTCGACACGACCGCTGGTGTGCATCGACTCTTCATGGGTGTAGACGTCGAAGTCGGTGCCGAAGTCGTGCAGCGACTGCTTGATGTGGGCGAACATCAAGTCGACACCGATCTTGCGGAAAGTCTCGTGCTGCTCGGCGTCGGGCTGACTCAGCGCGTCGGGTTCCTGCTGCAGGACTTGCGCGGCGATGTCGGCGATGTAACTGCCCGCGTAGCCGTCTTCCGGGGTGGGTTCGCCTTTGGCCGCGGCGATCAGGGAGTTGGCGAACCGGTCGATCTGAGCGCCGTGGTCGTTGAAGTAGTACTCGCGTACCACGTCGGCGCCCTGGGTCGTGAGCAACCGGCCCAACGCGTCGCCGACGGCCGCCCAGCGAGTGCCGCCGATGTGGATCGGTCCAGTCGGGTTAGCGGAGACGAACTCGAGGTTGATCTTGTGTCCGGCCTCGGTGTCGGAGTTGCCGTAGGTGTGGCCGGCATCGATGACGTTGTTGACGATGAGGCCTTGCGCCGAGGCATCCAGCCGCAGGTTGATGAAACCCGGCCCGGCGACCTCCGCCGAGGCGATGCCGTCGGCCTGGGCGAGGGCGTCGGCGAGCCATCCCGCCAGCTCGCGCGGATTGACGCCGACCTTTTTTCCGAGCTGCAGCGCCAAGTTGCTGGCGTAGTCGCCGTGCTCGGGGTTACGCGGGCGCTCGACGGCGACGGCCGGCGGCAGCGCGGCGGTGTCGAGGCCGTGCCCGCTCAGCACCGCGGTCGCGGTCGCCTTGAGCAGCTCGGCCAGGTCGGCGGGGTTCACGCAGGCCATCCTATTGGCTGAGGTCCTCTGGCCCCGAATCCGTTCCGGTGCCCAGCTAGCCGCCGTGATGAGTTAGTCTGTCGTGGCCCGTTGGCGCAGCATTACCCGCGTGCGCCCCCGTAGCTCAGGGGATAGAGCGTCTGCCTCCGGAGCAGAAGGCCGCAGGTTCGAATCCTGCCGGGGGCACAGGTATCTATGCAGCTCAGAGGCTATTTTTGACTCTCGCCGGTACTGCCGATGATTCTCTGGTGATTCTTTGCTCCGCAGGTCTTGAGAGTTAGTGTTGCGCTGTGAACGAGGACGTTTTCCCAGATGTGCGGTGGGGTCATGAGCCAGGCCCGCTCCTACGCAAACCAGTTGAAGCTTTCCTCAGTTCGCGCTTGGGCTCCTGGTGTGCCCGGAAACTCAAGCCGCTGGATCATCGACTCCTGAGCCGAAGCAACGGGCGCTACACAGTCGCTGGCCCGATTGGGGCTCCGCTGCTGTTGCTCACCACCACCGGCAAGAAGTCAGGTCAGCGGCGACAGACGCCCCTGATGTATCAGCGGGAAGGTGATCGCCTCTTCCTCATCGCGAGCAACTACGGACAGTCGATGCACCCTGCCTGGTCGTTGAATCTGCTGGCCGATCCGAACGCATGGGTGACAATGGGCGGCAAGGAAATACCCGTCGTCGCAACGCAGCTAACGGGTCCGGAGTACGACCGCATCCGCACGAAGTTTGCCGAGTACGTCGGCCCGAAGATCGATCGGGCCTACAGAGGCCGAACTGACCGCGAGTTTCGATTGTTCGCCTTGACCAAGCGATAGCGCCTTGCAGCCTGCAGGGCGGCGGAGTCTGCATCACGGAGCGTTCGCTGCGGGCGGCATCGTTGGGGAACATTGCCCGCAGTACGAATCCAAGCTGGAGGCGGCTAAAACTACGCAGAAAAGAATGACCTATGACGGTTGCCTTGAGCCATCAGGCGCCGCCGTTTCTTCGTCCGCGAATTCAAATCGCCATCAGCCATCCGAATCCCTTGCCTCAGTTCGCTTTTCGCGTGCAGACGAGGGCGAAAAGCGTTGATGCAGGCCGTGTTTCGCCGAGGGGTGGGGGAGGTCAACTCACGGGAGGCAGGGGGCTAATCGGAGTCGAGGGCCCCCAGCATATTTCGCTAACGCCCAGCCCAAGCCGCAGGCTCGTCGGGATGGTCGTTTGCTGATATTTGTATACCCCCTACTTGACCTGCACATTTGCACTAGAGTGGGCGCGGTCAGGGAAGGAGTCCACGCATGACCAAACTGTCGTTGACCAGACTTGCTGTGGCGGTTGGTGGTCTGACATTGTCGTTGACTGCCGGGGCCGGGGTCGCGTCCGCAGATCCCGATCTGGGTCCCGCTGTTGACACAACCTGCACTTACAACCAGGCCCTGGCAGCATTGAACGCGCAAGACCCGACAATGGCCGCGCTTTTCAACTCCTCGCCGGAGGCGCAGTCCGGTTTGCGTCAGTTCATCGCCGGGTCGCCCAGTCAACGGAAGCAAATGGCCCACGAGCTAGTGAGCGATCCCGATAGCCAGCCGTACATTGGAGTTCTCCAACAGACCTTCGCTACCTGCAACAACTACTGAGCCAAAGGCTCGTCCGGATGGTCGATGGTCGAGATTTGCCTGTCCCCTAGTGACGTGCGGTCTTGCGTTTGATCTTGCTTGCTGCACACCCAGAATCAGTACCTACCCGCACGGTCGCCCCGCGAGAACTGCTGCGCTGCAATCGATTTGTAATCCGATTGGGTTGGCTGGGTGTACTCGATCGTCGGAGCCTAACAAGGTACTTTCACACGCGCTCGGCCGTCGTGTCCATCTCGATCCAGCCCTGGCACGGGCCGCTCAAGATGTCGGTGTGCATGACGCCGGCAAGTGTTCCGTTGGCTTGGGGTGTGTAGCGCACATTGGATCGGGCCGGACTCCATTGGATGGTGGTGTCGGGCATCATGCAGTCCCATTGAAAATCGCTGACTTGCGTCCAGGACGACCCATCCCAGGTGAACTGAACCGGTTGCGGAACCGTCGGGTTACTCGGCGGAGGGCCGCTAACGATCGTGGCGATGCACTTTCCGTTCGTACAGCTTGAGCGGAATCCGTAGGTCTCGGTGTGCTGGGTCTCAGGCTGACTGGCCGCCACGCTGGTCCCATCTTTGGGACCAACCATGAACGTGATCGCGTACTCGCCGTTCCACGACGGATTGTCGGCGTAGGCAGATTGGGGAGGCGACAGAGCGATCGCGAGTGGCGCGGCGCACAAACCGACGAGACCGCTCAGACCAGCTGGGGTCATCGTTTCTCCCTGACGCTCGGGGCTGTCGGGCATCACGCTAGCAACGACGTCGAGCAGGTGCTGACGGTTCTGGTCTGGTACGAGGCTCGGCTGCCGCATAATCTGACCGCCGCGATCAGATTAACGACCAGTCCCCGTTGCCGGATTAAGCGTGACACTCCGCAAGTGGAGCCCGGGTGAACCGATCCCGCACCACACTCGTGACATCGTCGGTCGATAAATCCTATCGGCCACGCGGCCCGCATACCGTGAGCGCCGGGGTGCCTATCGAACTCGGTGCTTACTACTCGCTATTCACAGTCGATGAAGGGGGTGGAACAGCATGACCCAGAACGACAGCGGTGTGCTGCCGGACCTGCACTCGGAAGTTCCGAACGTCTGTATCCCAGTGCATTCGGTTGGACATGTCGGGGTCAAGCGGATCATCGCGATCGACGAGCATGGCAGTGCGGCGATGGTCGTCATGGACATCTCAGTCGGTTTGTATGCCCACCAGCGTGGCGCGCACATGTCGAGGCTGATCGAGTGCATCGACCGGCGAGGTTCACAGCCGACCGTGCTCGACTACGCCCAGGGCATCTTCGAGCGGCTGCGCGGCGCGGTGCCCGCCGCCGCGTCCTGGTCGGTGGACGCGCGAGCCACCATCGTGTTGCCGCACGACGGCGGATTCAAGCCGATCGAGGAGATCTGCCGGATCGAGGCGGCCGAGCGGACGGAAGTGACCTGGGGCGCCGCATTCAAGGTCTGTCTGGCGTGTCCCCAAGCCCAGAGCACGATCGCCTTCGACCGTGACGATATGGACAACGTCGGCGAGCATCCGTCCCACAATCAGGTTTGCGACCTGGAAATCACCGTGACCGGGGACTTGTCGACCGTGGTCGGTCGTTCCCTGGCCGACCTGCTCGCCATTGGAGAGTGCGCGGCCAGCGGGCCGGTGCGGGAGCTGTACAAGCGGCGTGGCGAAGCCGATGCGGTCACCGCCATCCACCACCACGCGGTGTTCGCAGAGGATGCGCTCCGGCTGATCGCGGACAAGACCAGGGCCCAGTTCCCGACGGCTACCAGGGTCACTTGCCAGATCGTGAACTACGAGAGCGTCTTCGAATACCCTCTCCGCTGTGTCGTCACCGTCTGAGGGTTCCGGGCCTGAGCTGTATTGGTCGTTCTCGACCTAGCCATTGAAACTTCGATGACCTGCGCATTGTCCGCGGTGGTGTCACACTCAATCATGACTGTGAATCCGTTCCGTGCTGTTCTCGCCGCCGCGGCAGCCGTAATGCTGGGGGCAGGTATCGCTCACGCCGACGGTCCGGACGACCAGTTTTTGGCGATGCTCTCCAAAGACGGGCTGGTTGGCGCTCCGGATCAGATGATCGCCATCGCGCATGAACGGTGCGACGACGCCAATCTCCCTCGCTCCGGTGGGTACAATTGGCGCTTCGGCGGGCAGCCAAGCCCATACATAGGCGCCATCGGGAATATCTACACCGAACTGGAATCGCAGGGCATGACGAGTGCGCAGGCGGCGCAGTTCATCAGGGACGCCATCACGGTGTACTGCCCGGACCAAAAGGGCAGTTGATACGGTCGTGGCACCCTCTCCACAAAACGCGGTCAGCCGCGATCAGCACCCAGCGTCGCAGCGAGTGTTGGCTAGTGCGATCGCAGGATGACGATCGCGCTGTCGATCTTTTTGAAGGGCTTGAATGTCTCTGCGGGAACGCCGAAGACGGCGGACAACACCCGGGGCGGAAGCATGCTGAGGGACTCACCTATGCCGATATTGTCTTTGGATTCGGGCGTACTCGTGTTCTGGATGATCACTATCTTCATGTCGGCCGGCCCGCGGTTCTCGAAGTAGTGGAAGGAACCCTGGGGTGCGAACACGACGTCGCCGACATGTTGGTCGAAGCTCTCGTGGTTGCCGTTCCCGTCGACGACGACCCACGCCGCGACTCCGCTGGTGACTATGTTGATCTCCCACGCGCTGGGATGCCAGTGCGGCTCGCGAATACCTCCCGGGTACAACGTGAGCGACACGATGCTGGCCTGTTGACCTTTGAGTATCGGAACGTTGTCCTCGTCCGCCTGCTGAAACCAGCCCCCGTCGTACTTGTTGACGGGCGAATCGCCGAGATGGAACAGGTGCGATTTCGAGGTGATCGTCTCAGCGGGTAGGCGGGGATCACCAAACCGTGTCGCGTCATCGGCCAGTGGCTGTTCCTTATCGGTGCGAAAGCCGGAAGGGCCGCCGGAGATCAGACGGTCAACGCCTACACCGGTCGCGGCTGCGGCGCCGGCCAGACCCGCTCCACCCAAGACCTTGCGACGGTTAATCGGCATCCCCAGAATTTACCGCGGCGGTCGGGACCGGTCTAGATGCTCACATCGATCCAAGCTGGGTTGAGAGCGACGGGGCGGCGGGATTGGACGGGCGCCGCTGAGGACACTAACGAGGTCCGCCGCAACCTGGCACCCATCGACGACGAAGGGCTCATCTCGAATCACGCGCTTTCGGAGTCGAATTCATCAATCCGATCCTGAAAGACGTTGTGCCCGAAGATCTGCCGGTCAGCAGTTCTAGTCCTTATCAGTGGGACCGCAGGATGGTGACCGCGTTGTCGATCTTTTTGAAGGACTTGAACGTATCTGCGGGAACGCCGAAGACAGCGGACAACACTTGGGGCGGAAGCTGACTCAAAGACTCGCCGATACCGATGTTGTCTTTGTCCTCAGGTGCACTGGCATTCTGGATGATCAGCACGTCCAAGTCTGCCGTGCCGCGGTTCTCGAAGTAGTGGAGGGAACCCTGAGGTGCGAACACAAGGTCGTCGACGTGAGCGTCGAAACTCTCGTGGTTGCCGTTCCCGTCGATGAGGACCCAGGTCGCGACTCCCTTGGTGACCAGGTTGATCTCCCACGCGCTGGGATGCCAGTGCGGCTCGCGAATACCTCCGGGCTGCAACGTGATCAGCTGGATGCTGGCCTCTTGGCCTTTGAGTATCGGAAAATTATCTTCGTGTGCCTGCTGCTGCGAACCCCCGTCATATTTGTTGGGCGGCAGGGCGGCGAGATGGAACAAGTGCGATTCTGAAGTGATCGTTTCAGCGGGTAGCCGGGGATCACCAAAGCGCGCCGCGTCATCAGTCATTGGCTGTTCCTTATCCGTGCGATCCCGCAAGTGCCATCGGAGATAAGTGGGTCAACGCCTGCGCCGGTCGCGGCCGCGGCACCGGCCAGGCCCGTTGCACCCAACGCCTTGCGACGACTGATCGGCATCCCGGGATGTTACCGCGGCGGTCAGGGTCGGTCTAGCGGTCAGAGGCCGGGATCCGGCTCGAATCCCGCGACATTGGAGTTGAATTCATCGAGCGCACAACCGTGGCTCGCCCGCTTAGTTCACGGCGCCGCGGGTCACCTGCGGCCCCGGCGCAGCGCGATGTCGCGACAGGAGGCGCGCCGCTTGACCCGGCGCGCCGAGTTGGAGCATCGCGGCCAACGCCGTTTCGAGGACCACTTCTTGTTGCACACGACTACCCCCAATCGACGGAAGCCCGGCAAGCGACTCGAGGAGATAGTCGAGCGCGGCGCGCGGCTCACCCTCCGTCAACGCGATAAGACCTTCGCCGAGTAGACGCAGCGTCGCTGCCTGCGCATCGGTCGCGCCGGGAACATTGATCGCGCGGATTGCGGCCGGATCGTTCGCGGCGGCCAGTACCAGCAGCGCGTGGAACGCGATGAACGGCGTTTGCGGCGCATATGCGAGCGAGCCGACCTCGGCGAGCAACGGCATTGGATCAGGTGGAGTAACCCAGTCCGGGTGCAGGCGCGCCCGCCATGCGAGCGAACCGGCATCGACGAGACAGCGCACGTCCTTCGACTGGGGCGGCGCGAGGAACGCGGCGTACCGACGCGCCGCGGCCGCCGCGTCACCCATCGCGAGTTCGTGCAGCGCGGCGTGCCAATGGAAGTGCGGGAGGTAACGCTGCCTGACGCCGTCGTTGGGGATCCAGTCCGTGAGCCATTTCAGCCCGGCTCCATGTGCGTCGGTCTCGTAGTGCACGTGCGTCAGCGCGTGTGCGGCGTTGCCGTTGCCTGGATCGAGTTCAAGTGCGGCGTCGGCCAGGTCGGCTGCGTCGTACCAGAGGCCCTGCTCCGTTCGGCCATAGGCGCGCAGGCCGAGATACCAAGGCGCCTCGCCGTGCACACCAGTGAACCGCTCGACGTACTGCCATGCGTCCGGCAACGCGTCGCCGGCCCCTGCGAAGGCAATCGACGGCGCCAGCACAAGCAGCGCGACTGCGTCGTCCGGGACGCGGTCGAGATGGTCAATGAGTGCGTCGGTGCCCGCCGCGTTTCCCTTCTCGCACCACGTCGCGATGGCCTCGACGTGACTACGGTCTTCATCGCTGCCGTGCGCCAGCGCCGCCCGCGCTCGGGCGAGATGGCCGGTGACCGCGTCCGGGCCGCCCGCGCGGTCGGGCCGCTCCGTGGCGATCATCGCAAGCGCGACGTGTGCACGCGCGTGGTGTGGATCTTCTGCGACCGTGGCGGCGAAGGCGACCGACGCGCCGTCTTGAACGGCCAGCAGGCGACGCACGCCCTCGGCGTACGAAGCACGCGCACCAGTCAATTCCGGCGCACTCGTGATGAGGCTGGGCGCCCGCACCGGACGCGCGCGCGTGTCGTCGGCGAGCAGCTCGGCGATAGCAGCCGCCTGGGCCCGGATTTCGGGAATCGCAGTGGTCTCCCACTCCTCGCCCTGGCGGATCGAACCGATGCAGACAACGTTGGGGACGGTGCCGCCGGCCCCGTCGATGAGGTAGCCGTCCGCATTGAGTCGCACGCCTACGCCGCACGGGTGTAGCGACGCGACATCTGTGGCCAACAGGTTTGCCCAGAGCGCGGAGCGATGCAGGGACCGCCGATCCCACGCGGCGCCGGCAGCGACGACCACCGCGTCACCGCGCCGACGCACTGATCGGTCGCTCGTTGTCACAACCAGTTCAACGCCACTGCCACGCAGCGACACATCGGCGACCTCGCCCGCCTCGATGTTCAGTTGGCCACTGTCGATCGCGGCATTAATCGCATCGGCAATCGAGGGCGGCATGCGGTGGCGAAGCACGTCCCACTGCCGCAAGTCCTCGCGCAGGAACCGGCGCTGGTCCTCCCACCCCAACGACCGCCACAGCCGGGCTGTACGCGGCCGCAGTGCGTCGATCACCTGCCGCCAGTCCGAACCGGATTCGCGCGCCTGCGCGAGATCCGCAGCGAGCGCGGTGCGCAATTGCTCGAGCGAGACCTGGGCAGCAAGCGCATCGAGGTTAGGCAACTCGGTCGGCGCGCCGGTAGCGCGGAATCGGCGCGGGAGCGCGCCTTGACGTGACAGCAGCGTGACCGCGGCGCCACGCGCGATGAGATGCAGCGCGACATCAACGCCGGTGAGTCCCGAACCGATCACCAAGACACTCGCGGGCCGACGCGCCCCAAGGGCCGCAAGCGCGCCGGGCGCCCACGGATCCACCACAACCTGGCCGTCGGTGCCCAACGCCAACACCGGAGCGAAGGCGCGTTCCAACGACTCGGGCATGCCACCCTCGGGACGCCCAGACGCGAGCACAACGGCGTCGGCCGATAACCAACGTCCATCGTTGAGCGCTAGCCGCGCGGGAGCGCGCGGCGCCAATCCGACAACCTCGGCAGTCTCGATCCGCACGTCGGCGACTGCGAGTTGATCTTGCAGGTAGCGGCCGTAGGCAAGACGCGGTGCGAAGCTGTCCACCGGAGTGACAGCTCGTTCATCGAGCCAGCGACAGAAGTGGTCGGGATCGTCTGGCCAGGCAGACATCCGCGGCGCGGGAACGTTCAACAAGTGAGTCGGGTCGTCAGTGCCGTAGGCCGCGCCGGTACCGGGCCGACCGGACGCGTCGATCAACGTGATCTGTGCGTCCGGTTTACTCCGGCGCAGATGCACGGCGGCGAGCACGCCTGCAGCCCCACCGCCTACAATCGCGACGCGCATCATGGCGGAAGGTTATCTCCCGGGGAGGCGAGCCGCTGAGGCCGATGCGAAAGCTATCGGAGTGGGTCGGGTGAGCGACAGCTGGCCCTACAAGCTGCCCAGGTCGTCGGGCACGTCGACTGCGTGCTCCCGCAGTGCCTCCAGCGGCACCACGTCGAGCGTTCGCGCGTGAGTGGACGCGAGCACCACGGGGGCGGCGAAACCGTCGCGGTAGGCCAACAGCCAGTTGCCTGCGGTGACGCACCAGCGGTCCCCCGGTACCAGGCCGGGAAACTGGAACTGCGGCATCGGTGTCGAGAGATCGTTGCCTATCAAGCGCTGGTGCTCCAGAAACTCGGCCGTCACCACTGCGCAAATCGTGTGCAGGCCCAGATCCTCCGGCCCGGTCGAACAGCAGCCGTCGCGGTAGAAGCCGGTGAGCGGCTCACTACTGCACGGTTCGAGCGGGCCGCCCAGCACGTTGCGCTCAGACATAGACCCATTGTGTCGCCCGAAGATGGCGATTCATGCACTGCCCTGAATTGCGCCGACCAGGTCAGCCACTCGTCGGACTTGATCGAGATCGGAACTGGTTGGGATGAGCTGGATTTCGTCAGCGCCGACTGCTTCGAACTTACGGAGCACCGCAGCCAACTCGTCCTCGCTGCCGGCGAAGCCGGTGGTCGGCGCCATCGCGTCGATGTACTCGGCCGGTATCCAGTTCATGTAACGCCGCAGATGCCGGTGCACCTGCTGTCGGGCATCGTCGGGCGAACCGAGCGCAAACCAGAACGACGTGGCCAGGTGCGGGTTGGGCTTGCCGGCCTCAGCCCAGGCCGCGCGCGCCACGTCGAACAGCTCGTTCTGCTTGGCGACGTCGAGGTCCAACGTCGTCCCAGCCAGGCCGTCGGCTCAGGCCGCGGCGCTGCGGAGGGTCTTGGGCCCGATGGTTCCGATCAGCAGCGGCGGCCCACCGCCTGAACCGGCGCAGGCCCGACCGGCAGCACCGACCCGGTGATCTTCTCGCCGGCCCACACACGCTTCATCACCGCGACCCGCTCGGCCATCCCGCGCATCGTCTGCGTCGCCGGATCTGCGCCGACCGCCTCATAGTCCTCAACCCGGCCGCCGATGCCGATGCCCACGGTCAGCCGCCCACCGCAGAGCATGTCCGCGGTCGCCAACCCCTTGGCGTGAGAGGCCAGGGCGTCGGTCGTGGCGATCAGCAGCCGGTAGGAGTGTCAACGGTTTCCTAAAACTGACCCTCTGCGGTTTGCCGAGTTCTAAGGCTTGTCGCGCGGCGTCGATGATCTTGGAAACCGTGGGACGGTAGAGCGGTCCTACCGGTCGCCACCGAGGCTAAGTCTCGATGCGGAATCCCCGGTCAGCTGAAGATCGTTTTCCAGGTGCAAATCGTTGCCGGCAGAGTCGCTCAACCGGGCATACACGCTGGCTACGGCGCTGAAGCGGCGCTCCACAGCGTCGCGGTCGAACTCTTCGGGCACCGACTCAAGGTTGGCTCGCTGGATCATGGCGGCTTCGTCCATCAGTACACGGGCCTGGTCGGGGTCGGTGGTCTGCTCCATGACCGCTTTGAGGGCTTCGAGTTGACGCATCAGCAGGGCGGGCATTCCGCGGCTGGCCTGGCGGATCTTGTCGAATGACCGCTGCACCAAGTTTTCGTAACTGACCTGCTCGCAGATGAGCCGGATAGCACCGGTGCGGTCCCGGTAGGCCTGGGCCGGCGTCCACACTTTCGCGAGCTTGCACAGGGTGTTGGCGAGCCAGTCCACGCACGTCAGCGCGGTGTAGGTGTCGTTGACCGCCGGAGAGAGTGCCCGGATAGCGATCTCGACCAGTTGGTCGATGCCGAAGGCGGGATCTTGAGCGAGGTTGCGGACCGCCCCGGTGACCTGTGCGCGTTTCAGGCGGCGGGCAATGCGGTCGGCAGCCTCGGCCGGCCACACAGCAGCGAGCTCACTGTCCTCTACCAAGAAGTTCCCCGGGCGATAGGGCAAGTGCACCACCGCATCGGCGGCCGCCGCGGCGCGAACCAACATGTCGTAGCGGATGGCCTGCAGGTAGCCGCCTTTCGGGGTACGCAGCATCGCGCCGGAAGACTTGATGGTGTCGACCAGCGCTGCGATTTCTTCGGTGTCATCCGGCTCGTCTCGGGTGGACATTCGGATGTCGGGCTTTCGCACCCCGAGGTAGCGCCCCAAATCACGGGCAATACTGGCGATGACGAAGGGAAGCTGGATCTGGATGGCGATGTGGTGCAGGAAGTAGATGAGCGCTGCCAGATCGACCAGCAACAGCAGGAACACGATATCGACCGACACATGCGGCACGAAGACGCCGTGCTCTGCAGGGCCGATTGCCAAGAGGACCAGCACGCAGTACACGGCGGTCGCCACAAACGTGCCCAGTGTGAGCTGAGTACCGCGATCGCGGATGAAGTTGCGCAGCATCCGGGGTCCGAACTGTGTCGATGCCAGCGTCAACGTGACGATCGTGACCGAGAAGTTGATCCCGATGACCGTCATGATCGCTGCGGCCACCGCGAGGAGAATCTCACGTGCGGTGTCTGCGCTGCCGGCTTCCACCCATTTCGGAAGAGTGAGCGTGCCGTGGTACACGGCGCGATCTACCTCCAAGGTGGCCGAGAACAGCACAATCGCGGCGATCACCTCCAAGCTCGGCACCAGCCAGAAGTTGGTCCGCAGTACTTCGCGCCGCGCCTGCGACACGGACATCCCTGAAATGAACGGCATGACGCCACGCTAGAGCAGGCCCTCTGTCGGCGCGAATCGCTCGACTGCGTGGAGTGATGGGCTGAGATGGCATCGGGCAAGCCGCAGGCACGCTATGCGGGTCGGGACCCGTTGGGGGAGTATGCAACAGATTGGTTGGCTACTAAAAAGTCAAGCCGCCGAACGTAGACGATGTCGACCCTCGATCCCTCTCATGTTGTACCTCACCAAGATGACGCACTGTCGACCCAGTCACCCGATCGGTGACCCCCGCCTTGGCCAGCATCACCGGATCGTGTAGCTGGGGCACGATCACGATCGGTCCACGCCGCCAAAGCGCCCATCAAGGTCAAGGTTTCCGGGTTGTCGAAGGCCATCCGCTCGCCCCAACACAACGACGAGAACGGACCGCCGTCGACCGCACGGGCCCAGTCCCGCAACACCTCGGCATCCAAATCCGGCTCCATTACCGGCATGGTCATCGCTATCTGCACGACGGCGATTCTGGCACGCAGACCGCTCAATGCCGACGGTTGCCGACGTGGCAGCATGACGGGGATGGGAATCACCGCCAACTCAATCGCGCACGTGCGGCTCACCGTCACCGATATCGAGCGATCACGACAGTTCTACGAGAGCGTCTTCGGGTGGCCCGTTCTTGTCGAGATCCCCGACAACGCCGACGAGGCGACTCGCAACGCGCTCGCATTCCTGTTCGGCGGTGTCATCTACGACCTGGGCGGCGCGCTGGTCGCGCTGCGGCCTGTTGCCGTCGACCGCTTCCACGAGGACCGCGCCGGCCTGGACCACATCGCGTTCAGATCGGCCGACAAGGCCGAATTGGACTCCGCAGCAAAGTATCTCGACGAACTCGGCATACACCACGAACCGGTCAAAGACATCGGCCCGTCCTACATCCTGGAGTTTCGCGACCCGGACAACATCGCCCTGGAGCTGACCGCCCCGAAGTAGCGCTGTCAGCATTGTGGCGGGCCAACCTCAGTGGTTGACTGGCAGGCACAATGCCCATCGCTTTCAACCACACCATCGTCGCCGCCCGCGATAAGCGGGAGTCCGCTGAGTTTGTCAGCGAGCTGTTCGGGCTGGCGAATCCAGTCCCGTTCGGCCGCTTCCTGGCCGTCAAGCTCGAGCACGGCGCCACCCTCGACTATGCCGATGCGGCCGAGGAGATTCGCCCGCAGCACTACGCGTTTTTGGTCTCCGAGGACGACTTCGACGCGATCTACGGCAAGATCCAGTCGCGCGGGCTGGAGCACTGGGCGGATCCGGGCGGCCAACGGCTTGGCGAGATCAACACCAACGACGGCGGCCGCGGCGTCTACTTCCGCGACCCCGGCGGCCATTTCCTGGAGATCCTCACCCGGCCCTACGGTTCAGGCGGCTAGCCGGCACTGCGCGGGCCGTGGCGCCTGCGTTCCTGGCCGCGGTAGTCGTCGGCCAGCCGACCGACGTGTTTGGGCAGGGCCCCGGCCGCGACGTCTGCCAGGGTCGTCTGCTCGAGCACCGAGCGCATGCTGGCCCGCAGCGCCCGCCAGACATCGGTCAGCGCCGCGGTCGGACCCGAATAGGGCAGATCGCCCAACCCGATGTCGCGGACGCTGGCCAGCGGGCCGTCGATGCAGCGCAGCACATCGGCGATGCTGATTTCGGCACCGGGACGGGCCAATTCGTAACCTCCGTCGCGACCGCGGTGGCTGCGTACCAGCCGATCGTTGCGCAGGTCGGACAAGATGTCGACGAGAAACTGTGGCGGGATTCCCTGAGCGTTCGCCAGCTCGTCGGTCGTGACCCGCACACCGTCATCGAGGGTGGTCAGCTGGACCATCGCCCGTACCGCGTACTCCGCCTTCGCCGACATCCGCATGGACTGGATCCTGCCACCCCCTAGCAGCTCAGCCGGTGACGGCCAACACCGCGTCGGCGTATTCGGGACGACACACCACAATGTCGGGCAACAGCGGGTCGGGGCGGTTGTACTCCAGCGGTGACCCGTCGATACGCGAGGTGTGCAAACCGGCGGCGCGGGCGACCGCGACCGGTGCCGCCGAATCCCACTCGTACTGTCCGCCGGCGTGGACGTACACATCGGCCAATCCCTGAATGACCGCGGCGACCTTGGCGCCCGCCGATCCCATCTCCACCAGCGTGCCATTCAAGTGATCGCGGACCTGCAGCGCGATCGCCGGCGGGCGGGTGCGCGAGACCACGATCCGGGGCTCGCCGCTGTATGTAGGTGGCGGTGCGGGATCAGGGGTGGCCAGCGTGACGCCCTGCGCCGGAAGCGCAACCGCGCCGGCGACGAGGACACCGGATTGCCACAGCGCGACGTGCACGGCCCAGTCCTGGCGGCCAAGTTCGGAGAACTCCCGGGTGCCGTCCAACGGGTCGACGATCCACACCCGCTCTGCGCTCAACCGCACCGGGTCGTCAACACCCTCTTCGGAAAGCACCGCATCGCCTGGACGTTCGCGCGCCAGCGCATCCATCAGGAAATCGTGGGACCGCTTGTCCCCCGCCGCTTTTCGCTCGGCTTCTGTTGCGCCGGCGAGTTCCTCGCGTACCACGAGCAACAGCCGGCCGGCTTCGCTGGCCAGTCGTGCCGCCACCTCATCATCGCTGTGGATGCTCAATCGCGCTCCTCGATCAACTCGACGACTTGCTGCGCCAACTCGTCGAGGGTGCGATCCGGAGTGAGCCGCAGGTCGGGATTCTTCGGCCGCTGGTACGGGCTGTCGATCCCGGTGAAGTGCGTGATCTCACCCGCACGCGCCTTGGCGTAGAGGCCCTTGGGGTCTCTACGCTCGCAATCTTCGAGCGGGGTGTCGCAGAACACCTCGGCGAAATCCAGACCGGCCTCTGCGTGCACCCGGCGGGCCAGTTCACGATGCTCTACCAGCGGGCTGATCGCGGGCACCAACACGGCGTGGCCCGCCCCTGCGAGCAGCGCCGCGACGTGCGCCAGTCGACGCAGGTTCTCGGCCCGGTCGGCCATACTGAACCCCAGGTCGGAATTCAGGCCGTGTCGCAGGTTGTCGCCGTCGAGAACAAAGGCGGGGACGCCCTTTTCGATTAGCTTCTGTTCGGCCAACATGGCCACCGACGACTTGCCCGAACCCGAAAGTCCGGTAAACCACAGCGTGCGACCCCGCGCCATCCGGTCCTCGGCGTTCACCAGCGATTGGTGCAGCACCGTGTTGGGGCTCGAAGAAAGAGTCGAAGCCTCGCGCAACACCATGCCCGCGGCCACAGTCCCGTTGGTGTTGGGGTCGATCAGGATGAAAGATCCGGTGCTGGCATTGCGGGTGTACTCGTCGAGCAGCAGCGGAACTTGCGAACGCAACGATATGCGGCCAAGCTCGTTGAGCTTCAACGCTGTCGCGTCCTTGTCACGGTGCAGAGTGTTGACATCGAGGCGGTAGTCCAGCGCGGTGACTCTCACCCGCGTGGTCCGGGTGGTGTGCTTGATCAGGTAGTCGCGCCCGGCTTCCAGCGCCGAGGCGTCGGCCATCCAGCACACCGTCGCATCGAACTCGTGGGTAACCCTTGGCGCGTTGGTGGGTCGGGCAATCATGTCGCCACGCGAGATGTCGATATCGTCAGCGAGGCTCACCGAGACGGCCATGGGCGGAAAAGCTTCTGCCACTGGGCCACTCGGCCCCTCGATCGCGGTGATCCGGCTGGGCTTACCGGTCGGCAGCACGATCACCTCGTCGCCCGGACGCATCACACCGCTGGCAACCGTTCCCGCGTAGCTGCGGTGGTCCTGATGCTCGCGGGTTTGCGGCCGGATGACGTACTGCACCGGGAACCGGACGTCGACGAGGTTACGGTCGGCAGCGACGTAGACCTCTTCGAGGTGCGACAGCAGAGCCGGTCCGTCGTACCACGGGGTGTGATCGGACTTGGTGACCACGTTGTCGCCGTGCAGCGCCGACATCGGGATGGTGAGCACGTCTTGCACGTCGAGGCGGGTGGCAAAGGCATGGAACTCGTCGCGAATCGCATCGAAAGCCTTTTTATCCCAATCGATCAGGTCCATCTTGTTGACGGCGAGCACAAGGTGCTCGATGCCCAACAGCGACGCCAGGAACGTGTGTCGACGGGATTGCTCCAGCAGACCGTGGCGGGCGTCGACGAGCACGACGGCCAACTGAGCGGTGGACGCCCCAGTCACCATATTGCGGGTGTACTGGATGTGACCGGGGGTGTCGGCGATGATGAATTTGCGCTTGGGAGTGGCGAAGTAGCGGTAGGCGACATCGATTGTGATGCCTTGCTCTCGCTCGGCGCGCAGCCCGTCGGTGACCAGCGACAGGTCGGTGTATTCGTGGCCACGGTCCTTCGAAGTGCGTTCCACCGAGGCCCACTGGTCGTCCATGACCGCCTTGGAGTCATAGAGCAGCCGCCCGATCAGGGTGGACTTGCCGTCGTCGACGGAGCCGGCTGTTGCGATGCGTAGCAGTGTTGCCATCAGAAGTACCCCTGCCTCTTGCGGTCTTCCATGCCGGCCTCGGAGATGCGGTCATCGGCTCTGGTGGCACCCCGTTCGGTCAGCCGCGATACCGCCGTCTCGGCGACGACCTCCGCGACAGTGGCTGCGTTCGATTCCACGCAGCCGGTGCAGGTGACGTCGCCGACGGTGCGGAACCGCACCGTCGCCTCGAAGACCTTCTCGTCGGCGCGCGGCTGCAGGTGGCGGTCGACCGCGAGCAGCATTCCGTCGCGCTTGAAGACTTTTCGCCGGTGGGCGTAGTAGATCGACGGCAGCTTGATCTTTTCGGCGCCGATATAGGACCAGATGTCGAATTCGGTCCAGTTGGACAGCGGGAACACGCGGATGTGCTCGCCCTTGTGGTGTCGGCCGTTGTAGATGTTCCACAGCTCGGGCCGCTGGGCCTTGGGGTCCCACTGACCGAACTCGTCACGGAAACTGAACACCCGCTCCTTGGCGCGCGCCTTCTCCTCGTCACGCCGAGCGCCACCGAATGCGGCGTCGAACTTGTTCTCGCCGATCGCGCGCAGCAGCGTCACCGTCTGAATCGGGTTGCGCGACGGGATGGTTTCGACGACCCGGCCCGCGTCGATGTCGTCTTGCACCTTGGCGATCACCAGCCGCACTCCGGTCTCAGCCACCAACTCGTCGCGGGTGGCGATGACCTCGTCGAAGTTGTGATCGGTGTCGACGTGCATGACCGGGAACGGTAGGCGGCCAGGGTGAAAAGCCTTGAGCGCCAAATGCAGCATCACGATCGAGTCTTTGCCGCCGGAGAAAAGTAGCACCGGGCGCTCGAACTCGGCGGCCACCTCACGGATGACGTGGATCGCCTCGGCCTCCAACGAGCGCAGATGGCTCAACTCGTATTGCCCCGCCGCCGGACTAGCCTTCGTCTCCTGGCTGGTCATCAGCCCCTCGATTCTAGGTAAAGTTGGTAGCATTGGCCAAAATTATAAGTATTACCCAGTATGAAACCAGCCAACGTCGCCGCTGTCAATGGACTCGGGTGAAAAACCCCCCGACACGCGCAAGTGCGGGGAGCTTCTACGGCTGCTGGCGTTAGAGGGTGACCTCGTCGAGCTTGCCGGTTGCAACGTCGAAGATGAACCCACGCGCCGACGTGTGCTTGGTGACAAACGGGCTGTTTTTGATGCGGTGCAACGACTGGCGAACATCCTCGGCAAGGTCGGGGAAGGCTTCCGCCGACCAGGGCGGTTTGACCCCGGTCTCGTCCTGGATCGCGCGCTTGAAGTCGTCGTCGGTGAAAGTCAGCATCCCGCAGTCGGTGTGATGAATCAGGATGACCTCTTGGGTTCCCAGCAATCGCTGGCTGATGGCCAGGGAACGAATCGCGTCGTCGGTGACCACTCCACCGGCGTTGCGGATGACATGCGCCTCGCCCTCCTTGATACCAAGCAGGCTGTGCACATCGAGCCGGGCGTCCATGCACGCCACCACAGCCACATGCTTGCTCGGAGGCAGCGGCAATGGGCCCGCGAACGACTTCGCATACTCGGTATTGTTGGCTAGGTAGTCGTCGGTGACCGTCACGGCCTTCTCCTCATTTGTTTGCTGAATCCACCAGGTCGCCCGCCGAGTCTAACAATTTCGCCGTCGTGATTTCACCGGTCCGAATCAACAGGATCGCAATGCACCAGACACTTGACAACACAGTCACGCCACTAAACCAACTTCATATTCGCTGGTGAAGCCAGTGCCGTGAAGCCCGCAACAATGGCGGGCCGAAGCTGCCGCCAGCAAGCCGGGCCGCGTCCCGGGCGGCTTGCGGGCCGTGACAACGCGCCGCTCAGCCGATGATGCAGCGTTTACTGGCACGCCGTCACCCGCCCGTTCGTTCGCGGTTGCTCGCGCTGATCCAGGATGGGTCTCCTAGTCTGTGCCAATGCGATACGGGCGGGGCCGCAAGCCATGACCCGCTTCCTGGCACGTCGCGTGCTGAACTACATCGCGCTGTTGGCGCTGGCGTCATTCCTGACCTTCTGCCTGACGTCAGTGGCGTTCTCACCGCTGGAAAGCCTGATGCAGCGCAGCCCGCGCCCGCCGCAGGCCGTGATCGACGCCAAGGCCGCCGAGCTCGGCCTGAACAAACCCATCCCACTGCGTTACGCGGACTGGGCCTCCCATGCGGTTCGCGGCGACTTCGGCGCCACCGTGGCCGGCCAGCCGGTGTCGGGCGAACTGTGGCGCCGCATCGGCGTCAGCCTTCGACTGCTGCTCATCGGTTCGGTGGCGGGCACGATCATCGGGGTGGCGCTCGGCGCGTGGGGAGCGATCCGCCAGTACCGGCTCAGCGATCGCGTCATCACGATGCTGTCACTGCTGGTGCTGTCGGCCCCGACATTCGTGATCGCCAACCTGCTGATCCTCGGGGCACTGCGGGTGAACTGGGCGTTGGGCTTACAGCTGTTCCAGTACACCGGAGAGACGTCGCCGGCGGTGATCGACGGAGGATGGGCGCAATTTGTGGATCACTTGCAGCACCTGGTGTTACCCACGCTGACCCTTACGCTGGGCACCGCAGCGGGATTCAGCCGATATCAGCGCAACGCGATGCTCGACGTCCTCGGCCAGGATTTCATCCGCACCGCGCGCGCCAAAGGGTTGAACCGCCGCCGCGCTCTGATCAAGCACGGGCTGCGTACGGCGCTGATACCACTGGCCACGCTGTTCGCCTACGGCGTTGCCGGTCTGGTGACCGGTGCGGTATTCGTCGAGAAGATCTTCGGTTGGCACGGCACGGGCGAGTGGATGGTGCAGGGGGTGGCGACTCAAGACACCAACATCGTCGCCGCGATCACGGTGTTCGCCGGCGCGGTCGTGCTGCTGGCCGGTCTGCTCTCCGACGTCCTCTACGCCGCGCTTGATCCCAGGGTGCGAGTGTCATGACCCGCGCCGGTGACGATGCAGAGCGAAGCGATGAGGAGGAGCGGCGCACATGACTGATACCGCCGCCCTGCAGGCCGAAACGGGTTTAGAGACATCCGAATTCGCCTCACGCCGCACGCTGGTGTTGCGCCGCTTCCTGCGACGCCGCTCGGCGGTGGCGTCGCTGGTCGTGCTGCTGGTGCTGTTCGTCGGCTGCTACACATTGCCGGCGTTTCTGCCCTACTCCTACACCGACCTCGACTACACCGCGTTGCTGCAGCCGCCGGATACGCCGACACTGGTTGGGCACCAACGCGCTTGGCCAGGATCTGTTGGCCCAGACCTTGCGAGGCATGCAAAAGTCGATGCTGATTGCGGTGTGTGTGGCAGGCATTTCCACCGGCATCGCCGCCACAGTGGGGTCGATCGCGGGCTACTTCGGCGGCTGGCGCGACAGGGTGCTGATATGGATCGTCGACCTGATGCTGGTCGTGCCCAGCTTCATCCTGATCCTGATCCTCACGCCGCGCACCAAGAGTTCCGGCAACACCATTGTGCTGGTGCTGCTGCTGTCCGGTTTCGGCTGGATGGTGACCTCGCGGATGGTCCGCGGCATGACGATGAGCCTGCGCGAACGCGAATTCATCCGCGCCGCGCGGTATATGGGGGTTCCGAATCGGCGGATCATCACCCATCACGTATTGCCGAATGTGGCGTCGATCTTGATCATCGATACGGCGCTGAACGTCGCCGCGGCGATCCTGGCCGAAACCGGGCTGAGCTTCCTCGGTTTCGGCATCCAGCCCCCCGACGTGTCGCTCGGAACGCTGATCGCTGACAGCACCCAGTCGGCGATGACATTCCCCTGGGTGTTCTTATTCCCCGCTGGCGTTCTGGTGCTGATCCTGGTGTGCGCGAACTTGACTGGCGACGGCTTGCGCGACGCGTTTGATCCCGCCAGCGACGCATCGCGAGGCGGGCGCCGATGAGTCGGCTACTCGAAGTCACCAATCTGAGCGTCAACTTTCCCACCGAAGGTCAGACGCTGAAAGCAGTGCGCGGCGTCGATTTTCATGTCGATTCAGGCGAAGTTGTCGCGATCGTCGGCGAATCCGGATCGGGTAAGTCGACGGCGGCGATGGCGGTGGTGGCTCTGCTTCCGGAATATGCCGACGTTCGCGGTTCGGTGCGGTTGCAGGGCAACGAGTTGGTGGGGCTGCGCGACGACGCGATGTCGCGGTTTCGCGGCAATACGATCGGCACGGTCTTCCAGGATCCGATGTCGGCGCTGACCCCGGTCTATACCGTCGGCGATCAGATCGCCGAGGCCATCGAGGTGCACCAGCCGCGTACCGGAAAGAGGGCCGCCCGTCAGCGCGCGATCGAATTGCTCGAACTGGTCGGGATCGCCCAGCCCGATCGGCGCGCACGTGCCTTTCCGCACGAGTTATCCGGCGGCGAACGCCAACGTGTGGTCATCGCGATCGCGATCGCCAATGATCCTGACCTGTTGATCTGCGACGAGCCCACAACCGCCCTCGACGTCACCGTGCAGGCGCAAATCCTCGAGGTGCTCAAGACCGCCCGGGATGTCACCGGGGCCGGGGTGCTCATCATCGCCCACGACCTGGGCGTGGTCGGCGAATTCGCCGATCGCGCGCTGGTGATGTATGCCGGCAGGATCGTCGAATCGGCCGCCGTCGGTGACGTCTACCG
Organism: uncultured Actinomycetota bacterium; assembly: GCA_963833915.1. Taxonomy (GTDB): domain Bacteria; phylum Actinomycetota; class Actinomycetes; order Mycobacteriales; family Mycobacteriaceae; genus Mycobacterium. The sequence continues at coordinate 221,551 of CAWHZO010000012.1, forward strand.
CGACCGGCGGATGCCCTACACCGTCGGGCTGTTGGGCTCGGTCCCACGCTTGGAAGTCCCGCAGGGCACCCGGCTGGTGCCGATACCGGGCGCTCCCCCGTCACTGTCGGACCTTGAGCCGGGATGCCCGTTCGCGCCTCGCTGCCCGCTCGTCGTCGACGACTGCCGAACCCAGGAGCCGAAGCTTTCGACGGTGGCCCCCGATCATCAGGCGGCCTGCATCCGCACCGAACACGTCATCGGCCGCAGTGCCGCAGACATTTACGGAGTCAGCACCGAAGCCAAGGCCGACGAGCCCGGTGAAGCACCCGTCGTCCTGCGAGTCCGCGATCTGGTCAAGACATATCCGTTGACGAAAGGCGTGCTGTTCCGCCGCAACGTCGGCGAAGTCCGCGCGGTCGACGGCATCAGCTTCGAACTCCGGCAAGGACGCACGCTGGCCATCGTCGGCGAGTCGGGCTCGGGTAAGTCGACGACGTTGCACGAGATCCTCGAGCTGACGGCGCCGCAATCAGGTTCGATCGACGTGCTGGGGACCGACGTCGCCACGCTGACATCGGCGAGTCGACGGGCATTGCGGCGTGACATCCAGGTCATTTTTCAGGATCCGGCGGCGTCTCTGGATCCGCGGCTGCCGGTTTTCGGGTTGTTGGCGGAGCCATTGCACGCCAACGGATTCAATAAGACCGATACGAGCAATCGGGTTGCCGAGCTACTCGAGACAGTCGGGCTGCGGCACACCGACGCCAGCCGTTATCCGGGAGAATTCTCCGGTGGACAGAAGCAGCGCATCGGGATTGCGCGGGCGTTGGCGCTGCGGCCTAAGATCCTGGCGCTCGATGAACCCGTCTCCGCACTCGACGTTTCGATTCAGGCCGGCATCATCAACCTGTTGCTCGATCTGCAGCAGCAGTTCGGCCTGTCGTATTTGTTTATCTCGCACAACCTTTCGGTGGTCAAGCATCTCGCGCATCAAGTCGCTGTGATGCTCCGCGGAGTCATCGTTGAGCAGGGTGACAGCGATGAGATCTTCAGCCGGCCACAGCACGACTACACGCGGCGCCTGCTGGCCGCGGTGCCGCAACCGGATACGGCCCGTGGCTAGCCCGCCGACGATGCGGGCCGCGCAGCGGCCCGAGGAGGAGGCGGGCCATCGGACTAGCCCGCCGACGATGCGGGCCGCGCAGCGGCCCGAGGAGGAGGCGGGCCATCGGACTAGCCCGGCCACGATGCGGGCGCTGGCGATCGCGCTCGCCACATGCCTGAGCCTCGGCGGGTGTTCATCGGGCGGCTACTATTTGCCTCCCGGTCCAAGCACCGCAGTGGGCGCCACCAGCGACGTCAATCCGCAAAACCCGGCGACGCTGCGCGACGGCGGCGACCTGCGGCTGGCGCTCACCGAATTCCCGCCCAACTTCAACACATTGGACATCGACGGCAACTCCGCCGACGTCGGCGGCATGCTGAAAGCCACTCTGCCTCGAGCGTTCGTCATCGGACCGGACGGCTCCACAACGGTCGACACCGATTACTTCAGCAGCGTCGAGCTCACCGGGACCAACCCGCAAGTGGTCACCTACACGATCAATCCGAAGGCGATGTGGTCGGACGGCGCGCCGGTCAGTTGGGAGGACATCGCCAGCCAAATCCACGCCACCAGCGGGGTCGACAAAACCTTCGCTGTCGCCGGCACCAACGGCAGCGAGCGGGTGAAGTCGGTGACCCGGGGCGTTGATGACCGCCAAGCCGTGGTGACGTTCGCCAAGCCCTACGCTGAGTGGCGCGGCATGTTCGCCGGTAACGGCATGCTTCTGCCGACGAGCATGACTGCCACCCCCGAGGCGTTCAACAAGGGCCAACTCTCCGGTCCCGGGCCGTCGGCCGGGCCGTTCATCGTCTCGTCGCTGGATCGGACCAGGCAGCGGATCGTGCTGACCCGCAACCCCAAGTGGTGGGGTGAAAGACCGCGGCTGGACAGCATCACCTATCTGGTTCTCGATGACGCCGCGCGATTGCCGGCGCTGCAGAACAAGGCCATCGACGCCACCGGCCTCGGCAGCCTCGACCAGTTGACCATCGCTCGGCGCACAAAGGGCATCTCGATCCGGCGAGCACCAACCCCGACCTGGTACCACTTCACCTTCAACGGCGCTAAGGGCTCGATACTGGCCGACCCGGCACTGCGCCGCGCCGTCGCCGAGGGTATCGACCGGCAAAGCATTGCCGCCGTTACCCAGCACGGCCTCAGCAGCAGCCCAGCGGCATTGGACAACCACATCTACGTCGAGGGCCAGCAGGGCTATCAAAACAACAGCGGCGTCGTCGCCTATAACCCGGACAAGGCCAAGCAGGACCTTGATGCGTTGGGCTGGAAATTCAACGGCAAGTTCCGCGAAAGGAACGGACAGCAGCTTGTCGTCCGCGATTTGTTCTACGACGCGCAGACAAGTCGGCAGTTCGGTCTGATCGCGCAGCACAGCCTCGCGCAAATCGGCGTCAAACTCGAACTCAGCGCCAAGGCCGGCAGCGGTTTTTTCACCAACTACATCAACGTCGGCGCCTTCGACATCGCGCAATTCGGTTGGATGGGCGACGCGTTTCCGCTGTCCGCGCTCACCCAGATTTACGCGTCCGACGGTGAGAGCAACTTCGGCAAGATCGGCAGCGCCCAGATCGATGCCAAGATCGAGCAGACGCTCGAAGAGCTGGATCCCGCCAAGGCGCGGGCGTTGGCCAACGAGGTTGACAAGTTGATCTGGGCCGAGGGATTCAGCCTGCCGTTGATCCAGTCCCCCGGCAACGTGGCGGTCAATAGTTCGCTGGCCAATTTCGGTGCCACCGGGCTGGCCGACCTGGATTACACCGCGATCGGCTTCATGCGGAGCTGATCGTCAGGCGCACAATTCGATACGTCGTGCGTCCTTGACGCCGTCGTATCGAGCCGGCGTGCAGGTCAATACGATCACCTGTCCACGCTCGCCCAAGGTGTCGAACACCTCGGCCATCTTGGCCAACCGGTCCGGGTCGGTGAAGCCCAGCGCATCATCGATCAAAATCGGGACGGCGTCCTCCTTGGCGACCAGCGCCGCGCCGGCAAGTCGCGCCAGGATGCCGAGTTGTTCCTTGGCCCCACCCGACAGTGATTCATACGGCACGGTGCAACCATCGACAGTGCGGTTGAGGATACAGAGGTCGCTGTCGACGTCGACCTCGAAAGTTGGGCCGAAAACCGGCCGTCCGAGCCGCTGCAGTTCGGCGCGGAATGGCTCGACATACCGTAGCCGGGTGGTGTCGCGATGGCGCACCATGACCTCCCGCAGCAACTGGACCGCGCGGGCTCGGCGACCAACCCGGTCGTGCTCGCTTCGGGCGTGCTCGCGCTTGGTCTCGGCGGCATCGAGCTTGCCTTTACGGCCCTCGGTCCCGAATAGCGTTAGCTCCACGCCGATCTCATGCAGACTGCGGGCAACCTCGTCGTGACGGGCGCGCAATGCTGCGGCCGCCTCGGTGGCGTCGGCGAGTTCGTTCGCGACAGCCTCGGGTGCCGCGGCAGCCAGTTGTTCGGACAGTTCGACGACCCGGCCTTCAGCAGCTCGAGCCGCCAGTTGATCGGCGTCGACCGTCGCCGCGAGTTTCTTGTCGGAGACGGCTTTCCGCTGTTCGGCGAGGCGGTCAGCGACCGCTGCCAGCTCGGCGCGTTGGGTGACCAGCTTGTCGTGCAGAAGGGTTGCCCGCGTCGAGATCTCACTGAGCCGACTGGTTGCCAATGCCGCGACTCGGCGGTGCGTATCGCAGTCCGCACCCGCTTTGACGCGGGCCGCGTCAGCCTCGTCGAGTTCGGCGCGGGCGGCGGCGGCATCCATCGCGACGTCGTCGGTGAGCGCCGGCAGGGCGCGCAATTCCGCCAGCCGGGAGCGCAGTTGTTCGACGTCGTCGTCTCCGCATAGCCCGACCAGGGTTGCGGTCAACTGATCGCGGCCGCTCTGCAGTTCGCGGCGCCGCTGATCGGTGTGCCGCGCCTCGGCCAAATCAGCTACCCGTGCTGCGGCCAGTGCGGCAGCTAAGGTCTCCTGCACCGCAGCGTATTCGGATTGAATATCGAGTGCAGATGTGCCCGGGGTGAATCGCGCGGTCAAGATACCGGGAACCTCGACGTCGGTCGTGGAACCCGCGGTGGCCGACCAGCTTTGGCCGGCCGATAGCGACAGCCGCTGCTGACCGATGACGAGTTCGATATCGGTGGCCGCAACGAATTCGACTGTCGCAGAAACCAATGCGAGTTGGTCTTGGACCCGCTCGACGGCCGCGGCGGCCTTTTCGATCCGCTGAGACAGGTCGTTGTTCAGTGCGATCGTCGACAACTCTTCGCCGATACGATCACGGTCGCCCAGCGCGGCGTCGATTTTCGCGAGCCTGGTGGCCAACCGTGCGGTCTCCTCCCGGCGGGCCAGTTGGTCGACGACGCGGCGGGCGGTCTCGGCCCGCTGCCGGGCGGCGGCGAGTAGCTGACCGGCCTCTTCGGCGACGGCATCCGCCGCCACGGTGACATCGCGCGCCGTCGCCTGCGCGTCGGCGGCCTCGCGGGCTTCGGCTTCCAGGGTCGCGACTGTAGCTGTGCGCGTGTCGGTTTCGGTCCGTAGCCGTAGCCGCTCGGTGTGCGCGCCAGTCGACGTTACGCTGGTCGCGGTGGCGGCGGTAGCAATCAGCTTCGCTTCTCGCACCTGTTCGGCGAGCTGAGCGACCTTGGCGGCGACTGCTTGGGCGGCAGTCTGCCGGGCACCGGCGACCTGCTGCTGCTGCGACAACTCGGCCAGCTCGACGGTCAGCGCGGCGTGCCGATGTACACGCTCGTCGACCTCGGTGACGGCCGCGGCGCAATGTTGCACCTCGTCCTCGGCATCGTGAAGCGCCTTGATGGCCGCCGTCCACTCCCCGGTGGGACGGCCGGTCGGGGTGAAGTAGCGGGCATACTCCGTGTCGATCCGCTCGATGAGCAACGGCTCGGTCCCCGACAGGGCAGCAATGTCGCCCGCTGCGACATCGAGTGCCCGGGTCAGCGCGTCGCAACCCGACAGATTCACCGCCGCCGTCGATGCTGACTGCAACACCCGCTGCGCATGCCACAACCCGGTGTCCACGGTCTCTGCCAGCATCGCCTGCACGCGGTCGTGCGCCTCGTCACCGCTGTGCTGTTCGCGACGCGGCTCCAGGACCGTCAGCTGCGTCTCACACTTCTTGTGGAAGCGCTTGCGATAGATGAAACGATAAGGGCCCGCACTGATCTCGGCGGTGACTTCGGATCCGACGTCGGCGTGGGTCGGCTTGACCTGCTTGACTTCTTTCTTTGTCGAACGATCCTTGGATTCCAGCAGCAGGTCCAACGCCTCGATCATCGAAGACTTGCCGATTTCGTTGGCCCCGGAAACCACGACGACGCCCTGGTCGGGGAAGTCGATCTCGCGGTGGTCGATGCCGCGGTAGTTCGTCAGGACCAGCCGGTGCAACTTCACGCCGCACCTCGACCTTGATGGCCTCGGTCAGTCAGCCGCAGCAGCAGCGCCAGCGCTGTCTGGGCGTCACCGGCGGTTTCGGAATCCCCGGTGCGCGCCGTGGCGACCAGCTCCTCGACCGCCGCCGCGGCAAAGCCGCCGATGCCAAGGTCGGTGAACTCGCCGTCGGCCGGTATCACCGCCAAGTCGCTGTGACTGTCCCACACGCGCAGCGACGCGAAGAGCCGCGAATACTTGTCCAAGCAGGCATCCAGTGCAGCGCGGTCGGTGACCGTCAGTGAGCCAATCAAGGCCAGCCGCAATACCGTTCGGTCCTTGTCAGCCATCAGATCGAGGTTCAGATCCAAATCGGCGATATCGCGGCTGTTGTCCACCGCACGGCGCAGGGTGCCAAATCGCCAACAGCCGACTTGTGGGGTCTCGACGCAGACCGGGCGCTGCGGATCCGTTTCGTCGAGATCGACAACGAGAACATGGCCGGGATCCGGCTCGACATCGTCATAGTTAGTGACCTCCAGCGAGCCGGAGTACCACACCCGGCCGCTGCTGCCGACTTCGGTCACCGAATGCTTGTCGCCCAACGCCACGTAGTGCACCGCGCCGCGGGCCAACGCGTCTTCCAAGCCGGCCAGCCGGATCAACGATGGCTTGGTGGGGTCGGGATCAAGCACATCGACACCGCCGTGGGCGACGAGGACCCGGGTGACCCCGTCAGCCGGCAGGCGCTCAAGATCCCTGAGAACATCGGCGACCAGGTCGGTTGTCGGCGCCTTGGATCGCCATGGCGCGGCGACGATCTGCAGGCCGGGCCGGACCTCGTGGATCCCGGGCCGATCGAGCACCGTCACGTTGGCCGGGCACTCGGCGGTGAACAGGGCACTGGTGTACACCGACGACGCGTCCAACGGGTCGTGATTGCCGGGAAGCAAGTAGACCGGAACCCCGATGGCGCGCATGGCTTCCAGCGACTGACTGATCACCGGCGGTGCCAGCTGGTTGTGTTCGAAGACATCGCCGGCCACCACGACGAACTCCGCACCCATGTCGGCGGCCAGTGCACGCAGGCCGGCCACGGCGTCCCGACGTGCCGCCGAGTAACGCGGCTGCGCTTCGCCCGCGAGGAAGTGACGGGTCATGCCGAGTTGCCAGTCGGCGGTATGCACGAATCGCATTGCGGTCCCGTCCCTTCTGTGTTGTATCCGACCGGTCTGCTACCGGGCACCGCGAGTGTAGGACTCGGCGCCGACAAGTCCGTGGACCTCGATCGGCAGGTCTGACATTCGTCGGACGTTGACTAGCAGGGATTACCTCATCGATGCCCAGCAGTCACATCTGCCACATCAGCCCCTGGTAGAGGCGGTACGCGTTGACTCACTAAAGATGCCCGTTTAGTCCGCGGTATCCGCTCTGCCCGCCTCTGAGCGAAATCGCCCGGTAGCCTGAATCGAGTGAGCGACCACGACCGCACGCTGGTGCTGCTGCGGCATGCGAAGTCGGCCTATCCCGACGGGGTGGCGGACCATGACCGGCCGCTGGCACCGCGCGGTCAGCGAGAAGCCGGCCTGGCCGGTGACTGGTTGCGGACGAATTTGCCTGCGATCGACGCGGTGCTGTGCTCGACGGCGACCCGCGCACGCGAAACGTTGGCGCACACCGGCATCGAGGCGCCAGTCCGCTACGTCGACCGGCTCTACGACGCCACCGCGGGAACGGTGATCGCTGAGATCAACGGCGTCGGCGACGGCGCCGCGGTCCTGCTGGTCGTCGCACATGAGCCGACGATGACCCAGGTAGCACTGGGACTGACCAAACCCGACAACGCCAACACCGATGCCGCCGAACGCATTTCAACCAAATTTCCGACATCGGCGGTGGCGGTGCTGCGATTTACGCGCAGCTGGAGCGACCTCGAACTCGGTTCCGGCGAGCTCGCCGATTTCCATGTGCCGCGCTGAGTCGGTCGCGCTCCAGGCACCGATCACTGCTTGCAGATCTCGCCTACCGTCTTGATCTTGTCGTCGAGACCATGAAGCAATTCTTCCTGCCCGAATTCCTTCGCACCGGCGAGAGATCCGATGCCGAGCTCCTGGAGGTCGGTGGCTAATTCGTTAGCGGGCTTCGCCAGCTCGGATGGGGTCGCAGGTTCTAGGTTCAATCGGTCGCGCAGGAACGCGCCACCCGCGTAGTACGCAAAGTTCTTCGCCGTCAGGACCGAGAGGCCGCCGATCGGCCCACCGTTCTCCGGGTTCTTGAGGTGCGAACTCCGGACCGCAGCGTGATCGACGATCCTGAACGTCTCACAGATATGCTTTTTCGCGTCTTTTTGCTGTTGGTCGCTATACGTGGGCGCGGACGACGCGCTCTTGTTCGGGTAAAACCATCCGAGGACGGCCGCCGCGACGGCGAGCACCGCAATTATCAAGGCCGCCAACGACGCCCACCGGGAGAACTTCGACGGGGCTGGGGCTGGAGACGGAGCGAGCGTGGCCTCATGCCTGGGCGAAGGCGCAGCGACAGCTCCGGTGGTCTCCGCTGGCGCGGAAGAAGGTTCGTGTGAAGGCGTTTCAGACATTGATCGATGGTATCGCTCAACCCTATTGAGTGGTGATGCTTTTCGGCGGCAAAAAAAATAAACTCTATCAATCGCTTTGACGTAAATTCTGCGTCACGGATGCATCATCTGGCGCGCTTGCATAATTGACCAGCGCACCCCCCCATTCAGAATTTGATATCAGGAGTTCGTCGAGAGCGTCAACTCCATGAGTTTGAGGGCCTGTGCGCAGGCGTCGATGCCAGGTACCTGTGGGTTGACCCACCACCCGACCACACCCGCGGCGTCGCTGGCGACCCCGCACGAACCGTTGGGATCGTTTGGCCGCATCACAATCGACGCCACCCCGGCGATCGCTCGATTCTCGATCTGATATTTCAGCCCCTCGGCAACCTTGCGCTCGTTGGCCAGGCTGCCCTGCTCAAACCAGAACCGGGTGATGTCGATCAAACCGCCGGGGTTGGCCGCCTGCCAGCGGCAGATCGCACCGACGAACGTGCTCTGAATGTCTTGCGGATCGGCACCCACCGTCTTGGCCAGCACGTCGGTGGTCAGTATCTCGCATTCCTTCTGCAGGTTCGGGTACTGCTGCTCGGAATTGTTGTTGCGCGGCACGTCGTCACCGGCGCCCGCTTTCTCCGCGGTGCCGGCCACCGACCTCGTGCAGCCGGTCGATACGGATAGCGCGGTGGCCAGCACCGCCACGCCCACGAGGACCCGACGACGCACGGTGGCACTCATTTAGAGTTCGCAATCGTTTGACGCGCCAGTTCTTTGGCGACGTTGCAGGCATCGGGGAACGGTTTCTGGCTGAAGTTCACCGACCATTCAAAGAAATCGTCGGAGAACTGGATTCCGACCTCGCACAGCGAGTCACCCAACTGGGGATCGTTGCCGACAGCGATGAAGCCACCGTGGCCGTTGATGTTGACGTCCTCGACGCTCGAACGGGACAACTCTTCGGTCTTGCGTTCCCGTCCGATCGGGCTCCCGCGGTACCAGGAGAAGGAGAAGTGTGGGCCCAGGATCCCGCCGCCGGCGAGCCACTGACAGCCCACGGAATTCTTAGCCGTGTTGACCAGCCCATTTAGCTGCGTCAGCTTGTTCACCGTCTCGTCGCTGATGCCGCCGCACTGCGGGAAGAACGGACCGTGATTACCCTGCCCCGACGCCGGCGCAGACGACTGGGGCGACTGGGATTGGTTGGAGCCCGAATCAGAGCACGCGGCCGCCATCGGAATCAAGGTCGCTGCCGCCAGGGCAAGCGCCGCCACGTCACGCCGCACCGCTACCCGCACCTTCTGGTGATCACAGGTTGCACTGTAGCTGCACCACCTTTGGGCAACCATTGCACACGCGGTGAGCTGTGGCTTCTTATCAATTTGCGGGCGCTGCGCAGGCACGAACCACGCGGCGATCGGGCCGGCCCGACGTCTGGCGGTGTGCAACAGTTACCAGATGCTCCTGGCCCTGCTGCGCCAGTTCGTCCGGCCGTACCGATGGCTGGTCGCGGCGGTGATGATGCTGCAGTTGGTCAGCACCCTGGCCTCGCTGTATCTGCCGACGGTAAACGCCACCATCATCGATGACGGTATCGCCAAAGGCGACACCGCCACCATTGTCCGGCTCGGCTGGCTGATGTTCGCGGTCACCGGGCTGCAGGTGCTGTGTTCTGTCGGCGCGGTCTACTTCGGCTCCCGGACGGGTATGGGGTTCGGCCGCGATCTACGCTCGGCGATGTTCCACCAGGTCACCACGTTCTCTGAGCACGAGACCGCCCGGTTCGGCGCGCCGACGCTGCTGACCCGCACCACCAACGACGTCCGCCAGATCCAATTTCTGGTGCAGATGGCCTGCACCGTGCTGGTCGCCGCGCCAATCATGTGCGTGGGCGGAATCTTCATGGCAATCCATCAGGACGCCGGGCTGTCCTGGCTGCTGCTGGTCAGCGTCCCGATACTCGTCGCAGCCAATTACTGGATCATCTCGAATACGCTGCCGATCTTCCGCAGCATGCAGAGGCTGATCGACAACATCAACCGGGTCATGCGCGAGCAGCTGTCCGGCGTGCGCGTGGTCCGGGCGTTCGCGCGTGAGCCATTCGAACGTCAGCGGTTCGACGAAGCCAACCTCGCCCTGTCCAACACCGCGCAAAGCGCCGGCAATTGGCAGGCGCTGATGCTGCCGGTGACCACCCTGACCATCAATTGCTCCAGCGTGGCGCTGATCTGGTTCGGTGGCTTGCGCATCGACAGCGGACGGATGCAAGTCGGGTCCCTCATCGCGTTTCTCGCGTACTTCACCCAGATCCTGATGGCGGTGTTGATGGCCACGATGGCCGTGATGGTATTGCCGCGGGCCGCGGTGTGCGCAGAACGGATCACCGAGGTGTTGTCGGCTACCCCGGCGGTGGTTAGTCCGCAGAATCCGGTACGGCCACCCCCGGATAGCCGAGGAGTGGTCCAACTCGAGGGCGCATCATTCCGCTATCCTGGCGCGGATCGGGCTGTGCTGCAGGATATCTCGCTGACCGCGTTGCCCGGCACCAGCACCGCGATCATCGGCAGCACCGGCTCGGGAAAGTCGACGCTGGTGGCGCTGATCTGCCGGTTGTACGACGTGACCACCGGAGCGGTCTTCGTCGACGGCGTCGACGTTCGCGACCAGGACATCGACGAACTCTGGTCCACCATCGGCCTGGTGCCCCAACGCGGCTACCTGTTCTCTGGGACCGTCGCCGAAAACCTGCGCTACGGCAAGGCGGACGCCAACGACGAAGAGATGTGGGACGCGCTGCGAATAGCGGCTGCCGACGAATTCGTGCGCGCAAACGCCGACGGCCTGCAGATGCGCGTCGCACAGGGCGGCATCAATTTCTCCGGCGGGCAGCGGCAGCGGTTGGCGATCGCGCGAGCAGTGATCCGCCGTCCGGCGATCTATGTGTTCGACGACGCCTTTTCCGCACTCGATGTGCACACCGACGCGCTGGTCCGCTCCAGGTTGGCCGAGATCGCCGCTGATGCGACCGTGATCGTTGTCGCCCAACGTATCTCGACCATCATCGATGCCGATCAGGTGATCGTGCTCGACGACGGACGCGTGCTCGATGTGGGCACCCACGAATCGCTGCTGGCCGAGTGCCCCACCTACCGGGAATTCGCCGAATCGCAGTCCTTGGACGCGACCGTGGGCGGTCCGCGGTGACTGCGGCGACCAGTACGAAGCGACGCGGAGCCTCTCCCCCGCGTTGCGGGCGCGGAACTTCACGGGGTCGGCCGTGCGGCTGGTGAAGCAGTTGGCGCCGCAGCGGCGGACGGCCGTCGCGGTAACCGCCCTGAGCGTCGGCGGTACCGCGGTCGGCGTCGTGGTCCCTCGCATCCTTGGCCATGCCACCGACCTGCTGTTCAACGGCGTGATCGGCCGGCGACTGCCCGCAGGTATCACCAAGGACCAAGCCGTCGCGGCCGCGCGGGCCCACGGCAACAACGCCTTCGCCGACCTGCTCTCCGGGATGCATGTGATTCCGGGCCAGGGTGTTGACTTCAGCGCGGTCGCCCGGACGCTGGCGGTGGCTCTTGCCATGTATCTTGTTGCCGCGCTGATGATTTGGATGCAGGCCCGGCTGCTCAACGTGACGGTGCGGCGGACGCTGCAGGCGTTGCGGTCCGACGTCGAGGAAAAGATGCACCGGCTGCCACTGGCCTACTTCGACAACCGGCAGCGAGGCGAGGTACTCAGCCGGGTCACCAACGACATCGACAACCTCCAGACGTCGCTGTCGATGACGATCAGCCAACTGCTCAGCGCGGTACTGACAGTGGCGGCGGTACTGGTGATGATGGTGACCATCTCGCCGCTGCTGACCGGGATCACCCTGCTGACCGTGCCGCTGTCGGTGCTGGCGACGCGGGCGATCGCCCGACGTTCACAGCGGTTATTCGTCGCGCAGTGGACCAACACCGGACGGCTCAACGCCTACATCGAAGAGAGCTACAGCGGTTTCACCCTGATCAGGACATTCGGCCAGCGCGCCCGGATCGAAGACGAGTTCCGCCGCCGCAACGACGAGGTCTACCGGGCGAGCTTCGGTGCACAACTCATCTCCGGGCTGGTGTCGCCGGCGACGACGTTCATCGGCAACCTCAGCTATGTCGCGGTGGCGGTGGTTGGCGGCGTGCAGGTGGCAACCGGGCAGATCACCGTGGGCAGCATCCAGGCGTTCATCCAGTACGTACGCCAGTTCAACGGGCCGCTGAACCAGGTGGCCTCGATGTACAACACTCTGCAATCGGGGGTGGCCAGTGCGGAGCGGGTTTTCGACCTGCTCGACGAGCCCGAAGAACCTCCGGACCGTGAGACACCACTGCCCTCGCCCAACGGTGAAGGACCAACAGGGCGTGTGGAATTCGACCAGGTGAGCTTCGGCTATCACCCCGGCACCCCGGTGATCGAGGGCCTCTCCTTCACCGCCGAACCGGGCAGCACCGTGGCGATCGTCGGACCGACCGGGGTGGGCAAGACGACGCTGGTGAATCTGCTGATGCGCTTCTACGACGTCGACTCCGGCCAGATCCTGATCGACGGCGTCGACATCGCGACAATCAGCCGCCATTCACTGCGATCCCGCATCGGGATGGTGCTGCAGGACACCTGGCTGTTCAGCGGGACGGTCGAGCAGAACATCGCCTATGGACGACCAGACGCCGGCGCCGACGAGGTGATCGAAGCGGCCAAGGCGGCTTATGTGGACCGGTTCGTACATACGCTGCCCGATGGGTATCAGACCTGGGTGAGTGACGGCGGCAGCAACATCAGCGCCGGCGAAAAGCAGCTGATCACGATTGCGCGAGCATTTCTCGCCCGGCCGCAGCTGCTGATCCTGGATGAGGCGACCAGCTCGGTGGACACTCGCACCGAGCTGCTGATCGCCAAAGCCACCCATGAACTTCGCCGTGACCGGACGAGTTTTATTATCGCCCATCGTCTTTCGACGATCCGCGACGCTGACGTCATCCTGGTGATGGAGTCGGGCAAGATCGTGGAGCAGGGCAACCACAGCGACCTGCTGGCCCGCCGTGGTGCCTACTACCAAATGACCCGGGCCTAGATTTCGGGGCCTTCGGCGCGCAGATCGTCGACCGTGGACATCGCGTCGCGCAGCTTGGCCAGCCATTCTTCGGTGTGTTCGCCGACCAGCTTGACCGACCAGGCCAGCGCATCCGAGCGAGACCGGGCCACACCGGCGTCGACCAGAGTGTCGAGCACCTGGCGCTCCGGCTGTTTCAACCGAGTCATGACCGGAACCGCAATGTGGGTGAACAAGATCGGCTCGCCACCGACCTCGACGCCCCAGGAAACCTTGCGTCCGTAGCGGCCCTGCGCCTCGTCGGCGATGTTCATCCGCTCCGATCGGGTCTCCTCGCGAAATCGCGAGGCACGACCCGCGGCGTGAGCTTCGCTCTCGTCTGTCTTCGAGCCTTCGGGGGCGGGCAATGTGCCGATGACGGTGATCTCTTCCCGGTCGACGGCGACGGTCGGGTCTCCGTCGAACCAGGTGTCGGGCAAGCGTCCGGCGAACCAGTCCGCGGCGTCGCCGGCATCAGGCTGGCCGGCTTGCTGCCAGCCGCCGGGGCGGCCGGAGCGCCGACCGTGTCCATGTTGGTGTTTCATGCTTACATGATTACATGATTACAACCGACGTCAAAGGCCTTTCACTCCCAGCGAACACCACGCGGGCGTCGGGCCCGGTCGGTTGGCTGATCAGCTCTCGCCCTCGCCGCGCCGAGCGCGGAACAGCTTCGGCTCGCCCTTGATGCCCTTGAGGTGACGCGCGCCGGCGAACGACCAACTGAAGCCCGCGGCATCGCCGAGTTCATCTCGCACCGACTCGGCGGCCAGCACCGCGCCCGGTCGCGACGCCGCCGTCACCCGGCTCGCCATGTTCACCGGGCTGCCGAACCAGTCCCCGGCTCGGCACACCGCCGGGCCCGACGCGATGCCGGCCCGCAGCCGGGGAAAGTCGTTGTCGCCTTCGGTGACCTCGACGAGCTTGAGCACCGCGTCCAGCAGCGGCGCCGGTTCGGCGCACACGAACATCGCCGCGTCGCCGATCGTCTTGATGAACCGCACCGGTGGGGCCGCCACGTCGCGGGCGAGATCGGCGAGCCGGTTGGCCAGTTGGCCCAGCTCCTCGGGCGGCACCTCCTCGCCCAGCCGGGTGAAGCCGACCAGATCGGCGAAAGCGACGGAGACCTGGCGCGCACCGGGCAGCGGGGCACCTGCGGCCCGCTCACTGGCGTTGATGGCTTCGGTCTCCATCATGTGCCGCAACTGCATAAGCAGCATGTCTTCGATCATCGGCCCGAGCAGCGGGGTGATCTGGCTGGTCAACGCCAGAGATCTCTTCGCGGTCTCCAGTTCTGTGGCACCGGGCTGCAAGATGGCCGACAGGGCGGTGTAGCGCATGACTTCGGCGGCATGCGAAAGGCCTTCGGCGAGAATGCGAACGACCTGTACCACTTGGTCGGGCTGGATGCCGAGCGCGAGGAACTCCTTAGCGTGTGCGGCGGCCGCCCCGTCGGCGCGCAGATGCACGGCCGCGTCGGGGTCCTCGACCCGCACCAACCCGATGGCGCGTTGCACGCGTTGCAGCATTTCCAGGTCGATACCGGCCGCCTCGCTGATCTCCCGCGTCGAGACGTAATCGCTGTCGTCACCCATCAGCCGGCGCGACGCCGCCAGCATGGGATTCGGCGAGCTCTGGATCTCGTCGGCGGTAACGCCCTGCGCGAACAGCCACTCGATCAGCTCGGCACGCTCGGCGCGTGCGCTGCCCTCCAGACCGTCGAGCAGCTTGTCAGTAACGTACGGGTCGACCTTGTCGTCCACATCGCCAACGTATAACGCGGCGGGGCATCATGTGGGTCGATGACCGCACCGCTTCTGCACGGGTTCCCGCCTGTCGTTGACGACGCCGCCGGGCTGCTGATCCTGGGATCCTTCCCCAGCGTCCAGTCATTGGCAGCCCGCCAGTATTACGGCAACCCACGAAATGCGTTCTGGCCGATCACCAGTGCACTCTTCGGCTTCGACGCAGACGCACCCTACGAAACCCGGCTGGCCGCACTGCAATCCCACGGTGTGGCGCTATGGGACGTGCTGCACAAGTGCCGTCGCGTTGGTAGCTCGGATGCCAAAATTGATCCGAAAAGCCTGGTGGCCAATGAATTTGGCCAGCTGTTCGCCGCTTACCGGTCTATTGAACGAATCTGCTTCAACGGCCGCACTGCGGAGCGGCTTTTCGGACGACTGGTCGAGGTCGACGTGCCGGTGAGCTACCAACTGTTGCCGTCGACCAGCCCGGCCCGCGCAATGCCGGCGGATGAGAAACTAAAGGCCTGGCAGGTGATCGCACCGTCATGACACCGGCGGGCGCCGCTGCGCCCACGGTCTGGCGGCCTCGATCTGCGTACTCAACGACAGCAGCGTCGCCTCGTCACTCGGGCGGCCGACCAGCTGAATCGACAGCGGAACCCCGTCGCGGTCAAGCCCCCACGGCACGGCGGCGGCGGGCTGACCGGTCAGATTCCATATCTCGAAGAAGGGCACCCGCTGCGATACCAACAGCAGGCTCGAAATGCCGCCGCGGCGTTGGTAAGCCCCGATCCGGGAGGGTCCGGTGGCGTTGCCGGGCGTGATGACGACGTCGACGTCGTCGAAGATCGATTGGATCCGCTCGGCCACCGCCGACTCCCCCGCTCGCACCGTCGCCATCCGCCGCTCGGAAAGCAGCGACCCGATACGCGCCATGCTGCGGGTCCGCTTCTCCAGCCGGTCTTGGTGCGGCAGCTTGCGGACGTCTTCGTAGATCCCCCGGAAATACCGGGGCAAGAAATTGGCGTAGATGGCCGCCGGTGGATAGTCCGGGTCGCGCACGACGACGTCGTGGCCGAGGTCGCGCAGTAATGCGCCGGCCTCGTCGACCGCCGCCCGTTGCTCCTTGCCGACCTTGGCGATCAGCGGCGGTGGAACCTTTGTGCTCAACGCAATTCGCAGTCGACCAGGGTCCTTGGTCGCAGCGGCGACGAATCCACCGTCGGGACCGGGCATCGCGGTCGTCACATCCAGAAACAACGCCGCGTCTTCGACTGAGCGGGCGATCGGGCCGTTGACGCTCAGCCCGCACCACGCGTCGTCGTGGGGTGCCAGCGGCACCCGATCGCGTTGCGGCTTCAGCCCGAACAAACCGCACCACCCCGACGGAATGCGGATCGAGCCGCCGCCGTCCGAGCCCAGCGCCAGCGGCGCCAGGCCGGCGGCCACCGCGGCACCACTGCCGCCGCTGCTGCCGCCCGGCGTGAGCGCGGTGTTCCATGGATTGCGGGTCGCCCCGAACGTCAGCGATTCGGTGAACGGGAAGATCATCAATTCGGGCACGTTGGTTTTGCCGATGATCACCGCGCCCGCGGCGCGCAGCCGGCTGACTACCTCCGCGTCGCGGACTGCGGCAGTCGACGCCGCGCCGCTGCCGCACGCTGTGACTTCGCCGTCGACATCGACGTCGTCTTTGATCGCAACCGGGACGCCCAGCAGCGGCAGTCGCTCGCCGGTGTCAATACGGTGCTGCGCGGCCGCGGCCTCTTGGCGCGCAGTCTGAGCCAGCACTGCGCGGTAGCTGCGCAACTGGGGATCCAGCCGCGCGATGCGCTCCAGGTAAATCTCGAGTAGCGCCGGTGCGGTGACGGTGCCTGCGGCCAGCATCCGCACCTGTTCGGCAGCTCCCGCGAAGGCCAGTTCTGCATCGTCCACGTCGAGGCACACTACTGCTATGGGCGACACCGCGTTCGATCAATTGACCGAGCAGGACCTTCGCGGGCGCAAGACGATCAAGTGGAACCATTTCGGGTCCGACGTATTGCCGCTGTGGATCGCCGAGATGGACTTCCCCACCGCACCGGCGGTACTCGACGGCATCCGGGCTTGCGTCGCCGACGAGGAATTCGGCTATCCGGCCTTCCGAGAGGACACCCTCCCGCGGGCGACCGCCGACTGGTGCCGACGCCGTTACGGCTGGCGCGTTGCGCCCGATTGGGTTCGCGTTGTTCCGGACGTCCTCAAGGGAATGGAACTCGTCATCAACTTTCTCACCAGACCCGAGAGTCCAGTCGTGCTGCCCGTCCCCGCGTATATGCCGTTTTTCGATCTCTTTCGGATCACCGGGCGCCAACGAGTGGAAATCCCTATGCTGCAGGATGATTCGGGCAGATACGTACTGGATCTGGATGCGCTTGACGCTGCATTCGCAGGCGGGGCCGGATCGCTGATTCTCTGCAATCCGAACAACCCGCTGGGCACCGCATACCGCGACGACGAGCTTCGGGCGATCGTCGACATCGCGGCGGGCCATCACGCCCGGGTCATCGCCGACGAGATTCACGGACCGCTGGTCTACGGACGGCCGCACATCGCCGCGGCCTCGGTATCCGACACGGCCGCGCACACGGTCGTCACACTGATGTCGGCCTCCAAAGGGTGGAACCTGCCGGGTCTGATTTGCGCACAGGTCATCCTGTCCAACGAGCAGGACGCCCGCGAGTGGGAACTCATCAACAAGCTGCACAAAATGGGTGTGTCCACCATCGGTATCCGCGCCAACATCGCCGCCTACGACCACGGGGCCGACTGGCTCGACCAGCTGCTCGGCTACCTACAGGCCAACCGCGACCACCTGGCGGAAACCCTGCCCGCGTCGAGTCCGGGGGTGAAGGTCAATACCCCGGAGGCCACCTACATGTCGTGGGTCGATTTCCGTGCGCTGAACCTGCCGGTCGAACCCGCAGAGCAGCTGCTGTCGACGGCCAAGGTGGCGCTCAGCCCGGGCATCCCATTCGGCGCCACGGTGGGTTCGGGATTCGCGCGGCTGAACTTCGCCACCACGCGGGCCATCCTCGACCGGGCGATCAGCGCGATCGCCGAAGCCGTAGGCGGATAAGCACGCAGGCTGAGTCGAACCGTTACCGTGGCGGAATGTCGTGTGTGTTCTGTGCCATCGTCGCCGGCCAGGCCCCGGCCATCCGCATCTACGATGACGACGGCTACCTGGCCTTCCTCGACATCCGCCCGTTTACCCGCGGCCACACGCTGGTGGTGCCCAAACAGCACACGGTAGATCTCACCGACACCCCACCGGAAACATTGGCTGACATGGTGGCGATCGGACAGCGGATCGCCAAGGCCGCACGCGCGACGGAGTTGGCCGACGCCACCAATGTCGGCATCAACGACGGGTCGGCCGCCTTCCAATCGGTGTTCCACATTCACCTGCACGTGCTGCCGCGGCGCAACGGCGACAAACTCTCGGTTGCCAAGGGGCTGCTACTGCGCCGCGACCCCGACCGCGAAGCGACCGGTCAGCTCCTGCGGGACGCGCTGGCGGAGATCGACGCCGGCCGGTAATACTGGGGGTATGCCTCTTCCGTCCTGGTTTGAGCAAGGTGTGCTGCCGCAAGTGTTGCGGATTCACGACACCGTCTACCAGAAAACGAACGGTTGGATCGGACATCACGCGCTGGGAATACCAAGCCTGCTGTTGCACACCGTCGGCGCCAAGACCGGCCAGGCCCGCACAACGTCGCTGACCTACGCCCGCGACGGCGAGGACTACCTGATCGTCGCTTCGAATAGCGGCGGCCCGAAGGCGCCTGGCTGGTATCACAATCTGAAGGCCAACCCGAACGTCGAAATCAACGTCGGTCCAAAGCGATTCGGTGTAACGGCCCGCCCGGTGCTACCCGATGACCCGGATTACGCTCGGCTGTGGCAGATCGTCAACAAGAACAACAGCAACCGGTACGAGGCCTACCAGAAAAAGACGTCGCGGCCGATTCCGGTTGTCGTTCTCACGCCTCGTTAGTTAAAAGAGCTCCTTGGCCAGCAGCTCCAGCGTGGTCTCGCGGCCCGGGGCGCTGGAAGGATCGGTGCCGCGGTGCGCCGACGCGACGGGATGCACCATCACCTCGTCGACGTCGAACCGTTTCGCCAGTGCGTGCAGTTGTTCGGCGGCCTCGGCGGGTGTTCCGAGCACTGCCCGGTTGAGCCCGCTCTCGACGATGTGCTGCTGTTGCGGCGTCAGTTCGGCGCCGCGAGCATCCTCGACGAGTTCCAGCGGCCCCAGCGGTTGGCCTGTCCGCAGCCGGGCCATCATGTGCAGGTTCGGCAGCATCAATGCCGTTGCCTCTTCGTGGGTTTCGGCCACCGCGGCGTTGACGGTCAGGAATGTCACCGGCTCGGCGGCCAGCTCGCTGGGCACGAACTGCGACCGGTAGAGCGCGAGCGCCTCCTCGGTGCCCTTGCCCGAGAAATGGTGAGCGAACACATACGGCAACCCCTTGGCCGCTGCCAGCCGCGCCGAATACATCGACGAGCCGAGCAGCCACAGCCGCGGCTCGCTGGCGGCGGCCGGCGTGGCCTTGAGAATGTAGTCGCCGTCGCGCAATTGCACGGGCACCCCGCGGGCGCTCATCATCGCCCGCACGTGGTCCAGATACTGCGGAAACTGATCGATGTCACGGTCGTCTCGTCCGGCCGCGCCGCGCAGCATGAACGATGTCACCGGATCCGAGCCGGGCGCCCGGCCGATGCCGAGGTCGATGCGACCCGGCGCAGCCGCTTCAAGCAAAGCGAACTGCTCGGCCACCGCCAGCGGCGCGTGGTTGGGCAGCATCACACCACCGGACCCCAGCCGCAACTGCGACGTCTGGGCCGCGAGATAGGCGATCAACACTGGCGGGCTGGTCGCGCCCACCGACGGCATGTTGTGGTGCTCCGCGAGCCAGTAACGGGTGTAACCCAGCCGATCGGCGGTCTGCGCCAGCCGCACGGTGGCCGCTAGCGCATCCGCGGTGGTCTGGTCGGTGCGCACGGGGACGAGATCGAGTACGGAAAGCCGCATGAGCAGGTCAACGCCTATTGGCAGCCGAACGTTCCCCCCGGATACCTGCCAGCTTCTGAGCCCGGCCGAAGACGTCGTCGAGCATCGTGGTGGTCAGCTTGCCGGTGAAGGTGTTCTGCTGACTGGGGTGGTAGCAGCCCAGCAGCACCACTTCCCCGTGAGTGGCGCGCACGGTCGCGGCAGCGCCGTGACCGAACTTCGGCTGCGGTCGGGGAATCTGGCCGCCGCCGGAACGGACCATGTCCAGCGCCGAGCGCCAGCCGAATGCGCCCAGCGCCACGATGACCCGCACGTCGGCACCGGTAAGCAACCACTCGGCGGTCAGCCACGGCGCGCACGTCGATCGCTCGACCGGCGTCGGCGCATTCGCCGGTGGCGCGCACCGCACCGCGGCCAGCACCCGGGTGGCGTTGAGTGTCAGGCCGTCGGCGGCGTCCACGCTGATCGGCGAATTCGCCAACCCCGCCCGGTGCATCGCCGCGTACAGCACATCCCCGGACCTATCGCCGGTGAAGACCCGGCCGGTCCGGTTGGCCCCGTTCGCCGCGGGTGCCAGACCGACGACCATCAGCCGCGGCCGCTGCGCACCCCAGCCAGGAACGGGTCTGCCCCAATACGGCTGGTCGGCGAACGACCGCCGCTTGATATGCGCCGTCTGCTCGCGCCACTCAACCAACCGCGGGCAGGCGCGGCACACCGACACCTCGGCGTCGAGCTGTGCGAGCGATTCAACGGCCCCGGCCATCGCGGCCACCTTCGCATGATCCGACGCCACCGCCGTACCGGCAGTCGCGGGATCGCCGGGCCAACCGGTACCCGGCGGCACCGGGGAGTCGAAGAGCGCGCCGGTACGCGGGTGGGCGAGATTCACCGTTCCACTGTGCACGAGTGGTGCACGAGCGCCGCCGGCCGATGTCCGTAGGATCGCTGTCGTGGCCGCGGATGTGCTGGCCGGCCTGATCGCCGAGCTGCCCGAGGGGATGGTCGTCACCGACCCCGCGATCACCGAGTCCTACCGGCAAGACCGCGCCTTCGATCCGTCGGCCGGAAAGCCGGTGGGCGTGGTGCGTCCGCGGCGCACCGAAGAGGTCCAGACCATCCTGCGCTGGGCCACCACTCACCAGGTCCCGGTGGTGACCCGCGGCATGGGCACCGGCCTGTCCGGAGGCGCCACCGCGGTGGACGGCGGGATCGTGCTGTCGACGGAAAAAATGCGCGACATCGTCGTCGACCCGGTCACCCGGATTGCGGTCTGCCAACCTGGGCTGCTCAACGCCGAGGTGAAGAAAACGGTCGCCGAGTATGGCCTGTGGTATCCGCCCGACCCGTCGTCGTACGAGATCTGCAGTATTGGTGGCAACATCGCGACCAACGCCGGCGGCCTGTGCTGCGTGAAGTACGGCGTCACCACCGACTACGTGCTCGGCGTGCAAGTGGTGCTGGCCGACGGCACCGCGGTCCGGCTGGGCGGCCCCCGGCTCAAGGACGTCGCCGGGCTGAGTCTGACGAAGCTTTTCGTCGGCAGTGAAGGCGCACTGGGCGTGATCACCGAGGTGACGCTGCGTTTGGTGCCGCGGCAGCAGCCGTTTAGCACGGTGGTCGCCAATTTCGCGTCGGTGCAAGCCGCTGCCGAGGCGGTACTCGCGGTGACCGCACGGCTACGCCCGGCGATGTTGGAGTTCATGGACTCGGTAGCGATCAACGCGGTGGAGGACAAGCTGCGGATGGGCCTGGACCGCGGTGCCGCCGCGCTGCTGCTGGGGGCCTCCGACGAACGCGGCAGTGCCGGTAGCGAAGACGCCGAAATCATGGCCGAGGTGTTCACCAAACACGGTGCGACCGAGGTGTTTTCGACCGACGATCCCGACGAGGGCGAGGCGTTTGTCGCTGCCCGGCGGTTCGCGATTCCGGCGGTGGAGGCCAAGGGTCCACTACTGCTCGAAGACGTCGGCGTGCCGCTGCCCGCGCTGGCCGACCTGGTCGGCGGGATCGCTCGGATTGCCGCCGAACGCCAGCTGCTGATCTCGGTGATCGCGCACGCAGGCGACGGCAACACCCATCCGCTGATCGTTTACGACCCCGCCGACCCTGCGATGAGCGAGCAAGCCCAGCTGGCCTACGGGGAGATCATGGACCTCGCCTTGGATCTGGGCGGCACGATCACCGGCGAACACGGAATCGGGCGGTTGAAGCGCCCATGGCTGGCCGGCTACCTCGGACCCGACGCCATGGCGCTCAACCGCCGCATCAAGGATGCGTTGGACCCGCTGGGCATCCTGAACCCGGGCGCGGGCGTCTGACGGGGAGGCCGTGCGACAGTCACGTCTGTCACAGCAATCTCCAGCCGCCGGGAAACACCGATGTGCCCGCCTCGCAGCGACAATTTCGGGCGGGCACGGCACGCGGTTGTCGCTATGAGGTGGGCAAACAACTCGCCAACTACCGCTGATGTCGGTTCTGAAACAACATGGCGGACAGCGACACCTCGACCAGCCACTTTGCAGAATTCTCACCAAAATGGCGGACGCGCTTTTCTCAACTTCGTGACGGATCCTAGAACCGTACGGTTATCCACAACTTCGGAGACTCGGCCCGCCAGCACGGCTTGGGCGCAGCGACCACGCCGATAACACCCGCGCAGCTGCAACGGGATTGACCCATCCGCGCGCACGATCGCCGGGCCGGGTGAGAGGGAAATAGTCGGCCTGGGCATTATGCGAGACTGTTTCGACGAAGTGACTGGAGGGATGTATATGTCGGGCTGGACGAGGGGAAGCCTCTTCGCCGCTCTAAAGGCAGCCGGAGCGGCTTCGATATTGGGTTGGGTGCTGGTGCTGGGTACAGGTCCCGCGCTGGCGGACCCGGATCCGGGAGATCCAGGGGTTCTCGCGGGCCCCGGTGCTGGGCAGGACCCGGCGCCGTTCACTGGCGCGGCGCCATTCGGGCCGCCGAGGATCGTTCCTGCCAACGGCGCGACGGTGGGTGTGGCCCAGCCGATCATCGTCAACTTCCCGGGGCTCGTCGATGACTCCGGTGCAGCCGAAAACGCCGTCCACGTCTCTTCGGTCCCGCCGGTTCCCGGCAAGTTCTACTGGATGAAGCCCACGCAGCTGCGCTGGCGCCCGCTGAGCTTCTGGCCCGCGCACACCGCGGTTACCGTCGATGCGGGTGGCACAGTGTCCAGCTTCCAAACGGGAGACAGCCTGATGGCTACGGCTGACGACGCCACGCACCAACTGACCGTCACCCGCAATGGGGCCGTGGAGAAGACCATCCCCATGTCGATGGGGATGGCGTCCGGCGGCCACCAAACCCCAAACGGCACCTACTACGTCCAAGAGAAGATGCCCTCGGTAGTCATGGATTCCTCGACCTACGGTGTTCCGGTCAACTCGGCGTACGGATACAAGACGACCGTCGAGCTAGCCGTTCGGTTCGATGACAGCGGCGACTTCGTACACAGCGCTCCATGGTCGGTGGATGACCAGGGCAAGCGCGACGTCAGTCATGGCTGCATCAACATCAGCCCTAGCAACGCGAAATGGTTCTTCGACAACTTCAACGCCGGTGATCCCATCGTGGTGACCAACTCCAGCGGCGGCACCTACTCCAGGCACGACGGGTCCAACGACTGGCAAATCTAGGCTCGGGGTTGGTGGGCCTCGGAGCGGTCGAACCCCAGTGCGCGGTCGCTTCTAGGTGCAACGATATTGCCCGTTGAACACACAATTCGACGGTGGCGAGTAGGAACCGGTCAGCACGCCTCGTAGACCACCGGTGGCTGAACCCCCGGGTGCGATGATGCGATTCCAATTCGCAGGGGTCAGAACATAGTGCGTGCCAGATTGCACGAGGGTGCTATTCCACGTGTGCGAGACGGATTCTCCCACCGGCAAGTCGAATTCAAGCTTCCAATCGTTGAGCGGCACTGCGCTAGAGTTGGCGACGGTGAAGTGGGCGATGAAACCGGTCTGCCACGTATGTTCCACCGACAACGTCGCCGTGGCCGCCGCCGCATGAGCTACGGGGGTGATGGCGAGTCCGGGGATGGCAACGATCAATGCCGTCACGGTTGCGTGCAGCGCTGTGCGCCAGCACTTCACGGAATTGTCCAGTCCGGCCATAGCAGGCAACACTAAAGCCAAACAGGCGATATCGGCCCTCGCATCGCGGGTAAGCTGCAGTACCTTTGCTCAACTGAAACCGTGATGAAATTTTCGCCTCGCTCCACCTTCACCGGGTAGGTAGGCGGAACTCGAACCACACCTACGGAGGGACCGGCGTGCGTGTGCAGGTTGCAAGGGTCGGTTGACATCAGCTGCTAATTGTCGTACTAATAAGACATGACAGCTACTCTGTCTCACGAGCCTCGCTTCAATCTCGCCACCGCCGAAACGTGGCCCAACCCGTGGCCGATGTACCGCGCGCTACGCGACCACGACCCGGTGCACCACGTGGTGCCACCCAACCGGCCCGATGACGACTACTACGTGCTGACCAGGCACGCCGACATCTGGGCAGCAGCGCGCGACCACGAGACCTTCTCGTCGGCGCGCGGTCTGACGGTCAACTACAACGACCTGGAACTCATTGGACTGCAAGACAATCCACCGATGGTGATGCAAGACCCGCCGGTGCACACCGAGTTCCGCAAGCTGGTGGCACGCGGTTTCACGCCACGACAGGTGGAGGCGGTCGAGCCGAAGGTACGCGAATTCGTCGTGCAGCGCATCGAGCGGCTGCTCGCGAACGGCGGCGGCGACATCGTCGCGGAACTCTTCAAGCCGCTGCCGTCGATGGTCGTGGCCCACTACCTCGGTGTTCCGGAAGAGGACCGCTCACAGTTCGACGGCTGGACCGAAGCCATCGTGGCGGCCAACACCGCCGAGGGCGGCGTCGCGGCCGCGCTGGAAACAGTCGGTGACGCGGTCGGGTCGATGATGGCTTACTTCACCGAGCTGATCGAACGCCGCCGCACCGAACCCGAAGACGACACCATCTCGCATCTGGTCGCCGCGGGTGTCGGCGCCGACGGCGACATCGCCGGCACGCTGTCGGTGCTGGCGTTCACGTTCACGATGGTCACCGGCGGAAACGACACCACCACTGGCATGTTGGGCGGTTCGGTGCAGTTGTTGCACCAGCGACCCGACCAGCGGCGTCTGCTCGTCGAACAGCCGGACCTGATCCCCGGCGCCGTCGACGAGTTCCTGCGACTCACCACGCCGGCCCAAGCGCTGGCCCGCACCGTCACGAGCGACGTAACCATCGGCGACACCAACGTGGCGGCCGGCCGCCGGGTGTTGCTGGTCTACGGCTCGGGCAACCGCGACGAACGCCAATTCGGCTCGGACGCCGGAGAACTCGACGTGCAGCGGCGCCCGCGCAATATCCTGACCTTCAGCCACGGCGCCCACCACTGCCTGGGCGCAGCTGCGGCCCGAATGCAGTCGCGGGTCGCATTGACTGAATTGCTCTCCCGCTGCCCCGATTTCGAGGTCGACGAAGCCGGCATCGTGTGGGCCGGTGGCAGCTATGTGCGGCGCCCGCTATCGGTCCCGTTCCGGGTCGGGTCGTAGATGGCGGCCAACAACTGGCTTTCGGAGCGTCGCACCGAGGTGGCCGCCGACCGTATCCTCGACGCCGCCGAGGAGCTGTTCACCCGCCACGATCCCGGTTCGGTGGGCATGAACGAGATCGCCAAGGCCGCAGGGTGTTCCCGCGCAACGCTCTACCGCTATTTCGACAATCGTGAGGCGTTGCGTAACGCCTACGTCCACCGCGAGACCCATCGGCTGTCCGAGGCGATCGACGAGCGTATCCGCGGCATCGAGGACCCTCGGGACCGGCTGGTCGCCGGCATCGTCACAACGCTTCGCCTGGTCCGCCAAAGCCCTGCGTTGTCCGCCTGGTTCGCGACGACAGCCCCGCCGATCGGCGCTGAATTGGCCGAGCAGTCCGACGTGATCGCCGCCTTGGCCAACGCATTCGTCAATTCGCTCGGCGCCGACCACCCGGCGAACGTGGCAGGGCGCGGCCGCTGGCTGGTCCGGGTCATCACCTCGCTGCTGATCTTTCCCGGTCATGACGAAGCCGACGAAAAGGCGATGCTCGCGGAGTTCGTGGCCCCGGTCGTGGTACCCGCCGAGCAGGCGGCGGGTCAACCCACCGTCTGACTGCGCCATATCCTCAGCTGCGCACCCTGGTGAAGCGATTCAATAGCCAGGCCAGCGGAATGGTCAGCACCAACGTCGCCACGAAAAGCCCAGGCATCGAACCGGTGTAGACGTGGTCCCGCATTATGTAGACCATCGCGAATTCCATGGTAATCAAGTGGAGCAGGAAGATTTCGTAGGAGATCTCCCCGAGCCACACCATCGGCCGGGTCGCCAGGAACCGGCAGTACCAGCCCTGGTTGCCGAGCGCCACAGGCGCCACGGCCAGTCCGGCGATCGCCGCGTAGAACACCGCTTTGTAGAGCGCTTGGGACAGGCCTAATGGCGAGGTCGTCGGTTGGCCGGCGAGTGGCGTCGATGCGATGAAGTAGCAGATGGCGGCGAGCGGCAACGCGACCAACGCGTAACAACGCACACCCATCGCCTGCAGCACCGTCAAGCTCATGCCGGCGAGAAACCAGATCAGGTAGGTGGGCAGCCACAGCCGGGCCCCGTTGGGCACCGAAGTGGTGAGGTGCACCACGATCAGGTAGGCCGGAGAGATCAACGCCAGCGCGCCAAGGCCGAACAGCAGCCGCCGCGGCCGCCACTGCCGTCGGCACAGGACCACCAACAGCACGTACGCCAGCAGCGGAAGAACCACGTAGAAGGCGGCTTCCACCGCCAGGCTCCACATCTGGGTCAGACCCTGATGCAGAAACCCGAACAGGTAATTGAAGGTGTAAATCTGCGTCAACGTGAGATTGCGGAACAACCCGATCCACGTGTGGCCGGGGTTAGGCCCGGCCGCTCGGAAGTGGTAGATGACGTACGCCAACAGCACGGTGACGATGTAGGCCGGCATGATTCGCCGGACCCGGTGCCAGGCGTAACGGCGCACCGATGGATCCGGGGCGCCGGTGGTAAGCGATTCCACCCACGGCCGGAACAACAAGAATCCCGAGAGCACAAAGAAGATCGGGACGCCCATCTCCATCCGCGAACACACCAGGCCGAAGTAGCCCTCGACGTATTTGCCGGTGGTGTATGCCGCGTGCGTCGCCACCACGAGAAGGGCGGCGACGGCGCGGATTCCCGTCAACGACGCGACCCGGTCCGGCCCGGCGACCTGCTCGAGTCCGCCCCGGGCCGCCGTGTCGACCCGGGTCATCCGGTGTGTTCCCGCCGCGGGGCGCCGCGACCACCGCGGCGACCTTTGTCTCCGCCTCGCTCCGGCTGCAGGTTGATCAGTACACCCGAAATGCGAGTCCGCTCAAGCGCTTTCAGCGTCGCGCGGGGCAACTTGGCTGGCAGCTCCACCAATGAGAAGTCCGGCCCGATCGTGATGTGGCCGAAATCGCTGCGGTGCAAGCCCCCTTCGTTCGCGATGGCACCGACGATCGCGCCCGGGCCGGCCTTGTGTCGCTTGCCGACCGCGATGCGGTAGGTGGCGAACCCCTTCTTGGGGCCGTCGCCTGCCTTGCGGGCGGACTTGGCGGGCCGGTCCTGC
Organism: uncultured Actinomycetota bacterium; assembly: GCA_963833915.1. Lineage (GTDB taxonomy): Bacteria > Actinomycetota > Actinomycetes > Mycobacteriales > Mycobacteriaceae > Mycobacterium. The sequence continues at coordinate 249,227 of CAWHZO010000012.1, forward strand.
TGCTGTTTCGGACGGCGATCGGGCGGCGGCTCCGGTGACATCAGAAAGGCATCGCCGTCGCGCGCTTGCAGTGCCAGCGCCGCTGCGATATCGGCCATCGGGACGTCGTGCTCGCGCTCGTAGTCCTCGACCAGGCCGCGGAACAACTCGATACTGGATGAGCCGAGACTGTCGGTGATGGAATCGGCGAACTTCGCCACCCGCTGCGCGTTGACATCGTCGACGCTGGGCAGTTGCGCCTCGATGAGCTTTTGCCGAGTCGCTTTCTCTATCGAATTGAGCAGGTGACGTTCTCGCGGCGAGACGAAAAGCAGCGCGGCACCCGACCGTCCTGCCCTGCCGGTGCGTCCGATGCGGTGCACATAGGACTCGGTGTCATGCGGGATGTCGTAGTTGAGCACGTGCGATATCCGTTCGACGTCCAACCCGCGGGCAGCCACATCGGTGGCAACCAGGATGTCGATTCCTTTTGAGCCGCCGTCTTTGAGCGCAGCGATGGTTCGTTCACGCTGGCTCTGCGGAATATCACCGTTAATGGCTGCTGCGGAAAACCCCCGGGCGCGAAGCCTTTCGGCGACCTCTTCGGTGGCCTGTTTGGTGCGAACGAAGACGATCATCGCCTCGAACGGCTCGACCTCCAGAACACGGGTCAACGCGTCCATTTTGCGTGGACCGGCGACCTGAATGTAGCGCTGCGAAATATTGTCGGCTGTCGCGGTTTTCGCCTTGAAGCTGACTTGCAACGGGTCATGCAGGTACTTGGTGGTCAGCTTGCGGATCGCGGCGGGCATGGTCGCCGAGAACAGCGCGACTTGTTTGTATTCCGGAGTCTCGGACAGGATTCGCTCGACGTCTTCGGCGAAGCCCATGGCCAGCATTTCGTCGGCCTCGTCGAGCACCAGGTAGTCCACCCGGGAGAGATCCAATGTCCCGCGTTCGAGGTGATCGATGACGCGGCCGGGCGTGCCGACCACCACGTGCGCACCGCGCTTCAGTCCGGCCAGCTGCACCCCGTACGACGACCCGCCGTAGATCGGCAGCACGTTGATCTGGGGCAAGTGCGCGCCGTACCGGCTGAACGCCTCGGCCACCTGTAGCGCCAGCTCGCGGGTCGGCGCCAGCACCAGCGCTTGAGTAGCTCTGCTGCTGGTGTCGATCTTCGACAGGATCGGGACCGCGAAAGCGGCTGTCTTGCCGGTCCCGGTCTGAGCCAGACCCACCACGTCCGACCCTGCCATCAGTGCCGGGATCGTCGCCGCCTGTATCGCCGACGGCGACTCGTAGCCGACATCGACAAGTGCCTGCAATACCGACGGGTGAATTTGCAGGTCGCCGAAGGTCACCGTGCCATCATCTGGAGAGTCCATTTCGAGAAGAAGTTTAAAGCGTGTCGAACACGTCGGGTTAACCGTTCGCCACCGCCCTTCTCGGGCGTCGTCGGTTCAGGCCGCGGGTACGGTGTGAACGTCGGTTCCCGCTTCTTTCGGGCTGGTTTCACCGGCACACGATGCGTGCTGGTCAGCGCCGTCCCGTCGGCGGGCGTTGGTAGCCCGGCCCCGTTGCTTCGGGGTCCGGGGATCTGGTGATGCATTGTGATGGGTCTGGCCCCAGCGCGCCAGATTGACCGCCGCATTGGTGTCGCGATCTGCGCAGTGTCCGCAACCACAGGTGAATACCCGGTCGGCCAGGGTCAGCCCGCTGTTGATGGCGCTGCAAGCCGCGCAGAGCTTGGTTGACGGATACCAGCGATCAGCGACCGCAAGCGTACCGCCCCGCCAGTCCTGTTTGTAGCGCAAAAGGCGAGCAAATTTAGCCCAGCCGGCGTCGGAGATCGCTTGGGCGAGGCGATGATTGGCCAGCATCCCGGACACGTTGAGGTTCTCGATGACGAGCCGGTCGTGGGTCTTGACCAGCGCGTTGGATACCTGGTGGAGAAAATGCCGACGGATGTTGACAACGTGATAGTGGTGCCGTGCCAGCTCGGCAGCAGTGTCCCGGTAGTTGCGGGATCCTTTTTGCTTGCGTGCCAACGATTTCGCAAGCCGTTGTTGCCGCTTCATCCCAGCAGCCAGCGCCTTGGGGGCATCGGTGATACGGGCGACCTCAGTACCATCGGTGGTGGCGGCGACCACGAACGTTGACAAGCCACGGTCGAGGCCGACCCACCCGCCTTCATCGGCCGGATCGCGCGGCGTGTGTGGTGGGCGGGATGCAGGTCGGCAGCCTCGACGTTGAGCGACACCCACCATCGCCCGGCGCGCTGGCTGGTGGTAGCGGACAAAATCCGCCCTCTGCCTTTGACCAGCATGCGGCGCAGTCGGCGGGTGTCATCATGCACAGCCACTTGGCCGATGCCGGGCAAGCTGACTGAACGTGCCCGGCCGTGATCGCCGATCCGAATTGGCGGCGGACGCCCTTTGGAACGATTGTTGCGCAGCCGAAACGACGCCACAGCACCGGCCCTCTTCTTAAAGCGGGGAAAGCCGACCCGCCTGCCCATGCGCTTACCCGCGCGTGACTTGGACCATGCCGCCAGCGCCCGTCCGCAGTCCACAGCGGCTTCCTCGAACACTTGCTGGCACACTTCACGTCGCCACCTCAGGCCGGTGACCACCGTGGTTGTGATGCCGGTGCTGTCGACTGTGAACTCACGGCCTGCGTCCGCCGTTTTCTTCCACTCATTAAATGCGTTGATCAGGTCAAAACCCGTCCACGGCACGTCCACTTCCGTATGGGTTTTCCGCTGGATAAGCGCTGTTTTCACCAAACTCAGGCATTGGTTGAATGCGAACCTTGCTGCGCCCGCATGCCGGGCCAGAACCTCCGACTGCTCAATGGTGGGGTCGAGACAGAACTTAAATGTGGTGTGTCGGCTCATGAATTCGAAGGATCCCACCACCCACCGACAACCGCCGACGTCATGGTTGTTCGGCACCGCTCGGCCACGCCTGCCGGGTCGACAGGCCTGGTCAAGGTACGGTGCGGCCTTGTGTGGACACGACTCTGCGGTATCCGGAGTACCCGTCGGCTGACCGGGTTTGCCGCTGCCGCACTGCTCGTCGCGATGCTGAGTGGTTGTGGATCAGGGGATTCGACCGTCGCCAAGACGCCGCAACCCACCACCCATCCAACCGGCGCTCCCCGCACACCCGCGCCGCCGTCGGCCGCGGTCGCCGCCCCGACCAGCTCCGCGGCAGCCGACCCGTGTGCGGTCAACCTGGCCGATCCCGCGATCGCCCGAGGGGTTTCCGAGCTGCCCCACGACCCGCGCAGCCAGCAGCCGTGGAACCCCGAGCCGTTGGCCGGCAACTTCAACCAATGCGCGCAGCTGTCCGCGGTCATCGTCAAAGCCAATACCAACGCCGAGAGCCCCAACACCAGAGCAGTGATGTTTCATCTCGGCAAGCTGATACCGCCGCAGGGCGTGCCCGACACCTACGGGTTCAACGGGATCGACGCCTCGCAGTGCACCGGCGACACCGTGGCCTTGAGCTATTCCGGCGGTATCGGCCTGCCAAGCGTGGTGAAGTTCCGCTGGAACGGCAACGGGGTGGAACTGATCGCCAACGCCGGAGCCTGACCCGGGCAGGCCGACAAGCACCGCGAAGCCGACCGACGCATCTCAATGGCCGGCTCCTACCTGGGCCGATCCGACCCAAATCGTCGCGCTCCATGTCGGTCGGTCGGCTTACAGTGGCTGCTGTGTTCACCGCAGGCGACAGCATCATCTACAGCGCGTCGGATCTCGCAGCCGCCGCGCGCTGTGAATACGCCCTGCTGCGGCAATTCGACGCGAAGCTTGGCTGGGGCCAAAGCGTCACCGTCGAAGACGAATTGCTGGCGCGCACCGCCGCTCTCGGCGACGAACACGAGCAACGCCGCCTCGAGGCACTGCGCGAGGAATATGGCGACGGGGTTGTCGTGATAGGCCGTCCCGCGTTCACCGTCGCCGGCATCACCGCGGCCGCGGCGGCTACCCAGCGGGCCATCGCGACCGGCGCGCCGGTCATCTACCAGGCCACGATGTTCGACGGCCGCTTCGTCGGGTTCGCCGACTTCCTGGTGCGCGACGGCCAGCAGTACCAGGTCTCCGACACCAAGCTGGCCCGCTCTGCGAAGGTCACCGCGCTGCTTCAGATCGCGGCCTACGCCGATACGTTGAGCCGCTCCGGTATCCCGGTGTCCCCGGAGGCCGAGTTGGTGCTCGGTAACGGTGCCGCGGTCCGCTACCGCGTCGATGAGCTGATTCCGGTGTTCCTGGAGCAGCGCGCGCGATTGCAGCACCTGCTCGACGAGCACTACGCCCACGGCACCCCGGTGCGCTGGGATGACGAACGGGTACGTGCATGTTTCCGATGCCCGGCCTGCGAGGAGCAGGTGCGTGCCACCGACGACCTGTTGCTGGTCGCGGGCCTGCGGGTCAGTCAGCGCGCCAAGCTCATCGACGCAGGCATCGACACGCTCGCCGAACTGGCCGACCGCGCCGGGCCGGTTGAAGACATACCCGTCCGCACATTGGACGAGCTGATCGCACAGGCCAAACTGCAGGTTCGCCAACGCGATACCGGCACACCGCAGTTCGAGGTGGCCGACCCACAACCGCTGGCGTTGTTACCCAACCCCGACGAGGGAGATCTGTTCTTCGACTTCGAGGGTGATCCGCTCTGGACAGCCGACGGCACCGACTGGGGCCTGGAGTATCTGTTCGGTGTTCTGACAGGCGGACGGTCGGGCACCTTCCATCCGCTGTGGGCGCATGACCGCCCCGACGAGCGCAAAGCACTGACCGACTTCCTCGCGTTGGTGGCCAAGCGACGCAAGCGCTTTCCCAACATGCACGTCTACCACTACGCCTCATACGAAAAGACGGCGCTGCTTCGTCTCGCCGGCCGCCACGGAGTGGGCGAAGACGATGTCGACGATTTGCTGCGCAGCGGGACGTTGGTCGATCTGTATCCGATTGTGCGCAAGAGCATTCGGGTCGGTAGCGAATCGATCAGCCTGAAGGCGTTGGAGCCGCTGTACATGGGGGCGCAGCTGCGCTCGGGCGATGTGACCACGGCCGCCGACTCGATCACCCAATATGCGCGATACAGCGAGCTGCGCGGCAACGGCCAGTTCGACGAGGCGGCGACCGTGCTCAAGGAGATCGAGGACTACAACCACTACGACTGCCGGTCCACCCGCGCCCTGCGCGATTGGCTGCTGATGCGGGCGTTCGAATCCGGCATCACACCCGTTGGCGCCCAGCCGGTTTCGGATGGCGGCGTCATCGAGCAAGCCGACCCACTGGCGGCGGCCCTGGAGGAGTTCACCGGAATTGCGGCGGTCGGTGACCGCACTCCCGAGCAGACGGCGGTTGCCCTGGTGTCTGCCGCACGCGGCTATCACCGCCGCGAGGACAAGCCATTCTGGTGGGCACATTTCGACCGACTGAATTACCCCGCTGACGAATGGGCCGACGACACAGACGTCTTCATCGTCGCGGATGCGAAACTCGCCGTCGATTGGAATCGACCTCCGCGGGCGCGCAAGCTGCAGCGACGGGTACAACTGTTCGGCGAATTGGCCCGCGGCGCACTCAACTCCGACGTCTTCGCGCTCTACGAGCCGCCGGCCCCCACCGGTATCACCGACAACCCTGATCGGCGCGCGGCGGGGCGCGCCACGGTGATCGAGGCTGACGACTGGAGCGCGCCCACCGAGGTGATGGTGGTCGAGCGAACACCTCAGGACGGCAATACCTTTCATCAGATCCCGTTCGCCCTTACTCCTGGTCCGCCCATTCCGACGACGCCGCTGCGGGATTCGATCCAATCGGCGGCCGCGGCCGTCGCGGCCGGATTGCCGCTACTGCCCCGCACCGCTGTGTTCGATATCCTGCTGCGCCGTCGGCCGCGGACCCGCAGCGGCGCGGGCCTACCCAGACACGGCGACGTTGTCGACGACGTCACGACCGCCCTGCTCGACCTGGACTCGTCGTATGTGGCGGTACACGGACCGCCCGGGACCGGCAAGACCTATACCGCCGCACGCGTCATCAACCGGCTGGTCGCCGAGCACGGCTGGCGTATCGGCGTTGTCGCACAATCGCATGCCGTGGTGGAGAACCTGTTCGACTGCACGATCGACGCGGGGATCGATCCGCTGCGCGTGGCGAAGAAGCGATACGACCGCGACGACGTCCGGTGGCAACAGATCGGCGAGAACGAGTACGCCGGATTCCTCACCGGCACAGGGGGATCAGGGGGATGCGTGATCGGCGGTACAGCCTGGGACTTCGCCAACCCAAACCGTGTTCCGCCGGCATCCCTGGATCTGCTGGTGATCGACGAGGCCGGCCAGTTTTGTTTGGCCAACACCATCGCCGTCGCACCTGCGGCCGTCAACCTGCTGCTGCTCGGCGACCCGCAGCAGCTGCCGCAGGTCAGCCAGGGCACACATCCCGAGCCCGTCGACGGGTCTGCGCTGGGCTGGCTGGTCGAAGATCACCGCACCTTGCCCGCCGAACGTGGCTACTTCCTGGACCGCACGCACCGCATGCATCCAGCCGTGTGCGCACCGGTATCGGCCCTGGCCTACGAGGGCCGGCTGCAGTCGTACAGCGACCTCACCGCCGCACGTCGGCTCGACGGATATCCACCAGGGGTTCATGTTGTTCGCGTCCGTCACGAGGGCAACTCGACTGAGAGCCCGGAGGAAGCCGAGGCCATCGTTGCCCACATCCGACTCCTGGTGGGCTCGTCATGGACGACCGAGCGCGGCACCCGGCCTTTGACGCCGGCGGACGTACTGGTGTTGGCGCCCTACAACGCACAGGTGGTGCTGCTGCGGCAACACCTGGCCGCCGCAGGGCTCGGCGATGTCCGGGTAGGTACCGTCGACAAGTTCCAGGGCGCCGAGGCACCGGTGGCCATCATCTCGATGACGGCCTCGTCAGTCGAGGACATTCCGCGGGGAATCCCGTTCCTGCTCAACCGCAACCGGTTGAACGTAGCGATCAGCCGCGCACAATATGCGGCCGTGATCGTGCGTGCCGAGGCGTTGACCGAATACCTGCCCGCCGCGCCCGCGGGCGTGGTGGAGCTGGGTGCGTTCCTGGCCTTGACGGCCTCTGGCGCCCCGGCGCCGTAAGAACGCGCCAACGCACCACCTGCGCGGGCCGATCTGCTACGGGTCGCCAGAAGAATGCCGTCCGCGCCCCGCCCCCTCATCGGAATCCGGTCGGTGGTGCCTGTTGCGGGACGGCCGGTGATAGCCGTTGCGGAACTCGCCTCGCGGCGGCCCAGTGCCTGGACGTGACGCTCGGTCGCCGGCCCCACCGTATGTGTCGATGTCATCGAAGAATGGTTCGTTTTGGTCGACGTGGCGGTGATCCCGCGGGGAGAATTCCTCGACCGGCCGGAAACGCTGATCGTCGTCAACGTGGAAACCGTTGTGGGCGAATCCGATTGGCTCGACCTCCGGCGCGGGAGCAGAGCCCGGTCGTGTCCGCTCGGCCCGGATGGCCAACGGTTCGGTTTGGTCCTCATTGGCGTACACCCGAGCCGGGCGGACAAGCGCGCGGGACCGTGCGGGCGAGGCAGTAGGCGCAGGTGACAACGTGTACTCCACGTAATCGTCGTCGTCGTCGAAGCCATCCCGGATGCCATCAACGCCTCCGTCAAAACCGAAACCGTCTGCAGCACTGGGCCGTACCCGAACCCGCCGGGTCGGCGCGTCGAGGCCATCCGTGCTGCCGGCAGCCGCATCACCCGCACCGGCACGCGGCCGCTGATCGTCGGCCGTAGCCGATCCGGGGAAACCGAGCATGAAGAGTGCCGCCGCTACCCCGAACAGCGCGATGAAGGCAGGCAGCAACATCGACTGCGACATCGCGGCGGCGAACGGCTCGCGCAGGAACTCCGGCAGCTGCAACGCGGCGCCCTTGCCACCCTGTGGGCCAAACGCCGGGCCGTCGGGCATCGGCGGCAGCTTCGAGCTGATCCTCGAGGTCATGAAGGACGCCATGCCGGCACTGCCGAGCACCGCACCGACCTGACGAGTCGCGTTGTACACACCGGAGCTGGCACCGGCCATCCGAGACGGCAGGTTGCGCGTCGCGGTGGCGGCCAGCGGCGACCAGATGAACGCCATCCCCACGCCCAATACGATGAACGGCAGGACCAGTTGCCAGATCGGCGCTGACACCGTCATCGCGATGGACAGCCAGGTCAACCCGATCGCCAGAAGCGAAAAGCCGAAACCGACCACCGGTCGCGGGTGGGCCCGGTCGACGATCCTGCCCACGATCGGCGCGAGCAGACCACTGGTGATCGCCATCGGCGCGGTCAGCAGAGCCGAACGCGTCGGCGACAATCCGCACACCGCCTGCGCGTAGAACATCAGCGGCAGAATCATCGCTGTGGCGACGAACCCGATGACCGCGACGCCGACGTTGGACAGGCTGAAGTCTCGGTCGCGGAAGATGTCGAGCGGGATCAATGGCTCGTGCGTGTTGACCGCCTGCCAGTAGATGAATCCCGTCATGAACCCGACGCCGGCGACCATCACCGCCCAGATCCACGGTGCCCAGCCGCCGGACTGGCCCTCCTGTAGGGCGAAGACGATCAGGAACATCGCCACTGCGGACAAACCCACGCCAACCAGATCGAATCGGTGTTTCTGCGTGGACAAAACCGGTAGCAGCCAGACCGCCAGCCCCAGACCGATGATGCCGATCGGGACATTGACGAAAAAGATCCACGCCCAGCCGAGCCCGTCGACCAGGACGCCGCCGGCCAGCGGCCCAACCAGGGTGGCGACGCCCGCGGTAGCGCCCCATACGCTCATCGCCACCCCGCGACGTTCGGGCGGGAAGGTGCGGGTGATTGTCGACAACGTCTGCGGGGTCAGCAGCCCGGCGCCGACGCCCTGCACCATCCGGGCGGCGATCAGCATCTCGATGGTCCCCGACAGGCCACACCACAACGAGGCGGCGGTGAATACGGCGAGGCCGACCACATACAGGTTCTTCGGGCCGAAGCGGTCGCCGAGTCGTCCGGCTACCAGCAGCGGAACCGCATAGGCGAGCAGATAGGAGCTCGTCACCCAGATCACCGTGTCGTAGCCGGTGCCGAGCTTGGCCATGATGCTGGGATTGGCGACGGCGACGATCGTCGAGTCGAGCAAAATCATGAAGAAGCCGACCATCATCGCCCAGAGCGCGTGCCAGGGGTTCGCGTTATCAGCGCGCCTTGTCCCCGTCGCGCCACCGACGCCTCGGCTACCCCCGCCCGGTCGCCCGTGAGCAGTCGCCGTGGTCATATCCCCACCCCTTGGCTCCGCACCGTGTTGTCGGACGCCGTCTGCCGCCGCCCCGGCCGATCGGAGCGCATCGAGACGGCAAAGCCTCGCAGCCATGAGAGCTCAGCGTGCATCGTCGCCAGCAAGTAATCGAACGCCACCAGATATCCGGCAGGGGTCACGCTGGCATCACGAAGCGCCATGATCTCGGCGGCCCGAGCCTCCAACGCCCCGACCCGGTCGTCGACCGCGTTCGCCGCGGCATCTTCACCCAAAGTATCGATCTCGGCAAGCGCGACGGCAAACGGTGAAAACTCATGGACCGGCGCGGCGATCAGTTGGCCGACCCGCTCACCGAGGGCCTCGATGCCGGCGTCGGTGATTTCGTAGATGGCACGCTCGGGCCGCTTGCCATCCCGAGCGGTCGCGGCCCGCCGGATCAGTTTCTCCTCTGTCAATCGGTCAACAACGTGATACAGCGACCCTGGCCGAACCTTCACGATGCGGTCCGCATGCCGTTCGATCAGGGTTTGGAACATTTCGTAGCCGTGCATCGGGCGCGCTCGTAGCAGCGCCAACACCGAGATACCCAACGACGTGAGTTGGTAGGCCATCGACTATCCGTCCTGCTTGGCGGGCCGCCCCAGCGCTTCGCCGCGCCGGGCATGACCCCCGCTTCGTCATCGAACGTGTCCACGCCGGATTATTCCCAATGGAGTAATTCCAGTAACGCCTGGCCCCACCTTTCGCGGCGTCGGCGCTAGCCTGAAAGCACCGCACTGCCCGCGAGGGAGACGGGCAACCAGACCGCTTGGCGACAATGCGGGCCGATAAGCGGCCCGAGGAGGAGCCGGGCAAGCAGACTGGGAGGCAATCCATGAGTGCCCGACGGACCCGGTCATCGGCCGACTCGCTGCCCGCCACCACCGACGCCAAGCCCAAGGCGTCGGCGCGGGCATTAGCGCACATCATCGAGCGCAGCTCGCGCATCCAGGGACCCGCTGCGGAGGCGTACGTGGAACGGCTGCGTCGCGCGAATCCCTCGGCCGGCCCTGACGTGATCGTCGCGAAGCTGGAGAAACGATACGTGGCCGCCGTCACGGCCAGCGGCGCAGCGGTGGGATCGGCAGCGGTGTTGCCCGGGCTAGGCACACTGGCCGCACTGTCCGCTGCCGCCGGCGAGACGGCGGTGTTCCTGGAGGCCACCGCGTTCTTCGCGCTGGCGACCGCAGCGGTGTACGGCGTCTCGGCCGAAAACCGGGAACGGCGCCGCGCCATGGTGTTGTCGGTGTTGGTCGGTGATGACAGCAAGCACGCCATGGCCGAACTGCTCGGTTCGGGTCGAACCGGTGGCGCTTGGCTTTCGGAGGGCGTGGCATCACTGCCGATGCCCGCGTTGTCGCAGTTGAACTCGCGATTGCTCAAGCGGGCCGTCAGGCGGTACACACTGCGACGGGGCGCGCTGCTGTTCGGCAAGCTCCTGCCGGTCGGCATCGGCGCCATCATCGGCGCCATCGGCAACCGGGTGGCGGGCAAGAAGATCGTGCGCAACACCCGTAACGCGTTCGGCACGCCGCCGCAGCGGTGGCCGGTCACGCTGCACGTGCTGCCGACGGTTCCCGACGCGGGCTAGCACAGCGTCGCAGTGCGGGCCAAGCTGGTGAGACGTCACATGGCGGATCGCCGGCAAAGGGTTAGCCTTTATGGGGCGGAAACTGTCGAAGCCGCCGCAGGTGAGATGGGCCGACACCGCGTGCATGTAGTGGCAAGCGTGGCGTAGCGCTTACCGAGCAGAGGAATCGAGGCGAGCAGCTGCTGTGAGCAGTACGAGTTCACCATTCGGGCAGAACGAATGGCTGGTCGAAGAGATGTACCGCAAGTTCCGTGACGACCCCTCCTCGGTCGATGCGAGCTGGCATGAATTTCTGGTCGACTACAACCCCGAGTCAACGGGCGACGCTCCGGCTGACGCAAAGCCGTCCACACCGACCCCGGCCCCGCCGGCAGCGGCGCCCGCTCCGGCGCCCGCGCGGCCGACAACGACCGCGGCCGCCAACGGCGCGGTTAACGCGCCGGCGCCCCCGGCCAGACCGGCCGGCCCGCCACCGGCCGACGGCGACGAGGTCCAGGTGTTGCGGGGTGCCGCGGCTGCCGTCGTCAAAAACATGTCGATGTCACTGGATCTTCCGACCGCCACGAGTGTTCGGGCCATTCCGGCCAAGCTAATGATCGACAACCGCGTTGTCATCAACAATCAGCTCAAACGCACTCGCGGCGGCAAGATCTCGTTCACCCACCTACTGGGTTACGCGCTGGTGCAGGCGCTGAAGAGTTTCCCGAACATGAACCGGCACTACGCCGACGTCGACGGCAAACCCACGTCGGTCACGCCGGCGCACGTCAACCTTGGTCTCGCCATCGACTTGCAGGGTAAAGACGGTAAGCGCTCCCTTGTGGTCGCGGGCATCAAGCGTTGCGAAACCATGAGTTTCGCGCAATTCGTCGCAGCCTATGAGGACATCGTCCGACGGGCCCGCGACGGCAAGCTGACCGCCGAAGACTTTGCCGGCGTGACGATTTCGCTGACCAACCCCGGCACCATCGGCACCGTGCACTCGGTACCGCGGCTGATGGCAGGCCAAGGCGCGATCATCGGCGTGGGCGCGATGGAGTATCCGGCCGAGCTCCAGGGCGCCAGTGCCGAACGCATCGCCGAACTGGGTATCGGCAAGCTGATCACCCTGACCTCGACCTACGACCACCGCATCATCCAGGGCGCGGAGTCGGGTGACTTCCTGCGCACCATCCACGAGATGCTGCTCTCGGACGATTTCTGGGACGAGATCTTCCGGGAAATGGGCGTCCCGTACTTGCCGATTCGGTGGAGCACGGACAACCCCGACTCGATCGTCGACAAGAACGCCCGCGTGATGGAGTTGATCGCGGCCTACCGCAACCGCGGTCATCTGATGGCCGACATCGATCCACTCCGGTTGGACAACACCCGGTTCCGCAGCCACCCCGATCTCGAGGTGCTGACCCACGGCCTGACACTGTGGGATCTCGACCGGGTATTCAAAGTCAACGGCTTTGCCGGTGCCGAGTACAAAAAGCTGCGCGACATTCTGGGTCTGCTGCGCGACGCCTACTGCCGCCACATCGGTGTGGAGTACACCCACATCCTCGATCCCGAACAGCTGGAGTGGCTGGAGGAGCGCGTCGAGACCAAGCACGTCAAACCGACTGTGGCCCAACAGAAATACATCCTGAGCAAGCTCAACGCAGCCGAGGCTTTCGAGACGTTTTTACAGACGAAATACGTTGGGCAGAAGCGGTTCTCGCTGGAGGGCGCCGAAAGCGTGATCCCGATGATGGACGCGACGATCGACCAGTGCGCCGAGTACGGGCTCGACGAGGTGGTCATCGCGATGCCGCACCGCGGCCGGCTCAATGTGCTGGCCAACATCGTCGGCAAGCCGTATTCGCAGATCTTCAGCGAGTTCGAAGGCAATCTGAACCCTGCCCAGGCGCACGGATCGGGTGACGTCAAATACCACCTCGGCGCCACCGGCGTGTATCTACAGATGTTCGGCGACAACGACATTCAAGTTTCACTGACCGCCAACCCGTCGCACCTGGAGGCCGTGGACCCGGTGCTGGAGGGCCTGGTCCGGGCCAAGCAGGACCTGCTCGACAAGGGCGACGGCGAAGACGGCTTCTCGGTGGTCCCGCTGATGCTGCACGGCGACGCCGCCTTCGCCGGTCAGGGCATTGTCGCCGAGACGCTGAACCTGGCCAAGCTGCCCGGCTACCGCGTCGGCGGCACCATCCACATCATTGTCAACAACCAGATCGGTTTCACCACCGCGCCGGAATACTCCAAATCCAGCGAATACTGCACCGACGTCGCGAAGATGATCGGTGCTCCGATCTTCCACGTCAACGGCGACGACCCGGAAGCCTGCGTGTGGGTGGCGAACCTGGCCGTGGACTTCCGCCAGAAGTTCAAGAAGGACGTCGTCATCGACATGCTGTGTTACCGCCGGCGTGGACACAACGAGGGCGACGACCCGTCGATGACGAACCCCGCCATGTATGACGTCGTCGACGTCAAGCGTGGGGTCCGCAAGACCTACACCGAAGCGCTGATCGGCCGCGGCGACATCTCGATGAAAGAGGCCGAAGACGCGCTGCGCGACTACCAGGGCCAACTCGAGCGGGTTTTCAACGATGTCCGCGAAGTGGAGAAGCACGGCGTACAGCCGAGCGCATCGGTGGAGTCCAACCAGATGATCGCGGCGGGGCTGGACACCGCGGTGGACAAGGCATTGCTGGCCCGGGTCGGCGACGCATTCCTCGCGCTGCCGGAGGGGTTCAGCGCGCACCCACGGGTCACGCCCGTTCTGGAGAAGCGCCGGGAGATGGCCTACGAGGGCAAGATCGACTGGGCCTTCGGTGAGCTGCTGGCGTTGGGTTCGCTGGTGGCCGAAGGCAAGTTGGTGCGGCTATCCGGGCAGGACACCCGGCGCGGCACGTTCTCCCAGCGGCATTCGGTGATCATCGATCGCCACACCGGCCAAGAGTTCACCCCGTTGCAGCTGCTGACCAGCGATCGGGACGGCAACCCGACCGGCGGCAAGTTCATGGTGTTCGACTCGCCACTGTCGGAGTATGCGGCCGTCGGCTTCGAGTACGGCTATACAGTCGGCAACCCGGACGCATTGGTGCTGTGGGAGGGCCAATTCGGCGATTTCGTCAACGGTGCGCAGTCGATCATCGACGAGTTCATCAGCTCCGGCGAGGCGAAGTGGGGGCAGCTGTCCAGCGTGGTGCTGCTGCTGCCGCACGGGCACGAAGGGCAGGGCCCTGACCACACCTCCGGCCGCATCGAACGCTTCCTGCAGCTGTGGGCGGAGGGCTCGATGACGATCGCGGTGCCGTCGACCCCGGCCAACTACTTCCACTTGTTGCGCCGGCACGCCCTCGACGGCGTCCAGCGGCCGCTGATCGTGTTCACGCCGAAATCGATGCTCCGCAATAAAGCCGCGGTCAGCGACATCAGGGACTTCACCGAGACCAAGTTCCACTCGGTGCTCGAGGAGCCCACCTACGAAGAGGGCATCGGTGACCGCAGCAAGGCCACCCGCATGTTGCTGACCAGTGGAAAAATTTATTACGAGCTGGCGGCCCGAAAAGCCAAAGACAACCGGGATGACGTCGCGATCGTGCGCATCGAGCAGCTTGCGCCGCTGCCGCAGAGGCGGCTCCGTGAAACGCTGGACCACTACCCGAACGTCAGCGAATATTTCTGGGTTCAAGAGGAGCCGGCCAACCAGGGCGCGTGGCCCCGGTTCGGCCTGGAGCTACCCGAGCTGTTCCCAGGTGAACTGACTGGGATCAAACGGATTTCGCGTCGGGCCATGTCGGCGCCGTCGTCGGGTTCGTCGAAGGTGCACGCCGTCGAACAGCAGGAAATCCTGGACGAGGCGTTCCGCTGAGCCAAGCGCAGGTGTAACGCTTCAGCGGTTGCTGGAAAAGGCTTTGCGCTACGTCGCTCAGGCCGCTCGGACGGCGTCCGCGTGCCCGCGCCGCGGTTCGCTGCGGTACCGGGACGGCTCGCCGTCGATCCTGCACATCCGCCACATCAGCCTTGCCGCCCAATTCATCAATCCAGTCTCGTCACAAAGCATTCGGACGTCGGCGAACATGTCGCGCAGCAACCGGCGTGATTCCGGCGCACGAAAGAACACCTGCTTGCGCACCTTGCGCGGGATGCCGAATTCTCGCCAGAAGGCCTTCGGCGGCACCACTACCGCCAGGCCCAGCAACCGCATGATCACCGGGATGTAGAGGGACAGCACCAAGCGCTTCCACCAGGCCAGACCGGGAAGACGCTTACGCAGATACCCGTCGGCGAACGAAATATGGCGGGCCTCCTCGGCCACGTGGATGGCCATCACCCGTCCGACGATGGGGTGCGTCGTCTCGGCTTCGCGAAGGATGTTCCGCTGAATGTGGTCAAAGGGCTCCTCAACAGCGAGTACGCCGAAGAAGAACGCATTCGGCAGCGGACCCGCGAACATTGGGATAACCGGTAAGAGCCACCGCAGGTAGCGCGGCACGCCGGGCACGTCGGCGCCGATGTGGTTCACCATCTCCTGGAACATCATGCTGTGATGGCACTCTTCGGCCGCCTCGTGCATGCAGTACCGGTACTCCGGTGACCCGTTGGGCACCCTCAACGTGTAGTTCATCAGGCCGCGGATCAGGACGTTCTCGAAATGCAAGCCGACCTTGGCGACATTGGACTGACGCCACATACCCATCTCGATTTGACGCTCCCGCGCCTGCGCCCGGTACCAGGGATGGCGACCCAGCGGGTCGGTCGACGGCAGAATCCAGCGTGGATCGTTGTCGGTCACCCCAAACTCGGGCGAGTTCCAGTCGATGTCGATGTACGGATTGAAACTGCGCTGCACCGACGCCTGGGAGAGCGTGGCGAGCATGTCGACGTACGGCGTGTCATCCAAAACGTCCGTATTGTGGCGGCGACGCAGCACCGTCGCGGCCTGAGCCGTCTTCTGGTTCACCTGGCCGCCTCCCCCCTGAACTTTTACATTGGATGTGTTGTGTCCAGCGGCACCCGCCGACAGTGCGGTACCGCCATTGAACCAGACCCCACACGACGGTGAAGGCCCACATCAGCCGGTATCGACGCGCTCGTTACCGTCGCGGTGCATGACCGTAAGCAGCGGGTGATGCAAGACCAATTCCGGCCAATGTCGGGAGTGACGAAGTGCGCGAGGCGTCATGCTATTGAGTAGTCGCTCAACGGGAATCGGTCCTGCTCCTTGACGGCGCTCAGCACCGACGTCGGCCGGAAAAGCGGTGCCTCCCCGCTGTGGTTGAACCAGTACGACCGCGAGGTCGCACAGTTGCCGGCATAGAACACCGATTTGTCGAGCAGCTCGTCCATCCGGTCCAGAAAGCGGGCGTTGGCCTGCTCGGTGACCTCGAAGGTGCGCGCACCGCGCCGCTGCAGTTCGCCGAACAGCCGATTCATATGTCGCATCTGGTATTCCACCGTGTTGAACCACGACAGACCGACCCACGCGTACGGGCTGGCCATCGTCAAGAAGTTCGGGAAGTAGGGCACCGAGATGCCTTGGTACGCCTGGAATCTGGTGTCCCGCCACCACTTTCCGAGGTCCCGGCCCTCCCGGCCGATCACCTCGATCGCCGGCATGTTGGCGTCCCACACGTCGTATCCGGTCGCCAGGACCAGGGAGTCGATGAACCGCTTGGTGCCGTCGCACGCGACGATGCCGTCGGGCTCGATCCGCTCGATGCCACTGGTTTCGAGATGCACGTGCGGCTTGGTGAATGCCCGGTAGTAGGAGTTGGACATGGTCGGCCGCTTACAACCGAAGTCGTAATCCGGGTTCAGTTTGCGCCACAGCTGCGTGTCGCGCACCAACAGCAACCGAAAGACTTTGGATAGGTCCGCGGCGGCGAAGTTGACTCGCTTGAAGTACCGGAATTTCCACATCGCGATCACCATCATGAACTCGATGGCGGTGTCGGTGATCCACCGCACGATGCGTTGCGCAACCGGCAGCCGGGCGAAAATCCGTTGCACCGCAGGCGAAAGCGCGACATCGGGCTTAGGCATTACCCAGATCGGCGTGCGCTGATACACGGTCAGCTCGGAGGCTTTCTTGGCCAGCTCCGGAATCACCTGCACACCGGTGGAGCCGGTTCCGATGACCGCCGCCCGGCGTCCTTGCACCGAGTAACTGTCGTCCCAGTCGGCGGTGTGGATGATGCGCCCGGCAAACGTGTCGATACCGGGGATATCCGGCAGGCGGGGCTGCGACAAGAACCCGGTCGCGGCGACCAGAAACTGTGCGTCCAGCGTCTCACCGCCGGCAAGCGCGACCTGCCAGAGCTGGGCATCGTCGTCCCACCGGGCACCTTCGACGGTGGTGTTGAACCGCATGTAGCGGCGCACGTTGTACTTGTCGGCCACATGCTCGGCGTAGCGCTTCAGCTCGGCGCCCGGCGCGAACAGCCGCGACCAGTACGGGTTGGGCTCGAACCAGTAGGAATAGGTGGTCGACGGGACGTCGACGGTAAGCCCCGGATAGTGGTTGACGTGCCAGGTTCCGCCCAGGTCGTCCTCGCGGTCGACGATCACGATGTTGTCGTAGCCCAACCGGTTGAGTTGGATCGCCGCACCGATCCCACCGAAACCCGCGCCGACGATGACCACGTCGAACTGCTGCACGCCCATAAGCACTAGACGCTACCCCACAGCTCACCGTCGTGAACGGCTCCCAGCCGATCAAGCGCCAGGTCAGAGGGCTATTCGGCTGTACAGCGCCGGGTGCAACGGCAGAATCGCAAGGTGGCCGTGTGCCGCCGGGGCGTTGAGATAGGAATGAGAGCGCTCGACGACGTTTGAGCTATAGCTTTCGCCTTTACCGAGGTAAAGTGCCGTACCGTCGGTGCCCATAGGCGCATGGACGCAGACCACGCAGGGGAGGGTTCGGATGCCGATCGTACTGTTCGCCATCTGCTGCGTACTGGGCCCCATGCTGCTGGTGATCGGCCTGGTGTTGCTGGCTTGGGTGCGCACGGTCAAGCGGTGGAAACGCACTATGGACGTCAGCGATGACACCCAGTACGTGGAGACCCTTGCGACCCTCTCCGCGAATTCCGTGCGCCGCCACTTCAATCCGTACACCGACATCGATTGGGAAGCGCCGGAGTTCTCCGTCACGCGGAACGACCCACGCTGGGTGCTGTCGGCAACCGATCCACTCGGGCGTCATCCGTGGTATAAGGCGCAATCACTGCAAAAGCAGATCGCGATCGGAATGTGGCGTCATGCCAACGCCGGGAAGGTTTCTATTCACTTAGAGAACCTGTTGATCCGCGGTCTGATGCAATACACGTTCTGGGTGCCCAACGGATCACCGGAATACCGCTACTGCCTGCACGAAACCGTCGAGGAGTGCAACCACTCCCTGATGTTTCAGGAAATGGTGAACCGCATTGGGGTCGACGTTCCGGGCGGGCCGCGGTGGCTGCGCTGGCTGTCGGTGCAGTTCCCGATATGGGCCGGCCCACTGCCGAGCACATTCTTCTTCGGTGTGCTGGCGGGTGAGGTGCCGATCGACTATCTGCAGAGGAGCATGCTGCGCGAGGGCAGGTCATTGCATCCCATCGTGGAGAATGTGATGGCGATCCACGTCGCCGAGGAAGCCCGACACATGTCGTTTGCTCACGAATACCTGCGCAAGCGTGTTCCGCATCTGCTACGACCCAGCCGGTTCGTGCTGTCGCTGTACGTGCCGATCGTCATGCGGGCGCTGTGCCAGGCGATCATCGTGCCGAAGCGCAGTTTCTTCAAGGAGTTCGACATCCCGCGGTCGGTGCGAAAGGAGTTGTTCTTCGACGCGCCCGACTCGCGCCAGACGCTGCGTGACATGTTCGGCGACGTCCGGATGCTGTGCCACGACACAGGGTTGATGAACCCCCTCGCGCGGTTGATGTGGCGCATCTGCAAGATCGACGGTCGCCCGTCGCGGTATCGCGGCGAGCCGCGGCGCGCGCACCCGCCGACCCCGGTCAAAGCCGCCTAGATCCGCTGCCGCATCCACACCACCGCGCGCGGCCTTCGCCATCGGTTCGGCGGCAGGCACCGAAATGCCCTCATCGCGTGAACGTGTTCTGCCACCGCAGCTTCGCAGGTCTCACCTTCCCGGCCGATCACCTGAGTCGCCGGCAAGTTGGCGTCCCACCGAACCGGTCACGAGGACCATGCCGTCGGCAGCCACATTTTCCAGATTGCTGCCGTGCGTCATCGATACACGCAGCCAGGTAGTCAGCGCTTCTTGATGGTTTGCAGGTGCGGTGCCGGACCATGGGCATCGCATCCACATCTGCGTTTTAGCCCCGCCTCAGGCTTTCTTAAGGTAGGTTCGTCTCGGCCGGGTACCGCACAACGACTTACAAGGGGGACATCATGCAGGCTGCTGTGCGTCCATATGTCACGGCGGGTGTGGTGCTCGCCGGGGCCAGCCTCATCGCCGCGACCCCGATCGCGGCGCCGGTGCAACGCCACGTCAGCACCGCGGCTGTGCGCCTGACCTCCGGCGGCGGCGACATTCTTAGTGACCTCGGGAACCTTGGTGGCCTCACCACCGACCTTGGTGGCCTCACCACCGACCTTGGTGACCTCGGGAACCTCGGTGGCCTCACCACCGACCTTGGTGACCTCGGGAACCTCGGTGGCCTCACCACCGACCTTGGCAGCCTCGCTAATTTTGGTGGTCTCCTCGACTCTGGCAGCCTGTTGAACATCCCGTATAACCTGTTCGCTGACGTCGTCAATATCCCGTACGAGGAGTCGCTGGCGTTGCAAGAGTATGCGTATGCGCTCGGGCCGGCGGGCTTGCCCGGGGGGGTGCCGGGCTGGGTTCCGCCGGGGGCCACCGTGGAGACGGCGGGGCCGACGCCGCCCCGGGGGTCTCTATACGCCTCGGCGGCACCGGCAGTTGGTACATGGAATCCATCGGCAACACCTGGGGTTGGGACGACGGGAACTGGCCGCAAGTGGCCGCGATTTCGAACTTCCTTCTGCCGTTCTCATTCACCGATTCCATCACCGGAAATCTGCTGCAGAGCTTCGCGCAGTCCGAGTTCATCGACGGCGCCCACATCGGCTGCGAGTTTGAATGCGCTAATCCGTTGGGTTACCTGGGCGGCTGGCTGCACGGCGACACACCGCTTACATCCCTGCTTTCCGGAACAACTTTCCCCACCACTCTGGCAGACACCGTGGACTCTGGCAGTCCGGGTGACACGAACCTGTTTTACCTGTTTGATCAGCTCATCTCCCCCAACAGCCCCAGCGACGTGATTTGGTCCGGCGCCACGGGGGCGCAATTAAACCTGCTGGAGCCCTTGCAAGCGATCGCCGGTAATTTGACGGCAAGTCCTTCTGCAGACCCGATTCAGTTCCCCGACTTGGGATCCGTCTTCTCAAACGCTTTGACCCTCGGTAAAGACATTGTGAATGACTTCAATCCGTTCGTTGAGGGCAGCTTCTTGTGGTGGGGCGCCCCGACGGACTACAGCATCCCGACGGCCATCGCCGGAACAATTACCGATTTCACTGGCATACCCAACCAATTCGGCTTCCCCGCCGACCAAACGCTCGGCTCCGAGCCCCTGACGGGATACACCTCCAACCCGTTGGACCTGCCGGGCGGCTTCGCGCAGGGCCTCCAGTATTTCCTGGATGGGAATGGAGGGACCGCAGGCAACGGTCTGCTGGGATACCTGAACCCCGAGATATACCTGCAGGCTCTCAACAACGACATCGGCACGCTGACCAATCCCAATGACCTGCTGGCCGCGCTGCCACTCGTCGGCTACCTGGGCCTAGGCGACAACGTAGACAGTGCAACCAACATCGCCTACGGCTCACTGCTCGGTACGTTCCCGACCGGCTACTTCAGCGGCCCATTCGACGCAAGCACACTGCTCGACTCTTTCAACCCTGCTTCACTGCTCGGGGGAGCGGTGGACCCGAGCACGCTAACTACGGACCTCAGCGGCCTTCTCGGAGGAGCGCTGGACCCGAGCATGCTAACTACAGACCTCAGCGGCCTTCTCGGAGGAGCGCTGGACCCGAGCATGCTAACTACAGACCTCAGCGGCCTCCTGCCCGGTGTAGGAATCCGACCTCACGTCAATGCTCGGAGGGGCGCTGGACCCGACCACACTAACCACGGACCTGAGCTCACTTCTGTCGTCCAGTGCAGGCAATGTCGTCCCCGACCTGGCACTGCAGCTGCTAACCGCCATCTGAGGTCTGACCGCAGCGATAGCCATCCTTCCCGCACGGTCAACCGTGCGGGAAGGATGGCCGTATGTCAGGCAACACACGAGCTGCTCACCGGCGTCGTGGCAAGCAAGCCTCAGGCCCGTGTCGAAGCCGGTCGGGTCAGCGTGGGCCATGCCTCGCGATCTGCCCGGGTGTGGCGATGATCCGTTGAAAAAGCACCTGGATTAAGGATGCGACAGGTCAAGTACTGCGCTGCCTCAAACGCCGCCTCGCCCGCGTGGCGTTTCACCGCCCACGCACCGAATACCAATAGGTCAACAGCCTTGCCAACGGGCAGCGGCTCGACACAGGAGAAACACATGACGGCGAAAATCAGCGGGGATCGGTCGGCGGCTACGCGCGGATTTCGATTCGGCATCGTCGACGGGATCGTCAACTCGCGCTTGTCGCCAACCCTCCTGTTGCGGGCGAGTTACCTGACTGCCGCCGCAACAGGTGCCGACTCGTTGTGGGTAGGTGACCATCTGAACGCGTTCATGCCGCGCTCGATCGCGACACCTGAGTATTTCGGCGTGGCAGCGAAATTGGTGCCCGACGTTGACGCCGTCCTTGAACCCTGGACGATGCTCGGACTCCTCGCCGCCCGCAACCGGGTGCGCCGATTGCGACTCGGCGTAAGCGTCACCGACGCCAGTCGCCGCAATCCTGCGGTCACGGCGCAGGCAGCCGCGACTCTGCATCTGCTTACCCGCGGCCGCGCCATCCTCGGTATCGGGGTCGGGGAACGTGAAGGCAACGAACCATACGGCGTAACGCGGATCAAACCCGTGGCACAGTTCGAAGAAGCCATCGCCACAATTCGCACATTGTGGAATTCGGCCGGCGAACCTGTCTCGCGCGACTCACCATACTTTCCCCTACGCGACGCCATGTTCGCGCTTCCGCCATACCGTGGGAAATGGCCCGAAATCTGGATCGCAGCCCATGGGCCGCGAATGCTGCGGGCCACCGGACGCTATGCCGATGCCTGGGTTCCCTTCGTTCTCTCTCGCCCCACCGACTACGCCCACGCACTCGAGGCCGTACGCGCTGCGGCATCCGATGCCGGTCGTGACCCGATGTCGATCACCCCTGCCGTACAGCGTGCCCTAGTCACCGGCCGAAATCGCGACGACGTAGATGAAGCGCTGGACTCCGTCATCATGAAATCCTCGGCGTTGGCCGCACCCGCAGACGCCTGGGCGCGTCACGGCGCTCAGCATCCTTTGGGAGCCAACTTTTCCGGCGTGCAGGACCTGGTGCCACAAACCATCGACAAGCAGACAATCTTGTCATACACCGCGAAAGTCCCGGCTTCACTCATGAAAGAACTCACGTTCAATGGGACACCCGACGAAGTCATCGACCAAGTAGCCCAATGGCGCGATCACGGCCTCCGATACCTAAACATCATCAACGGCAGCCCGCTAAACCCGCGGCTGCGCAAGAGTTTGGCAGCAAATGCGCCATACGTGAAGATCCTTCGTAGACTCAAGAAGCTGTGAAGCACACTAGTGTCGCGTGTTGTTGATTGATTTACGTTTGATTTGCTGATGAGCCTTTGTCCCCTGGCGAGCGACGGTGCAGCAAGACGTGAAGTCCGTGCCCACGCGGAGCCGCGCAGGCTGCAGAAGGCTGCATGGCCGCTCGGCGGTAGCCGTTGTCGGGCGCGTTGTTGGTGCCAAACGTTCTCGCGACGGGGCGACATCCGATACTTTTGAGTACCGGCACGACGAGGCAAGGAAACGCGGGAAAGACATGGCAAGGGAGACAACCGAGGCGGTACGGCTACCGCCAGGACCACGGATACCGAAGACCGTGCAGGGCATCGCGTTCTTGTCTGTAACGCATGGACTGTTTGCTGCTCTGGCCCGACGGTACGGCAAGGAATTTACCGTCAATTTTCCGCTCTTCGGCCAGGCGGTGGTGATCAGCGACCCAATCTTGGTTAAGGACGTGTTCAGCACGAGCAGCGATCTGATCGAACGTCCGACAGGGGCGGGGCATCTCGGGGAGGCATTCGGTCCTGGGTCGACGTTCAGCCTTGCCGGCGACGAACTTCTCGCCCGCCGCAAGTTGGTGGTCCCGCCGTTTCACGGGCAGCGGGCGAGAAGCTACGAGCACATCATCGAAGAGGAGGTGATGCTCGAGATCGCAAACTGGCCGGAGGGCCGCGAGTTCAAAACGCTGCAGCCGATGATGCGCATGACCCTCAACGTGATCCTGCGTGCCGTGTTCGGCGCCGAGGGACCCGCGCTGGACGAACTTCGCGGCCTGCTGCCGCCCCTGGTCGCGATGGTCGGCGCCATCGCCGTGCTGCCGCCGAAAATGCGGATTGATCTGGGTCCGTGGAGTCCGGGGGGGCGATTTCTGCGGTACCGGCGCCGGTTCGACGCTGTCGTCGACTCGCTCATCGCCGATGCGCGGGCCGACCCGGCCCTCGAAGAGCGCAACGACGTGCTCGCGCTGCTGGTGCAGGCCCGCTACGACAAC
The DNA here is from genome assembly GCA_963833915.1 of uncultured Actinomycetota bacterium. GTDB lineage: Bacteria > Actinomycetota > Actinomycetes > Mycobacteriales > Mycobacteriaceae > Mycobacterium. Next base: position 272,901 of record CAWHZO010000012.1, read on the forward strand.
GGTGAGCCGATCCCGGATCGGCACATCGCCGACGAGTTGCTGACCTTGGTGGCCTCCGGTCACGAGACAACCAGCGCAGGATTGGCCTGGACAGTGGAGCGGTTGCGCCGCCATCCGTCGCTGCTGTCGCGGCTGACTGACGAAGTCGACGCCGGCGGATCTGAGTTGCGGCAGACCACGATCTGGGAAGTGTTGCGCACCCGGTCGGTTCTCGAAGGCACTACACGCCGCACGAAGAAGCGAATCCGCCTGGGGGACTGGGTCATTCCGGAAAACACCGTAGTGATATTGAGTATCCGAATGGCGCATGCTTTAGAAGAGACCTTCCCGGACGCGGCGTCATTCAACCCGGACCGATTCGCCGGCGTCAGCGCCCCGAAGCCCTTCTCGTGGATTCCCTTCGGCGGCGGCGTAAACCGCTGTATCGGCGCGGCGTTGGCCAACATGGAGATGGACGTCACCCTGCGCACACTGCTGCGCGAATTGCGGTTCGCGCCAACCGATGCGCCGGGCGAACGGCGTCACTGGCGCGGTGTGGCGACCGCACCAGCACGGGGCGGCCGAGCCGTGGTTTACCGGCGGACAGCGAAGGTGTCGAGCGACGCTGACTCTACATCGGTCGCTGACCACGCCAGCTAAGCTGAGGACGACGACAGCGGCGTTGCTGGCCAATATCGCCGCCGATCGCCACCTGGGAGGCTCCTGGGTCTGCCAGCGACCCCACTCCGCCCGACGCATACCCGCCGGACGCCCCGCGGTTTCCGAAGACTCCGCGCCGCGATCTCCTGCGTGGAATACTCCCGCGGTGTGACCGCAACTCGCATGCCCCATCCCTCAAAGTCCATCGGTACCGCCTCGTGGTTCCAAAAGATCATGGTCAAGTACTGGTATCCCTTCTTGACCCGCCGGTGGGATGCGGAGGACGTCCTTCTGCTCAACTACGGCTATGAGGAGGATCCGCCGTTGGGGGTGCCGCTAGCGGCGCCCGATGAGCGCAACAGGTACAACATCCAGCTCTACCACCGCACGGCAACACAGGCGGATCTCAGCGGCAAACAGGTACTGGAGGTCAGCTGCGGCCACGGCGGTGGAGCCTCCTACGTTGTGCGCACGTTGCGCCCGGCGTCCTACACGGGGCTGGACTTAAACGCAGACGCCATCGCCTTCTGTCGGAAAAGGCACAGTCTGCCCGGGCTGGATTTCGTGCACGGCGATGCCCAGAGCCTGCCCTTTGCCGATGAATCCTTTGACGCGGTGATCAATGTCGAAGCCGCGCACGGCTACCCAAACTTTCCCCGTTTCCTCGCCGAAGTGGCGCGCGTGCTGCGCCCGGGAGGGCATTTCCTGTACGCCGATTTCCGCAGCTACCTGGACTTCTCCCAGTGGGAGGCAGCGTTGGCCGACGCCCCGATGCGGCTGCTCTCAAAGAGGGTCATCAATGCGGAGGTTCTGCGCGGACTGGACAAACTTGCGCCGCGATACCTGGACCTAGTCGGTCACCATCTGCCCGCGTTCCTACGCCCTTTCGGCCGCCTTTTTGTCGGTGCGCCAGGCTCGCTGATGTACCGCGAACTGCAACGCGGGCGGCTTTCGTACCGGATGTACTGCTTCGCCAAGGATTGAGGCGGCGTCAGTCGCGCACAGACCCGCCAGCCCTCGGCGGGTCCTGCGACGACTGTCGGCTGCGGCAGCGTCGATAAATGTTTCAACGACACGCAACACTAGCGATCAGGTGTCGCTCCATGCTCGATTGCCGTACCTATCAAGGTGTGTCACCTCCGTGACCGGTTTGCGCCTTGTGGGCCCGTAGCGCCCGCGCGGCCAGCCGAGCGGCACGACGCAGCACGGCGTCACCGAATGCGGCAATTTGAGAGTTCTGCGTGCGGACGCCACGCTCCACAGCGGCAAGGTAATCAGGGACCCACCCAGCCCCGCGGCGCGTGCCGCCAGCAACAGGTTCTGCACACTGGGGTAGATCGACCCGTAGTATCCCGACTCGGCCGCATGAGGCAGCGGCACCAACGGCAGCTTCCCGTCGCGGGCGCCCAGCCGCAGACAAGCCACCACCAGGACCGGGATCTCGGTGAAGTGGTCTACCTGCCACTGCACCGCACGCGCGATCTTTTCCATCGACTCGTCGTGGGCAGCGACCCGTCGGATCATCACGCGGTAATAGAGCGACCAAGCCTGTCGGTAACGCTTGGCGAGCTTCTTCTTGATGCGGTCGTCCTTGACGACGATGAACTCCCAGTTCTGCCCGTTGGCGCCGGTCGGTGCTTGCAACGCCAGCTCGATGCACTTCAGCACCACTGCGTCGTCGACCGGGTCGGGAAGGACGCGTCGCACCGCGCGCTGGGTCATCATCGCGTCGAGCAGCGGCATGTCGAGGCGGGCGAGCGCCTCGGCGGCGCTCGGCACGACCCCGGACGCATCGGGGGCGGCAGAAGCCGAGTTCGGCGTGTCGGTCATGTCGGGAAGGTTACCGAGCCTTACAGCCCATGAGTGCCGAGCCACGTGTGGATTCGTTCAGCGACGGCAGCCCATCCAGGCTCGAGCATCATGTTATGACCCATGCGAGGGAAGAATTCTGCTTCGGTGCGATACGCGCGTGCCGTTGCACGGATTTCCTTCACGGTGTGCGCCTCGTCATTCTGCGCCCCTAAGACCAGCAGCGGCGTCGTCACCCGTTTCGGCCGAGGCAGGTTGAGCACAAGGCAGTCCAAGCCGATTCGTGTGCTCTCTTCTTGGAGCCGCGTCACGTACTGCAAGACCTGGGAATCCGGCATCTGTGCGGAGAAGAATCGCTCCCGTGCTAGCCGGGGAGTGTTGACATAAGCCAAGGACTTGCCCGTGATCGCCATTTTAGTGAAATGCCACGGGTGCTGTCTCAGCCAGCGCAGGCCGGATCCGAGATTTCCCCGTGGAGGCATGGATGCCATCAAGACGCCGGCGGGAGCGTCGTGCGACTCCAGATACTTCTGCACGATAACGCCGCCCAGGGAGTGGCCGATGACCACCGGTTTTCTGGGCAGGCCGTCGGCAACCAGGCCGACATCCTCGACATAATCGGCGAGCGAACAGGCACGCAATTTCAGAGCCGGGCTATTTCCATGGCCGCGAAGGCTTACCGCCAAAGCGCGATAACCCTTGTCGGCGAAGAAGTTCAGGAAATATTCATCCCAACACCATGCTGCATGCCAGGCCCCGTGGACAAAGAGCAGCGGGACGGGGTGGGATTCGCTGACACACCCCTTGTCGATCACCTCGAGCATGTTGCGCACGGCGTTTGGGGGCGCGGACATCAGCGGCCGGCGCAGCGCGACCGGGGTTTGGTGTACCTAGGCAACGTGCAAGCCCCCTTGTAGGTAAAGGCTCTTCCTTGGACCGATGCAACGTATCACCCAAAACGCGCAAACGTCCTCTGTGCCCTGCCAGCTCACGTATTTTGAAGTGCGTCGAACATGCACACCGCGCATCTGTGCTCACGCGACGATCACCCGGTGTTGTCGGTCAGGGCAACTGCCGAGTCGATGGGATAACATCACTCAACCGCCGACACCACGGCATCCTAGAGGTGGTCTGGCACCAACTTAGGCGCATCCTGAACGCGGGTCGTCATCGAGTACGTCGGTGCAGGTTTGTGAAACACGACGAACGACGTGTGATCGGAAGTCTTGATAAGTGGCGTCACCGCCGCGACGACTGGAGTTGAGTATGACCCAAACGCTGCCCCTGACGTGCGGAGAAGAAACACTCCTGCATCTTGAGTCGGCCTCCGATCCATGGAACATGCAGATGGAGATAGGGGAAACACAGCGAGTCGATCCTACGGAACTCGAGGCTGCGGTGCACGCCGCGTGCATGGCTCATCCCATTGCGCGCTCGCGCCTAGTGGTCGCGGCGGCCCACCAGAGGTTCGACCATTGGGAGATTGTTGACGACTTGATCCCCATGTCGATCCCCGTAGTCGACTGCCCCGATGACGCAACTTTGGCCCGACTGCGCACCGACTTTTATTCGCCGCCGTTCCCGGTGCACGAGGCGCCCCCGTTTCGTGTGCAAGTCGCCCGCAGACCGCACGGAGATCTCGTCCAGTTCAACGCAGCGCATGCCGCAATGGACGGCATCGGCATGTTGCGGCTGCTCCGGTCGATCACCGACGCATACCGGGGCAAGCCCGAACCCCCGTCACCGCTACCCCTCGAAGAGGCCCGGGATCTCAAGAGGCGGCTGCGCCCGAAGAGTTTTTCCGAGCGGGCGGCTCGTGC
>CAWHZO010000013.1:0-106694 GCA_963833915.1 uncultured Actinomycetota bacterium
CAACCGAGCTGATCGTTCGGCACCGCAGCACACCGGCCGAAGGCGTGGTGTTGCTTGAATTGGCGCATCCGGAAAGCGAAGACCTGCCGCGCTGGGGACCGGGCGCCCACGTCGATTTGTTTCTCGATGACGGTCTGACGCGTCAATACTCGCTGTGCGGTGATCCGCGCGATTCAGGCGCTTGGCGCGTCGGGGTCTTGCTTGATCCCAACAGCCGCGGCGGTTCGCGGTATGTTCACGAGAACCTCAACGAGGGGGCTGCGGTGCGCGTGCGCGGCCCTCGCAACCACTTCCCGCTAGTCGACGCGCAGCACTATCGGTTCATTGCGGGAGGTATCGGCATCACCCCCATTTTCGCGATGCTGGAGGCCGCGCAGCGGGCAGGCGATGACTGGACACTGCTCTACGGCGGTCGGACGCGGGCCTCCATGGCGTTCGCGGAAGACCTTGCCGCGCGCTATCCCGAGCGGGTTACCGTGTGGCCCCAAGACGAACGCGGCCTTCTGGACCTGGATTCGCTCCTCAAGGATCCCCAGGACAACACGTTGGTGTACTGCTGTGGGCCTGAGGCACTGCTGTCAGCGGTCGAGCAGCAATGCGCCCACTGGCCGGCGGGGATACTTCATATCGAGCGGTTCGCGGCCAAGGCATCTACAGCGGAGGAAGCCGCTGAAGCCCTCGACCAGTTTGAGGTGGTGTGCCAGCGGTCTGGCGTCAGTTTTGAAATAAGTTCAGACCAGTCGATCCTGGAAGTCCTTGAGGAAGCAGGCATCCCCATTCTGGGCAGCTGCTATGAAGGCGTCTGCGGCACGTGCGAGGCGAAGGTGCTGGAGGGGATCCAGTTCAACGCGACTCGGTGCTCACCGATGCCGAGAAAGCTGCCGGCGAAGTGATGATGCCCTGTGTATCGCGCTCTCGCACCGAAAGGCTGGTACTGGACCTGTGAAGACCAACTACCCGAAGAAGTGTTGGTATGTTGCGGCCACCTGCGACGAGATCACCCAATCTCCACTGGGGCGCCGCTTACTCGGCAAGGATGTCGTGCTGTGGCGCGGCGCCAGTGGCGGAGTCACCGCATTCGAAAACCGCTGCGCGCACCGGGCTTTCCCGCTATCTCACAGTACGGTCGACGGTGATCGGCTGGTCTGCGGTTACCACGGATGTACCTACGATACCGATGGCAAGTGCGTACATACACCAACCCAATCCCAAGTCCCGACGGGGATGAGGGTGCCCGTGTTCCCCGTCCTCGAGGAGCCGCCATTCGTGTGGATCTGGCTGGGACCGCCGGCCGCTGCCGCGGGCAGCCAACCGCCAAACATAATGTGGGTCAATGACCCGGCGTGGTCGACATTCGCGAGTGCCTGGCAGGTAAACGCCAACTACATGATGATCCACGAACACTACTTGGACTTCAGCTACGCTCCCATCCTGCATAGGCGTGACATACCTTTGGAAATCGCCAGTATGCCGGCATTCAACGACGTCGAGGTCACCGAAACCACCGTGTCCTACACTCGGCTGTTGCCCGACGCTGCGCTAACAGACTGGGAGGCCGATGCCACCAGACTCGACCGCGGGCTCACCTATGAGCGTCGCGAGAGCGGCACGTTCGTCTCGCCGGCGGTTCACCGCCAGTATTGGGAGATCGCAGCCGCGAATGGCGAGCTCTACACCACCACCCGAACCCACGCCATCACGCCCGAGACGGAAACGTCGACTCACGTGTTCATGCAGGCGTCGCGTAATTACAGACTCGACGATGATGCGGTGACCGACCGTCTGACGTCGTTCTTGGCCGAGGTTGCCCGACGCGACACCGCCATACTGGAGATGGCGTCCGATCACTCGGGCTACGACGGATGGCGAGGCGGCGTGGAGTTCCAGGCGGATGCCGCCGCCTTGCGGGCGCGCCGAATCGTTGGGGTGATGTTGGCGAAAGAAGCCGGCCGGTCCGCGATCCGTCCCGGTCTCGCGCCCACCAGCAGAAGGGACTCGCTCAGCCCGCATCAAGCCGTCAGCGGTTGAGTAGACCACCGGTGACGGGGCCGGAGGTGATCGCGACCGCTGGGTGTTAAGGCGCAGTCGATTCTGTCTCGCCGCTGACCGCGGTTAGCAGGTCGTCAGTCTGACCTGTCACTGAAAGCACTGTCTGCCAAAGGTACCCATTGGTGTTGACCTTCTTCCCAGAGGAGACCGCCATCGGAATCGGTACATGAGTCAATCGGCGTCGCCAGGTACCAATGACAGTGTCGGTCTTGCCGGCCATGCCGGCGTGGACGGCCGCATGACCCAATCGAAGGCAGAAGTTGGCGTCGCGAGCGTTGGCGGGCAAGCTGCGGATCATGTAACTCGGGTCGATGTACTTGAGGTTTGCCGAAATCCCTTGACCCCGAAATGTTTCCTTGATCTGGTCCCTTAAAAAGGCACCAATGTCACCGTAGCGACGATTCCCTGATGCATCCCACTCCGCCGCTTTGTCAAGCAGACGTTGGCCTGCTCCTTCGGCCACGACAATCACGACGTAACCATCGCGTTCGATTCGCTTCCTGGCCGCTCCGACGACCCCATCGATGCTGAAATCAATTTCCGGGATGAGGCATAGGCCGACCTGAGTATCCGCTAATGTGGCGAAGCTGGCGACAAACCCAGAGTCGCGGCCCATCAGCTTCACCAGACCTATACCGAACCGATGGCACGACGCCTCTACATACGCGGCGCGCGTCGCATGCCGCGCCGCCTCGACCGCGCTATCGAAACCGAAAGAGGTTTCGATGAAAGAGATATCGTTGTCGATGGTCTTCGGGACACCCACCACGGCGATCTTCAGATTCCGGCGCCGTACCTCGTCGACTATCGAATGCGCGCCGCGTAGCGTTCCATCGCCGCCTACCGTGAATAACAGCTGGATGCCCAGCCGCTCAAGCGTGTCAACCATTTCATCCGCTGGTTGCGGACCGCGCGACGAGCCCAGGACTGTACCGCCGACTTCGTGGATCTGACCGACTCTCCGGGTCGTCAATTCGATTGGCGGCAAGCCATTTCGATCCACTAAACCCTCGTAGCCGAACCGAAAGCCGTAGACCGTGGGAACACCGTATTTTTCATGTAGGCAGAAAACGATAGATCGGATGACATCGGTTCAAGCCTGGGCAGAGGCCGCCGCACGTGACAATCCCACACCTGAGGGTGCCGGGGTTGAAGTAGATCCTCTCGCGCGGACCGGCTAGCTCGAAGGCCGGCGGATCAATACTGGCTCGCACCTGCGCGCGCAGCTCATCGATATCGTTGCGGAACAGGAGCCGTTTCGATGTATCCATGAAATAGTTGGTGCGCAAAGGAGATGCGATCTTGCATTCGCCCAGCTCGTTGATATCGAAATCCGTTTGTAATAGCGTCATTTCACATCAACCGCCTCTTCCACTGGCGCGCGTGGTTCACGCTGTCGGCTATACTGCAAGCAGCATGACAGGACAGGGATGGTTACATTCACGGCTTCTGTATCCGGCGATCTACCGCTCGCAGCATTTCGATGACCGCGCTGAAATCCTTATCGCCGTGCGCCGCTGCGAATTTGGCATAAATCTCGGCGGCGTGACTCCCCAATGGCACGGCCGAACCAGTAGAGGTGACCGCATCCATGGCCAGGCCCAGGTCTTTATTCATCAGCGCGGTGGCGAAGCCTGGCTTGAAGTCGTTGTTGGCCGGCGATGTCGGCACCGGGCCCGGCACCGGGCAGTTGGTGTGCACCGCCCAGCAGTTTCCGGTCGCGCCGGTGATGACGTCGAACAGCGACTGCGCCGACAGCCCAAGCTTCTCGGCCAGCACGAACGCCTCGCCGATCGCGATCTGCTGCACGGCGAGCACCATGTTGTTGCACACTTTGGCGGCCTGACCGGCGCCGGCCGCTCCGCAGTGAATGATCTTGCCCGCCATCGGTTCCAGCACCGGACGTGCCCGCTGCAACGCATCCTCGTCGCCGCCGACCATGAAGGCCAGCGTGCCGGCGACAGCGCCTTTGACCCCACCGGAGACCGGCGCGTCGAGTCTGGGCGACCCCGTGTGAGGCCGCCGATGCGTGGACTTCGCGGGCGTCGTCGACGGAAATCGTTGAGCTGTCGATGAACAGCGCGCCTTCGTTGCGCGGCGGGCAGAATTTCGGCGTAGCAGCGCTTGACCGCATCGCCATGTGGCAGCATCGTGAAGACGACCTCGGCGTCGCTCGCCGCGACGGCCGCGCTGTCGTACATCGCGACGCCCTTGTCGGTAGCCGCCATGGCCGCGACGGCTACCGGGTCGAAACCCCGCACGGTGTGGCCGGCGGCAACCAGGTTGGCGGACATCGGCCCGCCCATGTGGCCCAGCCCCAGGAATGCGATGGTCGACAATTCTTGGTCCTCCTACGCGCCGGCGCGCGCCCGGGCGGCCTCGGCTCGACCGATGACCACCCGCATGATCTCGTTGGTTCCCTCCAGGATGCGGTGCACCCGCAGATCGCGCACGATCTTCTCCAGACCGTACTCGCACAGATAGCCGTAGCCACCGTGCAACTGCAAGGCCTGGTCCGCGACGTCGAAACACGCGTCGGTGACATACCGCTTGGCCATCGCGCACAACTCGACTTTGTCGGCGGCATCGCTATCCAGTGCAGTCGCCGCCCGCCACAACAACATTCGCGAGGATTCCAGCGCGGTGGCCATATCGGCCAAGGTGAACCGGATGGTGGGCTCGTCGAGCAGGACAATGCCGAACGCCTCTCGCTGCAGCAGATAGGACGCCGATTTGTCGAACGCCGCCTGCGCCCGCCCAACGAGCACGCCGCGATGTTGATCCGGCCACCGTTGAGGCCGTTCATCGCGATGCCGAAGCCGCCGCCTTCGCCATCGACGCCGCCGAACATCGCGTCGGCAGGCACCCGCACGCCTTCGAGCACCACTTGCGCCGTTGGCTGGGCGTTCCAGCCCATCTTCTCCTCGTGAGCACCGAAACTCAGCCCCGGAGTTTCCTTTTCGACGATGAAAGCCGATATTCCGCGCGGGCCGTCGGCTCCGGTGCGCGCCATCACCACATACACGTCGGAGGCCCCGGCTCCGGAGATGAACTGTTTGACGCCGTCCAGGACGTAATCGCCACCCTCCTGCACAGCGCGGGTGCGCAGTGCGCCGGCGTCCGAGCCGGCTCCCGGCTCGGTCAGGCAATAGCTGGCAATGACCTCCATCGAAGCCAGCCGTGGCACCCAGGCCTTGCGTTGTTCGTCGGTGCCGAAGGAGTCGATCATCCAAGCGCACATGTTGTGGATCGACAGGAACGCGGCGATCGTCGGGCAGGCGATGGCCAGCTGCTCGAAGATCCGGACCCCGTCGAGACGGCGCAAGGCGCTGCCGCCCACGTCGTCGCGGCAGTAGATCGCCGCCATACCGAGCTGCGCCGCCTCCCGCAGTACGTCCACCGGGAAATGCTGGGTGGCATCCCATTCCAGCGCGTAGGGGGCGACGCGTTTGGCGGCGAACGCAGCCGCCGTCTCGGTGATCACCCGTTCGTCGTCGTCCAGACCGAAGAATTGCATCGACGTGCTAATTCATCGTTGGGATGACGAATTCGGCGCCGTCTTTGATGCCGGATGGCCAGCGAGACGTGACGGTCTTGACCTTGGTGTAGAACTCGATCGAAGCGGGGCCGTGTTGGTTTAGATCACCGAAACCGGAACGCTTCCAGCCGCCAAACGTGTGGTAGCCCACCGGGACTGGGATGGGTACATTGACCCCGACCATGCCCACCTGCACCCGTGAGACGAAATCACGCGCGGTGTCTCCGTCGCGGGTGAAGATCGCCACCCCATTGCCGTACTCATGCTCAGTCGGTAGCCGCAACGCATCTTCGTAGTCATGGGCCCGGACGATGCAGAGCACGGGGCCGAAGATCTCGTCGGTATAGATCGACATGTCGGTGGTGACGTGGTCGAACAGAGTAGGCCCGAGGAAGAAGCCACCTTCCAGGCTCGAGCCTCGCCGAACGCCAGATCGTCGCTGGTGCGCTCGCGGCCGTCGACGACGAGGTCGGCGCCAGCAGCCACACCCTGGCCGATGTAGTCGCGAACTCGGTTAAGGGCGGCCCCGGTGACCAGCGGCCCGTAGTCCGCCTTGGGGTCCAGGCTGTGCCCGACCCGCAGATTGTTGATCCGCTCAATCAGCCTGTTGCGTAAACGTTGTGCGGTCTGCTCACCGACTGGCACCGCGACGGAGATCGCCATGCACCGCTCCCCGGCGCTGCCGTAGCCGGCGCCGATCAGCGCATCGACGGCCTGATCCAGGTCGGCGTCGGGCATCACGATCATGTGGTTTTTCGCTCCGCCGAAGCACTGCGCGCGCTTGCCGGTGCTCGTCGCCGTCGCGTAGATGTACTGGGCGATATCCGAACTACCGACAAACCCGACGGCGGCGATGTCCGGGTGGGTCAAGATCGCGTCGACAGCCTCCTTGTCGCCATGCACGACCTGGAACACGCCTGCGGGCAGACCGGCTTCGAGGAACAGCTCGGCCAGGCGCACCGGTACCGACGGGTCTCGTTCAGAAGGCTTGAGGATAAACGCGTTTCCACATGCGAGGGCCGGGCCCGCCTTCCACAACGGGATCATCGCCGGGAAGTTGAACGGGGTGATACCGGCGACCACGCCCAGCGGCTGGCGCAACGAATACACGTCAATGCCCGGCCCGGCGCCCTCGCTGTATTCGCCCTTGAGCAGATGCGGGATGCCGACACAAAACTCGATGACGTCGATACCGCGCTGAATGTCTCCACGCGCGTCTGGCAGCGTCTTGCCGTGCTCGCGCGACAGCATCTCGGCGAGCTCGTCGAGATGCTCGTTGACCAACTGGATAAACCGCATCATCACCCGCGCCCGGCGCTGCGGATTGAACGCCGCCCACTCTTGTTGCGCCTGCGCTGCCGAGGCCACCGCGGCGTCGACCTCGCTCTTGCCGCCCATGGGTACCAGCGCCTGGACCTGGCCGGTGCTGGGGTCGAGCACCTCGGCGGTGCGTCCGGACTGCCCGGCGCTGCGCTGGCCGTCGATGAAATGCGGGATCTGTGCGGTCATGGATGCCCTCGGATACGCGAAAGAAATCGGGTGGGTTACTAGGACATCCTAGTAACTGCCGGGTATCCGGGGCTATAGACCAATGGGGGTATCTGCCTCTTCCTTTGGAGTGATGCTAAGGCCCCGGTCGCGCGCCGCCGGTACACCGTTGAGTGGATGGGAGCGGATGAGGGCATCGCAGTCGCGGCTAAAGGAGAACCCCACCAGATTGACAACGATCGTTGTCGGCGGCGGCCTTGAGCGCGGTGACGCAGATGCGCGACAAACCCACTAGACATCGCGTCCCCTGCACCAGTCTCTGGTGAGTCACGGCCCCAGGCCAGGACCGACACCGTTGTGATATAGCTGGTTTCATGTTCGTCCGGCCAAAGCTGAACGGGAACGCTCGAATATGTTGTGGCGCAAAAGAATAGGCAATCAGAAGCACCTAGCCCGACATAATCTAGCTGATCGGAACTGAACCAGTGCGTGAATAATGATGTAGGGCAACGTATTTCGTGGCATTACTCGTCGGCTCGTTTCGGCCTGGCCGGTATAGTCGTCTACTACCGGCCGCGCCGCCGTGATGACCGGGGTTTCTGTGGCCATCCGATCTGCCTGGATAAACTGCATCTTCATTCTTCTGCCGAATGCGGTCTCTGCCCACACCTGTATCGACGCAATTCGCCTGCGTTTCGTCAGATCCTCTACCTACGGTACCGTAAGTTACGGTAGCGTAGGCAACGTGACAACTTTACAGACAAGCCTGCTGGCCGAACTCGAGCCCGTCGTGGCAGCCAACCTCGACCGCCACCTCAGCCTGGCAAAGGACTGGCAGCCGCAAGACTACGTGCCTTGGTCACGCGGGCGTGACTTCGCCTTCCTCGGCGGCAGCGACTGGCAGCCTGAGGACTCGCCGCTCGACCCGGCCGCGCAGACGGCGATGATCGTCAACCTGCTCACCGAGGACAACCTGCCCTCATATCACCGTGAGATCGCCACCCACTTCGGCCGCGACGGCGCCTGGGGCCAGTGGGTCGGCCGCTGGACGGCCGAGGAGGGCCGGCACGCGATCGCGATACGCGACTACCTCGTCGTCACGCGTGGCGTGGACCCGGTCCGGTTGGAAGCGCTGCGCATGGAGCACATGACGGCGGGCTACGACAGCGGCGACAAGACCATGCTGCAGGCGCTGTCCTACGTCTCGTTCCAGGAGCTGGCCACCCGGATCGCGCACCGCAACACTGGGCGCGCGACTGGCTGCCCCCTTGCCGAGCAGTTGCTCACTCGCATATCCACGGACGAGAACTTACATATGGTCTTCTACCGCAACCTGATGGACGCCGCGCTCGACCTCGCACCCGACGAGGCGATGCAGACGATCCGCGACGAGGTGGTCGGCTTCCAGATGCCTGGCCAGGGTATGACAAACTACGCCAGGAACGCCGTCACCATCGCCAAGGCCGGCATCTACGACCTGCGCCTGCACCACGACGCGGTGATCCAGCCCGTGCTGCGATTCTGGCGGATCTTCGAGCGCACCGACTTTGGCCCGGCCGGCGAGCACGCCCGCGACGAGCTCTCGTTCTTCCTCGCGATGCTCGACGCCAAGGCGAAGCACTACGAGGAGAAGCGCGCCGCCCGCGAGGAGCTACGAAGGACAGCATAACGACGCAACGCGTGTGCTCAATGGTCGAGGCGGCGCACCGACGCGGGGGTAGTGCCGGGAAGTGCGAAGACCTTGGAACAGAAAAGATTGGCCAGCGGGCTGGCGTACAGTGGGCTGCCCCCCAACTTCTGGAACTTCTGGGCTGAAGCCAAGTCTTCGAACGAGATTGAAGACTGCTTGCCATCGAGCCGGTACAACACCTGCAGATAGGTGCTGCCGTCCCTGCGCGTACCAGGCCGAAGCGAAGCCATGGTGTGAGCCTAGACGACGAATGTTGATGAGATGTTGATGAGAAAGAAAAACTGGCCAGGGCTTATGGCTCTGACCAGCTCTTCTCTGTGGAGCTGCCGGGAATCGAACCCGGGTCCTACGGCATTCCCTCAAGGCTTCTCCGTGCGCAGTTCGCTATGTCTCTACTCGGATCTCCCGGTCACGCGAACCAGCCGAGATGACGATCCCAGTCGCTGTAAGTGTCCCAATGAGTCCCGCGACCGAACTCATCGGTTGATCCCTCTAGCTGACGCCAGGGTCCGGGCCGAGGGAGCTCCCGGTCTGACGGACTAGCTGTCGCTTAGGCAGCGAGAGCGTAGTCGCGCTGATGTGAATCGGCGCTTATAAGGTTGCAACGACGCTTACGGTGGTCTCTTGCCTGCACCGGCACGCTTCCCTTGATTCGATGCGCGAAGTCGAAACCGTTCAGCCCCTCGCATCCCTGCCGACTTTCGGCAAGACAATTCATAGTACCCACTTTTCAACGCCAGGTCAGCGACTATCCATCCCGACAGGTCGCTCGTCAGATCACGAAATTCAAACGCTCCACGATGCGCGCGCCGACCTCGGTGTCACCGCCGAGCTCGACGCCGGCCGCGTCGTCGGTGCGCCCGCCGGCCAACCGAGTGAACTGCAGCCCATCGAGGCGGATCGTCGAGGTGGGGTCCAGTCCACCGAAGTCGTCCACGACCCCGGCACGACCGTCGACAGCGACGCGAATGGTCCGCGACAACGGACCGGTCAGCTCGACGGCGACTCGGGACCCGTCGGGCGCTTTTCCGAGCTTGCCGACCACGTAGCCCATCGTCGCCGCTATCTCGTCGAGCGCTAGCCGCGGTGCCGGACCGCTCAGCTCCGCGTCGGAGGACGGCCGGCCCACGCCGTCGCGGATGTCCTGCTCGTGCATCCAACAGTCAAAGAGCCGCACCCGCATGAAACGCCCGTAACTCTCCGGGCCAACCGGGGTCAGAGTCGGCGCGTTCCAGTCGTCGACGGACATGTCCGTCAGGCGTTTGCGCCGATCGGCGGTAATCGAGCGGAACCGCTCCAGTAGCTCGGCGCCGGATTCGGTGCTGAGGTGACGTACCCAGCGCTCATTGGCGACTCCGACGTCGTTGCGCACGTGGTCCAACATTGAGACATCGATGTCCGCATCGGGTGCGTTCAGTCCCTGCAGCACCGACTCGGTGCCGGTGATGTGGGCGACTACGTTGCGCACGCACCAGCCGGGCAGTGGCGTCGGCGTTTGCCACTGCTGCTCGGACAGCCCGCTCAGCAGTCGATCCAGGCTCTCCCAGGTGCCGAAGAGACCCGACAGCACCTGGGATTTGTCGAGTTCGGTGACCGGTCGCGACGGACTGCTCATGCGGCCCGATGTTAGACCGACGTCAAGCTGCGGCGATCATGGACACCGACACCGCCGCCAACACCATGCCGATTGCCTGCCGGCGAGTCACTCGCTCGCGCAGCACGATGATCGCCAAGATGACGGTCGTTGCCGGATACAGCGAGATCAAGATGCTGGCCAACGACAGCATCCATTTCTGTATCGCCAGCAGCATGGTGACGTTGGCACAGGTATCGAGGAGCGCCGCCGCGACCGCCAGTCGGAGCGGCGTCCTGGACGGGAGCGCGAAGTTCTTGCTCAACGCCGCTACGGCGAACACCAGCACGGTGGCCGCGGCGCGGGCAAAGAACAGCGGCCACAGTCGGCACACCACCGGGGCCTGGTGGAGTAGCACGAAGTCCAGCCCGAACGCCACTCCCGAGCCGACTGTCAGCCAGGCGACTTTGCCGGTGAATTTGTGTGTCCGGACATCCTCGTCGTCCGGTGACTCTCGACTGACCAGGATCACCGCGAACATCGCCAGCACCACGCCCACCGACGCCGTCTCGCCGGGTCGTTCGCCGAGCGCCACGCC
Source organism: uncultured Actinomycetota bacterium (assembly GCA_963833915.1). Classification (GTDB taxonomy): domain Bacteria; phylum Actinomycetota; class Actinomycetes; order Mycobacteriales; family Mycobacteriaceae; genus Mycobacterium. The sequence continues at coordinate 10,937 of CAWHZO010000013.1, forward strand.
GACGGCGACAGGCACGGCAGCGTTGAACACCGCGGCCAACGGGGAGATCACCGAGATCGGTCCGGTGCTGACGGCCGCATAAAACCAGTACACGCCGATCGCCTGACTGACACCGTAGAGCGACCCCCACAGCACAGCGCCCGGGCGAACCGGTCCCCCGGCCGTGGCGGCCAGCACAGCCAGCAGCACCGCTGCGAGCGGATAGGTCACCAACATCACGCGGAGCGCGGCCGCCCGCCGGGAAGCCACACCCCCGACGAAATCACTGACGCCGTAGCTGACTGCGGACAGCTGGGCGTATGCGGCGCCGATCAGGTCATGCCCTTGGCTCGCCTACCCAAAGCGCGAAGCACTTCCCGCTGAGCATCACGCCGTGCCATGTCCTGCCGCTTGTCGTGAGCTTGCTTGCCGCGCGCAAGTGCAAGCTCCACCTTCACTTTTCCTTCGAAAAAGTACATGGACAACGGGACCAGCGCGAGGTTGCCCTCCTTGATTTTGCCGATGAGCCCGTCGATTTGGCGCCGGTGCAGCAACAGTTTTCGGTTGCGACGCGGATCGTGGTTGGTCCAGCTGCCGTGGTGATATTCCGGAATGTGCAGGTTACGCAGCCAGACTTCGCCGTCGTCGACGGTTGCATACGCTTCCACCAACGACGCCTTACCATCCCTGAGGCTTTTAACTTCAGTGCCGAGCAAAACCACTCCGGCCTCGAACACTTCCAGAATTGAATAGTTGTGCCGGGCCTTGCGGTTGGTCGCCAGGATCTGCCTTCCTGGCTGCGACTTGCCGGACGGCTTTTTGGCCACCGCTACCGCCGCACGTACAGACGCAACGTCGCGTACGCGGTGACCCCGGACATCACGGCGCCCGCCAACAGCAGTAACGGCGATATATAGAGGATGTCGGCGTAGTCGATCGGGGCGATCAGATGAGCTTGGTAGAACTGGCTAAGGGCGTTGTCCAAGAACAGCGCTCGCACCACGATGAGGCCGACAATGGCGATGATGACGCCCAGGGTCGCCGCCACCATGGCCTCGACCAGAAAGGGCAGCTGGGTATACCAACGGGTGGCGCCGACCAACCGCATGATGCCAACCTCGGTGCGGCGCGTGTAGGCGGCGACTTGAACCATGTTGGCGATCAACAAAATTGCCCCAATCGCCTGCACCAACGCGACGGCGAAGGCAGCATCGCTGAGGCCGTCCAACACGGCAAACAGCCGGTCGATCAGCTCCTTCTGATTGAGGACATGGTCAACCCCGGGCTGGCCTTGCATCGCGGCGTCAAAGTCGGCGTGCTGCTCCGGATTCTCCAGCTTGACGATGAATGACGCCGGAAACGCGTCCTTGCTTGCCAAATCCTTGAACTGCGGGAGCTTTCGAATAGCGTCGTTGTACGCGTCTTGGCGGTTGAGGAACCGCACCGACTTGACGTCGGTGCGCTTCTCGATCTTTTCGCGCAGCGCCTTACACGGGCCGCTCTCGCAGGTTGCATCGTTGGCGGAAATGTCGTTGTCGAGAAAGACCTGCGTCTCGACCCGGTCGAGATAGATGCTGCGTGAGTGGTCGGCCAATCGGACCACCAGCAGCCCACCCCCGAACAGCCCGATCGAGATTGCGGTGGTCAGGATCATCGCGACGGTCATGGTGATATTGCGACGAAAACCGGTCAGGACCTCGTTGAAGAGAAAGCTGAAACGCACTTAGCGGTCCATCCCGTAGACACCGCGCTGCTCGTCCCGCACCAACCTGCCCAGCGACAACTCCACCACGCGTTGCCGCATCGAGTCGACGATGTGGTGGTCATGGGTAGCCATCAGCACGGTCGTCCCGGTGCGGTTGATCCGCTCCAGCAAATCCATGATGTCGTTACTGGTCTCGGGATCCAGGTTGCCGGTGGGCTCGTCGGCCAGCAATACCAGCGGCCGGTTGACGAACGCCCGCGCGATGGCCACCCGCTGCTGCTCACCACCGGAGAGCTCGTGCGGCAGTCGGCTGGCCTTGCCGGACAGACCAACCATCTCCAGCACGTCGGGTACCACCCGGTTGATCACATCAGCGCGCTTGCCGATGACCTCGAGTGCGAATGCGACGTTCTCGAACACCGTCTTCTGCTGCAGCAGCCGGAAGTCTTGGAAGACGCAACCGAGGACCTGGCGGAGCTTCGGGATGTGCCGTCCGGGCAGCGTGTTGACGTGAAACTTCGAGACCCGGACATCACCGTTGGTCGGCGTCTCGGCGCCCAGCAGCAGCCGCATGAACGTCGACTTGCCAGAGCCGGAAGGGCCGATCAGGAACACGAACTCACCCTTGTCGATCTTCAAGTTGACGTTGTCCAACGCTGGGCGCGCCGACGACTTGTACTGCTTGGTGACACGGTCGAGGGTGATCATCACGGGTCGCCAGTGTAACCGTGAGTGTCGCTGTACCCGGTCAGGCCGCCCGACGACGACGCGCCTCGCCGCGGCATCAAGGTAAGCCGGGCAGTGGCGGCAGGATCGGCGGCGCTGGGGCCGGCACTGAACCAGGCGGCGGCGTCGTGGTGCTGGGAGGCGGGCCGAACGGCGGCGGAAGCACGATCGGCGGCAACAGCGGCGGCGGCGGGGGCGTTGTGGTGGTTGTCGTCTCTGTCGGCGTCGGGGTGGGTGTCGGCGTCACCGTCGCAGTCGTCGGGGGCGGCTGCACCTGGCTGCGTGGCACCCAGGTGTAGTTGGGGTCGGGCACGAAACCCGGTGGGACCACTTGGGGGGACACCGGCCCGCTGTGCGATTCCTCTTGCGGGCGGTACTCGCTGTAGAGCCACCACAGTGCGAGGAACGCCACGATCAACACCAGCGTCGAGGTGCGCACCCGGCCGCCGAAGATGTACTCCGGCCAGTGACGGTCCCGGTGGTCTTTGCGCTTTTCGAGGACGTTGAGCGTCAGCTTCATCGGTTCTGCACCGGCTCCTGGGCCTGCTGAGCCTCCCGGTCAAGCTGTGCAACCGGGATGGGCCCCCCGTCGACCAGGCCTACCTTGGCGTCGGCCGCCGTCACGATGCCGGCACGCGCCAACGCACGAACGACCAGTACCCGAAGCTGGCGGCCGGCCTCGAACTGTTTACCGGGCAGCGTGCGTGCGACCAGGCGCAGGGTGACGGTGTCGACTTCGATGCGTTCCACGCCCATCACCGTGGGCGCATCCAGCAACAGCTCGCGTAGCAACGGGTTGTCCAGCGCGCGCTCGCACTCCTGATGCAAGACCTCGTTGACCCGGTTGAGGTCGGTGCTGGTCGAGACCGGGATATCCACTACCGCCCGGGCCCAGTCCTTGGACTGGTTCACCGCCTTGATGATCTGGCCGTTGGGGATGGTCAGCACCTCACCATTCGGGGAGCGCAGCCTGGTCACCCGTAGCGTCACGTTCTCGACGGTGCCGCTGGCTTCGGCCGTCGACACGATCGTGAGCGTCACCAGATCGCCGAAACCGTACTGCTTCTCGACGATGATGAAAAAGCCCGCCAACAGGTCCCTGACCACCTGTTGGGCACCGAAACCAAGCGCGGCACCCAGAACAGTGGCAGGCGCGATCAATCCGCGCGCCGAGAACTGCATAACGTCGGCGATCTGCACCATCGCCCAGATAGCGATGAGCACGATCGACACCCACTGGATCACCGACGCCACGGCCTGGCGGTGCTTGGATGCTTCCGAGCGGACCAGCGCGTCGCTTTCGACGAAGCGTTCGTCGATTTGCTTAGCGACCTGCTCCGCGACCCATGTCACGAACCGCACCGCCAGCACCGCCGCGATCAGCAGCATGCCGATCCGCAGGCCGCGGGTGATCAGCCAGTCGCCGATCTGGCCGCGCCAGACCTCCCAGGTTCGGGTCGTTGCTATGGAGAGAACGTGTGTATTAGTCGTCATCTTTTCTGTTGCGCCATCGGATGCCCGCTTCCAGGAACCCATCGATGTCTCCGTCGAGAACGGCAGCCGGGTTACCTACCTCGTAGTCCGTACGCAGGTCCTTGACCATCTGATACGGGTGCAGTACGTAGGACCGCATCTGGTTGCCCCAGGAGCTGCCGCCGTCCCCCTTCAATGCATCGAGTTCAGCACGTTCTTCTAAGCGCTTGCGTTCCAACAACTTTGCTTGAAGAACCCGCATCGCGGCCACTTTGTTCTGCAGCTGCGACTTCTCGTTCTGACAAGTCACGACGATACCTGTCGGGATGTGGGTGAGTCGAACCGCGGAGTCGGTGGTGTTCACCGATTGGCCGCCGGGGCCACTGGAGCGGTACACGTCGACGCGGACGTCGCCCTCCGGGATATCGATGTGGTCGGTGGTCTCCACCACCGGCAGCACCTCGACTTCCGCGAACGACGTCTGCCGTCGGCTCTGGTTGTCGAACGGACTGATCCGCACCAATCGATGGGTGCCCTGTTCGACGGACAGCGTGCCGTAACCGAAGGGAGCGTGCACGGCGAAGGTCGCGCTCTTGATACCGGCCTCTTCGGCGTAGGACGTGTCGAACACCTCGACGGGATACTTGTGCTGTTCGGCCCATCGGATGTACATCCGCATCAGCATCTCGGCCCAGTCCGCGGCATCAACACCGCCGGCACCGGAGCGGATGGTGACCAGCGCCTCGCGCTCGTCGTATTCGCCGGAGAGCAGTGTTCGCACTTCCATCGCCTCGATGTCGGTGCGTAGAGCCTTGAGTTCCGCGTCGGCCTCGGCCTTCGCGTCTTCGGAGCTCTCTTCGTCCGCCAGCTGGTAGAGCACCGGCAGGTCGTCGAGTCGTTGGCGCAGCTCTTCGACACGCCGCAACTCGCCCTGGGTGTGGGAAAGCTCGCTGGTCACTCGCTGCGCCCGGGCCTGGTCGTCCCACAGGTTGGGATCGGATGCCTCGTGCTCGAGCTTGTCGATGCGGCTGCGCAGACCGTCGATGTCGAGCACCCGCTCCACCGTGGTCAGGGTGGAGTCGAGAGCTGCGATATCAGCCTGGCGGTCTGGGTCCACAGCTGATCACGTTACCGGCGGCGAGACGCCCGGCGACGGTGCGCCCCGCAGAGCGAGGCGAGTTGGGGGCACCTCGTAGCCGCGAAGCGGCTATGGGCGAGCCGGGCAATCGACACAGGCCGCGCGACTAGCCACGGGCGGGCCGGGCAGACGTTTAGCATCGGGGACTATGCGTCCTTACCACGTCGCAATCGTCGGCTCGGGCCCCTCTGGATTCTTCGCCGCGGCGTCGCTACTCAAAGCCGCCGACTCGGACGACCAAATAGACGTCGCCGTTGACATGCTGGAGATGCTGCCGACGCCGTGGGGATTGGTGCGCTCCGGGGTCGCGCCCGACCACCCCAAGATCAAGTCGATCAGCAAGCAATTCGAGAAGACCGCCGACGACCCGCGGTTCCGGTTTTTCGGCAACGTCGTGGTGGGCGATCACGATCAGCGCGGCCGAACTGGCCGAGCACTACGACGCGGTGGTCTACGCGGTCGGCACGCAAGCGGACCGGCCGTTGAACATCCCCGGCGAAGAGCTGCCGGGCAGCGTCGCTGCGGTCGATTTCGTGGGCTGGTACAACGCTCATCCGCATTTTGAGGAGATAACGCCCGATCTGTCCGGCGCCCGGGCCGTTGTTGTAGGCAACGGCAACGTCGCACTCGACGTCGCGCGCATTCTGGTGACCGATCCCGAGGTACTCGCCGGCACCGACATCGCCGACCACGCGCTGGAGTCGTTGCGCCCCTGCGGCGTGGAGGAAGTGGTGGTCATCGGTCGCCGTGGCCCACTGCAGACCGCGTTCACCACCCTGGAGCTGCGCGAACTGGCAGACCTGGAGGGCGTCGACGTGGTGGTCGACCCGGCGGCGCTCGAAGGCATCAGCGACGACGACGCGGCGGCGGTGGGCAAGGTCTGCAAGCAGAACATCAAGGTGCTCCGCGACTACGCCGGCCGCGAGCCGCGGCCGGGACACCGCCGGATCGTGTTCCGCTTCCTGACCTCTCCCATCGAGATCGCCGGGCGACGAACGAGTCGAGAAAATCGTGCTCGGGCGCAACGAGCTGGTCAGCGACGACAGCGGGCGGGTGGTGGCCAAGGACACCGGGGCGCGCGAGGAGCTGCCCGTGCAGTTGGTGGTCCGCTCGGTCGGCTACCGCGGCGTTCCCACGCCCGGGCTGCCGTTCGACGATAAGAGCGGGACCATTCCGCACACCGACGGACGAGTGGACGGCAGTCGCAATGAGTACGTCGTCGGCTGGATCAAGCGCGGCCCGAGCGGAGTGATCGGCACCAACAAAAAGGACTCCCAGCACACCATCGACACCCTGATCGCCGACCTCACCGGCGCCGACGAGTCCGACTTGGCCGACTTCGGTGCCGACCATGCCGAGAAACTCACCGAGTGGCTGGCCTCACGCCAGCCCAAACTCGTCACCGACGCGCACTGGAAGTTGATCGACGAACACGAACGATCAGCCGGTGAACCGCACGGGCGGCCGCGCGTAAAACTGGCGAACCTGGCCAAACTGCTGCACATCAGCCACGGCTGATATGCGCTAGTCGGGCGGTGCGAACGTCCAGTTGTTGGGATTGCGCTGCGAATACACCACCGGCTTCAGGTCGCCCATGGTCGGCCAGCTGTCGACGTTCACGGTCATGCGCTGATACACGGTGTACTCGTTGACGGTTGGCCCGTCGATGACGCCGGTGATGGTGACGTACTGCTCACCGGTGGCGTCAGGCCGCGGGCTCACCCCGGTGATCAGCAGCGTGCCGCTCAACGCATCCCCGCGGGGGCCCCGACGGATCAACCGCGGAACCAGCAACCCCCCGGCGATCGCGATGAGCAACAGCACCGAAAGGCTTTCCCACACCACGCCATCGTAGGACCGCAGACGCGCAGCCCACAGTGGTCAGGCCGCTCACTCTGCTGATGGCGGATAAGCGGGAGTCCAGTGCACCTGCGCGATCCGTGCGGCGAGTTCTTCGCTGCTGCGTTTCGGGGCCACGCCGTCCGCCACGGCCTGGGCGGCGACGGCGTGGGCAATGCGCACAGCCACGTCGGGTACGTCTGACCACGCCGGCAGCAGCGGCCCGTCGGGATCAGTGAGGGCGGGCGAGGCGTCGCCCAGCGTGGCCGCGGCGACCCGCATCATCTCGTCGGTGACTCGGGTCGCCTGTGCCGCGGTCACCGCGAGCCCCATCGCCGGGAAGATGTAGACGTTATTGCACTGGGCCACAGGGTGTTCCACGCCGTTACGGGACAGCGGCGCGAACGGTGAGCCGGTGGCGATCAACGCTCGCCCGTCGGTCCAGGCATCCAATTCGACTGGGTGCGCCTCCGCGCGGCTCGTCGGGTTGGAGAGCGGAAAGATGATCGGCCGCTGCGTTTTCGCGGCGAGTTCGCGCACGATGGCTTCGGTGAAGGCGCCTGCGGCGGTGGACAATCCGAGCAGGACCCCAACGTCGACGTGGTGTACGACGTCGGAGAGCTGGGCCGGCCCGGACAGACCCCAACCAGCCACCTGGTTGGCGGGGTGTGCGAATTCACGCTGTTCGGCCGACAGGTCATTACGGTCATCGGTGAGCAGACCGACCACGTCGACGACCCAAATCCGTTCTTTGGCAGCCTGTTCGGACAGTCCCTCGTTCACCATCTCGCGGCGGATCATGTCCAGGACCCCGATGCCGGCTGAGCCGGCCCCGAGCATGACGACTTGCTGCTGCGACAGCGGGCGGCCGGCGACTGTCGCGGCGCCGTGCAGTGCACCCAGGGCGACCGCGGCGGTGCCCTGGATATCGTCGTTGAAGGTAAGCAACTTGTCGCGGTAGCGGGCAAGGATGGGCAGTGCGTGCACGGTGGCGAAGTCTTCCCACTGCAGCAGCACATTCGGCAAGTGCTGTTGCACCGCGGCGACGAATCTGTCGATGAACGCGTAGTACTCGTCGTCGTCGATGCGGCGGTGGCGCCAGCCGAGGTACTGCGGGTCGTCGAGGAGTTCGACGTTGTCGGTGCCCACATCGAGCACGATCGGCAGGGTGCGCGCCGGATCGATGCCGCCGATCAGGGTGTAAAGCGAAAGCTTGCCGATCGGAATGCCCATCCCGCCAATGCCTTGGTCGCCCAAACCGAGGATTCGCTGCCCGTCGGTCACCACGATCACGTCGACGTCGCGTTGGGGCCGGTTTCCCAACACCTCGTCAAGACGATCGCGGTCTGGATAGGAGACGAACAGTCCGCGCGGTCGGCGGTAGATCTCGCTGAAACGCTGGCATGCCTCACCCACGGTGGGGGTGTAGACGATCGGCAGGGATTCGGCGATGTGCTCGCGCAGCACCCGGTAGAACAGGGTCTCGTTGCGGTCCTGCAATGCGCGGAGATAGATATGTTTGTCGAGATCGCCTTGGCGAGTGGAGAATTCATGCCAGCAATGTCCCGCTTGCTCGTCCAGGGTCTTCACCGCTGTCGGCAGCAGGCCCAGCAGACCATAGCTGCGGCGCTCGGCCTCGGAGAAGGCCGTGCCCTTGGTGGTCAGGGCGTCGAATAGGACGGCCTGCCCTCGCTTTTCGTCAGCCATCGCTAAGGTCCCTTCTGTCACAACCTCGCGGCAGTTTTCCTGCAGTCCGTTCGACCGGGCCGCATTGATCATGCCCCGTTCGAAGGCGTCCGTGATATCAACGGAGTGCGATTCCGGCGGAAGGAGGTCAAATGCGTGACGACGATCTCGCGGTGGCGTTGACCCTGGCCGACCAGGCTGACGCGGTGACAGCGGGCCGCTTCGGGGCAGTCGACCTGCGGGTGGACACCAAACCGGACCTGACGCCGGTGAGCGACGCGGATCACGCGGTCGAAACACAATTGCGGGAGACGCTTGGCCGCGTCCGGCCGGACGACAGCGTCCTCGGTGAAGAGTTCGGCGGATCAACCACTTTGACCGGACGGCAGTGGATCATCGACCCGATCGACGGCACCAAGAACTTCGTGCGGGGGGTGCCGGTGTGGGCCAGCCTGATCGCATTGCTCGACGACGGCGTGCCTCAAGTCGGGGTGGTCAGCGCGCCTGCGCTGCAACGGCGATGGTGGGCTGCCAGCGGCGCGGGCGCGTTCGTCGCGGTCGGCGACGCTGCGGCCCGCCGACTCTCGGTTTCCTCAGTAGCACAGCTCAATTCGGCCAGCTTGTCGTTCTCCAGCCTGTCCGGGTGGGCCGAGCGCGGTCTGCGGGAACACTTCCTCAACCTGACCGATGCGGTGTGGCGAGTACGCGCCTTCGGCGACTTCCTGTCCTACTGCCTGGTGGCCGAGGGGGCGGTCGACATCGCCACCGAGCCGGAAGTGTCGGTATGGGATCTGGCCCCGCTGGACATCCTGGTGCGTGAGGCGGGCGGGACGTTCACCAGCCTCGACGGCAACGCCGGCCCGCACGGCGGCAGCGCGGTGGCGACCAACGGCCACCTGCACGATCAGGTCCTGGCCAGGCTTGCCGCCGAATAGTCGACCCTGTGAAGTAGTTAACACACGTCACTACCTTACTCCGGAGTAAGATACAGTGATCGCACTGCCCCAACGACCGAGGCTGCTGTCATGACAAACACCGTCACCCCCACGAACGGCTCCCATAATGGCTCAAAGCCGCGCCCCAAACGCGCAGGCCGGAAATCCGCCGTCGGAGAGCACAAGCACAAGCGGACGGGCATCGACGTAGCGCTGGGCCTGCTCACGCCGATCGTCGGCCAGGAATTCCTGGACAAGTACAACCTGCGCGATCCACTCAACCGGACGCTGCGCTACGGCGCCAAGACGTTGTTCACCACCACCGGAGCTACCAGCCGTCAGTTCAAACGCGTCCAGAACCTGCGCGGCGGACCCACCCGGCTGAAGACCAGCGGCAAGGACTACTTCGACCTGACCCCCGACGACGACCAAAAGCTCATCATCGAGACCGTCGAGCAGTTCGCCGAGGAGATCTTGCGGCCGGCGGCCCACGACGCCGACGCGGCGACGACCTATCCCCCGGACCTGGTCGCCAAGGCGGCGGAGTTGGGGATCACCGCGATCAACATTCCCGAGGATTTCGACGGCATCGCCGCCGAGCGTTCCAGCGTGACCAATGTGCTGGTTGCCGAGGCGCTTGCCTACGGCGACATGGGGCTGGCTCTGCCGATCCTGGCGCCGGCAGGCGTCGCCGCCGCGCTGACCCACTGGGGCAGCGCCAGCCAGCAGGCCACCTACCTCCAGGAATTCGCCGGCGAGAACGTCCCGCAGGCCTGCGTGGCGATCGCCGAGCCGCAGCCACTGTTCGACCCGACGGCGCTGAAGACGACGGCGGTACGCACGCCGAGTGGCTACCGGCTCGACGGCGTCAAGTCCCTGGTTCCGGCAGCCGCTAACGCCGAGTTGTTTGTTGTCGCGGCCCAACTCAACGGAAAGCCGGCGCTGTTCATCGTCGAGTCGTCGAGCGAAGGCCTGACGGTGAAGGCCGACCCGAGCATGGGCATCCGCGCCGCCGAGCTTGGCCACGTCGTGCTCGACAACGTGTCGGTGCCGGTAAGCGCGCGGTTGGGCGAGGACGACGTGAGTGCCACGGATTCCGCCAAAATCTATACAGAGGCCATCGCACTGTCGCGGCTGGGTTGGGCGGCGCTGGCAGTCGGTACGTCGCACGCCGTGCTCGATTACGTCATCCCGTATGTGAAGGAACGTGAAGCCTTCGGCGAGCCCATCGCCTACCGGCAGTCCGTCGCCTTCATGTGCGCCAACATCGCCATCGAACTCGATGGGCTGCGGTTGATCACCTGGCGCGGCGCGGCCCGCGCCGAGCAAGGCCTGCCGTTCAGCCGCGAAGCTGCGTTGGCCAAACGGTTGGGCGCCGACAAGGGCATGCAGATTGGCCTGGACGGCGTGCAACTGCTCGGGGGGCACGGCTTCACCAAGGAACACCCGGTCGAACGCTGGTACCGCGACCTGCGTGCCGTCGGCGTAGCCGAGGGCGTCGTAGTCGTCTAGGCCGTTATCCGACCCGCAACGAAAGATCAATCATGGCAATCAATCTGGAACTTCCCCGCAAATTGCACGCGGTGATCGACAAGGCACACCAGGGCGGCGCCGAGATGATGCGGCCCATCGCTCGCAAATACGACCTCAAAGAACACGCCTACCCGGTCGAGCTCGACACCCTGGCCGACCTGTTCGCCGGAGCCTCCGAATCGAGCACGTTGGACATGGCCGGCGCCAACTCCTTTCGCGGCAGCGACAGCAACGAAGAAAACCGCAACGGCGCTAACATGGCCGCGGCGCTGCAGTCGTTAGAGGCCAGTTGGGCCGACGCGGCGATGCTGCTGTCGATGCCCTACCAAGGCTTGGGCAACGCGGCGATTTCCGGTGTGGCCACCGACGAGCAGTTGCAGCGGCTGGGCAGGGTCTGGGCGGCAATGGCGATCACCGAACCAGGATTCGGGTCCGACTCGGCGGCAGTGACCACCACCGCGAAGCTCGACGGCGACGAGTATGTGATCAACGGCGAGAAGATCTTCGTCACCGCGGGTTCGCGAGCCACCCACATCGTGGTGTGGGCAACGCTGGACAAATCATTGGGCCGATCGGCGATCAAGTCGTTCATCGTTCCCCGCGAGCACCCCGGTGTCACCGTCGAGCGACTCGAGAACAAGCTCGGGATCAGGGGCTCCGACACTGCCGTCATCCGGTTCGACAACGCGCGCATCCCGAGGGACAACCTACTGGGCAACCCCGAAATCGCTGGGGCGGAAAAGGGTTTCGCTGGGGTGATGGAGACTTTCGACAACACCCGGCCACTCGTTGCGGGCATGGCCATCGGGATCGCCCGCGCCAGCCTGGAGGAGTTGCGCAAGATCCTGACCGAGGCCGGCGTGGAGATTTCCTACGACAGGCCGTCACAAACGCAAAGCGCCGCCGCGGCCGAATTCCTGCGCATGGAGGCCGACTGGGAGGCCAGCTATCTGCTGATGCTGCGTGCAGCGTGGCAGGCCGACAACAAAATCCCCAACTCCAAAGAAGCATCGATGGCCAAGGCCAAGGCCGGTCGGGTGGGTAGCGACATCACACTCAAAGCGGTCGAAATAGCCGGCACCACGGGCTACTCCGAGGAGACGCTGCTGGAGAAGTGGGCCCGTGACTCGAAGATCATGGACATCTTCGAGGGCACCCAGCAGATTCAGCAGCTGGTGGTGGCCCGCCGCCTGCTGGGCCTGTCGTCGTCCGAACTCAAATAGGTTTCACCGCAACCGGTTAAGTCACTCGTGCGGTAACCCACGACCTCAGGGCATGGTGTAGCCGCCGCTGACCGAGATCAGCTGAACGGTGACTTGGCGCGCGGCGTCCGGAGAGCTGAACATGAAGTCGATCTGCTTCTGGTCGAAAACCGCGTCCTGCCCGACCGACCACAGGCTCAATGCGCCGATCGCTTCGGGTCCGTCAGGAATCACCAGGCCGGGGCAGACGACATTGGATCTGATGCCGTAGCGGCCACGTTCGCGCGCCGTGGTGCGGGCCAACGCCACGATGGCCGCCTTTGACGCACCGTAGACACCCTGCCTGATCTGGCCGAATGCGGCGTCGCTGGTGATGAACACGATCGTGCCGCCACCGGCCTCTTTCATGACCGGTATTGCCGCCTGGGTCGCGGCTATTGCTGAAAACAGGTTGATCTCGAGTGGATCTGCCCGCAGCAGCTAAGCGCCGATCGCGTTCAGTTCCTCCAGGGTCTCGTCGTCGAAGTCGATGTCGGCGACGGCGAGGTTCTCCTCCAGGTGGCCCACCGACGAGGTGCCCGGAATCAGCAACACGTTGGGCGCCACACTCAGCGTCCAGGCCAGCGCCATCTGTACCGTAGTGTGGCCGAGCCGCACGGCAGCGCGCCGCAGCAGCTCGTTACCCAATACCGGATTCGGCTGCGCGAAGGCCGATCCCAGCGGAAAGAACGGCACGAAGGCGATGCCGCGGGTGGCGCACTCCTCTAGCACCGGCGCCGAGGACCGGTCGGCGAGATTGAAAGCGTTTTGCACACAAGCTATCTCGGTGCGCTCCACGGCGTGCAGCAGATGCTCACGCTTGATGTCACTGAGCCCGATCCCACCGATCAGCCCGTCGTCCCGGGCCGCGATCATCGCCGAAAGCTGATCGTCGAAGAGTTGATCGGGCTCATCGCTGTCCATCAGCCGCAGGTTGACCACCGCCAACTGGTCGACTCCGAGGCTACGCAGATTGGCTTCGATGTCCCGCCTCAACTCTGCAGGCTCCGCTGCCGGCAACCAGGCGCCGGTGTCGTCGCGGCGAGTGCCTACCTTGCTCACCAACGCCAAGTTTTCCGGGTAAGGGTGCAGCGCTTCGCGAATCAGCTCGTTGGCGACATCGGGCCCGTAGAACTGGGCGGTATCGATGTGGTCAACGCCCAGTTCGACGGCCCGTCGCAACACGGCCAGGGCGGCGTCGCGGTCCCGCGGCGGCCCCAACACGCCGGGACCGGGTAGCTGCATCGCGCCGAAGCCGATGCGCGCGACGGAAAAGCGGCCAAGCGGAAAGGGATCCATTCCACGAGGCTAACGTCGAGCTCACGGAGACGTCTCGGGCGCTGGCGTGTCGCGCCGCGACGGCTAGGCGGCGATCCCTGCGCTTCGCTTATCTAGTCGCGTTGGCAGCTATCTCGTCGGCGATCCGGCTAGCTTGGTCGGTGATTTGGAACCCGCAGGCTCTGACGTCGATCACCACATTGGATACCGCGCTCAGCGCATGCTGGCAGGCCCAGCCGCGGCCATCTTCCTGACTGTCCAACTGGCTGATCTTCGGGGCGTCCCCGACGAGGTCCCCGAAGGTCCACCGGAATGTGTTGCCGTTCTTGTAGGTTACGGTCACGACTTGCCCGGCGCAGGACTTCCATTGGTCCGCTGAAGTTTTCACAAAGTTGCGGGCTAGCTCGGTGGACGGAAACGCGGCCACATCTTGATCGACGAAGTGATTGCTGGTGTCCCCTGGCTCGGTCAACACCAGATAGTTGAGCTTGGTGTACCCGCTGCCGTTGTACGTCGGCGATTCGCCCGGATAGAGCGCACCATTGCATTCCGGTACCGACAACTGCACCGAGGGATCGGCCGGTGCCTGGCCGAGTTTTCCGGGTTGCATGTCCGCGGCGCCCATGATGGTGTTGATCTGCGGGCCGGTGAGCAGAACGGAATCCACGCGTTCGGGCGCCACCGTCGGGACCGTCGTCTGCGTCGGCCCCGACTGCGAGGTCGACCCCCGCCCGCCGGCGAGTGCCGCCACCACGGTCACCAGTACGACCGCCGCGCCGACGCTGCCGGCAATGAGCCATTTCGTGCGGGACCTGCGAGGCTTGCCCCCACCACCGTTGGAGTATGGGCCGGCGTAAGGACCGACCGGAGGCGATCCCACGAATCGCTGCGGCCCGGTGCCCGGTGGCGGGTGTCGGTACATCGTCGGGTCGGGCTGCGGCGTGTGGCCAGCAGCCGGCCACGGCTGGGTAGGCGGCGGTGGCTGGTTAGACGGTGGTGGCTGGGCCGGTCGGCTCGATCGACTCTCGAAGTCCTGGTCGGGCGAGGCGGTGCCACCTCCCGCGTCGACGGTCGAGGACGTCGCGTCGACCGAGGCCAGCAGGCCCTCAATGTCGGTCCGGACGCGCCAGGCGACATCGGGGCGATCCCGCAGCATGCACAGGAGCTGCCTGATGTCACTGCGTGCGACAGGATCGTCGCCGTCGTCTTCGAGTCCGGATTTGAGCTCCGACACCAAGTCTGCTTGCTGGCGGGCGCTCAGCTGCGGCTCGGCGATGTTGTGGGCCAGCCGCATCAGATAAGCGAACGGTACCGGCGGCTCGTCGGGTAGGTCCGAGGGCAGCGGCTGAAGCTGGGCCCGCTGCGCCTGCAACGCCCCGATCAGCTGAATGCCGGCGTCGGCGGTCGGGTTTCGAAAGTCGACCATTTGGGTTTCGGCCAGCGGGTTCAACCGTACGTTGGTGATCGGGCCGATCTGAACGGGAAGGATCGGGCGTTGCAAAGCCTGGGCATAGCGCAACTCGGCCTGGCAGGGTTTGGACGCAAGTGCGTTGTTCGACAACGCAACGATGAACACCTCACAGCTGCGGATCTGCTCGAGGATCGTGCGCCACCACGCCTCACCGCCGCCCAACTCCTCATCCATCCACACCTGGTGGTGAGCGCGACGCAAAGCGTTCCTGAGGGGTTCGATCGCCCCCTTGTCCTGGCTGGAATAACTGATGAACAGCCCCATCAAACCCTCCACGCCGCGCACCGGGGTCGGCCAGGCAGCCCACAAAGCATAACTTTGGAGCCCTAACCAGGGGAGATGAACAACAAAAGCACGCTCCGGGTCGGCCGGCGGTGCGCGTCGCCGGTGGATTCTGCAGCGATCCCGACCGCAGTAGGCTTTTCAGCCTCTGGTCGGAGGTGCTCCGGCCGCGGCGAACACGGAGGTGGCATGCGCGCAGCACAGTTGACGCGACTCGATGGTCCGGACGGGGTCGAGGTTGGCGAGATCGACGAACCCACGGGCGACGGCGTGGTCGTCGAGGTCCACGCGGCGGGAGCGGCCTTCCCCGATGCTTTGCTGACCCGCGGCCTCTACCAATACAAGCCGGACCCGCCGTTCGTGCTGGGTGCGGAGATCGCCGGGGTGGTCCGATCGGCACCTCAGGATGCACACGTCAAGCCCGGCGACCGAGTTGTCGGCCTCACCATGCTGACCGGGGGCATGGCTGAAGTCGCGGTGCTGGCGCCCGACCGGGTGTTCAAGCTGCCGGACAACGTGAGCTTCACGGCGGGCGCCGGCCTACTGTTCAACGACCTGACCGTGTATTTCGCGCTGACCGTCCGTGGCCGGCTGCAGTCCGGCGAGACGGTATTGGTGCACGGCGCCGCCGGCGGGATCGGTACTTCGACGCTGCGGTTGGCGCCGGTGCTCGGCGCGTCGCGCGTCATCGCGGTGGTCAGCACACAGGACAAAGCCGAGATCGCGACGGCAGCGGGTGCGACTGATGTCGTGCTGGCCGATGGGTTCAAGGACGCGGTCAAGGAATTGACAAACGGTCGAGGGGTCGACGTAGTGGTCGACCCCGTTGGCGGCGACCGGTTCACCGACTCGCTGCGCTCGCTTGCTCCCGGCGGGCGACTGCTGGTCATCGGTTTCACCGGTGGTGAGATCCCCACCGTTAAAGTCAACCGGTTGCTACTGAACAACGTTGACGTGGTCGGTGTCGGCTGGGGCGCCTGGGCGGGCACACACCCCGGTGCGTTGACCGAGCAGTGGGCCGAACTCGAGCGGCTGCTCGCGTCCGGCCAGCTGCCTCCCCCCGAGCCGGTGGTCTACCCGCTGAACGAGGCCGCCGCCGCAATCGCATCGCTGGAGAATCGCACCGCCAAAGGAAAAGTCGTCCTACGCGTACGGGATTAGCGCGTCCCCAACACCAATGACGGCTGCGTCGTGGCGGGATTCTTATGCCGCGGGAAAAGAGAAAGTAATGTCACTTTCAGTTTCTGTCGTCCCAGATGCCGCCGCCGATGGCTGGGCGCAGGCGTCGATCCGAACGAACGCACACCGCGAACCTGCTATCTGGGTGATCCTGAAGTGGTGAACATGAGCCCGGTCGGGCTGGCCCGCTTCTCTACCCTGCGCAGTTGGCTCTGGCAGTGGAGGTCCGACGACGCGCACGGCGACGGGGCGACCTGCGGACCCGACATCGCGGTGTCGGCACTGGTGATCGGCAACCTCGCCGACGACGCCTGCACACCCAGCCATACCCGACGTCTGTTCGAAGCGATCGGTCACCCCGACAAAGAGATGCACGAAATCCACGGCGCGACGCACTATTACGCCGGCCCCGATCAACGGGACAAATTGCGTGAGACCGTCAATATCGTCACCGACTGGCTGGTGCGCCACGACTTCGCAGGGACGGCTTGATGGTCACCGCCGGTGACGAACCAGAGCGAAGCGATGGTGAGGAGCGGCGCATCGTCACCGCCGGTGACGAACCAGAGCGAAGCGATGGTGAGGAGCGGCGCATCGTCACCGCCGGTGACGAACCAGAGCGAAGCGATGGTGAGGAGCGGCGCATCGTCACCGCCGGTGACGAACCAGAGCGAAGCGATGGTGAGGAGCGGCGCATCGTCACCGCCGGGGCACTGGACGGCATCCGGGTGCTGGAGTTGGGCACCCTGATCGCCGGACCGTTCGCCGGGCGGTTGCTCGGTGACATGGGTGCTGACGTCATCAAGGTCGAGCCGCCGGGCGCGCCGGACCCGTTGCGCACCTGGGGGCAAGCCGAAGTCGACGGGCACCATGTCTTCTGGACCGTGCACGCGCGCAACAAGCGGGCCATCACGCTGGACCTGCGCCGGCCGCGCGGCCGGGAGCTGTTCCTTGATCTCGTCGAGAAGTCGGACATCGTGGTGGAGAACTTCCGCCCGGGCACCCTGGAGAAGTGGAATCTGGGTTACGACGTTCTCAGTCAACGCAATTCGGGCATCATATTAGTTCGGGTCTCAGGCTACGGCCAGACCGGTCCGGACGCGCACAAGGCCGGATACGCCTCGGTGGCCGAGGCGGCCAGCGGCCTGCGGCACCTCAACGGTTTCCCGGACGGGCCACCACCCCGGCTGGCGCTGTCGCTGGGCGACAGCCTGGCCGGAATGTTCGGCGCACAGGGGGCGCTGGCCGCACTGTATCGCCGCAGCATCACCGGGCAAGGCCAAGTCGTCGACGTGGCTCTCAACGAATCATGCTTGGCCGTCCAGGAATCCACAATTCCGGATTATGACGTCGGCGGTGTGGTGCGCGGTCCGTCCGGCACCCGCCTCGAGGGCATTGCGCCCTCGAACATCTACCGCAGTGCCGACGGCGCATGGGTGGTGATCGCGGCCAACCAGGACACCGTGTTCACCCGGCTATGCCAAGCGATGGGGCGCCCGGACTTGGCCGCCGACGATCGGTTCGCCACGCACGGTGCCCGCGGCCGTAACCAAGACGAAATCGACAAGATCATCGGCGCCTGGGCGGCCGAGCGGGAGCCCGGCGAGATCATCGAAACCCTCAGCGCTGCAGGCGTGATCGCGGGTCCGATCAACACGGTCGCCGAAGTGGTCAACGATCCTCAGCTGCGGGCGCGCGGCATGCTGGTCGAGCATTACGACGAACGATTCGCCCGGCCTGTGTTGGGGCCGGGGATCACGCCGGTGCTATCGGAATCGCCGGGCAGTGTCCGCAACGCCGGCTCGGCGCATCCGGGACAACACAACGACGACGTCTACATCGGGCTGCTCGGCAAGACCGCCGAAGATCTCGAGGAATTGAGCACCGAGGAGGTGATATGAGCCCCTACGTCCCCCACGTCGATATCCGCGAGGTGTCGTTGCGCGATGGGCTGCAGATCGAGAAGCCAATCCCGTTGTCGGCCAAGCTGGAACTGCTGGCAGCCGTGGCTGCCACCGGGGTACGCGAGGTGGAGGCCACCGCGTTCGTGTCCCCGTCGAAGGTGCCGTCGATGGCCGATGCGGCCGAGCTCGCCGCGCAGCTGCGCAACTACCCAGACATCGAGTTCTCCGCGTTGGTAGCCAGCCCCAACGGTGCCAAGCGGGCCGTCGCCGCGGGTCTGCGGTCGATCGAATACGTGGTGGCGGCCAGCGACGCGTTTAGCAAGGCCAACGTCGGACGCACCAGCGCAGAGGCCACCGATCAGATCGACGACATCGTCGCCATCGCCCACGACAGCGATGTCACCGTCGAGGTCATCGTCGCCACCGCGTGGGACTGTCCGTTCGACGGGCCTACGCCGCCCCGGCGAGTTCTCGACATCGCCGCGGCCGCACGCGATCGCGGCGTCGACCGGTTCTGCATCGCCGACACCATCGGCACGACCACACCGCGAAGAGTGAGTTCGCTGATCGCACAATTGCGCCCGGTGATCGGTGAGCTGCCATTGGGCGGACACTTCCACAACACCCGCGGGGCCGGGCTGGCCAGCGCGTACGCGGCGGTCGAGTCCGGAGTCACCCGACTGGACGCCTCGGTCGGCGGCTTGGGCGGTTGCCCGTTCGCGCCGGGTGCCACCGGCAATATCGCTACCGAGGATCTGGTGTACCTGCTGCGCGACAGCGATATCGATGTTGACGTCGACTTACAGGCCGCCATCGTCGCGGCCGACGTAGCAAGATCGGTTGTCGGCCGTGACTTGCCGAGTGCTCTGCTGCGTGCCGGTGACCGGATACAGCACTGATGCCGGCCTCGGATACATCACAAGGGACTGGAAATCAGCGACGAGGATGCGATCGCGACCCTGTCGGCGGTGTGGAAGAAAACCCCGTACGGCAGCGTAACGAGCTCTTGAGGAGATAGAAGTGGATTTCACGTTGCCCGAACACCTTCCGGGGCTGCTCGCCGACATGGATGCGTTCATCGAGCGCGAGATCGCCCCGCTGCAAGCCGAGAACATGCAGTACTTCGACCAACGTCGGGAGCATGCCCGCACCGATTGGGACAACGACGGAATTCCGACTCGGGAGTGGGAGGATCTGCTCTCCGAGATGCGCCGGCGAGCCGACAAAGCCGGCTGGCTGCGTTACGGTTTGCCCGCGTCGCTGGGTGGCCGCGACGGCACCAACCTCGACATGGCGGTCATCCGGGAGTATCTGGCGCACAAGGGCCTTGGCCTGCACAACGACCTACAGAACGAGTCATCGATCGTCGGGAACTTTCCGCAGGTGATCATGATGGAGCGGTTCGGTACCGACGAGCAACGCGCCGCGTGGTCCGAGGCGCTGATCACCGGTGAACGCTCCATGGCGTTCGGGCTTACCGAGCCCCTGCACGGCTCGGACGCCACCTGGCTGGAAACCCACGCCAAACCCGACAGCGACGACTGGGTCATCAACGGTTCGAAGCGGTTCAACACCGGCGTACACCGCGCCACGCATGACTTGATCTTCGCCCGCACGTCCGGCGAGCCGGGGCAAGCCCGTGGCATCACCGCTTTCCTGGTGCCCACCGACGCGCCCGGCTTTCGCATCCCGTACTACTGGTGGACGTTCAACATGCCCACTGACCACGCCGAGGTCGAATTGACCGACGTACGGGTGCCCGCCGATGCGGTCCTCGGCGAGGTCGATCGCGGGCTGGAGGTCGCGCAGACATTTCTGCACGAAAACCGAATCCGGCAAGCGGCCAGCAGTCTGGGCGCGGCGCAATACTGCATCGATCGTGCCGCCGAATATGCGGGCACACGTAGGGTTTTCGGCAAATCGCTGTCGACCAACCAGGCCGTGCAATGGCCGCTGGCCGAGCTGCAAACCGAGGCCCAGATGGTTCGATTACTGGTGCAGTACGCGGCCTGGCACCTGGACCGCAACCACCACATGGAAGTGTCGGACAAAGTGTCGATGGCCAACTATCGCGCGAACCGACTGGTCTGCGACGCCGCCGACCGGGCGATGCAGATCTTCGGCGGCCTCGGCTACAGCCGTCACGAGCCGTTCGAGCACATCTACCGTCATCACCGCCGCTATCGGATCACCGAGGGCGCCGAAGAGATCCAAATCCGTCGGGTCGCCCAGCGACTGTTCAAATTCGGCAGCAACTGACGGTGAAAGATCCAGCGGACCTGGCGCCGAAGCTCGCCGCGGTGCTGGCAACGGCCCTGGGCGCCGGCACCGTCGTCGAGAATCTGCGCACGCTGACCGGCGGTGCCAGCAGAACCACCTGGGCGTTCGAGTCCATCACGAGCGGGCAACGCCGGTCGCTGATCCTTCGCACCGGCCCACCCGACGACGTGCACGCCGGCATGGAACTCGAGGCCCGCGCTCAAGGCGCCGCTGCTGCCGCCGGCGCGCCGGTCCCCCACATCGTGGTCGCCGATGATTCGGTTGGTGCACTTGGCAATCCATTTCTGATCTGCGATGCGATCGAGGGCGAGACCATCGTCCGTCGCATCCAGCGTCAGCTGGACGACGCCGGCCGGGCACGACTACTCCTTCAGTGCGCCCGCGCGCTGGCCGCCGTCCACCGGGCCGACACGAACCTTTCCGGTCTGAACCACGAGGATCAACTGGCCGAGTGGCGGGGCCGCCTGGACGCCATGGGCCATACCACCGCCGCATTCGAGTGGGCCTTTCGCTGGCTCGCCGCCAACCGGCCCGCGCCGTCGCCGCCGCACCTGGTGCACGGCGACTATCGGATGGGCAACCTCATCGTCGAGGGATCCGACCTGGCGGCGGTGCTGGACTGGGAGCTGGTGCACGTCGGTGAGGTCTACGAAGACCTGGCCTGGTTCTGCATCCGTGCCTGGCGGTTCGGCGCACCGCCCGACCGCGCCGCCGGCGGGCTGGGCGGCGTCGAGGATTTTCTTTGCGGCTACGAACAGGCCGGCGGGACTGCGGTCGATCGGGCAGCGTTTCACTGGTGGCTGGTGCTTGCCACGCTGCGCTGGGGTGTCATCTGCCGCTATCAGGCCGAGCGCCACCTCAGCGGAGAGACCCGCTCGGTGGAGCTGGCCGCGATCGGCCGCCGCGTCTGTGAGACCGAGTGGGATGTGCTCAACTTGCTCGATAACGCGCTCCCTGATGCCGGTTGAGCGCCTAAAATGCCGCTGTGGTCACTCCTGATCAGGCAATCGACACGATCCGCGCAACTGGCGGGGCGCAACCCGGCTACCGGGCTTTGCACGCCAAGGGCAAGCTTTACCGCGGCACATTCACCGCCAGCCCCGAGGCCGGCCAGCTCTCCCGCGCCGCGCACCTGACCGGTTCGGCGGTGCCCGCGCTGATCCGGTTCTCCAACGGCTCAGGCAATCCCGCGCAGCCGGACGGTGCCCCGGGGGTGCGCGGCATGGCGGTGAAGTTCACCCTGCCGGACGGGTCGACCACCGATCTGTCCACCCAGACAGCAAAGCTGTTTCCGGCCAGCACACCCGACGGCTTCGTGTCGCTCCTGCGTGCGATGCGCCCCGGCGCCGCCGCTCCGCTGCGTCTCGCCGGATACATCGCCACCCACCCACGTTTGTTGGCAGCCTTGCCGGTCGTGCGCGCCGCCAACAGAGTGCCGGCCAGCTACGGCACCGTCGGGTACCACGGCCTGCACGCGTTTCGCTGGGTCGCCGCCGACGGCAACGCGCGATTCGTTCGCTACCACCTGCTTCCGGCGGCCGGCGAAGAGTTCCTGCCGCCGCCGCTCGCGAAGAAGAAGGGTGCGAACTTCTTGATCGAAGAACTCGACGAACGCCTTGCGTCGCAGCCGGTTCGGTTCGACTACCAGATCCAAATCGCGGCTGACGGCGACTCGACCGTCGATCCATCCAAGCCGTGGCACAGCACCAAAACCGTCAGCGTCGGCAGCCTCGACATCACCGGCATCGAGACCGAACGCGAGCATAGCGGCGACATCGTCGTATTCGACCCGATGCGCGTCACCGACGGCATCGAACCCTCCGACGACCCGGTGCTGCGGTTCCGTACGCTCGCTTACTCCGCGTCGGTGAAGCTGCGCACCGGTGTCGATCGCGGTCCCGAGGCACCCCCGTCCTGATGACATCCGGGCATGGCCGCCCGACCGCGGCTGAACTGGTCACAGCGGTCGCTGAATTCCTGGAGACCGATGTCCGGGAGTCCACCACCGGCCAGGTCAATTTCCATGCCCGGGTTGCGGCCAACGCGCTACGCATCGTCGAGCGTGAACTACTCGCCGACTCAGCCGACGACGTCACCCAAACCCTGGCCGGTGTCGGGTGCGACGACGAAGCCCAGCTGGCTGCCAACATTCGGGCCGGCGAGCTGGATGGGCACAGCGACCAGGTGCAATTGGCCCTGCGCGCGCTGGTCCGTCGCCGTCTGTCGGTCGCGCACCCCGGATACCAGGACGAGTAGCGGGACACCCGATGCCCGCTACCGACTCCGGCCACAGCCAGCACGCCATCGTCGACGTGGCCGACCAGTTGTTCGCGGCGATCGAGCGAAGCGACGAGGCAAGGCTGTCCGAGCTCTTTGACGATGACATCGCGGTGTGGCGGGTCGGCGCGCGCCGCGACGACGACAAGGAGCGTGCGCTGAAGGTCCTGCGTTGGTTTGTCGGCGCCACTGAAAATCGACGCTACGAGGTGCTCGACCGGCAGCTGTTCTGCGACGGCTTCGTCCAGCAGCACATCCTGCATGCCACCGGCCGCAATGGCGGATCGATCGCCCTGCGGGTGTGCATCGTGATTAAGTTGGATACCAACGCCCTGATCAGGCGTATCGATGAGTACTTCGACCCAGCCGAACTCGCCCCGCTCATGAGTCCGAGCAACCGGCTATAGCGGAAACGGAGGTGCTGATGACCCGCGCGGGCGACGATGCAGAGCAAGAGAGCGATGTGGGGGCACCTCCCGCTTGCGGGGGAGAGGAGCGGCGCAGATGACAACCGTAGAAACATTGCTGAACGATCCCGACACCGCAGGGGTGTGGAACCTCGTTCCCGATCGGTCGACGGTCAGCTTCAAAATCAGGAACATGTGGGGCCTGATCAGCGTCAAAGGCCGGTTCACCGACTTCAGCGGCGACGGGCAGATCACCGGCAAGGGCGCCATCTTCGGCCGCCTCGACATCCGGGCGGCGTCGTTGAATACCGGAATAGGTAAACGCGACGAACATCTGCGGTCCGCCGACTTCTTCGACGTCGAGCGGTTCCCGGAAATCAGCGTCGTGGTTACCGCCGTAGAACCCAGCACCGGCAACACCGCCGATTTACGCGCCACGTTCAGCATCAAGGGAGTCACCAGCCCGCTGCCGTTGCCGGTTCAGGTCGCCGTGCTCGACGACGGCGCGGTGCGGGTATCGGCAAAAACCGAGGTCGACCGCGCCCAGTTCGACTTGGACTGGAATCGGCTGGGCATGGTGGGCAAGACCGCGACGGCCTCGGCCGACGCGTACTTCGTCCGAGCGCCGCAGTAGATCTCACCGGGCACAGTTTTGATCGCCCGCCTCCTTCTCGGGCCGCTACGCGGCTCGCATCGTCACCGGGCAGTACGATCTGGACCGTGCCTGCCACCAGCCCCCTGCGGATACTCGTGTACAGCGACAACCCCGAGACCCGACAGAACGTCATGCTGGCGCTTGGCAAACGGGTCCATCCGGACCTGCCCGAGCTGAGCTACGTCGAAGTGGCCACCGGACCGGTCGTCATCCAGCAGATGGACGCCGGAGGCATCGATCTGGCCATCCTTGACGGCGAGGCGACCCCCGAAGGCGGCATGGGCATCGCCAAGCAGCTGAAAGACGAAATTGACCACGGGCCGCCGATCGTGGTGCTGACCGGAAGGCGCGACGATGCCTGGCTGGCTCGCTGGTCACGCGCCGAGGCTGCGGTCCCCCAGCCGATCGACCCGATTCAGCTCAGCCGAACCGTGCTCGAGTTGCTGCGCACCCCGGTGCAGTAGCCTCTTACCGGGCCACGGACACCGAGTCGGCCGGCCGTTGGGCAGGGCCGAACCATGTCGCCAGGCCGATCTTGTCAACAGACGAAATAGCTTTATAGCCTTGATTATTCGCGAATGACAAATGACCGTTGGGATGCCGCATGCTTCGACGGACCGACCACCCGGCCGGCTGTGGCTGAGGTCACAACTAGACTGCTGAGCGCGGGACTGCACACGGTCGCTAGGCTGTGGTTGCGCTCACAGTCCAGCCCATAGACCACAGTGAGGGAGCGTCTTCGCGGGATGAATCTCTACCTACCCATCCTCGTACTCGGGGGAATCGCCGCCGCCTTCGCGCTCGGCTCGGTCGCGCTCGCCCAAATCACCGGCCCGTCCCGCTACAACCGGGCCAAGCTGGAGGCATACGAGTGCGGGATCGAACCCAGCGACCAGCCGGCCAACGCACCGCACGCAGGCAGCGGGCAGCGCTTCCCGGTGAAGTACTACCTGACTGCGATGCTGTTCATCGTCTTCGACATCGAGATCGTGTTCCTGTACCCCTGGGCGGTCAGCTACGACAAGCTCGGGGTGTTCGCGCTGGTCGAGATGGTGGTGTTCGTGCTCACCGTTTTCGTCGCGTACGCCTACGTATGGCGTCGCGGCGGCTTGAATTGGGATTGAGGTAAGTCGTGGGCTTGGAAGAGAAACTGCCAAGCGGTTTCTTGCTGACGACCGTCGAACAACTGGCGGGATACTTTCGCAAGAATTCGTTGTGGCCGGCCACATTCGGGTTGGCCTGTTGCGCGATCGAGATGATGGCCACTGCCGGCCCGCGATTCGACATCGCACGCTTTGGCATGGAGAGGTTTTCAGCGACACCCCGGCAGGCCGACCTGATGATCGTGGCCGGCCGCGTCAGCCAGAAAATGGCACCGGTACTGCGCCAGATCTACGACCAGATGGCCGAACCAAAATGGGTGCTGGCCATGGGCGTATGCGCCTCGTCGGGCGGGATGTTCAACAACTACGCGATCGTGCAGGGCGTGGACCACGTCGTGCCGGTCGACATCTACCTGCCCGGCTGCCCGCCGCGTCCGGAGATGTTGTTGTACGCAATCCTCAAGCTGCACGACAAGATTCAGGAGATGCCGTTGGGCGTCAACCGCGAGCAGGCCATCGCCGAAGCCGAACAGGCGGCGCTGGCGGTCAGGCCGACGATCGAGATGCTCGGGCTGTTGCGATGAGTTCGCCGGAGCACGACCCGAAACGAGCGGCCAGCGAGGTAGGCGGATCTCCTGTCGGCGCCGACCAGTCCGACGCCGACGTCATCGGCGTCCAGCGGGGCATGTTCGGCGTCCACGGCAGCGGTGACACGTCTGGCTACGGGCGGCTGGTGCGCCAGATCACCATCGATGACGGCAGTCCCCGCCCCTACGGCGGATACTTCGACGAGGTCGTCGACCGACTGGCCGAGGCTTTGAAAGCCGACGAAGACGTCGAATTCACCGACGCCGTAGAGAAAGTCGTCGTCTACCTTGACGAGCTGACGCTGCACGTGCGGCGCGAGCTACTGCCGCAGGTGGCACGCCGGCTTCGCGACGACCCGCAGCTGCGCTTCGAGTTGTGCCTGGGTGTCAACGGCGTGCACTACCCGGATGAAAGCGGGCGCGAACTGCATGCGGTGTACCCACTGAGCTCGATCACCTTTCGCCGTCGCGTCCGACTGGAAGTGGCTGCCCCGGACGGTGATCCGCACATCCCTTCGCTGTTCGGCATCTACCCGACCAACGACTGGCACGAGCGCGAGACCTACGACTTCTTCGGCATCATCTTCGACGGCCACCCCTCGTTGACCCGCATCCAGATGCCCGACGACTGGCAGGGACATCCGCAACGCAAGGACTATCCACTCGGTGGCGTCCCGGTGGAGTACAAAGGCGCGACTATTCCCCCGCCCGACGAGCGGAGGGCCTACAACTGATGAGCAAGACCACCAGCCCGTCACAACGCGAGGACGGCAGCGCGGAAAAAGTGATCGCCCTCGTCGGCCAGGACTGGGAAGAGATCGTCGAGGCGGCCCGCAAGGGCGAACCCGGCGAACGGATCGTCGTCAACATGGGACCCCAGCACCCGTCCACCCACGGCGTGCTGCGGCTGATCCTGGAGATCGAAGGCGAGACCGTCACCGATGCCCGGTGCGGAATCGGCTACCTGCACACCGGGATCGAGAAAAATCTCGAGTACCGGTACTGGACGCAGGGCGTGACGTTCGTGACCCGAATGGATTATCTGGCACCGTTTTTCAACGAAACTGCCTATTGCCTGGGTGTGGAGAAGCTGCTCGGAATCACCGACGAGATCCCCGAACGCGTCAGCGTCATCCGGGTGATGATGATGGAGCTCAACCGGATCTCCTCGCACCTGGTCGCGCTAGCGACCGGCGGCATGGAGTTGGGCGCGATGACGCCGATGTTCGTCGGCTTCAACGGTCGCGAGATCATCCTCTCGCTGTTCGAGTCGATCACCGGGCTGCGGATGAACAGTGGCTACATCCGGCCCGGGGGCGTCGCGCAGGACCTGCCACCCGACGCGAAGACCGAGATCGCCGAAGCCCTCAAGAAGGTCAAGGTCGTGCTGCGCGAGATGGGCGACCTGCTCAACGAGAGCGCCATCTGGAAGGCGCGCACCAAGGACGTCGGCTACCTGGACCTGACCGGCTGCGTCGCCCTGGGGGTGACCGGGCCGATTCTACGCGCGACCGGGTTGCCGCACGACCTGCGCCGCAGCGAGCCGTACTGCGGATACGAGAACTACGAGTTCGACGTGATCACGGACGACGGCTGTGATTCCTACGGCCGCTACATCATTCGCGTCAAGGAGATGTGGGAGTCCGTGAAGATCGTCGAACAGTGCCTGGACAAGTTACGGCCCGGCCCGACGATGGTGGAAGACCGCAAGATCGCCTGGCCGGCTGATTTGAAAGTCGGCCCGGACGGACTGGGCAACTCGCCGGAGCACATTGCCAAGATCATGGGCACCTCGATGGAAGCGCTGATCCACCACTTCAAGCTGGTCACCGAGGGCATCCGGGTGCCAGCCGGACAGGTCTACGTCGCCGTCGAATCGCCCCGCGGCGAACTGGGTGTGCACATGGTCAGTGACGGCGGCACGCGACCGTACCGGGTGCATTACCGGGATCCGTCGTTCACCAACCTGCAGGCTGTTGCCGCGATGTGCGAGGGCGGCATGATCGCCGACGTGATCACCGCCGTGGCCAGTATCGATCCCGTCATGGGCGGGGTGGACCGATGACCGCAGAGGTACCCGGCGCGGGTAGCAACGGCGAACGAGTGTTCATCCGGCTCGGTCCGCCACCCGAGGAGCCCGGCCAATTCGTCGTCGACGGCGCACCGCAGGACTATCCGGCCGACGTTCAGGCGCGGCTGGAGGTCGACGCCAAGGAGATCATCGGCAAATACCCGAGTCCGCGCTCGGCGCTGCTGCCGCTGCTACACCTGGTGCAGGCGCAAGACGGTTACATCACGCCGGCCGGCGTGGAGTTCTGCGGCGCACAGCTCGGACTGACCGGCGCCGAAGTTGCTGCTGTCGCAAGCTTTTACACCATGTATCGTCGGGGACCCACCGGCGACTACTTCGTCGGCGTGTGCACCAACACCCTGTGCGCGGTGATGGGTGGCGACGCGATCTTCGATTCGCTCAAAGAGCATCTCGGCATCGGCAACGACGAGACCACGGAAGACGGATCGGTCACCCTGCAGCACATCGAGTGCAATGCGGCGTGCGACTTGGCGCCGGTGGTGATGGTCAATTGGGAGTTCTACGACAACCAGACTCCCGCGTCGGCCCGCGATCTCGTGGACGGACTGCGATCCGGTAATCCTCCCGCGCCATCTCGCGGTCTCGCTCCGCTGTGCAAGTTCAAGGAGACCGAGCGGATCCTGGCCGGGTTCCCCGACCCGCGGCCGGACCAAGGCCAGGGCGGAGCCGCTGCGGCCACGCTGGCCGGCCTCGAGGTTGCCAAGGAGCACAACATGGTTGCGCCGTCGCCCGACAGTTCAGGAGAAGCCAAGTAATGGGGTCGCAAACACCGTTGGCGCCGGTGCTGAGCCGGTTCTGGGACGACCCCGAGTCGTGGACGCTGGAAACCTATCGCCGCAACGACGGCTACCGCGCGCTGCAGAAAGCCCTGGAGATGGGTCCCGACGCAGTGATCACAGCGGTCAAAGATTCCGGCCTGCGCGGCCGCGGCGGCGCGGGCTTCTCGACCGGGACGAAGTGGTCGTTCATCCCGCAGGGCGACAGTGGTCCGGCCGCCAAGCCGCACTACCTGGTGGTCAACGCCGACGAGTCGGAACCTGGTACGTGCAAAGACATTCCGCTGATGCTGGCCACCCCGCACTTCCTGGTCGAAGGGGTGATTATCGCGTCGTACGCGATCCGGGCCAGCCACGCCTTCATCTATGTCCGCGGCGAAGTGCTGCCGGTGCTGCGGCGCCTGCAGAACGCGGTGGCCGAGGCGTACGCCAACGGTTACCTGGGCCGCGACATCGCCGGCTCGGGTTACGACTTGGAGCTGGTGGTGCACGCCGGAGCCGGTGCCTATATCTGCGGCGAGGAGACGGCGCTGCTCGATTCGTTGGAGGGCCGGCGCGGCCAGCCGCGGCTACGTCCGCCGTTCCCCGCGGTCGCCGGCCTGTACGGCTGCCCGACGGTGATCAACAATGTCGAGACCATCGCCAGCGTTCCGCCGATCATCCTCAACGGCGTGGACTGGTTCCGGTCGATGGGCAGCGAGAAATCGCCTGGCTTCACGCTGTATTCGCTGTCGGGGCACGTGACTCGGCCGGGTCAGTACGAAGCAGCGTTGGGTATCACGCTGCGAGAACTGCTCGACTACGCCGGCGGCGTGCGGGCCGGACACCGGCTGAAGTTCTGGACACCCGGCGGGTCGTCGACACCACTTCTCACCGACGAGCACCTCGACGTGCCGCTGGACTACGAGGGCGTCGGGGAAGCCGGCTCGATGTTGGGCACCAAGGCGCTGGAGATTTTCGACGAGACGACCTGCGTGGTGCGGGCGGTAGGCCGGTGGACCGACTTCTATCGGCACGAGTCGTGCGGCAAGTGCACGCCGTGCCGGGAGGGCACGTTCTGGCTGAGTCAGATCTATGAGCGCCTGGAATCCGGTCACGGCACCCCCGAGGATCTGGACAAGCTCTTGGACATCTCCGACGCGATTCTCGGTAAGTCGTTCTGCGCCTTGGGCGATGGCGCGGCAAGCCCGGTCGCGTCGTCGATCAAATACTTCCGCGACGAATACGTCGCGCATGTTGAGGGCGGCGGCTGTCCCTTCGACCCACGGGAATCCATGCTTGCGGCGAACGGAGTGGATGCGTGACACGCGCCGGCGACGATGCAGAGCGAAGCGATGGGGAGGAGCGGCGCATGATCCCCGCCGGCGACGATGCAGAGCGAAGCGATGGGGAGGAGCGGCGCATATGACACAGACGGCTGACACCGGAAAGAAGGTTTCCCAGCCGGAACTGGTGACGTTGACCATCGACGGCACCGAACTCAGTGTTCCCAAAGGCACTTTAGTGATCCGCGCCGCAGAGTTGATCGGCGTGCAGATCCCCCGGTTCTGCGACCACCCGCTACTGGACCCGGTCGGCGCGTGCCGCCAGTGCATCGTCGAGATCGAGGGCCAGCGCAAGCCGATGGCCTCGTGCACCATCCCGGTCGCCGACGACATGGTGGTGCGCACGCAATTCAGCTCGGAGGTCGCCGACAAGGCGCAGCACGGGGTGATGGAGCTGCTTCTGATCAACCACCCGCTGGACTGTCCGATGTGCGACAAGGGCGGTGAGTGCCCGCTGCAGAACCAGGCGATGTCCAACGGCCGCCCGGATTCCCGGTTCCAGGACGTCAAACGCACGTTCACCAAGCCGATCAACATCTCCTCGCAGGTACTGCTGGACCGAGAGCGCTGCATCCTGTGCGCGCGGTGCACCCGGTTTTCCGATCAGATCGCCGGCGACCCATTCATCGAGATGCTCGAGCGTGGCGCGTTGCAACAGGTCGGCATCTACGCCAACGAGCCGTTCGAGTCCTACTTCTCCGGCAACGCGGTGCAAATCTGCCCGGTCGGGGCACTGACCGGCACCGCCTACCGCTTCCGGGCCCGCCCGTTCGACCTGGTCTCCAGCCCCAGTGTGTGCGAGCACTGCGCTTCGGGGTGCGCGCAGCGCACCGACCACCGCCGTGGCAAGGTGCTGCGC
This sequence comes from uncultured Actinomycetota bacterium, assembly GCA_963833915.1. Taxonomy (GTDB): domain Bacteria; phylum Actinomycetota; class Actinomycetes; order Mycobacteriales; family Mycobacteriaceae; genus Mycobacterium. The sequence continues at coordinate 41,667 of CAWHZO010000013.1, forward strand.
CGGCTGGCCGGCGACGAGCCCGAGGTCAACGAGGAGTGGAACTGCGACAAGGGTCGGTGGGCATTCAACTACGCCGCCCAGGGTGACCGGATCACCACTCCCCTGGTCCGCGACGCGTACGGCTCGCTGGTGTCCGCCTCGTGGCCGCACGCGGTGGCTGCGGCGATTGACGGGTCTCACCTCGGCGGCCGGCGGTACTGGTGTGCTGCCGGGCGGCCGGCTGACCCTCGAAGATGCTTACGCCTACTCCAAGTTTGCCCGAATCGTGTTGGGTACCAACGACATCGACTTCCGCGCCCGCCCGCATTCCAGCGAGGAGACGCAATTCCTGGCGGCCCGAGTCGCCGGCAAGTCGATCACGGTCAGCTACTCCGACCTGGAGTCGGCGCCGGTGGTCGTGCTCGCCGGCTTCGAACCGGAGGAAGAGTCGCCGATCGTCTACCTGCGGCTGCGTAAGGCCACGCGCAAGCACGGGCTGGCGGTACACGCGGTTGCGCCGTTCGCCAGCAGCGGGTTGAAGAAGTTGGGCGGCACGCTGATCCAGACCGCGCCCGGTGCGGAGGCCGCCGCGTTGGACGGGCTGGCCGATGGTGAACTCGGCGAGCTCCTGTCCGAGCGCGGGGCGATCATCATCGTCGGCGAACGGCTTGCCGGCGCGCCCGGCGGATTGTCTGCCGCGGCCCGGCTCGCCGACACCACCGGCGCGCGGCTGGCGTGGGTGCCTCGCCGCGCCGGCGAACGCGGCGCGCTGGAGGCCGGCGCCCTGCCGGGGTTGCTGCCCGGCGGCCGGCCGCTGAGCGACGAGACCGCCCGCGCACAGGTGTCGCAGGCCTGGCATGTCTCCGAGTTGCCTGCTGCCGAGGGACGGGATGCCGATGCGATCCTGGCCGCCGCCGCCGACGGCACACTGGGCGCACTGCTGGTCGGCGGCATCGAACCTGACGACTTCGCTGATCCCGACGCGGTACTGGCCGCCCTGGACGCCGCGGGCTTCGTGGTGAGCCTGGAGCTACGGCACAGCGCGGTCACCGAGCGCGCCGATGTGGTTTTCCCGATCGCACCGGCGGCGGAGAAGTCGGGAACCTATGTCAACTGGGAGGGCCGACGGCGCAGCTTCTCGGCCGCGCTGCCCGCCACCGCCACACCGGACCTGCGAGTACTCGACACCCTGGCCGACGAGGTCGGCATCGACTTGGGGTTGCCCACGGTCGAGGCCGCACGCGCCGAATTGAGTGCGCTGGACAGCTGGGACGGCGCACCCGGCGCGGCGCCCAGCGTCGCCGCAGCCGCGGCTCCCAAGCCCGGTGCCGGTGAGGCCGTGTTGGCGGGTTGGCGGATGCTGCTCGACGACGGGCGGCTACAGGACGGCGAGCCATACCTGGCCGGCACCGCGCGCGCGCCGGTGGTGCGGCTGTCGGCCGAGACGGCGGCCGCGATCGGCGCCGCCGACGGCGACAACGTCACGGTCAGTACCGCGCGCGGCGAGATCACCCTGCCGTTGACGATTACCGAGATCGCCGAACACGTGGTGTGGCTGCCGCTGAACTCGCCGGGCTCGGCGGTGCACCGGCAGTTGGGCGTCACGCCCGGTGCCGTGGTGAAGATCCGCACATGACCGCCGGTGACGATGCAGAGCGAAGCGATGCTGAGGAGCGGCGCACATGATCGGAGTTAGCAAGTGATTCCCGGCTTCGGACACGACATCTGGTGGCTGATCGCGGCCAAAGCGCTTGCCGTCTTTGTGTTCCTCTTGCTGACGGTGCTGATCGCGATCCTTGCCGAACGCAAGATCCTGGGCCGGATGCAGTTGCGCTGGGGACCCAACCGGGTCGGCCCACGCGGGTATCTGCAGAGCCTGGCCGACGGCATCAAGCTGGCGCTGAAGGAGCCGATCACCCCGTTCGGCGTCGAAAAGCCGATTTTCATACTGGCCCCGGCCATCTCGACGATTCCCGCGATCACGGCATTCTCGTTCATCCCGTTCGGACCGCAGGTCTCCATTTTCGGCCATCGGACCGCGCTGCAGGTGACCGACCTGCCGGTGGCAGTGCTGTTCATCCTCGCGCTGTCCTCTATCGGGGTCTACGGCATCGTGCTGGCGGGGTGGGCGTCGGGCTCGACCTATCCGCTGCTGGGCGGGGTGCGCTCCACTGCGCAGGTGATCTCCTACGAGGTCGCGATGGGGCTGTCGTTTGCCACCGTGTTCCTCTACGCCGGGACCATGTCCACGTCGCAGATCGTGTCGGCTCAGGACCGGGTCTGGTACATCTTTCTGTTGCTGCCGTCGTTCCTGGTGTATCTGGTGTCCATGGTCGGGGAGACCAACCGGGCACCGTTCGACCTGCCCGAGGCTGAAGGCGAATTGGTCGCCGGTTTCCACACTGAGTACTCGTCACTGAGCTTCGCAATGTTCTACCTCGCCGAGTACGTCAACATGACAACGGTGTCGGCGTTGGCCGCGACGCTGTTCATGGGCGGCTGGCACGCGCCGTGGCCGCTGAACATGTGGGCGGGCGCCAACAGCGGCTGGTGGCCGGTGCTGTGGTTCACGGCCAAGGTGTGGCTGTTCCTATTCGTGTACATCTGGCTGCGGGGCACGCTCCCACGGCTGCGATACGACCAGTTCATGGCGCTGGGGTGGAAGATCCTCATCCCGGTGTCGCTGGTCTGGGCACTGATCGCGGCGGCGATTCGCACTCTGCGGGATCAGGGTTACGCGCATTGGACGCCGCTGCTAGTTGGCGCCAGCATCGTCGTCACCGTCGTGCTGCTGGGCCTGCTGCAACGACCGTTCGGCAAGCGAACCCTCAACAAGCAACGACGTAAAGACCTGGCGGAGCCACCGCCTTTCGAACCGGCATTCCCCACGCCGGCGCTGCCCGGCCAGCCACTGGCGTCGGCGACCAAGGAGGCTTCCGATGGCTAAATTCCTCAGTTCCCTCGCCGGCTTCGGCGTGACGTTCGGGGCGATGTTCAAACGGCCCGTCACCGAGCAGTACCCGGAAAAACCGGGCCCGGTGGCGCCCCGCTATCACGGCCGCCATCAGCTGAACCGCTACGCGGACGGCCTGGAGAAGTGCATCGGCTGCGAACTGTGCGCGTGGGCGTGCCCGGCCGACGCGATCTACGTCGAGGGCGCCGACAACACCGACGAACAGCGTTTCTCGCCGGGCGAACGCTATGGCCGGGTCTACCAGATCAACTATCTGCGCTGCATCGGATGCGGGCTGTGCGTCGAAGCCTGCCCGACCCGCGCGTTGACCATGACCAACCACTACGAGATGGCCGACGACAATCGCGCTGACCTGATCTACGAAAAGCACCAGCTACTGGCTCCGCTGCTGGAGGGCATGACTCCGGCACCGCACCCCAGGGCCGAAGGCAGCACCGACGCCGACTACTACCGCGGCAACATCACCGCAGAAGGCCTGCGCGAGATACCGATCACGGACGTAACAAAGTGACCACGCTGCTGGCCGCCGACGTACTGACCCGCACGTCCACCGGTGAAGCGGTGACGTTCTGGGTGCTGGGCACGCTGGCGCTGCTCGGGGCGCTGGGCGTGGTGATGGCCGCCAACGCGGTCTACTGCGCGATGTCCCTGGCGATGACGATGATCATCCTTGCGGTGTTCTACATGATCGAAGACGCCCTGTTTCTCGGGGTGGTGCAGATCGTGGTCTACACCGGCGCGGTGATGATGCTGTTCCTGTTCGTGCTGATGCTGATCGGCGTGGACTCAGCGGAGTCGTTGGTGGAGACGCTGCGCGGGCAGCGGGTTGCGGCTGTGGTGGCCGGTCTGGGATTCGGCGTCGTGCTCATCGCCGGCATCGGCAACGCCGCCACCCACGGTTTCGCCGGTTTGACGCAGGCCAACGCGGGCGGCAACGTCCAGGGTTTGGCGGCACTGATCTTCTCCCGATACCTGTGGGCGTTCGAGTTGACCAGTGCGCTGCTGATCACCGCGGCCATCGGAGCGATGATCCTGGCGCACCGGGAGCGCTTCGAGCGCCGCAAGACGCAGCGGGAACAGTCGGTCGAGCGATTCCGTCCCGGTGGCCATCCGACTCCGCTTCCCGGTCCCGGTGTCTATGCCCGGCACAATGCGGTCGACACGGCCGCGCGGCTTCCCGACGGCTCCTTCTCCCGGTTGTCGGTGCCCGAGGTACTGGAACTTCGAACGGTTGAGGATTGGGACGTGCCTGCCGGTAGTGGTCCCAAAGGTTCTCAGAACGGTGCGTCATGAATCCGCAGAATTATCTCTACCTCTCAGCGCTGCTGTTCACCATCGGCGCCGCCGGTGTGCTGTTGCGGCGCAACGCGATCGTGATGTTCATGTGCGTCGAGCTGATGCTCAACGCGGTCAACCTGGCCTTCGTCACCTTCTCCCGGCTACACGGTCACCTCGACGGCCAGATGGTGGCGTTCTTCACGATGGTCGTCGCCGCGTGCGAGGTCGTGGTCGGCCTGGCCATCATCATGACGATTTTCGGTGCCCGCAGATCGGCTTCGGTCGACGACGCCAACCTGCTTAAGGGTTAGAGGCTGTGACATCACTGACACACCTCACCTGGCTGCTTTTCGCGTTGCCCGCGGCCGGCGCCGCGATACTGCTGCTCGGCGGCAGGCGCACCGATCCCTGGGGACACCTGCTGGGCTGCGCGACGGCGCTGGCGTCGTTCGGAGTCGGTCTGGCGCTTCTCGCCGACATGCTCGGCCGGCACGGCGACGCCCGGACCATCGGCCAGAACTTGTTCAGCTGGGTGCCGGTCGGCAGCCTGCAGGTCGACTTCGGTCTGCAGGTCGACCAGTTGTCGATCTGTTTCGTGCTGCTGATCACCGGGGTCGGGTCGCTGATCCACATCTACTCGGTCGGCTATATGGCCGAAGATCCCGATCGCCGCCGCTTTTTCGCCTACCTCAACTTGTTCCTCGCGGCGATGGTGCTGTTGGTGGTGGCCGACAACTACCTGGTCCTCTACGCCGGCTGGGAAGGCGTGGGCCTGGCGTCCTACCTGCTGATCGGGTTCTGGTACCACAAACCGACCGCGGCCACCGCGGCCAAAAAGGCCTTCGTGATGAACCGGGTCGGCGACGCCGGTTTGGCGCTGGCCATCTTCGTGATCTTCGCCAACTTCGGCACGTTGTCGTACTCGGGGGTGTTCGGTTCGGCACCCGCTGCCGGCCACGCGGCGCTGACCTGGATCGGGTTACTGCTGCTGTTGGGTGCTTGCGCCAAGTCCGCGCAGGTTCCGCTGCAGGCCTGGCTCGGTGACGCGATGGAGGGCCCCACCCCGGTGTCCGCGCTGATCCACGCCGCGACCATGGTGACCGCCGGTGTGTATCTGATCGTGCGATCCAACCCGCTGTACAGCCTCGCGCCGGATGCCCGACTCGGCGTGATCATCGTCGGCGCGGTCACGCTGCTGTTCGGGGCGATCATCGGTTGCGCCAAGGACGACATCAAACGCGCGCTCGCAGCATCCACGATGAGCCAGATCGGCTACATGGTGCTGGCCGCCGGTCTTGGTCCGGCGGGCTACGCGTTCGCGATCCTGCACCTGCTCACCCATGGTTTCTTCAAGGCAGGCCTGTTCCTGGGCTCCGGCGCGGTGATCCACGCGATGAACGACGAGCAGGACATGCGCCGCTACGGCGGCCTGCGTAGCGCGCTGCCGATCACCTTTGCGACCTTCGGGCTGGGCTACCTGGCGATCATCGGGGTGCCTCCGTTCGCCGGCTACTTCTCCAAAGACGCGATCATCGAAGCGGCGCTCGGAGCAGGAGGAGTCAGCGGCTACCTGCTGGGCGGGGCCGCCTTGCTCGGTGCCGGAATCACCGCGTTCTACATGACGCGGGTGATGCTCCTGACATTCTTCGGCGAAAAGCGTTGGGCCGCAGACGCGCATCCGCATGAGGCGCCCGCGGTGATGGCCTGGCCGATGATTCTGCTCGCGGTCGGATCGGTGTTCTCCGGCGGGCTGCTGGGCTTCGGCGGCACGCTGCAGCACTGGCTGGAACCGGTGGTCAGCTTCGAGGAGAGCTCACATGTGGGGCCGACGTGGATGATCAGCGCGGTGGCCGTCAGTGTGGTCGCCGTTGGCTTCCTGGTGGCCCTCTGGCGCTACCTCGGGCGCCCAGTGCCCGAGACAGCACCCGCCGACGTATCGGTGCTGACCGTCGCTGCCCGCAGGGATCTCTACGGCGATGCCTTCAACGAGGAGGTGTTCATGCGACCGGGTGCGCAACTCACGCACGCGCTGGTCGAGTTCGACGACCACGGTGTGGACGGCTCAGTCAACGCGTTGGCCAAGCTGGTGGGTCGCACCTCCGAGTGGTTGCGCGGGTTCCAGACCGGATTCGCCCGCAACTACGCGTTGTCGATGCTCGTGGGAGCGGCGCTGGTGGCCGTGGCGATCCTGGCGGTGCAACTGTGGTGAGCCGCGCCGGCGACGATGCAGAGCGCAGCGATGAGGAGGAGCGGCGCATGATCCCCGCCGGCGACGATGCAGAGCGCAGCGATGAGGAGGAGCGGCGCCCATGAACACTTTCCCATGGCTTTCCGTGCTGTGGCTGGTGCCGTTGATCGGTGCTGTGGTGATCGTCTTGGTGCCGCCGGGAGCGCAGCAACTCGCCAAATGGCTCGGTGTGACCGTTTCGGTGGCGGTGCTGGCGCTGTCGATCGCGATCGGAGTGGGCTTCAAGAGCGGCGGCCCGACCTATCAGTTCGTCGAATCGCACCGCTGGATACCGACATTCGGCGCCGGATACACCCTCGGCGTCGACGGTATCGCGTTGGTGCTGGTCCTGTTGACCACAGTCTTGGTGCCGTTGCTGCTGGTGGCCGGCTGGAACGACGGCGGCGACCGACCGCGCGGCACACAGGCCTACGTGGCGCTGACGCTGACCATCGAGTCGATGGTGCTGATCTCGGTGATCTCGCTTGATGTGCTGCTGTTCTACGTGTTCTTCGAGGCGATGCTCATCCCGATGTATTTCCTCATCGGCGGTTTCGGTGGTGGCGTCCAGCGATCCCGCGCCGCGGTGAAGTTCTTGTTGTACAACCTGTTCGGTGGCCTGATCATGCTGGCCGCCGTGATCGGGCTGTATGTGGTGACCGCTCAGCATGGCACGGGGACATTCGACTTCCGTCATATCGTTGCCGCCGTCACGTCGGGTTCTCTGGGCGCCTCTTCGGCCGTGCTCAAGGCGTTGTTCCTCGGGTTCATGTTCGCGTTCGCGATCAAGGCTCCGCTATGGCCGTTCCACCGGTGGCTGCCCGACGCGGCGGTGGAGTCGACTCCGGCGACCGCGGTGCTGATCACCGCGGTGATGGACAAGGTCGGTACGTTCGGCATGCTGCGATACTGCCTGCAGTTGTTCCCTGACGCGTCAACGTATTTCCGCCCCGCGATCGTCGTCCTGGCGGTGATCGGCGTCATCTACGGCGCGATCGTGGCGATCGGCCAGACCGACATCATGCGGCTGATCGCCTACACGTCGATCTCGCACTTCGGCTTCATCATCCTCGGCATCTTCGTGATGACGACCCAGGGCCAGAGCGGGTCGACGCTGTACATGCTCAACCACGGCATAGCCACCGCCGCGGTGTTCCTGATCGCCGGATTCCTGATCTCGCGGCGCGGCACCCGATCGATCGCCGCGTACGGCGGTGTGCAGAAAGTGGCGCCCGTGCTGGCCGGGACGTTCCTGATCGCCGGCCTGGCCACGGTGTCGCTGCCGGGGCTGGCGCCGTTTGTCAGCGAGTTCCTGGTACTGATCGGCGCATACAACCGCTATTGGTTGGCGGCCGCGTTCGGGGTGACCGCGCTGGTGCTCTCTTCGATCTACATTCTGTGGCTGTACCAACGGCTGATGACCGGCCCCGTCGCCGACGGCAATGAACGGATCCGCGACCTGGTGCCGCGCGAAATCCTGGTCGTCGCACCGCTGATCGTGTTGCTCTTAGTGCTCGGGATCTACCCCAAGCCGGTCCTGGACATCATCAATCCCGCGGTGGGGAACACCATGACGGTCATCGGTCAGCATGACCCCGCACCGACCGTACGGCCAGGAACCGCGCACCTACCCGGAATTGCGGAAGGACCGCGCCGATGACGACCATGCCCACACCCAGCGTCGAATATGGACTGCTATCACCGATACTCATCGTCTTCGGCGCCGCCGTGGCCGGTGTGCTGGTGGAGGCACTCCTGCCGCGGCGAATCCGCTATGGCGCCCAAGTCCTGCTTGCGCTCGGCGGCCTGATCGCCGCGTTCGTCGCGGTCGTCATCGTCGGCAGGCAGATTTTGCCCCCAGGCCGTAGCGCCGTGCTGCAGGCACTGGCCATCGACGGCCCGGCTCTGCTGTTGCAAGGCGCCATTCTGCTGGTCTCGGTGCTGGCCGTGGTCTTTTTCGCCGAGCGTTACCAGGGCGATAATCCGGTCGCTGGCCCGGGCGCCGCCACGGCCACCGCCCACGTCCCTGTCGGCTTGGATTCCTTCACGCCGCAAGCTTCGGCGGTGCCGGGCAGTGTGGCCGAGCAGCACGCGGCGCGGGCCGGGGCATCCCAGACCGAGGTGTTCCCGCTGACGATGCTGGCTGTCGGCGGCATGCTGGTGTTCCCGGCCGCCAACGACCTGCTGACCATGTTCGTGGCGCTGGAAGTCCTGTCGCTGCCGCTGTACCTGTTGTGCGGGCTGGCTCGTCACCGCCGCTTGCTGTCACAAGAGGCATCGGTGAAATACTTTCTGCTGGGCGCCTTCTCGTCAGCATTCTTCCTTTACGGCGTCGCGCTCCTCTATGGCGCCACCGATACGCTGTCGCTGCCCGGTATCGCCCGATCGCTGGCAGCCAAGCCCACCGACTCGACGGCTTTGATCGGCGTTGCATTGTTGTCGGTCGGACTGTTGTTCAAGGTCGGCGCGGCGCCATTCCATTCGTGGATCCCCGACGTCTATCAAGGTGCGCCGACCGCAATCACCGGGTTCATGGCCGCGGCTACCAAAGTCGCGGCGTTCGGCGCGCTGCTGCGGGTTGTCTACGTGGCGTTGCCGCCGCTGCATGACGAGTGGCGACCCGTGCTGTGGGGCATCTCGATTCTGACCATGGTGGTCGGCACCGTTACCGCCGTGACCCAGACCGACGTCAAGCGGATGCTGGCGTACTCGTCGATCGCGCATGTGGGTTTCATCCTCACCGGTGTGATCGCAGACAGCCCAACGGGTCTCGCGTCGACAATGTTCTACCTCATCGCCTACAGCTTCAGCACAGTCGGCGCGTTCGCGGTCGTCGGTCTGATCCGCAACTCCCACGGCGAAGAGGACGCCACCTTGTCGCACTGGGCGGGGTTGGGGCAGCGCTATCCGGTTGTCGGCCTGCTCTTTTCAATGTTCCTACTGGCATTCGCCGGAATTCCGCTGACCAGCGGTTTCGTCAGCAAGTTCGCGGTGTTCCAGGCGGCGGCCAAGGGTGGTGCGGTGCCGTTGGTCATCTTCGGTGTGATCGCCAGCGGGGTGGCGGCCTACTTCTACGTCCGGGTGATCGTGTTGATGTTCTTCACCGAGCCGACCGCCGAGCAGGCGCACGTCGTGATGCCCAGCATCTGGAGTAAAACGGCTATCGCGGTGTGCGCGGCGGTCACCATCGGCCTGGGCATCTTCCCGCAGCCGCTTCTGGATCTTGCCCGGCAGGCCGCGCAGTTCCTGACATGAGGGCGACGCTGGTTCTCAGCGACGACGCCGGCCCGGTTCGGGTGCTGACCATGAACCGTCCAGCGGCACGAAACGCGTTGAGCCCGGAGCTCATCGGGACGCTGTATGTCGCGCTACGCGACGCCGACGATGACCCATCGGTGGGGGCCGTGGTGCTCACCGGTGCCGACCCGGCATTCTGTGCCGGGGTCGACCTCAAAGCGGCTCAGCGGCTCGGGCCGGTTTACTTCGAGCAGTTTCAGACCCAGAGCTGCATTCGCCAGACAGCCCAGATGCGCAAGCCGATCGTCGGCGCCATCAACGGCGCGGTGTTCACCGGCGGATTGGAGATGGCGTTGGGATGCGACTTCCTCATCGCTTCCGAGCGTGCGGTTTTCGCCGATACCCATGCCCGGGTCGGGATCCTGCCCGGCGGCGGGATGACGGCGCGGCTTCCGCACGTGGTCGGCGCGGCGATGGCGCGCCGACTGTCGATGACCGGTGAAGTGGTCGACGCCACCCGTGCCGAGCGGATCGGGCTGGTCACCGAAGTCGTACCGCACGATCAGCTGTTGCCCAGGGCCGTCGAGCTGGCCGGCCAGATCGCCGAGGTGCCTGCGCCAATCATGGCTTCTCTCAAGGAAATCTACGTCACCGGCGCTGCCGCGATCACCGATCCGGCGCTTGCTGTCGAACAGGCCATCGCCGGCGCGCAGACGCTGGACCACGACGGTCTGAAAGACCGCTACGCCGAGATCGCCGAGCGCAACCGCCGCCAGATTCGGCCCCAGCCTTAAGCGAGAAGTGGGCTGAAGTCGGTTGGCGGGTCGACGAGATTCATTGACCGAAAGAGTTTTCGGTGAGCGCCGGGCTGCTCTCGGCGGCGGATAACATCGCTTCGCGGAAATCCAGCATTTCACTTGACGCCGAATGGTCAGGGTCTCCGCCGTCCATGTAGAGATCATTGAACTGGTTGGATGCCCACATCGGCCCGATGTGCTCGGCCGCGGCCGCGAAGAATCCTCGACTCAAGTCGTTATTCGCTTCAGCCAGGCACTCTTGCAGGGCAACCGCCTCCAGCGCGGCCACCGTCATGCCTTGGCCGTAAATGGGATTGGTACTGCAAATCGCATCGCCGAACACCAGAAAGCCCGCGGGAAACCGATCCATCTTGTCGTAGCGTCGCCACATGGCGCCCGGGTAACGAAAGACCGAAATCTCGCCGAGAGGCTGGTCTCGCTTCAGCGCCCTCAGCAGTGCCGACGGCGCGAATTGCGTGGCCATCCGGATCATGCTGGTCAGGTCCTCGGGCGGTTCGTTGTTCACCAGTCGAGTCAGGGTGAAGATCCACGTAGCCGCGCCAGCACCTGCGTGTCCATCCGGGTGGCCGGGCGAGCACTCGCGCGGCGAGTAAACCGCCCATTCCCGCGCCACAGACAACAGCTCGTTCCCCAAGCTTGCTCACCGCTCTCCCCCCGCCGATAGCCCTTATGCCGGCTTACCGTACAGAGATACTTAAAAAGTTAGGCCGAAACCGGCAATGTGCGCGCCAGAGCCGCCAATCATGCCCGCGCGCAAGGAAATCCGATCGTCGGCCCTTCACTGCGAGCTAGACCCCCGCGATGGTCATGAGATCATCCAGCGCTTCCGCCGCCAGATCGGGCCTTAAGACGCTTAGCTCCTCGAGTTCCTCGTCCGCCCGCCGCTGCACTAGCAAAGGAATGAAATAACGAACCCGGCTACTCTCGAATTGCCCATAAACGTGCTGCACGACAGCGGCGATGTGATCCGCGGGAAAAGCTTTGTATTTCTCGGCGAGGCGACGCTCCACCTCGTTGATTGACGCCCGCTCTTCTTGCGGCATCCCGATATTGTTGCCGCCATCCCAACACCGGTCAAGGCATGTCATCGAAAGGAAACCGTCGGATAAAAACGCTTTACCGCAGAAAGTCCAAGAGTACGGATTGCACCTGATAACCACCCGAGATCGCTAGCCGTCCTCGTCATGCAGAAAAGGCCGGGTCGCCAGCAGGTAGACCGCGAAAACAGCCAGCGGCGCCAGCAACGGCAGCCACGGCAGCCGCAGCGGAAATGCGGTAGCGACCAGGCCGACGAGCGCGAACCCCACGGCGGAAACCATCGTCGCTCCGCTGACGCTGTCCAGGCCGACGCTGCTCCCGGCCGCGTGCCGCAGCACCAGGTAAACGGCCGCGGACAATCCGGACACCGCGGCCAAGGTGACCGGTGGGCCGGACAGCGCGACCACCAGCACAGTGAGCAGCACCGCAAGCGTAGCGACCGGGCGAAACAATACTGCGGCCGTCACTGCGACCACGGCTGACGCCGCCGCGGTGAGGGTCGGTCCGTGCGATCCGATCCCTACGACTGCCACCATCAACAGACCGCATGCAGTCGACAAAACGTGCGCCGTCAACTGCGCCCCGCGACTCATGCTCGCCGTCCTGCCGTCGGCCGACGGTGATCGGGCACCGCACGCATCGACTGGTCCAGGCTGCGGTCCGCCTGCCAAGCGACCACGTCGACGCCGACGGTGCCCATGTCGCGATACATCGCCGAGCGCTGCAGCGCCCACATCCGGTCGACCAGCGGATCCTGCGTGGCCCGGAACGGCGAACCCTGCAGGACATCGACGGCCACCACGACGTGACCGCGTCTGCGTAAATCGATCAGTGCCAGCGCGAATTCAGTGTCCAGCATCGTGGAGAATCCGACGACGACCGCACCCGGCGGAATTGCTGCGCGCGGCGCCAACGTCCCAGTGTTGCTTTCGAATTCATCACCAGCGCCAAGAGCGGTGTCGAGCACTCGATAAAACTGGCGCTGCCCGATGTCGGCACCCAGCCAGCGGGGCTTGTGACCGCCGAGCGCGATGATGCCGGCCCGATCGCCGTTGCGTAGCGCGGTCTGCACCACCTGCGCGGCGCCGCGCACAATCCGCTCGGTGGCCTCCGTCGCCGGGCCGACAGGTTGCGGATAGCCGTCGATGAGCACCACCACATCCGCGGACCGGTCGGTCAGCCGTTGAGTCACATGCAGGCGCCCGCGGCGGGCGCTCACCGGCCAGTTGACTGTGCGCAGCTGGTCACCCGGTACGTACGTGCGGATGTCGGCGTACTCGACGCCGCGGCCGATATGCCGGGTCAGGTGCGTGCCCAGCCGATCGAGCAGCTCGGTCTGCGGGAGCGTCGTCGCCTGGGGCGGCGTCATCGGGAAGACGGTCACGTCGGCCGCATCGACGGTCCCCGTCCCGGCCAACAACCCGCCATGCGCGACGACGTCGACCGTGGCCCTCAGCGGATAGCGCCCCCAGCGTTCGGCGGTGGCGGCGACCGTCTGCCGCTGCCGAGATGTCCGCTCCACAACTTCGAGCCTCATCCCATCGACCGCTGATACTGTGAGTTCTACTGCGGTACCAAATGTTTCAGTGCTAGCCCATAAGGTGAGCTGCGCCTGCTCGGTTTCGAAGCATCGCTGCGCTCCGGGTTCGGCATGCACGCTGACTCTCGGCAGCGGCCGCTGCCAGCTGACCGAACACAACACACCAAGCAGCGGTGCGGCGAAGGCGACGAGCTGCCAGCAGGATCCGATCAAGCCGACCGCCAGCGCGAGCGCAGCACAGCTGCCTATCGCCCGCGTCAATGCTGATGCGCGCCAACGTAGCTGGGCTTCCCGGATCTCGATCACGCGGGCTACTGCGGGCCGCCGCGCGCTCGTGGAACGGGCAATCGCCGCAGCAGTTCCTCGACGACGTCTGAGCCTTGAATCTTTCGTACCCACATCTCCGGTCGCAAAGTAATCCGATGCGCCACCGCAGGTGTGGCGAGCGCCTTGATGTCTTCGGGTATTACGTAATCGCGGCCAAGGAGCAGTGCGCGGGCGCGGGCGAGCTGCACCAGATCGAGTTCCGCACGGGGGCTGGCGCCCACCGCCACCTGTGGGTGGTGTCGGGTCGCGGCGGCCAGCGACACCACGTAGTGCAAGACGTCGTCGTGCACACTCACCTGCTCGACCGACTCGCGCATCGCCAGCAGATCATGAGCGTCCACAACCTGATTGACCGTCGGCTCGGCCGATCCCCGATCGAGGCGGCGGCGCAGCATTGAGGCCTCGTCGCTCGCAGAGAGGTAGCGCAGTTCGAGCCGAACCGCGAACCGGTCCAGCTGTGCCTCGGGCAGCGGATAGGTGCCTTCGTATTCGATGGGGTTGTCGGTAGCCAAGACAATGAACGGTTGGGGCAGCCGGTGTGTGACGCCATCGATGCTGACCTGGCCTTCGGCCATCGCTTCCAGCAACGCCGCTTGGGTCTTGGGCGGCGTCCGGTTGATTTCATCGGCCAGTAGCAGGTTGGTGAAGATCGGGCCCGGGCGGAACTCGAAGTGACCCGACTGCATGTCGTAGATGGTCGAGCCGAGCAGGTCCGCCGGTAGCAGGTCGGGCGTGAACTGCACGCGAGTGAAGTCCAGCCCGAGTGTTGCGGCGAAGGACCGTGCGATCAGCGTTTTACCGAGGCCGGGCAGATCTTCGATCAGGACGTGCCCACCCGCGAGCACCGTCGTGAGAATGAGCGTCAGCGCGGACCGCTTCCCCACCACGACGTGCTCGATCTCGTCAAGCACCGCCGACGCGCGGGCCGTAGTTATAGCCGCCGGCTTAGTCATTTCGAGCCGTTTCCGGGGTCATATCCGAGTCGTACCCCCTCTCATACCTGCTCCAACCGTTCCAGGATCTCCTCGAGCTTCGTCCGGCCCGGCCCGGGTTCACCCGCACCGGTTTGCGCGACGTTGTTGGGGTTCACCCAGGCCCACAGTTCCGCACCGAAAAGCGTTCGCCCGGTGGCATCGAAAGCCGCCGGGTCTTTGGCCTGTTTTTGTCCGGTCGCGATCGCGAACCGGCGCGCCAGCATGGGGCGCAGATGCCGGTCCCAATCGGATCGGCTTGATTCCGACCAGTGGATCAGCGTCTGGGTTCGGGACAACCAACTGCGCAGCGACTCCTCAAGGGCGTTCGGGATCGTCGGCGGCGACGGCTCAGCATCGCGGCCCAGGACCTGGCGAACATTGACCAAGGCGAACAGCACCGCGACACCGGCCGCCCAGGGTACGAACCGACGATCGTGTAGCGACAACGCAGCCAGCTCTGTGGTCAATACGATTGAAACACCAAATGCAACAAGTTTTTTCATATCGCGCTCCGCATTTCAGCGAGAACAAGCTGTAACACGCGTTGTGCGCTCGCCCGATGCGCCTCGTTCATCACATGTGGACTGAACCGCGCCTCTTCGAACAGGTTCACCAGTTCGGCGGCATTGTCGATGCCCAGTGCGCGATGTTCGACGGCCCGGGCCAAAACCTCTGTCGGCGTGTCGAAATCCTGCGGGATGGCTCCGGGAAAATGCGCGAGTTCGCGTTCCATCGCCGCATAGCACGCGATGATCGCCTGCCGCGGTTCTTGGTTGAGGTCCTCGATTTCGGCCAACCCGCTTTCGGCCGCCCGCACCAGCGACGTCGCGGCGACTGTGGATGTCGGCTCGCCGAGCGGCTGAGCCGGGTCGATATGCGGCTGACCGACCGGACGTCGACGGGCGGCGACAACCGCGCTCACGACGATCATCGTCAGCAGTGCCACTGTGCTGGCGATCAGGTAGTGCAGCACGTCACGATCTGCGCCCGCGTCCGGCGGCCCTGGTCGTCGCGGCGGGTTGTTCGCGGGCGTGCGAACGGTGGATTGCGGTGCGGCCTGCGGCTGATCGATGCCGTGCGGCACGATGAGTCGCGAGAGCAACCACACCAACAGCAGCCACACCACCAGGACCGCGGCCCCGATCATCACCACCCGCCATGCCGGTCGACCGCGCCCGTCGAAAAACCTTTGTGGCAGGCCGCCGGCACTGGCCGCCACCCGCCGGGGGTCGCGCAGTCGGGTAATGAGCGCCACGGCCACGATCACCAGCGACACACTGAGTAGGGCCGCAACGTAGACCAGCGACGACCCGCTGTCCGGTGGTCGTTGTTCGTTGGCGCGCTCAACGCCTGGGAGATATCCGCGCAACGACGCGGCGATAGCGATCAACAGCACGATCACGGCGACTACGCGGCCCGTCGCCTTGTCAGACGTCGCCTTGTCAGACACTGGCACACCACTCGACCGGTCGCCTGCCGCAGTTGCGGCATTTCGTCTGCTCATCCTGGCACGGACCCCGCACCGACGGCCAGCGATCGGGGCAGTTCAGTGGCGCTCAGCGATCTCGGCGAGCCGATCCAGCGATGCCTGCAGCGTCTTGGTCGTGGTACGACGAGCGCGCGGCAGACGGTTCTGGTCGGTCAATCGCGACCAGTCGTAGGTATGGGTGACGCGAGTGCGGGTCTCGCCCAGTGACTCGAGCTCCCAGCGCCACAGATGCCCCGGCGGTCGTCGGCCTGGTTCGGACGGGGTCCAGGCGATGCGACGGGCTTCGTCGAACTCGACAATATGGTTCTCCCGGATGCCGCCGCCGGTCAGCGTCATGGTGAAGCTGTCTCCAACGCTGCGGACGCGCTGCCCTGCGTCGGCTTGCGCGAGGTTGTCGTTGCCGTCCCATCGCGGCTGTTGCGACGGATCGGCGATCAGCTCGAAGATCCGATCCGCGCTCGCGGCGATTTCGCGGCACGCGCTCACCACCGTTGGGACGGTGCTGTCGTCGGCCATAGCCCGATCGTCTCAGGCCCGCCTCATGACCGTCGATAGGGCGTGAGGTAGGACGGCAGCGGCACGGCTGGGTCGAGGTCGTCGGCGGGGATGGGGGTTCCCGCGTTAAGGGTGAGCGGCACGACCCCGGCCCAGTGCGGCAACGCGGTGTCTTCCGGATCGTCGACGGGCCCTCCGGTACGCACCTTGGCGGAGACCTCGATGAGGTCGAGCGCAAGCACGGCGGTCGCCGCGAGTTCGCGGGCGTTGGGAGATCTGCTGTCGGCGGAGCGGCCGGGTGCGACGTGGTCGAGCAGGGCTGCGAATGCGCGGAGTTTCTCCTCGCGGTCCTGCACGAGGTGTGCGTTGCCGACGGCGACGACCGACCGGAATTCCAGGGAATGGTGCATCGCCGCACGCGCCAGCACCAGGCCGTCGACCAGGGTGACCGTGACGCAGACGGGCAGGCCGTCTGGGGATCCGGCGGCGGTGAGCATCGGGCCGCTACCGGTGGATCCATGCAGGTAGACAATCTCGCCCAGCCGCGCATGCGTCGTCGGCAACACCACCGGTCGGCCGGCATCGAGGTAGCCGACGTGACAGATCAGAGCCTCGTCGAGAATGCCATGGACGGTGGTGCGGTCGTACCGGGCGCGTTCGCGATACCGGGTGGGCACGGTCCGCGCTGTGGGCACGTAGTCCTGTCCTGCAGACATAATTGCCTCCGCTTTTGCACTAGTACATAATGCTATCTGTGCCAGAACAATACCTGATCCGCGGTGCGGGCTCGGAGGCCATCGCGTCCGACGTCGAAGAGGCCATCTCCAGCGGCGCCCTGGCGCCCGGTGCCGAGTTGCCGCCCATTCGGGAGCTGGCAACCCAGCTCAGTGTCAATGCCAACACGGTGGCCGCTGCCTACCGCCTGCTGCGCGAACGCGGAGCCGTCGAGACCGCGGGCCGGCGCGGCACCCGGGTGCGGGACCGGCCGGCGACGACACCGCGGTCGCTGCGCGGCCTCGCGGTCCCGCCGGGCGTGCGAGACCTGTCCACCGGTAACCCGGACCCGACCCTATTGCCGATCGCCACCGCGCAGCTTCCGCTTCCCGGTTCGCCGCTGCTGTACGGGGAACCGGCGGTCTCGCCCGAGCTGGCCGAGTATGCCCAGGCGTCGCTGACCGCCGACGGCGTTTCGGCCGAGCACCTCGCCGTGACCGCCGGGGCGCTTGACGGCATCGAACGCGTCCTCACCGCCGGCCTGCGGCCCGGCGACCGCGTGGCGGTCGAAGATCCGGGATGGGCCAATCTCCTGGATCTGCTTGCTGCCCTGGGATTTTCGGCTGAGCCGGTGAGGGTCGACGACGACGGGCCGCTGACCGCCGACGTGGCCCGTGCGTTGCGCCGCGGCGTGCGGGCCGTCGTGGTGACCACTCGCGCCCAGAACCCGACCGGCGCCGCCGTCTCCGCTGCACGGGCAACCGAGCTACGTCATCTGCTCGCTGACCATGGCGACGTGCTGCTCGTCGAAGACGACCACTGCGCGGGTATCGCCGGCGCCCCACTGCACACGTTGGCCGGGACAACCCGGCACTGGGCGTTCGTCCGGTCGGCGGCCAAGGCCTACGGGCCCGACCTGCGACTGGCGCTACTGGCCGGGGACCGACGCACGGTTGACCGGGTGCACGGACGGCTGCGCCTGGGACCGGGCTGGATCAGTCATCTGCTGCAAGACCTCGCAGTCAGCTTGTGGCGCGACAAGGAGTCCGCCCGGTTGGTGCACAAGGCCGAAACCGTCTACACCCGCAACCGTGAACTGCTCGGCGCGGCGTTGGCCGATCGTGGTGTGACGTCTTACGGTCGATCCGGTCTCAACGTCTGGGTTCCGGTGCCCGACGAAACGGTGGCGATCACCCGGTTACTGGGCGCGGGCTGGGCTGCGGCGCCGGGAACACGGTTCAGGATCGGGACACCGCCGGGAATGCGGATCACCGTCTCCAGCATCGACGCCGATGACATCGACCCGCTGGCCGACGCAGTCACCGAGGCGATCCACGCCGTCGGTCGTGCCAGCGTGTAGCCGGCAACAGTTGGCAGCCCAAAGGTGTCGCGCCTCAACCGATTACCAAAGTCCATCGAGACATTAGCCGCCGTCGGCTAATAATTGTGATGCAACCTCACCCAAAGGACGCGGATAATGCGAGTGAGACTTCGACAGGTGGCTTTGGTAGCTGCCGATCTGGCGCCGGTGGAGGCCGGCATCATCGAAGAACTCGGCGTAGAGCTGTGCTACCGCGACCCCGATGTCGGGGTGTTCGGTCTCAAAAATGCGCTCTTTCCTATTGGAGACAAGCTGCTTGAGGTGGTCTCACCGGTGCGGGCAGGTACAACCGCGGGCCGTCAGCTCGACAAACGCAAGGGCGATGGCGGGTACATGGTTATTCTCCAGGTCGACGATCTCGATGAGATGAGGCGGCGTATTGAAACCCACAATGTACGAGTCGTTTTCACCGCGGCCCGGCCGGACATCACCGGCATACACTTGCACCCGAAGGACGTCGGCGCTGCGATTCTGTCGGTCGACCAATCCGACCAATGGGATGACTGGGGCTGGGCTGGACCCGACTGGCGCCACCACATCGCAACCCACGTTGTCACCGACATGGTCGGCGTGGCGATGCAATCCGAGCACCCAGCCAGTACGGCCGAGATCTGGGCCGCGTTGGTCGGGGGTGCGGTGACCGAAATCGGCGACGAGTACCACGTCCACCTCGAGGAAGGTGTGCTGCGCTTCGTCCCACCCGGTGACGACCGCGGTGACGGGGTATGCGCTGTGGATCTGCGTGCCGCGGATGCACGTACTCGCATTACGACGCTGTGTGGGGTAACCGTCAACTTCGTCGCCTGAAGAGGCGTGACCCGAGCGAGTCACGCGGCGGCGAGCGGACCGTTCACCGCCGGGCGACCCGTTGTTGGTCGAAGGAATCTGCGACTGCGAAGTTATCCACAGTTGCGGTTTGATCCACAGGTCGGGCTTTGCGCCATCTGCTGAGGTCAGGATTGTCGGGCTTATTCTTAGCGTCGAGGTGTGGGACCAGCGATCAGCGCCGACGAAGCACGCGAACGGATCACTTCCGCTCTCGATGCGATCGACGCTGCCCACAACCTGTTGCGCGATACGCCGTCGGATCTGGTGGGCAACAGGTTTCGCATTGACGTCGCGGAACGGCTGGAGACGCAGGAGCGTTCCAACCGAGGTCTTATGTACCGAATCTTTGCGGAGATCGCCGACCCGCCGGATGAAACCGGGTCCATAGCGCAGATGCGATCGGTGCTGTGGAAGCGACTGCGCATCACGCCGAACGAAATCAGCCGACGGTTCAAGCTCGCGGTTCGGATTCGGCCGCGCCGTTCGTTGACCGGCCCGCCACTGCCGCCCGAGTTTCCGACGTTGGCGGACGCCGTTCAGACGGGCGCTATCGGCGACGACCACGTCCGAGCGATATGCCGAGCGATCGACGTGCTGCCGGGGTGCGTATCACCCGCCGACACGACTGCGGCCGAGCGCACACTGGTCGAGCATGCGACCAAAGTCGATGCGGGAATCGTCGTGAAGTTGGGTCAGCGCATCGCCGACTACCTCAATCCCGACGGGCTGTTCAGCGATGAGGACCGGGCCCGTCGGCGCGGGTTGCACCTCGGCCAGCAAGGGCCTGACGGCATGTCGCGGCTGTCCGGCTTGCTCGACCCGGAGGCCCGCACGTACTTCGAAGCCATCGAGGCCGCGGTGCGGCCGGGCCGTCACCAGCCTGACGAAGGTCTCGAGGCACGCGATGATCGCAGCCCCGCTCAACGCTGCCACGATGCGTTGAAGCTTGGGCTGGAAACCGCCATCGCATCCGGCGGCCTCGGTGTACACCGCGGGCATCCGGTCACCGTGGTCGTCACCACGACGCTGGCCGAACTCAATCGCGCCGCTGACGCCGCGGTGGACGCATCGGTCCCGATGCCGGCGCCCGCGAGAACCGGAGGTGGCTCCCGGCTGCCCATGCGGGATCTAATCCGCATGGCCGCGAGCGCGATTCACTACCTCGCCGTGTTCGACGATCACACCGAACGGCCGCTGTACCTGGGCCGCCAGAAACGCGTCGCCACCGCCGACCAGCGACTGATTTGCTACGCCCGCGACCGCGGCTGCACCCGTCCCAATTGCCTCGAATCAGGTTATCGCTGCGAGGTTCACCATTCACCGGACTGGGGGCGCGGCGGGTGCACCGATGCGGACAAGATGTTCTTCGCGTGCGGCCCGAATCACGGCCTGGCGAGCCGTGGCGAATTGCGCACGGTGGTCACCGAGAACGGGCGGTTGGGCTGGACCGACGGCACCGGGCTACCCGAAGTCAACCACGCCCACCATCCCGACGAACTCCTCCGCGGAGACTCCGACCCACCCGACGGCTAACCTGAATTCCGATGATCGGCGATCGTTGGAATGTGACGGACGACGAGGTCGCCCGGCACTACCCCTGCGACGACTTCGTGCCCAAACCGACCTTGCAGGCATGGCGCGGAGTCACCGTGCAGACCACCCCGGAGACGCTGTGGCGGTGGGTTCGTCAGATCAGGATCGCGCCCTACTCCTACGACTGGATCGACAATCTGGGCCGTCGCTCACCCCAGCAGCTCGTCGACCTACCCGAGCCCGTTGTCGGCGAATCGTTTTCCACTGCGGCGACCCGACCGTTCGGACGCATCCTTGCCGTCCAGTCGCCCGAACACCTTACCGGCGAGATCATGGGAGCCTGTATCTCTTACGTGTTGGTACCCGATGAGCGGTCAACCCGCCTCGTGATGAAACTTGTTACGGCCATGAGCCGTTGGCTGACTCCGGGGCTATCGGTCGGCGATCTCGTCATGGCCCGACGGCAACTTCTCAATCTCAAAAGCCTCGCCGAACGGCACTAGCCGGTGGCACACTAGGCCTGTGCCGCCGTATCGGGACGTCGCGGAGTTCAACGATCGGGCCGCGAGCTACGACCAAGGCTGGCGGGGGCTGCGGCACCGGTTATCTACTGCGCGAATTGTTAAGCCGCTACCCCGACGCCGAACAGCTTGTCGGCATCGATGCCGCACCCGCGATGGTGAAGACGGCCAACGCGATTGCCCAAGACGACCGGTTGACGTTCGTTGCCGGTGTCGCCGAACAGATCGGCTATCCCGACGAGACCTTCAACCTGATCGTCAGCACGACCTCATTCGATCACTGGTCTGATCAGCAAGCGGGGCTGCGCGAATGCGCACGGGTGCTGTGTCCCGGTGGTCGGCTGGTGCTCGTCGACCAGTTCTCTTGGACGCTGCTGCCGACAATGCTCACCAGCCGCCGCGGCAAAGCCCGCATCAGGCGCCGCGCCACTCGGCTGCTGCTGCTGGCCGGGTTCGCCTCCCCACACTGGTACCGGCTGCATGCGGTAATCATCAACGCGGTGACCGCGAGCAAGCCGGCCTAGGACTGGAACGCGCGGAAGCTGCCGTCGAGCACCTGCCGATGACCGATCGTTCGCCCTGTCACGACCTGTGGATCGACCAGCGCCAGCTCCACCGCGGCTTGCGCGAACTCTTCCGGGGACGACACCTCGGGGAACTCGCGGGCGTAGTACGAAAGACCCGGCGTCAGTATCGGTTTGGACGGCGAAAGGGCATTGACCGCGATATTGTGGCCCGCCAGATCGTAGGCCGCACACCAGGTCAAATGCTCCAGCGCGGCCTTGGATCCGCCGTAGCCGGGCAGCACGCCGCCACTCCGGTCGGGGTAAGGCCCGTCGCCGGGTAGCCGGGACGCGACAGATGTGACGTTGATGATGGAGCCACTGCGTTCGGCCATCATGTCCGGGCAGACCAGCTGAATCAGCTCATAGGCGGCGAATACCGCGATCTCGAAGTGCCGCCGGTACGCACCCAGCGGGGTCCCGAGCAGCGGCGGCCAATCTGGTTTGGGTCCACCCGACTGCCCTTTCGCCGACCTGGGCCGCGCGTCGTCGCCAGGTCTTGGCGGCCGGCCGGGCGCGGTGAATGCCGCGTTGTTGATCAGGATTGTGATGCGGCCCAATGCATCTCGCGCTTCACCGACAAGCCGCGCGATGTCGTCGCGGTCGAGCAGGTCGGCTCGGATCGCAACTGCGCGTCCGCCGACCGCCTCGATGTCGGCGGCGGTCTCACCGATGGTGCCGGGAAGCCGCTCATCCCAAACGTTTTCGGTGCGCCCAGCTACCGCGACAGCCGCCCCCTCGGTGGCTAGCGCCAGTGCGATGGCGCGGCCCAATCCGCGACTGGCGCCGGTGACGATCGCGGCGCGGCCATTCAGTCGTCCGGTCACCGGCCCGACCCTACATTTCGGGTGACCCCGTGCACGAGGATGGCGGTGGTCTGATCTACCCAGGCATCGTCGAGCGGTTCGTCGGGACGCAGCAGCAGCCGCAACAACGTCGCGCCGCCGACCAACTCGATCAATCGGTCCGGGTCGACATCCGGATGCACCTCACCGCGGTCCACCGCCTCGCGCAGTCGAGCCTGCACCGCGGTGAACAGACCCGCGAAGCGCGACATCACCCGGGCGTTGAGCTCGGGATCGGCACTCATGTCGGCGACCAGGCCGGGCAACGCGGCGCGCACCACCGGGGTGGTGAACACATCCCGCGCGGCCGCGATCATCGCCTGCAGGTCAGCGGCCATGTCGCGGGCCGGGCCCACCAGCGCGGTGGGCGCCACCGGAAACGCCGCCTCGTGCACCAGCTCGGCCTTGCTCGACCACCGCCGGTACAGCGCCGTCTTCGTCGTTCCGGCGCGCTCGGCAACCGCGGCCAGAGTCAGGTTCGAATAACCAATTTGCACAAGCAGATCCGCGGTCGCCGTCAGTATGGCAGCGTCGATACGCGGGTCCCGGGGCCGTCCGGCGCCCGAGGCCTTGTCAACCGAGGATGGGTTTGCTTTCATAACGCTACCCACCGTATCGTAATTGCCTCACGAAGGAGGCACCTGTGCCCAACGAACCTGTGCTCGACCAAGTCGACCGACTCCAGCGCTCCAGCCGCGACGTCACGACGCTGCCGGCGGTGATGTCGACATGGCTGTCAACCGTCCTACCCGCCGGGGCGACCCCGCAGGTCACCGTGGAAAGCGGCGTGGACTCCAACGGCATGTCATCGGAAACCATCATCTTGACCGCGCACTGGCAACAGGACGGGCAGTCGATCACGCAGAAATTGGTGGCCCGGGTGGCGCCAACCGCCGAAGACGTCCAGGTGTTCCCGACGTATCGGCTTGACCACCAATTCCACGTGATTCGGGCGGTCGGCGAACTGACCGACGTCCCCGTCCCCCGGGTGCGTTGGCTGGAGGACACCGGCGACGTGCTGGGAACACCCTTCTTCGTGATGGATCACGTCGACGGTGTGGTGCCTCCCGATGTCATGCCCTACACCTTCGGCAACAACTGGTTCGCCGACGCGCCCGCTGAGCGTCAGCGCGAGCTACAGGACTCCACGGTCGAGGTGCTGGCCACATTGCATTCGATCCCCGACGCGCAGAGCAAGTTCGGCTTCCTCACCGAGGGCCAGGCCGGCGACAGCGCGCTGCGCAGGGGGTTCAACTGGTTGCGAAATTGGTATGACTTCGCGGTGCCGGACATCGGCCGATCATCGCTGCTGGAGCGGACTTTCCAGTGGCTGGAAGACAACTGGCCCGACGAGGTGGCCGCGCGTGAGCCGGTGCTGGTCTGGGGTGATGCGCGGGTGGGCAACGTCTTGTACCGCGACTTTCGGCCGGTCGCGGTGCTGGACTGGGAAATGGTGACGCTCGGACCGCGCGAACTCGATATTGCATGGATGATATTTGCGCACATGGTTTTTCAAGAGCTCACAGGTCTTGCGGGACTACCGGGCCTGCCCGACGTGATGCGCGAAAGCGACGTCCGCGCCACCTATCAGCGACTGACCGGCATCGAAGTGAGCGACCTGCACTGGTTCTACGCGTACTCCGGGGCGATCTGGGCCCTCGTGTTCATGCGCACCGGCGCGCGACGGGTGCACTTCGGCGAGATGGAGAAGCCCGACGATGTCGAATCCCTTTTCTACCACGCAGGATTGATGAGACGTTTTATCGGAGAGGATCAGTAAATGCTCGGACCGCTCGACGAGTTCCCGGTACATCAAGTCCCCCAGCCGATCGCCTGGCCGGGCTCCTCCGACCGCAACTTCTACGATCGCTCCTACTTCAACGCCCACGACCGCACCGGGAACATCTTCGTGATCAGCGGCATCGGCTACTACCCCAACCTCGGGGTGAAGGACGCATTCCTGCTCATCAGGCGCGGCGACACCCAGACCGCAGTGCACTTGTCCGACGCCATCGACGCCGACCGGCTCAACCAGAACGTCAACGGTTATCGGGTCGATGTCATCGAGCCGTTGTACAAACTGCGGATCGTTCTCGACGAAACCGAAGGCATCGCAGCCGATCTCACCTGGGAAGGCCTCTTCGATGTCGTCCAAGAGCAGCCGCACATCCTGCGCGCGGGCAATCGTGTGACACTGAACGCGCAGCGGTTCGCCCAACTGGGCAGCTGGAGCGGACGGATAGTGTTGGACGGCAACGAGATTGCCGTCAACCCCGCCACCTGGATCGGCAGCCGCGACCGGTCCTGGGGTATCCGGCCGATCGGCGAACCCGAGCCGGCGGGCCGGCCCGCCGACCCCCCATTCGAGGGAATGTGGTGGCTGTACGTGCCGATGGCATTCGACGACTTCGCCGTCGTGCTGATCATTCAGGAGGAGCCCAACGGGTTCCGGTCGCTCAACGATTGCACCCGGATTTGGCGCGACGGCCGCGTCGAACAGCTGGGCTGGCCGCGGGTGAAAATCCACTACCGCTCCGGCACCCGCATCCCGACCGGCGCGACGATTGACGCCACCGCCCCCGACGGCACCCCCGTCCACCTCGAGGTCGAGTCCAAGCTGCCAGTGCCCATCCACGTCGGTGGCGGGTACGGCGGCGACTCGGACTGGCTGCACGGCGTATGGAAGGGCGAGAAGTTCGTCGAGCGGCTGACCTACGACATGACCGACCCGGCGATCATCGCGCGGTCCGGCTTCGGCGTCATCGATCATGTTGGCCGCGCGGTGTGCCGCGACGGCAACGGAAATCCAGTTGAGGGTTGGGGTCTTTACGAGCATGGCGCGCTGGGCCGCCACGATCCGTCCGGGTTCGCCGACTGGCTAACCGTCGCACCATAACCGGTGTTGGCGTTCAGCCGAGCTCGTCGATGACCGCGGCCAGGGTCTGCAGGCCTATCGGCGCCGCCTGGTAAAGGCAGACGGTGTCGGCGACACCGTCGACCCGGTCGCGGATATGACGTGCGGCATCGGCAGGGGTGCCGCACGCGGCGATGGTGTGCAGGATCTCGTCGTCGATGAGTCCGCCCATCTCCTCCCACCGGCCCTGCTTGGAAAGGGCGTTGAGCTCGGGCTGCAGATCTTGCCAGCCGTGCGCGGCCAACACCGGCCGATACGCGGGCGTCGATCCGTAAAACGCCAGCAGCGCACGCGTCCGCGCGTCGGCCTGCTCGCGTTCGGCGTCGGTTTCACCTGCGGACACAATGATCTCGGGCAGCACGGCGAAGTCGGCGGATTGGCGGCCGGCGGCTGCCATACCCTCGTGCACCATGGGCATGGTGTGCTCGTGCAGGAACCGCTTGGAGCCGAACGGCATCACCAGCAGACCGTCCGCGTGCTCGGCGACGGCACGGGTCAACCGTGGCCCGAGCGCGCCGACGTAGATCGGCGGTGGGCCGTACGGGTTCGGGCCCGGGTTGAAGGTCGGCGTCATCAACGTGTGCCGGTAGTAGTCGCCGCGAAAATCCAACCGCTCACCGGAGTTCCATGCCGCGAAGATCGCCCGCAACGCCGCGATCAGTTCGGTCATCCGAGCCACCGGCTTGTCGAACTCGGCGCCGAAGCGCTTTTCGATTTGGGTGCGGATCTGGGTTCCAAGGCCCAGAATGAACCGTCCGGAGCTCAGCAGCTGATGGTCATTGGCCTGGTGTGCCAAGTGAATCGCGTTGCGCGGAAAGGCGATAGCCACATTGGTCATCAAGTCCAGGCCAGGTACGGTGGCCGCCAACGTCAACGGGGCGAACACATCGTGCGCTCCCTCGAAGGTGGCGACCCCGCTGGCACCCGCGTCGCGAAGCTCCCGCGCGCGGTCGGCTGCGTCGGTCAGTGCATAGAGAGCGGTGAAAACTTTCAACAGGAATCACATTACGCAGCGCCCATGCGGTTGACTGAGGGGCATGCCCGACGCGACCTGGACCGCCGACGTTGTCGTGGTAGGGGCCGGTTTCGCCGGACTCACCGCCGCTCGCCACCTGACGCGGCTCGGACACGACGTGCTGGTGCTCGAGGGCCGTGA
The DNA here is from genome assembly GCA_963833915.1 of uncultured Actinomycetota bacterium. GTDB lineage: Bacteria > Actinomycetota > Actinomycetes > Mycobacteriales > Mycobacteriaceae > Mycobacterium. The sequence continues at coordinate 68,498 of CAWHZO010000013.1, forward strand.
CCGGGTGGGCGGGCGCTCACACACCGGCCACGTGGCCGGCATCCCCGTTGATCTGGGTGGCACGTTCGTGGGCCCGACGCAGGACGCCGTGCTGGCGTTGGCCGACGAGCTCCAGATCCCGACCATCCCGACCTACCACGACGGCGCCAACCTGATCCGATGGCGCGGCGCGGTCCGCTCTTACAGCGGCACGATTCCGCGGCTCTCGTTGGGCGGCCTGATCGATATCGGCCGCGTGCGTTGGCAATTCGAGCGCATCGCCCGGAACGTTGCGCTGGCCGAGCCGTGGACCGCCCGCCGCGCCGCTCGGCTGGACGACCAGTCGCTGGGAGGGTGGTTGCGATCGGTGCACGCCGGTGCGACCGCGCGGGATCTGCTGGCCATCATGGCGCGGGTGACCTGGGGATGCGAACCCGACGACGTGTCGATGCTGCACGCCGCCCGCTATGTACGGGCAGCCGGTGGTCTGGATCGCCTGCTCGATGTGGAAAACGGTGCACAGCAGGACCGTTTCTCGGCAGGCACGCAACAGATCGCCGAGGCGGCCGCGGCGGAACTCGGCGACCGGGTCGTGCTGGAGGCCGCCGTGCAACGCATCGACCACCACGGCGACGGGGTGCGGGTCACCAGCGAGAAGGGCCGGGCTGACGCACGGTTCGTCGTCGTCGCCATCCCGCCGGCACATCGGAGCTTCATCCAGTTCAGTCCCGCGCTGCCCGCCGAGCACCAGCAACTCGCCGCACGCTGGCCGCAGGGCCGACTCAGCAAGGCCTATGCCGCCTACGCCACCCCGTTCTGGCGAAGCGAGGGGTTTTCCGGTGAAGCGCTGTCCGACGAGGGTCCGGTGTTCATCACTTTCGACGTCAGCCCGCAGCCCGACGGACCGGGCATTCTGCTGGGTTTCGTCGACGCCCGCACCTTCGACGAGCTACCGGCTGATCAGCGTCGGCAGCGCGCACTGGACTGCTTCGCTTCGTTGTTCGGCGACGAAGCGCTCAAGCCGCTCGACTACGTCGACCATCGTTGGGGCGCTGAAGAATTCGCGGCAGGCGGCCCGACCGCCGCGGTGCCGCCGGGCTCATGGACGCGCTACGGACCGTGGCTGCGGCGCCCGGTCGGACCCATCCATTGGGCCGGCACCGAAACCGCCGACGAGTGGACTGGCTTCCTCGACGGGGCGGTGCGCTCCGGACGGCGGGCAGCCGCCGAGGTCGCCGCCCGGCTATAAGCCCGCCCGGCTATAAGCCCCGCTATGAACTGATGCGCTTGCTGCCGGCGATCGATTCTGCGAGCGCACGCAATTCGCGGTTGACCTCAGCGGGCCGTTCCAGCATCGAGCAGTGGCCACCGGGCAACACCACGAGATCGACCAGATTGGGTGCGACAGCCGCGATCCGCCGGGATTGGATCAGCGGCGTCAGCCGGTCGCGTTCGCTGCCGATCACCAACGTGGGGACAGTCAAACCGGCAAGGTTGATGTGCCGGCGCCCCATCGCGTCGACGAGCGCCCTGACGCAGCCGCCGCGGCCTGCCGGCGAGGTGGCGTTGAACAGCTCGTAGATCAGTGCCCCGACGGCGCGGTCGGCGTCGGCGCCGACCGCAAGCATCGAGATCATTTCGCGGCTGGCGCGCCGCACGGCGGGTGGCACCGTGAACGAACCGAAGATGTTCACCAGCGCACGCCCACCCAGCACCCGCGCCGCCGCGAACGGTGCCGGCATCGGCAGCAGCCTCACCTCGCGCAGCAGGTCACCGGTGGTGGTGTTGATCAGCGCGACGGCATCGGCGCGCAATTCGACTTTATGGGGGTAACGGTCCGACCAGGCGGCGATGGCCATGCCGCCCATCGAGTGTCCGGCGATGACGGCACGCTCGCCCGGTGCGAGTGTGGCTTCGAGCACGGCGTCGACGTCCGCTGCGAGATGGCTGAGGCTGTACCCACCGCGACGGGGAATCTCGCTGCGCCCATGGCCGCGGTGATCAAAGGCGATCACCCGGTAGTCGGTGGCCAGGTCGGCGATCTGGTAGGCCCACGCACGGATGGCGCAGGTGATGCCGTGCGCGAGCACGATCGGATACCCGTCCGCTGGCCCGAACACTTCGGTGTGCAGGCGGGTACCGTCCGCGGAGCGCACCTGCACGGTGCGGCTCGGCGGCAGGGCCACCGGTGAGGAACCCGGCGCGCGGGCCGATCGCAGAGAACTCATCGCTGCTCCCCTCAGATGCGGCCCCATCGCCGCGCTCGGCGAGTGTATCCGAGCGGACTACCCGATACAGCCCGAAACAAATATCCCCAGCGTCATTTTGTTTGCGGCGCCTGGACCGACGCGTACCCGCGACGCGGGTTTAACCGCGTCGCGTCGGCGGTATGCCCGATGCGGCTGTACGGAGAGAGATCCCGATTTGAAACTTCGTGCCGCACAGCAGCCATAGACTCGAACTATCAGGGATATCGGGGATGAAGAGGAGCGAAGAAACGATGGCCACCATCGAAGCGGATGCAAAGGCGCAGGCGCCGTTCGACCCGCACTCTCACCACAACGTCGGCGAGGACTTTGAAAGCGACGTAGCCGCCACGCAGCAATACATCGACGATCCGCGGTTCGACGGAATCACCCGCCTCTATTCCGCACGCCAAGTCGCCGAACAGCGGGGCACAATTCCGACGGACTACACCATCGCGCGCGAGGCGGCGGAGGCCTTCTACCCGCGGCTGCGCGAGCTGTTCGCCCAGCGCAAGAGCATCACCACCTTCGGCCCGTACTCGCCCGGGCAGGCCGCGACCATGAAGCGGATGGGCATCGAGGGCATCTACCTCGGCGGGTGGGCGACCTCGGCTAAGGGCTCCATCAACGAGGATCCGGGACCCGACCTGGCCAGCTATCCGCTCAGCCAGGTGCCCGACGAGGCCGCCGGGCTGGTCCGTGCGCTGTTGACCGCCGACCGCAATCAGCAGTACCTGCGCCTGCGGATGAGCGAGGAGCAACGCGAAAGAACACCGGCGGTGGACTACCGCCCGTTCATCATCGCCGACGCCGACACCGGCCACGGCGGCGATCCACACGTCCGCAATCTGATCAAGCGTTTCGTCGAGGCCGGGGTGCCGGGATACCACATCGAGGACCAGCGTCCGGGCACCAAGAAGTGTGGGCATCAGGGCGGCAAGGTTCTGGTGCCGTCGGACGAACAGATCAAGCGTCTCAACACCGCGCGCTTCCAGCTCGACATCATGCGGGTGCCCGGCATCATCGTCGCGCGCACCGACGCCGAGGCGGCCAACCTGCTCGACAGCCGCGCCGACGAGCGTGACCAGCCGTTCCTGCTCGGCACCACGAACCTGAAGATTCCGTCCTACAAGTCCTGTTTCCTGGCGATGGTGCGGCGCTTCTACGAGGCGGGATTCACCGAACTCAACGGTCATCTGCTCTATGCCCTGCCCGACGGCGAGTACGCCGCCGCGGATGCCTGGTTGGAGCGTCACGGCATTGCGGAGCTGATCGCCAACGCGGCCGCATTCCCGGACCACGCGCAGCACTCGATCGACGCCGTCTTCGACGAGGTCGAGTCGAAGTTCGTCGACGCTTGGCAGGACGACGCCGGGCTGATGACCTACGGCGAAGCCGTTGCGGAACTGCTCGAATTCGCCGAGAGCGAAGGCGAATCGCGCGACATGAGCGCCGCCGAATGGCGACAGTTCGCCGAGCGTGCCCCGCTGTACAACGCCCGCAAAAAAGCCAAGGAGTTGGGGGCCGACCCCGGATGGGACTGCGAGCCGGCTAAGACACCCGAAGGCTATTACCAGATCCGCGGCGGCATCCCGTATGCGATCGCCAAGTCGCTGGCGGCGGCGCCGTTCGCCGACATCTTGTGGATGGAAACCAAGACGGCAGATCTCGTCGACGCCCGCCAATTCGCCGAGGCGATCCACGCGGTGTTCCCCGACCAGATGCTGGCCTACAACCTCTCGCCATCGTTCAACTGGGACACCACCGGGATGACCGACGACGAAATGCGGGCATTCCCTGAGGAACTCGGCAAGATGGGCTTCGTCTTCAACTTCATCACCTACGGCGGGCACCAGATCGACGGCGTGGCCTCCGAGGAGTTCGCGACCGCGCTGCGCCAGGACGGCATGCTGGCGCTCGCCCGTCTGCAGCGCAAGATGCGCCTTGTCGAGTCGCCCTACCGGACGCCGCAAACCCTGGTCGGCGGGCCGCGAAGCGACGCCGCGCTGGCTGCCTCCTCCGGGCGCACCGCGACAACCAAGGCCATGGGCGAGGGCTCCACGCAGCACCAGCATCTCGTGCAGACCGAGGTGCCGAAGAAGTTGCTGGAGGACTGGCTGGCGCTGTGGGGCGACCACTACCAGATCGGCGAGAAGCTGTCCGTGCAGCTACGTCCGCGACGCGCCGGATCCGACGTGCTCGAGCTCGGCATCTACGGCGACGCAGAACAGCCGCTTGCCAACGTGGTCGTCGACCCGATCAAGGACCGTCACGGACGCAACATCCTCACGGTGCGCGACCAGAACACGTTCGCCGAGAAACTGCGCAAGAAGCGGCTGATGGACGTTATCCACCTGTGGCTGATCCATCGGTTCAAGCCAGAGATCGTTTACTACGTCACACCGACTGAGGACAACATCTATCAGACCGAGAAGATGAAGTCGCACGGCATCTTCAGCAACGTGTACCAGGAGGTCGGCGAGATCATCGTCGCCGACGTGAACCAGCCGCGCATCGATGAGCTGCTGGCGTCCGACCGCGAAGCGCTGAAGCGGTTGATCCGCAAGGAGGATTAGCGGCCGGCCCGAAATTCAAAAGCCGACCAGCTCCGGGTGGAACGTGGCCGCCATCCGGCGGATTCCGTCGCGCCAGTCGACCGTGCCGGCGCCGATCAGCTCATGCATCCGTGACGCGTCGGTGGGATTGCCACGCAGCGCCTGCGCGCTCTCCTGGAAAACCGGTTCCTTGCCGACCAGCGAACCGAGGTAGTCACACCACTCCTGCAGGCTGACGGTCTGGTCGCCACACCAGTTGACCGTGGTTGCCGGCACCGAAGCCGCATCCAGCAACTTCGGGATCGTCGCGATGATGTCGTCCTCGTGAATCGGGTTGTAGCGGGCCGGGATTCCGGCGGGCACCGGGATCGGAATGCCGGCCAGCATCATCTCCATGTGATAGAACGGCCACCCGCCGTTGTCGCCGTACGGCACATTGAGCCGGGCGATGATGGTGGGCACATCCAGGGCGCGTGCCATGGTCCGGGCGACGACTTCGCCGGCGATCTTGGAGATGGAGTAGGTCGGGAACAACGGCTTGTGGTTGTCGCCCAGGGCGGCGCGCTCGCTCCTCGGCTCGTCGTCCGGGGGATCGTAGACGGCCGCCGACGAGCAGTGCAGGAAGGCTTTTGCGTTGCGGCAGTGGGCCATCAACAGGCCAACAGACTCGGCGTTGGCCCCGAGGTCCTTGTCCCAGTCGCCGCTTTTGGCCACCGCCAAATTGAGCACATAGTCGAAGTCAGCCGGGATTCCGGCGAAGTCGCCGGCGGCCAGGTTGACGGTCTCGCACCGAACGCCGGATTTCTCTAGGGCATCGCGAGCCGCCGCGTTGGTGAACCGGGCGATGCCCCAGACCTCGTTGTCGGCCGCCAGGGCCTGGGCGATGGGACTGGCAACCTGTCCGGTCGGACCGGTGATCAAGATCTTGGCGCCGTGCATCTGCCGATCGTATGCCCGGCCTCACACACCGGTCGGTTTACGCCCGGCGAAATCTCCGCTACTTTGGAACAAGAAGGTATACCGATCGGTTTACCAATTGGGTAAGACGAATTCTCCACGACACCCCTGGGAGTGCAACGCCATGTCATCCGTCCTCGTCACCGGAGCCAGTCGCGGGATCGGCCGCGCCATCAGTATCGAGTTCGCCCGCCGCGGCCACCGCGTGATCGGTACCGCGCGTGATCCGCGTTCGCTTGAAGACCTCGACCTAGACCAACGTCTGGCTCTCGACGTCACCGATGACGCCAGCGTGACTGCGGCATTCGCGGCCGCGGGTGATCTCGACGTCGTCATCGTCAACCCCGCTGAGATCTTCTATGCCGCCGTGGAAGCCATCCCGCTGGCGGAATTGCACCGTCTGTTCAACCTCAACACCGTCGGGGCAATTCGCGTGGCCCAAGCGGTGCTGCCTCAGATGCGTGCTCGCGGAGACGGGAAGCTGCTGTTCATGTCCAGCGTCATCGGGCGAATTGTGCTGCCGCCCAGCGCGGCTTACTCATCTACCAAGTGGGCACTCGAGGCACTGGTCGAAGCCCTCGCGATCGAGGTTGCCCCGTTCGGCGTCCAGACGGCCCTGCTCGAGCCCGGCGCGGTGAGTTCGGGCGCGCTCGATGTCGTGACCACATACACCGTGCCCGACGATCCCTACGCGGCATTACTCGAGGGCGCCGACCTGCATGACGCAATGATCACCCCGGAGCAGGTGGCGGCCGAGATCGCTGACGCCGCCGAGAAGCCGCAGTTGCCGTTGCGGATTCCGATCGGTGACGCCGCCCGAGCGCTGCTGGCAGCGCGCCGCGCCGCACCCGACGACGTCCCGTTTGTACCGACCGCCGGCTAGGGACGATCGCAAGCCCGGCGAAGCCGGCGCAGCGGGTCGGCCCCATTGAACTAGGGACGATCGCAAGCCCGGCGAAGGCGGCGCAGCGGGTCGGCCCCATTGAACTAGGGCCGCATCTCGTAGGCGCCGTCGTAGGCCTTGACCTGCTCCCACACTCGGTCGAAGCGCTGCGTGTCGGTTACCGGCTTCCGCACCGAGGATATAGCCCAATCTTGTTGCGCCGAAGTAGAACTCGGCTTTCCGTGCAAGGCAACGGCGTATTGGGAGAAATCGCGAATCTGGACTTCGAAGATCTGGTCCACCAGGTCGGCGTCCAGCCCGATCAGGTCCGCCTGTTCGAGGATCAACTGGCCGTAGACGATCAGCGTGAACAGGTGACCGACGACGAGCAGGAAGTCGAGGTCGCGCATCTGGTCTTCGTCCGGCGCGGCGGTGCTCAGTAGTTCTTTGAGCGCTCGAGCCTGCTCGTAGAACAGCGCGACATTCGGTATCTTCTGGTGCTTTTCGTAGACCGCAGCCCAGTCGGCGAACTGCACCTTTGACGCGCCGCGAGCCGGACCCTGCGCCCAGAAGAACACGTCATCGGACGGGTCGTTGCGGGTGCCGATCTCCGGGTACACCGCGGGATTGAACATGTAGTTAGGCATGAACTTCAGGATCTGCGCGACGTTGACGTGCACTGTGCCTTCCAGCCGCGGCAAGGCGCCGATCAGCCGGGCCACTTCGCAGAAGTAGGTATTCTTCTCGAAGCCTTTGGCGGCCAGCACATCCCACAACAGTGTGACGACAATTTCGCCCTCCGAGGTGACTTTGGACTTGGTCACCGGGTTGAACAGCAGATATCGACGGTCATCGAGGCTGGCGCTACGGAAATAGTCGATCGCACGGTCGCTGAACAGTTTCATCGCGACCAATCTGGCGTAGGCCTCGACGAAGCTGGCCCGCACGTGGGGAAAGTCGGTGACCGGATTGCCGTACAGGATGCGGTTGTTGGCGTGGGTGATCGCCTCGTAGAAGGCGTGCTCGCACATCCCGATCGAGCCAGAACACAAGTTGAACTTGCCGACGTTGACGGTGTTGAGCGCGGCGGAGAACGCTTCCGGTCCGGTGCACAGGATGTCCTCCTCGTGCACCGGGTAGTCGTTGAGCCGGAAGTTGCTGACGTACATCTGGCCGTGCACGACATTGCCGATCAATTCGTAGTTCTGGTGGCTGCTGTCGGCGACGAACCACACGTAGCCGTCGGCGCCGTCGACGTCGGTGCGGCGCGAGAACACCGACACCATGCCCGCCACGTTGCCGTTGCCGATGTAGTACTTCTCCCCCGACGCGCGGAACACGACACCTTCGTCATCATTGTCGCGGGCGGGCGTGAGCAGCAGGTCGGTGTTGTAGATGTCGGCGCCGTGCTCACGCTCGGAGAGCGCGAACGCCATCACGCCGCCGGCCTCGAGTTGTGCGGCCGCACGCTCCTTGGCTTTGATGTTGTCGCTCTGCCAGATCGGCCCAAGGCCCAGGATGGTGACCTGCTCGGCGTACCAGTACGACAGCCCGTAGAACCCGAAGATCTCGCTCAGCGCGGCATTGCGGGACGTGTCCCACCGCTTGTCGGGATCGCCTCCGCCGTACTCCGAGGGGGTCAGGAAGGTCGCGAAAATCCGCTCCTGCTTGATGAAGTCGAGGAAATCGGACACCCACGCCGCCTCGAGATCGTCACGGAGCAGCCTGGCCTTGCCGCGACCTTCGAACCAGTCGATCACCGCGCGGAGTTGACGCCGCGTCTGCGGGTCGAAATGCGACGGGTCGTAGGCATTCGGATCGAACAGCAGTTTTTTCGAGGTCGCCATGGTTGTTGCCTTTCCTCGGCGCGGGTCCGGCGTCGAATCTAGCCCTCCTGGTTTCTTGCATCTCGAGAAGCTAACGATTCGGCCATCGAGCGGCGTGGGTGCGCCGTCCGGCCGGTCGGCCGTGTTTTGGTGGACGCCTGATGTCCTCCCGTCGAGCTTGCACCCGCCGCGCCACCGTCGCCGCGGCGGCGTGTTTGGCGCTGTTCGCCATCGGCACGCCCCCGGCCGGCGCCGACCCGGCCACCGACGCGCTGGGTTTCGTCGACTCCACAGCGCGGTGCGCGGCACCTAACACCGCAGTCGCATTCGGCAGCACGGCGGAATCACGCGTGGCGATCTGCAAGAGCCCAGCCGGCCTGTACGGCTACCACGGTGTGCGGGTCAGCGACGGCGCCAAACTGGTCGTGTCCGCCTCGGCGGCCGCCGACGGCAGCTTCGTCGCCAAAAGTGACGGCATCACCTACACGGTGACATCGAGTGCCCTGGTGGTCAGCGACGGCAATCAGGTGATCCGCCGGGAGCCGATGGTGTCGTTCCACGGACCGAAAACGGCGCAGACGCCGGCCGCAACACCTCAACCACCGTCCGCAGCACCGACCCGGACAACACCCACGCCGACGGCGCCGTTGCCGCCGCCGCTACCCGCGGAGGTCGGTGGCCGCGGGCACTAGGGTCGATTGCCCGACTCCTCACCGCGCTGCAACCGAAATCGATTGACTCACGGTGTAACTGTCGATCCCGTTGGTCGTTCGAGGACCGTCGCGTATTGAAGCGAATAGTTGCCCGGTAAGCGGGTACACCTTGCCGATGCGCGGTGAAAATGGCTGCCCACCGTATCGGCCGACTTAACGTGCGGTTAGGCCTTGGTTCGACGGGAGCAGGAGCACTTCATGAAAACGATCCGGACCACCCCGATGCTGCGCGCTTCGGCGATCGGCGCAACATTCTTTGCCTCGCTAGCCCTCACGCCTTTCGTTGGCGCCGGAACCGCGCAGCCGCAACGAATCCAGCCTATTTCTCAAACCAAGACGGCAGCCTCGAGGTGATTTACGGCGGTGGCGGACTCGCCCTCTACGCGACCATCGTCGATGCGCGAAACTCCGAAGGGGCTCCGGAAGTCTGTCACTACCATTCGGTGGGGGTAATGAATACACCGGCGCTTCCCTACGATGCCGACAGGACGGTCACTGGGCCGCACCCCTCGGCGCCCGTGACGATCATCTTCCAGCAGCCCGGCGGGAACGACAGCGTCAACGTGACCTGCTACAACACCGGCAATTCAGCCGCCTACTCTCCGGTGGTGTACTGACCTAAAAGCCCGACACGAGCTGTAGAAAGTTGCCACACAGCATCTGACACGGCGTTAAAGTGCTGTTCGTGAGCAGAAACCAGTTAGCCAACGGCCAGGGTCGCTGGTTGGCATTCGGGGCCACCCTCGCCGTATCTGCCGCGATGCTCTACGCCCAGCACACCGAGCCACCGCGCTTGGTGAAAAATTCGGCAGCGACCGCGTCCAGCGCACGACCCGCGCCAAGCCCACCGCCCGGACCGCCCGCCGGGCCGCCGCACGTCGCGAGTCCCGCCGAGGCGCAGTCGCTGGCGGCCGACGCGCCCGCCGCCGCGCAGAGCTTCCAGTTCTCCTTACCCCCCGGTGTCGCGCCGGAGACGGGGTTGCAGGTCAAGACCATCTGGGCAGCCCGTGCCATCAGCCTGCTGTTTCCGCAGATCACCGTCATCGGCGGCTACCGCCAGGACGCGTTGAGGTGGCATCCCAACGGGTTGGCGATCGACGTGATGATCCCGAACCACAGCACTCCGGAAGGCATCGACCTCGGTAACCAAATTGCCGGGTATGCCTTGGCGAATGCCAAACGGTGGGGCGTCGACCATGTGATCTGGCGGCAGAAGATCTACCCGGGGATCGGCAAGCCGAGCTGGACAGCAAACCTCGGGAACGAAACCGCCAATCATTATGACCACGTCCATATCGCCACCGACGGCGGCGGCTACCCGACCGGCCGCGAGACGTACTCCATCGGATCCATGAGTCCGACGCCGCCGGATTGATCGACCCGCGGCGCCGGCACAATCAAAAGACGACCGGCGAGCGCACGATTCTGCAGGGCACCTTTACACCCGCCAGTTGCATATGGTGCGCATCTTCGACGAAGAGGGCGTCAAGATGATGGCCGGCAGCGACTTCGGCGGATCCGGTTGGGAGATACCCGGATTCGCGCTACATCAGGAGTTCGACCAGTTGGCGACGGCGGGGCTGACGCCATTGCGAATCCTGCAGATGGCCACAATCGATGCCGCGGAGTTCCTGGGCAGGACTAGCACCATGGGCACTCTGGAACCCGGCAAAGACGCCGACATCGTCCTGCTCGGGGCCGACCCCGTGAAGAACGTGGCCCATCTGCACGACATCGCCGGGGTGATCCGGGCCGGTCGGTACTACTCGCCGGCAACTCTCACATCGACGATTGAGTCCATCGCGGAAACACATTCGACCGTCTGACAGGTGAACCACAGGGCCGCCGCTAAACTGGCGAGCCACACCGAACTATGGAGAGACATGAAACGTCCGGTCTTCAGCGCCATCCCGGTGGCTGCTTTCACTGTCCCGGTTGCGGCGATGATCTTGGCTGCGCCTTTCGCTCACGCGCAAACGGACATCGAGGATTCGTGTAAGAAATCCGGCGGACAATATTCCTCGGAGCAGGTAAGTCCTCACTTCGGGCAAGACCCAAGTCTTATCGAGACTTGCTGCACCAATACCGGTCCATCGCAGAAATGCGTGACCTACCGCGACGGTGTCCAAGGGCCGACGTACGGCGGCTAAATAGCGGCAGGCCCGGCTATCACTGTTCATCGATCTTCGGCACCGACGATCGCCCGCTTGGCGACGATCGAGGTCTGCCAGGCACTGCGGGTGATGCTGGCCCGGATGCGGATAGCGTCGTGACGTGCATGAATTAGAGGGCGCAGTCTGCGGAGAGCCGAGCAAAGGAGCATTCCGTGCCCGAAAAGACGTCCAACGACATCTTCAAACTCGCCAAGGACGAGCACATCGAGTATGTCGACGTCCGCTTTTGTGACCTGCCAGGCACCATGCAGCACTTCACAATTCCGATTTACGTCTTCGACGAGACCGTGTTCGAAGAGGGGTTGGCCTTCGACGGCTCATCGATTCGGGGGTTCCAATCGATCCACGAGTCCGACATGCTGCTGCTGCCTGACCCCGAAACCGCGACCATCGACCCGTTTCGTGACGCTAAAACGCTGATCGTGAACTTCTCCGTGCACGACCCGTTCACCCTTGAGTTGTACTCGCGCGACCCGCGCAACGTCGCCCGCAAGGCGGAGAATTACCTGGTCAGCTCGGGCATCGCCGATACCGCGTATTTCGGCCCGGAGGCCGAGTTCTACATCTTCGACTCGGTCAGCTTCGACTCGCGCATCAATGAATCGTTCTACAAGGTGGACGCGACATCCGGGTGGTGGAACACCGGAGCGGCGACCGAGGCCGACGGCAGCCCCAACCTGGGCCACAAGGTCCGCCCAAAGGGCGGGTACTTCCCGGTTGCCCCCGCCGACCACTACGTCGACCTCCGCGACATCATGCTCACCCATCTGACGGATGCCGGTTTCAGCCTGGAGAAGGGCCACCACGAGGTGGGCAGCGGCGGCCAGGCCGAGATCAACTACAAGTTCAACACGTTGCTGCACGCCGCTGACGACCACCAGATGTACAAGTACATCGTCAAGCAAACCGCCTGGCAGGCCGGCAAGAGCGTGACCTTTATGCCCAAGCCGCTGTTCGGAGACAACGGCTCCGGTATGCACTGCCATCAGTCGCTGTGGAAGGACGGTGTTCCGTTGATGTACGACCAAGCCGGATACGCCGGCCTGTCCGACCTCGCCCGCCACTACATCGGCGGCTTGCTGTACCACGCACCGTCACTGCTGGCGTTCACCAACCCCACGGTGAACTCCTACAAGCGACTGGTTCCCGGCTACGAGGCCCCGATCAATTTGGTCTACAGTCAGCGCAACCGGTCGGCGTGCGTGCGCATCCCCATCACCGGCAACAATCCGAAGGCCAAGAGGCTGGAGTTCCGCTGTCCCGACTCCTCGGGCAACCCGTACCTGTCGTTTTCGGCCATGCTGATGGCCGGCCTAGACGGCATCCAGAACAAGATTGAGCCGCCTCCCCCAATCGACAAGGACCTCTACGACCTGCCCCCGGAAGAGGCCGCGGACATCCCGCAGGCTCCCACCCAGTTGGCCGCGGTGATCGACCGTTTGGAGGACGACCATGAATACCTCACTCAGGGAGGCGTTTTCACGCCCGACCTGATCGAGACGTGGATCAACTACAAGCGCAATTACGAGCTCGCACCGTACAACCTCCACCCGACCCCGTATGAGTTCGCGCTCTACTACGACGTGTGAGCCGGCCAAATCGCCGCGCATGCAACCTATCGTTGGAAGATCCAATTCGAAGTTGTCGTCAACGGGGTAGCAGCCACGTTGGAAGCCGGCGGCAAGAACGGATTCACCACAACCGCGCGGCCGGCGCCGCTCACGGTGTGGGAGTGGAATTGGAAAGACCGGTGGGAAAGGTCCGACCCCGCCGACCCGACTAAGATCATCACACTTGCTGCATCGGAACCTTTATCGGCCACCACTTAAGTTTCACTGCGACTCTCGTCGCCCGCGGATCGCCGGCCCAGGCTCCCCGGCGCTGCGTTAGTTCAGCGAAGTTGTTACGTATGCGGTCGCGTGGACGCTTGGCAGACCAGTCAGCTTCCGGATAGCTCGTTGCGTTCGTCGAGCAGCTCATCGACAAGACGACTCGACGGATCGCCACCCCGCCGCAGCCAGGACCGGTCGAATTGGGCTAAACATAGATCTTTGCAAGAATTTCTATTGTGCGCGTGTCGAATCGTATTGTGCGCGTGTGTTCGGAGAACGGAATGTTTCGACTGCTGTGAGTGGGGCTATCCGGGACTCGACGCGGCCTGCGTCCGTGCCGCCATTTTCGCCCGGAGATGCATCGTGAAAACAACGCTAGCAGCAGCGGTCGTGGTGGGGATCTGGTTAGCGCCTACCGCGTATGCCGCCCCCCAAGACCAGCCGTTCCTGTCGTTCCTAGCGGCGCACCAGGTGGCGGTCGACACGAACACCGCGATCAACGCGGCACACATCGCGTGCGCCCAAATAGCCGATGGCGAACCTCTTTCCACGGTTGCCGCGATCGTGTCCCAACAATTCCCTACGATCAGCGGGGACGAATACTGGATCACCGCTGGGGCACGGCAGGCTTACTGCCCTAATTAGTGGATTGAATCAGTCACGGCTTGCCAAACGGCGAGGATGCCTCCGCCTAATCTGCTATCTCCGAACCTTTGTGGTCGCCTGGACGCCGGCGGACGTCGCCCGCTCGACATCAGCCGGGATCGCGGTTTGAGCGATACCGGTTAAGCTGCCCCCGCCCTTCGGCGGGCCATCGCTCGGTCGCCGCTCCTTTGTAGAGTTCAGCAAGGGTGTAGGAGTCCTACATTTCTTGGCTAAATGGTTGTAGGACTGACTGTACTTAGCTGCTGGCCATGGCGATTCGCGTCTGCGGCTCCGCTACGGCCGACGACTGACACCGGATCCGGGGCGAACGGTCCGCAAGCGCGACGTGGGTCCGGGCCGGGTCCGCAGCAGAATTTCCGGCAGCTTCCCGCAGCCAACGCACCCAACGCTGTGACCTGCGATTTTAAGGCACCGCCAAGGCAGCTACGGGTTACCAACGCCCAGGACGTAGTTCGCGCTCTACTACGACGTGTGAGCCGCCCAAGCGGTGTGACCTGGACTAACCACCCAGAATCCGATGTGGGTCGATCGTCGCCGTTATCGTCGGTTGCCGCCACCACAGTTGGGGTTCGAGGGCTTTGACGGCCATGCGCACGCACTGACGTCGGCAGCGCTGGCGGAGCCTCCTCCGCTGAACACGCCGTAGGTGTCGCCCTGCGTCCCGGTGTAGGTGGCGCCGCCGGCTCCTGCCCAGCGACCTGAACTCACGACGGTCACCATCCAGCCCTTACCTTCGAGGGCGGTCTTGTACGCGTCCAGAACGTCGGTCGACGATCCGTTGACCAGGAAGTGCAAATGGATGCCGTTGTCCGGAATGGAATCAGGGCCGTCGGTGCGCTGAGTGTTCGCCGGTGTGGGTATTAGCGATTGCAGTTGCGTCGCCGTGGCCGACGGCGTTGCCTTGGTGGCCGAGTTTGGAGAACCGCTGCAAGCCGACGCAGCCAGACCGATCGCCGTTGCCGCGACTACCAAGGCGTAAAGGTTGCGGCTCATGATTCCTCCCTGGTTTTTTGCGCACCGTACCAAGGGGGTGGATCCGCTCCGGCAAAACGGTCGAAGAACCTCGATCCGCAACGGGATGGGTATCACAACGCGTGAATTGGACGTTCGTCAATCGCCCGGGTCCGGCGCCCACCTGGGTGGGCGCACATCGGGCTTCAACGAACGCGCCGCCGCGAGCGTCAATGCGCGCTCGCCGTCGATTGTGGTCATCGGTGGGGGTTGGCCCTTGCGGAGCGTCGCGATCAGCTCGCGATACGGGCCGATCAGGTAGACGGTGTCGCCGGCTTGGAGTCGGGCGTCGCGGCGCGGGCGTAACCTCACCGGCCCTTCCGGTCGGATGATCGCGATGACGCGCGTCTGGGTGGACATTTCCACCATCTGCAGTCCGTCGAGTTCGCTGCCCTCCGCCACCAGCATTGCGCCGACCATGAACGAGCGCTGACCAACCCAGAAAGTTCCCAGCACCTTCAAACCCATCGCCGCGCCGATGAACCATGGGGCTGCCAGATCCACGACCGAACGCACGTTTTCAAAACCGAACTGTTGGTTCACTGCGGCGCTCAGCGCCCGACCTTGCACACGCAGGACGATCGGCACTTCGGTATCGGATCCCAGGATTTCCAGCAGGACGATGCCGGTCCGGATGTTCTCCATGTCGTCCTGGGTCATCACCGCTACGCCGCGGGCGCGATCGACGCGCGCCGATTCCAGCGTCTGACGCATCGTTGAATCGCCGAAAATCACCGGCACGTCAAGCTTGGCGACGGTCGATAGCAGGCGGTTGTTCTCGTCTTGCTCAATGATCACGACGTCATATCCGGCAGCGGCGAGATCACTGACGACGCGGATGCCAGTTGATCCCAGGCCGACGACGATGATGTGGTCGCGCATGTGGCGGGCCCGTCGCAGACCGGCCGAATGGACGAAGCGGCGCGACAGCAGCAGGTCCGAGATGAGCGCGACGAGGATGGCGGTGATGGTCACGCCGCCGAACATCAGCCCGATAGCGAACCACC
The DNA here is from genome assembly GCA_963833915.1 of uncultured Actinomycetota bacterium. GTDB lineage: Bacteria > Actinomycetota > Actinomycetes > Mycobacteriales > Mycobacteriaceae > Mycobacterium. Next base: position 84,347 of record CAWHZO010000013.1, read on the forward strand.
GCAGCACACCAGACTGTGCCGCAAAACTGAAGTCGCCGAAGCCGACGCTGGTAATCGTCTCGGAGGTGAAGTACAGCGCATCAAGCCATGACATCCGCGGGTTGACGTAGGTGAAGCGCACCATGGTTGTCGCTCCGAAAATGAGCACCAGCGTGAATATCGCCGAGGGAAAGAGCAGCGGGTTCGCGTCCTCACGTATGGCGCGCACGGCGTCGATGGCGCGTCGCACCCTGGAATGGCGAGAGCGGGTCGCGGTCGAGCGCGGCACGGTGATTCCGCGGGCTTCCATCTCGTCCTTCGGGCCGATCATCGAGGTCCAGTCGCCGGCGTAGACCTGTAGGTCCCGTCCCGGACACGGCACCACCTCGCCGGGGGTAGGCGAGTTCTTGCCATGGACGACCGCCACCGGCGCCAGGTCCTTATAGATGTCGCGCAGCGTCCCGTCCTTTGGGACGGCCGATCCCCAGATGACGAATTCGACACCGGCCGTGGCGAACTGGTGCGCGTTACGGGACAGAACCGCCTCGACGACGGACGGAGCCGCAAGGTCGGCCACGTTCAGGATCGCACCGGGGCCGCTGACGGCCTCTACCGCGTCGCGCAGCACACTGTCTGCCAGACGTGCTACCACGCGCACATTGGGGCTGAATCGCCGTGCCAAAAGTGCGATTTCGAGATTGACGGCGTCATTGGGCCCGGCGCAGACCACGGCGCGCGCACGATGCACCCCGGCGCCCAGCAGATCGGCGGCATTGGTAATCCGGATGATCCGGGCGCCGGCGCCCCGCAGTTCGTCGATGATTGTGTTCGCCAGCGGGTCATCACCGCAGACGATGATTTCACGATGGAATTGAAAGGTCTCACCATCTGGCGCAGAAGCCGGTTGATTTGTCCGCTGGTCAGCGGCGCCAGTCACGACGGACATAACCACTCCAACCTCCACTGACACCTGCGGTTCACACTTCATACGACTATCGGCCACAATGTTGGAAAGCGCCACCGGAAGCGCTGAGATAAAGTCACCCAACGACGCTGTCCCGCAGACAAAGTCGCGTCCGCCCGGGAGCGCAACAAATTCGACTCGAGTACGTCACGCACACGAAATAGTTGAAGAGTACGCGAAAGGCCCGTTCGCCTGATTCAGTGAGCGACGGGGCAGGTGCCGGTGTAGTCGACCTGCCAGTGCTTGATCCCGTTGAGCCAGCCCGACCGCAACCGCTCCGGGGGGCCGAGCGGGGTGAGGTCGGGCATGAGGTCGGCAATCGCGTTGAACATCAGCTCCACGGTCAGCCTGGCCAGGTTGGCCCCCAGGCAGTAGTGGGCGCCGGTGCCGCCGAAACTCAAGTGCGGATTGGGATCCCGCACCACGTTGAACGAGAAGGGGTCGTCGAACACATCCTCGTCGAAGTTGGCCGATCGATAGAACAACGCAAGCCGCTGGCCCTGCTTGATCGGGACGTCACCAAGCTCGATATCGCGCAGTGCGGTGCGCTGGAAAGCGGTGATCGGCGTTGCCCAGCGGATGATCTCGTCGACGGCAGTCGCCGGGCGTCGCTCCTTGAACATCTCCCACTGTTCAGGGTTGTCGAGGAACGCCATCATTCCCTGCGTGATCGAGTTGCGCGTAGTTTCATTGCCGCCCACCGTCAATGTCACCATGAACAGCCCGAACTCTTCATCGGAGAGTTTGTGACCATCGACATCAGCCGTGATCAATTGGGTGACAATGTCATCACCGGGATTGTCAGCTTTGTGCGCGGCGAGTTGCATGCCGTAGAACATCAACTCGCCGGCTGACGCCAGCGCCTCGGATTCGGCGAATTCGGGATCCTCGTCTCCCACCATCTCGTTGGTCCAGTGAAACAGCTTCGATCGATCTTCGAACGGAACCCCGAGCAGTCCGGCGATCGCCTGCAACGGCAGCTCGCCGGCCACCTGCGCCACGAAATCCCCGGTTCCAGCTTTGGCTGCGTCGGCAACGATGCGGCGGGCTCGCTCCGCCAGATTCTCCCGAAGCCGGTCGACCGCACGCGGGGTGAACCCCCGAGACACGATCGTGCGCATGCGGGTGTGCTGGGGGGCGTCCATGTTGATCATCGAGAATCGCCCGGCCTCTATCTGCCCGCGCGCTGTCTCCTCGTCGCAGTAGCGCGGAACGATACAGTTCTGGGCGCTGGAGAACACGTCGTTGCGACGCGACACCTCGCGCACATCGCGATGCTTGCTCACCACCCAGTACCCGCCGTCGGTGAACCCTCCAACGCCGTCGGCCTGTTCGTTCCACCAAACCGGCGCTGCATGTCGCAGTTCGCACAGTTCCTCAGCCGGCAGGCGCGCCGCGTAGAGGTCGGGATCAGTGAAGTCGAATCCCTGCGGCAGCTGCGGTTTCGTCATGACAGATTCCTACGAGCTCACACCGGTCGGCGGATGGACAGCTCAAGCCCGTTGTCGCGCATGACAGTTCGACATTGCTCGGGCGTGTAGTCGAAGTTCTCCAGGTCCTTGATGTAGGACGAGGGATCGCTGAGGCCTTCGACGTGGGGGTAGTCCGAACCCATGATGATCCGGTTGTCGCCCAACAACTTCAGCAGGCTGGCGAGTTCGTCCTCGTAGAACGGCGACACCCAGACATGACGTTTGAAGGTCTCCCGCGGGTCTTCCTGGTAGATCTGCGGGATCTGACCGTAAGACTTGGTCAGCTTTTCGAACAGGTGAAATACCCAGGTTGAGCCGCTCTCGATGCAAGCCATCCGCAGGTTGGGAAACCGCAGGAAAAGTCCTTTGTGCAGATGGTTGGCGAAGGTGTCCTGCAAGGCATCCCCGGAAAACAGACTCCGAAAACCAAGTAGCGCCTGGAACGACATCATGTAGTCCGACTCGCCCCAGGCCGGCATGAACTTCGAGTAGTACGTCTCGCCCGAGTGGTAGCACACGGTGATACCTGAATCGTTTGCCAACTGCCAGAAGGCGTCGAACATGGGGTCGCCGGGCGCACGCATGCCGACATCCGTCGTGACCGGTCCGGGCACCATGACGATGAAGCGCGCGTCGCGCTCAAGCGCCCATTCGAGCTCACGTACGGCGTTGTCCGGTTTGCACAAGGTGATGTAGGGCGCGCCGAATATCCGTTCCTGGTAGGCGAATCCCCAGTCCTCGTCCATCCAGCGGTTGAACGCTCGGAAGGTCGCCACCGTGGCGCCCAGGTCCGGCAACAGCGCCTGTTCCATTCCCACCCCGAGCGTGGGCAGCAGGATGCAGCCCGCCATGCCCTGTTCATCCATCAAAGCCACGCGCGCATCGCGGTCGCGATACGCCGGCGGAATCGGCTCCAGATCGCCGAACAGCGAGTTCAAGTCGGCACCTCTGGGGTTTCGGCCGCGAAAGTATTCGTCGAGCGCGCCGGGCTTGCCCACCGGGTCGAACGTCGGATTCGGGATGAATCTGTTGACCCTGCCGCCGACGATGAGACGTTGCTTCCCATCGAGCTGAGCCCACTGGATCGCGCGTTTCTTGAACTGCGGCTCGATGTGGCGGGTGAACGCGTCGACAGCCTCGTAGTAGTGGTTGTCGCAGTCAAAGAACTTGAATGGAACGTGTGTCGTCATTGCGGCGAGTGTCCTTTCTGTGGCGACGATTTAGTTGCGTGGCAAACCGAGGACCATCGAAGCGATGACCGTCAGCTGGATCTCCGGGGTGCCCCCGCCGATGAGTTCGGCAGGGGCGTCGAAATACGGCTGGACGACAGCGGGGTCGGATTTTTCCAACATCGCGATGCGACCGGTCACACCGAGCGTGGCGGTCCAAGCGCGACGCAACAACGTGACCATCGCGTACTTGGCGATGCTGGACGTCGGCCCCGGAACCTGGCCCTCCACCAGCCGAAGGGTTTCGCGCAACACCACGGCCTTGATCGCCGTGCTGTAGGCCTCGACGTCGCCGAGCGCCCGCAACGCCGCATCCTGCTCCGGGCCGGCTATTTCGGCCATTCGCCGAAGCACATCGGCTCGGTCGATGCTGACGTAATTTCCGATGGCCGTTCGTTCGACCGCCATCGTCGACACCGCCAGGCTCCACCCATCGTCGGGCTTACCGACGAGCATGTCGTCCGGCACGAACACATCGGTCAGAAAGACCTCGTTGAACTCCAGGCGCCCGCTGGCCTGCTTGATCGGCGACACCTCGACGCCGGGCGACGTCATGTCAATGAGGAAGTAGCCGATGCCACGGTGCTTCTTCGCATCGGGATCCGTGCGCGCCAACAACGCTCCGAAGTGAGCCCGGTCAGCCAGCGATGTCCAGATCTTGTGTCCGTTGACCAACCATCCCCCGTCAACTTTGGTGGCGCGGGTGGATAGCGACGCCAGATCCGAACCGGCGCCGGGTTCGCTGAACAGTTGGCACCATCGCTGGACGCCACGCAGAATCGGCCGGGCGAAGCGCTCACGTTGCAGATCCGATCCGCTGTTGAGAATCGTCGGCAGGATCCACTCCGCGATGCCGAGCGAGGGCCTTACCAATCCGGGTCGTTTGTCGAACTCCGCGGCGATGATCACCTGCTGCACCGCCGATGCGCCAACACCCCACGGCGCAGGCAGATTTGGCGCCACCAGGCCTTCGCGCGCCAGCAGGTCACGTTGCAGCCCAGTGGCCAAGCCGGGGGTTCTGACGTCGTCAGAGGGGTGGTCATTGGACAGACTCATCGCCTCGTCCAGCGTCGCCGCCACCCGGGCCCGGAACTCGGACTCGACACCACCGAGGTTGATCGTGGTGGAGCGCCTCAGTTGTCGTGCCAACTCCCCCACTTCTCGAGCCCAGTGCGTCGTCGGTCCCAATGACGCGGCCAAGCTGGTGGCGCGCCGCCAGTACAAGTGTGTGTCGTGCTCCCACGTGTAGCCGATCGCGCCGAACATCAACAGCGCGTCGAGCACCAGGTCGGGGGCGGCCGCCACTGCCATCACGGCGGCTGACGCCGCGGCCAGCCGGTGTTGCTCCAGGGATTCGCCTTCTGCCCGCACCGCATCCCAGGCCGACGCCGCTGCCAGTTCGGAGTTCACCAGCAGCTGCGCCGCTTTGTGTTGCAGGGCCTGAAAGGCGCCCACCGGTCGGCCGAACTGTTCACGCGTGCGGATGTATTCGGTCGCGGCGTCAGCGCATCGGCGCACGGTTCCGGCGGCTGCGCACGCCGCAAGGGCCACCACGACGCAGCGGGCCCGCTCGGTTGAAATGCCGGATATCACCGCGCTGTCCGGCACGACGTGGTCAACGAGATCCAGCACACCCACATCGGTGGACAGGTCGGTGCCGTGCTGCGGTTGGATCGTCAAGCCCGAGCCCGGTGAGCTCGTGTCCAGCACGAACCACCGTTCGTCACGATCCGCGGCATGCGCGGACAGCAGAATGCGTTGCGCCGCACAGATTCCCAATACTGAGCCCGACGATCCGCTGAGTCGCCACGAGTTGCCGTCGGATACCGCACGCACGTCGCAGTGCTCTGGCAGCACGACGGCGGCCGTTGCGCCCGCAGCCAGATCGGCCAGCAGCGGCTTGGCCGACGAGTCAGCCAGACTCGCCACCGCGCTCGCTGTCACCGTGCTCAGCAGCGGACCGGGCAACAGCGCGGCGGCGGCCGCCTCCACCACACAGGCCGTGTCGGCGAGGGTGCCGTCCTGGCCGCCGACGTGCACCGGAAGGTGCACCGCGTGAAAACCGTTACCGACGAATTCCTGCCACCAAGAGGGCAATTCGCCGGCAGCGATCGAACCGAACGCGGCGCGGGTCTCGTCGATGGGCGCATGCCGGGTAGCGAAGCTGCTGACCGCGTCGACGAGCTGCCCCTGCTCGACAGTGATCGCCAGTGTCACAGGACCGTCAGCCTTCCAGCCTGAGAATGCGGGCGGCATTGCCGTACAGGAACTTCGGCCACACCTCATCCTTCAGCGGAACATTAGGCAACTCGCTGAAGATCCGCTCCAGCGACAGCCCCATCGGGAAGTAGCCGGCGTAGAGGACTTTGTCGGCGCCGCGGGAATTGGCGTAGTCGATGATGGCCTTCGGGTAGTACTTGGGCGCGAATGCCGACGTCGAGTAGTACAGGTTGGGCCACTTCAGCATCAGCTTGACGGCGAGATCCTCCCAGGGTTCGCAGCCATGGCGGGTAACGAACACCAGATCGGGGAAGTCGAACATCACGATGTCGATTCGTGAAACCTCTTGTGGGGAAAAGGGAACCCGCGGGCCGGGGATACCGGCGCAGACGAAGATCGGGATCCCGAGCTCGACGCAGGTGGCATAGATGGGGTACATCTTCGGGTCGTCGATGGGGACCTGCGGAAAGGTTCCCGCGGGGAACACTGAGGTGGCGCGGATACCGAACTGCTCGTGGTCACGACGGATCGCGTTGACCGAACCCATCACGTCGTTGGGGTCGACCAGCGCGCCGGAGGGCACGAAGCGGTCCGGAAACATCTTCAGTGCCAACTGCGCAGAGTCCTCACCGACCCCGATCATCGCCTTCTCGATACCGAACCGGTCCATCTGCTGAAGCACCAGCGACACCGGGTCTTCGGTGGACAATCCCTGCGGCACATCCTTGAACATGTACTCGACGGGGAACTCGAAATCCTCTTTGGATTCGCGATCCTTCGTCTGTTTGCGGATGAAGTCGTATTGAGCGGAGCCCTCGTGCGGAAAGCCCATCATCGTGTCGATCACCGGCAGACCTACCGGTCCGGCCATGGAGTCCTCCGATCGCGCCAGCGAGCAAAGTCGCCGCCGCTTCATAATGAAACACGGTTCTACTTCTGTCAAGGTTGTGTGGCGGCTCTAGCTGCGATAATATCGCTGCATGCTCCACTGTCGGAGCAGTGGGTGAGAAGCCTGTTCTGTTCTGTCATCGGGCCCGGGCCGGAGGTCACACCGTCAACATTCCAGTCGAGCGCTTCGAATCCGCCGTCGTTCCGCTGACGGAGATGACCAGCCGCCAGCTGATACGGCGAGCGAAGATCCTCGAAGCGGTCATCGATCTGATCGCTGACGTCGGCGCCGACGCGGTGCAGATGCGTGACGTGGCCCAGCGCTCCGGAGTGGCGCTGGCGACCGTCTATCGATACTTCAACTCGAAGGACTATCTTCTTGCGGCCGCACTAGAGGACTGGCAGAAGCGACTTACCCGGCGCATCCTGGCGTCCCGAGGCGGCCGGCGCGATCAGGACCCGCTGCCGGGCATCCTCGACTACCTGCGGCGCGCACAACGTGCCTTCCACCGCAACCCGCACATGACCGCGCTCATGTTTCAAACGGCGACGTCGACCGATCCCGAGGCCAGGGCCACGATCGACCAGATGAATCGCACAAACGCCGAGATGTTCAACAGTCTGCTGGAAGGTGTTGCACCGGAGGATATTCCGAACATCACCTTCGGGCTGAACGCCGCGCTGAGCAACTCGCTCACCGGGGTCCTCACCGGCATGATGACGTTGGAGGAATCCTTGAGTCGAGTCGAGTGGGTCGCGCGCGTCCTGCTGACGGACAGGTAATAGCGCTCTTCCTACAAGACTCTGGGCCCAGACAAAACTACTTCGCAGGCTCGTGCGCGAACGTCGACGGAGACGAGTCGACGTGAGCGTGGTGATCGTGATGAGCCGGCCAACGGACTGGGCGCGGGCTATCGGCGTCGTCGCAAAGGTTACGTCGATGGGGGCCGTGGCAACTGGATTCGCCATAGGCATGAGCACGTTGCATTACGCGGCCCCAAGCTTGGACGCAGCTTCGATCAGCCACGACCGATTTGCGACGGACCTGTGCACGGACAACCCAGCCGATCCGACGTGTCCTCCTCAAGGCCCGACTGACGTCAAATGTGCGACGGCAGCGTGGCAAGCGACCGCTTTCTGCGTCGGCGGCCCGTTCGCCCCGAATATCGTGACGCCTCCAACCCTTTTCCCGGCTGCTCGCCGGCGGTCGCCGGCTGCCCAGGCTATGTGCCTCCTATCCCGCCGCCCCCGGACGCACCATCAAGTCCGCCGACAAAGGGCCACGAGCCCCCGCCGCACGAGCCTCCTCCGCACCAGCCCCCTCCATCCGGAACGCCTTCACCGCCTGTGACGCAACCAGATCCATTGGGTTCGCCGCCGGTGGTCGATCATCCAGCACCGGGCGGACCGTACGTACCGCCGCCCTCAGAAAATCACTCGCAGCCCGGCGCTCCCGCCGCTCCCCCGCCGGTGGTTCAGGCTCCGCCCGCACCTATCTCAGCGGCGCCGGTTGAGGCGCCAGCGCCAGCTCCATCGACGACGAAGTAAGCGCACCCCTGAGGACGGACCAGGCGCACGGTGATCCGGTCGAGTTCAAATACGCCTGGTTCGAATATGGCGTGGTGAGCAATTCACCGAGGGATCTGCGAAGACGTGCCCGCATGGCAGGACCGCTTCGTGGCTCAAACGCCAATACCGTTGCGACCGTTTCGAAGGCGGAGTATCTGTCGACAATAGTGAGTTTGTGCGCAGCGGTGAGGGTAGTGGTGAGCCGGTCGGCCATGCCAACGGCTCGATGTTGGCCGGTTCATGCCAGCGTGCGCTGCGCGCCGACTGCAGTCGGCCAGTGCCCCTAGCGGGCGCCGCGGTCCGCCCTGGCATTTAGAGACACGGCGATCAGACTTCGAAGAGCAGGAGGCTGTATTCGCTGCCCCACAAGGGAATCAATTCCGAAACCCTGTGGGGCATGGCGGGTCACGCAGGGGCCATAGCCCTTCGGATCAGCCGCGAAGTTCTGGCACGAGGTTGCCGATCCGCGGCGTCCACCGGTATGCCTTCAGCGGTCTCGTGCTGATACCGGCCCAAAGCTGTTCATAATCAACGTTGTTGAGCGTTGAACGCCCTCGGGCAGTCGAGGCCGCCAACCCGCTGTTAATGAAACATGAATATTTCCAGAAGGTTTCGCTATATTCCGAGAACATTTCCTCACATTGAGTCGAGGGGTTGATTTGCATCGCGGAAAGGCCAAGCCTATGTCTTACCGGAAGCGACTCCGCGCTCTACTGGAATCGTCTCCGGTACAAAGGAATCCAGCAAACGACAAATATCAGGAGAGCGACATGGCCCAGGCAAACGATGTACAAACTACAGCAGAGCCACGACATGAGAACGGCGAGCAGCGCAAGCACGAGCACGAGTTGAGGGAGCTGGCCGCCCGGGAGAACATCGGCCAAGACTTGGAGCGGATTCGCGACCGGGTTGAGTTAGCTCTGCACGAGGCGCACGGTGCGCGTCAGCAGGCCCAGCAGTCGAGGAGCCGCGCGCAGCAGGCGCACAACGCGGCCCGGCAGGCGCAGAACCAGGCCAACCAAGCCAGCCAGTCCGCCCAGCAGGCGCATAACCAGGCGAACCAGGCCGCCCAACAGGCTCAGCAAGCGCAAAATGAAGCCAACCAGGCAAACCAGCGCGCACAGCAGGCGCAAAACCAGGCGAACCAGGCCGCCCAACAGGCTCAGCAAGCGCAAAATGAAGCCAACCAGGCAAACCAGCGCGCACAGCAGGCGCAGGAAAACTCTGAGCAGGCAAACCAGCAGGCGCAGCAGTCCGAGGATCAAGCCGCCCGGACGTTCGAGTTGGCCAACGAGGCCGATCAGCTGGCCCAACACGCGCGACACAACGCGCGCCACCTCCAGCGCGTCTAGGTACCGGATAGCAAAACGACCGCCAGCTGAGACTGGCGGTCGTTTTGTCTGGTCTCGAGCACCTTGCGTCGGAGAAGACCTATCGGTCAGCGATAGTCCACTGCTCGGTCGCTGCGCCGCGCCGAAGCCGCCGGCTTCGCCCAGGGCCATCGGCAAATGCAGCGGGGAGCTGACCCCGATGGACAAGGCGCTCGCCGCGAAGATCACCACGCGATGCGTCTGTTGTCCGCCCGGGTCGGGCGAGCGTGCACATTGCTATCGCGTGCCGCCCACTCACGCACATCGAGTTCAAGACCAAGGACGGAGTAGGCACAAAGTCTTGCAATCCGGCATGATTCTTGGTGCCATGACCGCGACGATCGAGACACGCGACGTTGGCGCACTTCCGCTGGCGCCGAAAAATCCGCTGCCTATTCGGCAGGTGCTGTCAGCGGCGCGGGTTTTGCACACCGGACTGGTAAAGCTGAGCGAGGCCGGCGGACCGGTGACCCGCTTCGTACCGCTGCCAAAGTTCGTTGCCCCGGCCCTTGTGCTCGTCACCTCGCCAAGCGGGGTCCACGATGTGTTGGGACGCACGGACGGACTCACCGAGCGATGCCAGATCCACCAGGAAGTGCGGAACGTGGCGGGCGACAACCTCTTTGTGTTGCCCAACAAAGAATGGGCTCCGCGCAGACGCGTACTACAACCCGTGTTCACCAAACACAACGTCGACGGCTTTGGCCGACACATGAGCCAGGCGGCGCAAACGTTCGCAGATCACTGGCGCGAGGTTGGTGACGTCGACCTCGACGTTGAGTGCCGCCGACTCGCCATGCGGTCGCTCGGCTACTCGATTCTCGGTGTCGACGTCAACGAATTCGGTAACGAGATCGCACAGAACATGCACGTGGCATCGGCCTACGCGACCGATCGTGCACTGCGGCCGGTACGTGCGCCGCGGTGGCTCCCAACACCGTCACGCCGTCGCGCTCGCGCCGCGGTGGCGACGATGCGCCAGGTCACCATGGCCATCCTGCAAACGTGCCGCGCAGATCCGACCCGCGATGCGCCGCTGGTTCAAGCGTTGATCGCGGCCACTGACCCAGACACCGGCCGGCCGCTCTCCGACGACGACATCTGCAACGAGCTGCTGATCTTCATGCTGTCCGGCCACGACACAACGGCGACGATGCTGACCTACGCCTTGTGGGAACTGGGGCACCATCCCGACATACAGAACCGGGTCGCCGCCGAGGTTGCTGAGATCGGCGATAGAGAACTGACGCCCGGCGATGTCCCCCGGCTCGGATACACCGCCCAGGTGATCAACGAGTCGTTGCGACTGTGCCCGCCGGCCGCCGGGGTCGGCCGGGTGGCGCTGCGCGACATCGCGGTGGACGGCTACCGAGTCGAAGCGGGCACGATTGTGGCCGTCGGGATCAATGCCCTGCACCGCGATCCCGCCTTGTGGGAGCGCCCGCTGGTCTTTGACCCCGATCGGTTCAGCCTGGAGAACTCCAGGAACCGCGACCGGTGGCAGTTCATCCCGTTCGCCGCCGGGCCACGTTCGTGCATCGGCGAACATTTCGCGATGCTGGTAACAACTCTCGCGCTCGCCACCATCGTCCGGTCTACCCGGATCCGTTCGATGGACCAGGACTTCGCGCTCGAATCGCCGTGCACCACTGTCGCAAAGGGGCCCATCCCGGCCCACGTCGACGCGCGGCGGTGAAATTGGCGGGGGCCCACGCGAAACAGCGGTTCGAAGCGGTACAGCCCGACTCCGCTCGCAAAAAGCCATCGAAGACGGCCATCCGCGTTGCCAGTCGGACATCGGGCGAATTTTGTTGTCTTGCAGTGACTCAGACGGTTCTTACCAGGATAAACGTCTCTTTGTGTCTCCGCTCGAGTCCACTGATTCGCACCTAGTTGTGACAACGTCGTGACAACGCCACCATCGGCAACCGCCGACTTCTCGATCTCGACATGATTGCTGCAACCCACGGGGTCGCTCGCAGCTGAGCATCGCCGCCCAGCCTGCGGGTTTCGTAGGCTCCCGTGACTGTTGGTCTGCTTCGTGGGCAGTTTGCCGGACCCTCACAAGGCAGTGCGAAACTGGCGCTACGGAGTCCGACATGCAGATGTTCACCATTGGGCGCCAGTCCGGAGTGTGTTCCCATGCCGCCGCGCAGCTCGCGGAGCTCGGAATCTTGGAGCCGACCCACCTAGAGCGATGGATCATCGACCACCCCGAAGTTCTCGGCGACCATGTCACAGTCGTCACCACGCTGGTGAAGTGCGGCGCGGTGGAGCAGTGAGCGATGCGGTAGTGGGTGGAGTTGCAAAGTCCGATCACCACGACGCCGCTACCGTGCCATGCGCCGGTCGCGCTATCACCTACCGTCCGCGATTGGCGCTCGACGTCCTGGAGCACTAATTTCTCAAGGGTGATGTTCTCAGCTGCGGGTGCAGTCGGACGGTGGATCGCCCCCTTTCTAACTTTTGTGGCCGTTGCCGGCATGGGTTTTCTTGCGGACCCGGTGCAGGGCGGTCCCGCCCCGGCGATACGCCTGGCCGACGACGCCAACCCATTGGCCGGCGCGCCCTTCTACGTCAATCCCACCTCGGCGGCCATGCGCGCCGCGCAGCATGCCGATCCGCCAAGTCCTGAGTTGACCGCCATCGCCAACACGCCGCAGGCGTACTGGATCGTTCCGGGCTCTTCGGCCTCGACGGTCGCGAAATACGTCGGCGACGCGCAGGGCGCTGGCGCCACCCCGGTGCTGACGCTCTACGGGATTCCGCACCGCGACTGCGGCAGCTTCGCCGCGGGTGGCATGGGGAGCGCCGACGCCTACCGCGGGTGGATCGACGGCATCGCATCCCAGGTGGGCGCGTCGCGCGCGGCGGTCATCGTCGAACCTGATGCCCTCGCCATGGCCGACTGCCTGTCGGGCGACCAGCGCCAAGAACGCTACGACTTGATTCGCTACGCCGTCGACACGCTGACACGCAATCCGGCCACGGCCGTGTACGTCGACGGTGGTCACGTGCGCTGGCATAGCGCCGGTGACATGGCCGACAGGCTCAATAAGGCCGGTGTCGGTCGCGCGCGGGGTTTCAGCCTGAACATTGCGAACTTCTTCACCACTGAGGACGAAATCGGTTACGGCGAGGCGATTTCGGGGCTTACGAACGGCTCGCATTACGTGATCGACACGTCGCGCAATGGCGCCGGACCAGCGCCCGCCTCCAAGCTCGACTGGTGCAACCCCGGCGGCCGAGCACTGGGTACTCCGCCTACCGCGGCTACCGGGGGCGCGCACACCGACGCCTACTTGTGGATCAAGCGTCCGGGTGAATCCGACGGATCATGCGACAAAGGTGATCCGCCGGCCGGGACCTTCGTGAATCAGTACGCCGTCGATCTGGCCCGCAATGGGGGCCCTGTCGATCTGGCCCGCAGCACGGGCCATTAGGAGGGCCTCGCGGCTAAGCTCGCCGTCGGCGGCGTCAGCGGCTGGGGACGGCGACGCGGTAATGGCCCCTATCCGAATGAAGGAAATGAGGTCGTTCCTCTAGCCTCCCTCCGGCGATACCGTCCATTCGTCTTCGATATCCGGATCTCCCGACTCCGCCTGTTTTCGGCCGGCCCGCTCTCCCACGAGATTGCTAGTAGCGGGGACAGTGTCTGGTTCCAGGACATACGCATAGCGTGTCGCAGGACATGAGAATAGCTTGAGCGGCCGACTGTCGGCGGGTGTCGAAGGCTCGCTTAGTCATCACCGCCGTTGTCGTCGAGGGCCGCAGCCAATCAGAGGTGGCTCGCGAATATGGGGTCTCGCAGGGCTGGATCAGCCGGCTGGTGGCCCGTTACCGCCTGGAAGGCGAGGACGCGTTTGAGCCGCGGTCTCGCCGCCCACTCACCAGCCCAACCCGGCTGCCGCAGCCCACAATCGAGCTGATCGTCACACTGCGCAACGACTTGTCGAGCAAAGGGCTTGATGACGGCCCTCATACCATCGCCTGGCACCTACGGCACCACCACGGCCTCACCGTGTCGGTCAACTCCATCCATCGCCACCTGCGCGCCGCGGGCCTGGTGACACCGACACCGCAGCGCCGCCCCAAGTCCTCCTACATCCGGTTTGCCGCCGAACAACCCAACGAGCGCTGGCAAGCCGACTTCACCCACTGGTGGCTGGCCGATGGCACCCACGTGGAGATCCTCGACTGGATCGATGACCACGCCCGCTACGCGCTCTCAGTCACCGCCCATCGCCGCGTCACCGGATCCATCGTGCTGGCTGAGTTCCGTAAAACAGTTGCCGCCCATGGTGTCCCAGCCTCGACACTGACCGACAACGGCATGGTGTTCACCACCCGGCTCGCCGGAGGCAAAGGCGGACGCAACGGCTTTGAAAACGAATTACACCGCCTCGGGGTCACCCAAATCAACTCCACCCCCAACCACCCCACCACCTGCGGCAAAATCGAGCGATTCCACCAAACCCTCAAAAAATGGCTCACCAACCAACCGCGCGCCGCCACCCTCGCCGGACTTCAGACCCAGCTCAACACCTTCGTCGAGGCCTACAACCACGACCGCCCACACCGCTCACTGCCCCATCAGGCCACCCCGGCAACCGCCTACACCGCCCGCCCCAAAGCCGACCCCGCAAACCGCACCGACACCCACAACCGGGTCCGCCGCGACCGCATCGACCAAGCCGGCGTGATCACCCTGCGCGTCGCCGGACGCCTCCACCACATCGGCGTCGGCCGAACCTACACCGGCACCCGCGTACTCGTGCTGATCCAAAATCTCCGGATCCGCATCATCCACGCCACCACCGGCCAACTCCTGCGCGAGCTAACACTGAACCCCACCAAGGACTACCAACCCACCGGCGCACCAAAAGGCCCCAAACGGAAAAAGTCCCGAACCTAACGCAGGTTCGGAACTATTCCGATGTCTTGAGACATCACAGTGTGGCGGGGACAGGATTCGAACCTGCGACCTCTGGGTTATGAGCTAGCCGGTCCCGGTTTCCTGCAGTCTCGCGTGTCTCAAACGTACAGATGGCGGGCCATCTCCCGTCCAATCTGTACCACTGCCTAGTACGGGATCTCGTCAGTTGCGCCGCGGTCGTTCACAAATCCATTCACAACGCGCTCCGCGCCCAGTACTGCCCCGGGGAGTGGGCGGTTGTTCGACACGCTTACGTTGTGGGCGTGGGAGCTCGCGCCGTCCTGATTACTCCACTGTCGGGGCCGCTGGCCAGATTTGGGAAAGCAGGGGCGAGCGCCCTCGCTCTGTGGGCCGAGCGTTCCGGAGTAAGTCTGGAGGTGATCGACGCTTACCCCTCCGCGGCGTCCGCGATACGGGCCGCCGAGGGTAGCCGGCCCGACGTGGTGTTCGGGCCCTACGGTTCGGGGCCGGCGCTGGCGGCCGCGGCCGCCAGCAACGGGGTCGTCTGGAACCACGGTGGCGCCACTGCCCGGCTGGCGCGGCCGGCGTATCCGGGTGTCGTCAATGTGGAGTCTCCCGCTTACCTCTATCTCGCCGCGGTGCTCGAAACCCTTGCCGCCGAAGGTCTTGGCGAGGGGTCGGAGGTGGTAATAATCCACGTCGACACGGGGTTCGGCCGCGAGGTGGCCGAAGGGGCGGCGGTGGCGGCCCGGCGACTCGGTCTCCCGCCGCGGTCGGTCCCTTTTCGGCCAGCCAGGGCGAGAGACGTGCTGGCGCAGCTCCCGGCGGGCGATGTGCTGTTATCGGCCGGTTCCTTCGACGATGACGTCGCCATCGCGCGGTGGGCCAGCGAACGCCGTTGGCGCGCAGTTGCATTGGTCGCCGCCGGAGTCGAGGAGCTCCGGCATGCCATCGGTGATCGCGTTGAGGGGCTTTACGGACCGTGCCAGTGGTTCGACGACGGAACGGATGATCCCGTGGACGGACCCAACAGCGAGTGGTTCAGCCGCTGTTACCGGGACGCGAACGGTACTGAGCCGCCCTATCCGGCTGCTGCGGCCTTCGCCGCGGGTGTGGTTTGGCAGCGCTGCGTGAAGGAGGCCGGAACTGTTGAATCGTTGCCGGTGCGGGCCGCGTCACAACGACTCGACACCAGCACCTTGTTCGGTCGGTTTCGTGTCGACCCGGTCACCGGCGTGCAAACCGGCCATCAGATTGGCGTCGTTCAGTGGCGAGGCGGACGGCGGGTGCTGGTTGATCGGCCGCTTCGTCGGACGTGAGCGTCGAACTCACATCAGCTCGTGGGCTGACATTGGACCGGTGGCGGTGGCCCAGGCATCCGCGCGCTGCGGGACTCGCGGTGAGCGTGTATCACGGGACTCGCCCTACTTCCCGCTACGTAACGCCATACTCGACTTACCGCCTTGAAAAGGTAAGTGGCCCCAGATGTGGATCGCCGTTCACGGTCCTCGGATGCTGCGGATCACCGGCCGCTATCCGATGGGTGGTTGCCGGAGGGGGCGTTTGTCACCCGGAAGAACCGCTACGCCGAACGACTCGACGCGGTCCTCGCGGGCGGCGAACCAGGACTCGGCCGCCGTCAGAGTCTCCGGCGTGCCGATATGCAGCCAGTCGCCGTCATGGACCAGGCCGCACAAGCGCCCGGTCGCCTGTGCACGGTCATAGAGGATGTTCAGCGAGAACTCCCCATCTGGAGCATCGGCGAACAGCCGCGGATGCAGGATCTGCACGCCGGTGAAAACGAAGGGCGCAGTGGACGCGTCGCCGCGGCGCTGCAAACGTCCGTCATCGGCGCGGAAGAAGTCTCCCGGCCCTTCATAGCCGAAGGCCCGGCCCACCGGTTCCAGCAGCAGCAGCGCGTCCATCCGCGCCGTGTCCCAGACCTCGGCCAGGCGGATCAGCGCCGGCCGCGCACCGTCCAGCCAGATGATATCGGCATTGCAGACGAAGAAGGGCTGCGCGCCCAGCAGGGGAAGCGCATGGGCGACGCCACCGCCAGTCTCCAGCAGCACCTCCTCGCGCGACAGGATCACGCCGGAATGGTTGGCCAGATGCCGGGCGATCTGGCCCGCCAGCCAATGCGTGTTGACCACGCGGTTCGGCACGCCCGCTTCGTCCAACCGGTCGAAAACGCGGTCCAGCATCGAGCGGCCCGCCACCGGGATCAGCGGCTTGGGCGTGCGCTTGGTCAGGGGGCGCATGCGTAGCCCGAGGCCCGCCGCCAGCACCATGGCATGGCCCGGCATGGTCATGGAGCCGCGCTCATAGGTCTGGCACCACGCGGCGCGCGGCGGGCACTTCGCGCTCCAGCCAGCGCGCCAGCTCATGCAACGCGGGATGCGTCAGCGCCTGGCCCAGCAGGCGCCAGAGCCGCGGGATATGGCGCAGATAGCCGGGCTTGCCGTCGCGCTTGGCCAGGCGCACGAACAGGCCCAGGCATTTCACATGGCGATGCGCGGCCATCACCGACCACGAGGCATCGAAATCCGCGCCGGATAGATGCGAGAATGCCGCCCGATAGCGCGCGCGCATGGCGTCGATCAGGGGGGCGGGCAGGTCGCGGCGCGCATCCTCTAGCAACGAGGCAAGGTCATAGGTGATTGGCCCCACCACCGCGTCCTGGAAGTCGAGCAGCCCCAACGCCGTCAGGCCCGGGCGCGGCAGCACAAGCAGATTCTCGGCGAAGAAATCGCGATGGACCATCGTGTCGGGCACCGTGCGTGCCGTGGGCAACAGTGCGCGCCAGATCGCCTCGAACTGATGCCGCGCGTCCTCGTCGACACGCGTTCCGCGCGCCGCAGGCACATACCACAACAGGAACCGCTGCACCTCTTCCAGCATGCGCGCATCGTCATAGGCGGGAAGGCCAGCCGGAATTGCCGCCGCGCCGCGCCGGTGCAAATCGATCACCCAGTCAATCGCCAGGCCGAAAATCCGATCCGGATCGTCGCCGGCCTCGAGCCGCTGCGCCAGAGTCGCGTCGCCCAGATCCTCCAACAGCGCCAGCCCCGTCGCCGGGTTGGCGGCGAGAATCTCGGGAGCGGAAGAACCCAGGCCGCGTAGATGGGCGTCGATCGCCAGGAACGGGCGGATGTCGAGCTTGTCGGGCGGCGCGTCCATCAACACCGCGCGCCGCGGGCCGTCTGTCAGGCGCCAGTAGCGGCGGAACGAGGCATCGCCCGCCAGGGCCGTGCGCGCCGCGCTGCCCCAGCCGGCCGTCGTCAGGAATCCCGAGATCGTCCCGTCGCGCTCTGCGCGCCTATCCATGTCGCGCTCAAGGATAGGCGGTTGGACACGCCACGAGGGGCCCGTCGGCCTCCATGGTGATTCCGGAGCATTGTTGAGGTTTCCGAGGCGTGCGGCACGACGATCCACGCGGCACGGACGGCGCTACGCCGGTACAAATCGGGGATTGTCCCGACCGCGCTCTCCCCTGGTCTCGCCCCAAAACCCTCGTGCACGCCCGGGTCCACGGAGAGACCGGGGACGGAGGCGGCTAGAACGACGACGACGGGCACACGCGCACGGCGTTTCGACGGCGGGATGCTCGTCGACAACGAAATCCTCACCGACTTCGTCGAGCAGACCCACCTCGATCCGACCGACGACCGGGTGCTCGACGCGCTGCTCGACCGCGAGGTCCCCCCGGCCATCCGATTCGGTGATCTTGTGGACCGCGAGCAGCTCCGCGGCCGTCTGCTTACCCAGCAGGCCGCGACGCCTGCCCCGGATCCTCAGCCAATTCCCGTTTCACCGCAGCGGGAGCGTCAATCGGCTAGAACGCGCGTCAACGAACGCACCCGGGCGGTGGCCAACCGCATCGTGTCCGAGCTGGATTTACCTCACCACGGGCACCAACTCATGGCCATCACCGGCGGCCGCCGCCAGCGCAACTCCGCCATCGTTATCCGCCGTCTGCACACCGGGATCAACGAAGCCGTAGGCATGGACAGCGACACCCGCGGCGAATGGACTCGCGATCAGCTGAGGACCATCTTCGAACGCATCGACGAGATCGGAGACACCTTCCGCGACACCGTGAGAAGCCAACTGTCCCAGCGCGGGTAGCGTTGCCCCGCACCTCCGCCGCATACGAATAGGCATGCCCACCAAAGCGATTCTGCGCCACATCCGCGTCGAAACGCCCAGGACCAACACCCCCCAACACCTGGTCCAGGCCGGGCGGCCTCGCTCGCGACGACAGAACGTGGCCGTCGACGGAGGGGCCAGCCCGGCTACTAGGACCCTAAGGCGTTGCGCGAGCACGTATCTGAATCACGGCCCATGAGGTTACGGGTTTGGGCTGCCGAAATCAGACCGCACAGGCCACGGGTAAAGGTATCGGCTGTGACGTCGTCGAACAGGGCGCGCTGTGACAAGAACGCTGGTCCCAGCGCTGTGAGGACCTGAGCTAGGTGGCGTGCGTCGAAACCAACGGCGAGGTTGTTGTCGCGCTGGTGGCGCTGGACGAGGGTGGTGAACCGGTCCCTCATTTGGTCGTAGTAGCCCGATAGTCGAGCGGCCAGCTCCGGATTGCGGCTGGCCTCGGCCCAGACCTGGACGGCGAGGCGAGCGAGCTCGCCTCCATCGCGCGATCCGTCGAGTACGTCCAGCACCCGGCCGAGCACCTCGTGCAGCGGCGGGGGCGTGTCGCTGCCGGTCACGACGTCAAGCGCCGCCTCCATCTCGGACACCACTTCCTCGATGATCGCGCCGACCAGGTCGTCTTTGCTGGCGAAGTATCCGTATACCGCACCGGCGGACAGACCCGATTCCGCGAAGACAGCTGACATCGACGTGCCGTGGAACCCGGCACGGGCAAAGCAGCGACGCGCCGCGGCGATGATCTGACGGCGACGGGCGTCGCGGTAGCGCTGGGACACCGGGGGCATGCAATCAGCCTAACCGAACACAAATTCTGTTTGACGCCGCGGATGGCGCCAGATACTCTAAACAGAATTGGAATTCTGTTTGGAGGCTGGTTCGGTGGTCGCAGAGTCAGAGGGAGCCATGCAGCTCAGTGGTGTGAGCGCGACAGCGTTGCGGGTGGCACGGCTGCGGGCCACGGAGAACGAACGGCCCGACCGGCTCACGGATGACCCGTATGCCGGTCACATTCTGGCGGCTGCTGCGGCGTCCGGATCACCGTGGGCGACGATGCCGCCGAAAGGCGCGTCTCACTTCTTCGCTCTGATGGCTGACCAGGTGGCGGTGCGCACCCGGTTTTTCGACGAGACGTTGTTGCGCCTGACTCGTGCGGGCTGCGCCCAGGTGGTGCTGCTGGCGTGCGGCATGGACACCCGCGCCTACCGGCTGCAGTGGCCGGTGGGAACCCTGGTGTACGAGGTTGACTTCCCGGAGGTGTTGGCCTTCCGCGACACCGCGTTGACTCGCCACGGTGTGGCTTCGTGCTGCGCGAGGGTGCCGGTGAGCGCCGACCTACGTCACGACTGGTCCGCCGCGTTGCGCAGTGCGGGCTTCGAGCCGACGCAGGTCACCGCGTGGCTGGCCGAGGGCATCCTCTACGCCCTGCCCGCCGATGCCGCCGACTCGCTGCTCGCGCGGATAACCGAGTTGTCGGCGCCGGGCAGCACCCTGGCACTGGATCACGTCACGGATTCGCCGTCGCTGCGCGAAGCGCGCGCCGCGATCTCCCCGGAGCTGGTCGCGCTGTGGCAGGGCGGCCCCGCCGATTTGACCGACTGGCTCAGCGGTCACGGATGGCGCCCCACGATCCGCGACCTTCGTGCGGTCGCCGCCGACTACCACCGATCGGTGCCGGCCGAACTCGCCGGAGCGAGCACCGAGGCCAGCCGCGCCTGGCTGGCGACCGCGACCCTTTAAAGGAGTGCGCACCCCGTGAACATTCTGCACGCCACCTCGCCGGATCTGACCGGCCCAGCGGACGCAACCTCGGGTAGTGACGCACCCGTGGCGATCAGCGGAGCGGGCCCTGTGGGTCTGGCCGTCGCTCTTGGTCTGGCGCGAGCAGGCGTACGCAGCGTGGTCTTCGAGAGCAAGTCACAACTGGATTCGCATTCCCGCGCGACCCTGATCCTGCCGCGCACATTGGAGATCTGTCAGCAATGGGGGGTGCTAGAAGCACTGGTCGCGACGGGGAACCGGGTGCCCCATGTCCGGCTACGCGAACCGGACAACGATCACCAGATTTTGCACGTCAACTTCACCAAGCTCGTCGACCAGACCGCGGCCCCATTCGCGCTGGCGATTCCCCAGGACCGCACCGAACGGATACTCCTCGACGCGGTCGAAGCCACCGGACTGGTCGATGTGCGGTTTGGCACCAAGCTGTTGGGATTCGGGCAGGACAACACCGGCGTGCGGGTGCGGACCCGCGCTGGAGCACCGAGAGGGCGAGCTATCTGGTGGCCGCCGACGGCGCGCACAGCACGGTGCGAGATCAACTCGGCATCGAACTGACCGGCAAGACCTACCCCACCCAAGCGATGCTCGCCGACGTGCGCATCGATCCTGACCTGGACCGCACCGACGAATGGCCCACCATCTTGAACCATCGCGGCATCGTCGTGGGCATCCGCTTCGGCGAACGCGTCTGGCGGATCATCGAGCAGGCGGTCGACGAGAGCCTCAGCGAACCCGCGCTGCACGATCACATCGTCAAACTCGCCGTAGAGTTATTTGGTCCTGGGTCAGTGGAAGTCTACGAGGAAAGTCCGCGCCGAACCCGACAACTCCAGACACCGCCCATTTCGCCGCGGCAATGGGAAGCCGACAAGGCGAGGACGAAGCAGCGCAGCGGTCATGAGTGAGGCTCCGCGACGACCGATCCGCAGCTGAGCTGCACGAATGAGCGATCACGTCAACGGCTATCGAAAGACCAACGGGCGCAGAGGATTTGCAATGAAGATACTCAAACGGGCGTGGATACCGGTAGTCATCGTGGTCGTGGTCGCTGCCGGGGGGGCTCACCGTCTCGCGGTTGCACAAAATTTTCGGCTCTGGGCAACAGACTGCGGCTACCAGTGGCAACGCTGAAGACATCGTGGCGTTCAATCCCAAGCACGTGATCTTGGAGGTTTTTGGCCCCCCGCGACGGTGGCAGACATCAATTACTTGGACGTCAACGCTCAGCCGCAGCGAGTAGGTGACACGACCCTGCCGTGGTCGTACACCATAACGACGACACAGCCCGCGGTCGCGGCCAATGTTGTGGCGCAGGGCGACAGCGACTCCATCGGCTGCCGCATCATCGTTGGCGGTGTGGTCAAGGACGAGAGATCAATTAATGACGTGTGACGCGAACGCCAGCGCTAGCGGTTGTCTTCAGCGCTGGCACTCACGCGGAGCTTGAGTGCGGCCAACTCCGCGGCCGAGTAATGAGTGCCTGCTCTGACCACGGCGTTGATCCGGTGCAGGTTTTCCACGTCGTCGAGGGGGTTGGCGTCCAGTACGACCAGGTCGGCGTTCCGCCCGGGCTCGACGGTCCCCATGGTGTCCTGGCGGCCGAGATATTGCGCTGGGTTGATGGTGGTCATTTGCAGGATTTTCAGCGGTGAAAGGCCCGCCTTCGCCAGTTCGGCGAACTCCTGGCGCAGGGTGAGGCCGGGGGCCATCATGGATCCGCCATCCGTCCCGGTCATCATCGGAACACCATTGTCCGCGAACAGCTTTGCCAGGCTCAGTTGGCGTGGATACAGGTCGCGGTAGGTCGTTTGCGT